>JBJOKS010000045.1:0-24930 GCA_046045965.1 Cyanobacteriota bacterium | reverse complement strand
TTTTGTTATTTAGTAGAATAATAAGTATTTTTTATATATACTGTCGTCTACTCTTGTGCTTTAAATTACTACACACTCCATAATACTTAGCGATCGCTCTTCGGAGAAAAACTTTTTGGTTTACTGAACACTATGGGTGACAGATCACGGACCTAGTGGGGATTTGGGAAGAAGAGGTCACGATGAACTCAGTTTAGCAAAAGCAGGAGATAACCTGGGCTGGCCTACCATCTACCGTTGTGAATCACAGAAAGGAATGGTTACTCCTTCAATTGTTTGGCGTGAAGCTTTACCTCCTGGTGGTGCAGTAATTTATACAGGCAATTCTCTTCCTGAATGGAAAGGGAGTTTAATAATTGCCACTCTTCGTTCTCAACACTTGCAGCGCGTTGTTTTCAACCCCCAATCTCCCCAAAAAATTGAGCGTCATGAGGTGTATTTGCAAGGTCAATATGGTAGGCTGCGAGAAGCAATTATGGGGACAGATGGTGAATTATATGTCACCACCAGTAACTGTGATGGCAGGGGAAATTGTCCTCCACAGAGGGATAAAATTCTGCGTATTACTCGTTAAGTTCATGCGATCGCCTATAGCAATCCTAAATGATCCGTGAGCGTTCAACAGCCTCAAATGCTTATAAAACAAAGATTTTTATTTACTTTCTCACGATTGGGGTAGGATCGCTTCGCTTGACTGGGGATGGTATTGGAAAAATCATTGTCAATTATTTTGATGCTGCTGGTGTGAAAAAGTTAATGTCACCACACCGCATTCGTCATAGTGGGATTACTGCACTGTCCGTATGACTCCTACGTCGTCACGCAAGCTAGAGGCATTAGCTGAATGCTTACGCTAAATTCCCAATTTCTACAACATGATTCTAGCGAATGATATGATGAATCAACCACTTAATGTCACCGGATTAACACCAGAACAAATTGAACAAGTGCAAACTATAATCGAAGCCTTTAAAGCCAAAAATCAATTAGAACAGAGTAATCAGCCAAACCTGGAATTTATGAGCATTTTAAGTGGAAAACTAGGAATTGATTTTGATATCAGTCTCCCTCAAAAATCCTTTAAACTTAGTCCAAGAAGCAGTTTTAGCTGACTGCTGACGGTTGATAGCTGAATACTTACAAAATTAGTTATAAAATTTAAAGTTCAATCATTTACTGTACCTCATCAAACTCAAATCTACTGTAGGTTTTTAAAATTCAACTAGATTTAGCGTACTATGTACCGAAGATACCTTAAATTAAACTTTGATTTTTCGTTTTTACCCGTTGATAAAATTCCTCCATTGTTTCAATAAACGAATTATCTTTATGCCAAAAAGCCGGAAAATCTCCTTGTTTCTTAACAAGAATTGCGGAAACACCACTAGAACTAGGTACTTCTATAGTTTGCGGTAAACGCTTTTTCCCTAACCAAAATTCCCGCACACTTGGCTTTTCACTAACAGATTGTTTTTCTAGCTTGGTATAGAACGAAGTAGAAGACTCTAAACTAATTTCTTGGGTATTCAATTCCTGTGCTAGTGCTTTACCTAAGTTAGAATTAGCTAGTTTAGTCTGAAGTTCGTCCTTTGATAATCCCCGCAGTTCAAATAACAGAAATGGATTATTATCCAATTGGGAAGCAACTAAATAATAAACTCCGGCAATGTGTTTACAGGGATTAGCATAATCTGGACAAGAACATTTAGTTTTAAAATCCTTACTACTATGAGGTAATAAGTGTAATCCCAATTCCTGAAATGTATCTTCTATATTTTCTGGAACTTCATTCAGTAATAACCTAGAAACAATACTAGCTTTAGATGATAGCTTATCAATAGCTTCATTCCAACTACTTTTAGCGATCGCTTTAATTTCAATAGAAATATTGTAAGTTGGTTCTTTATACACGCCAAAGTAAGGATTAATTGAACCTTTGACTCTGGCAGTGATATGATTTTGTTCAATTTCAAAATTTAAAACTTTACCATTATTGGCATAGGAACGACCTCTTTGCAACCGACTATCATCAGTAAAATTTTCTAATGCTTGAATAAAGCGATCGCCCCACCATGTCCGACTGAATTTAGCCATAATAAGTACCTGAATAAAATTAATTTAACATTTTTAGAACAAACAAAAATCTCTGTATTCTTTGTCTGTTTCCTGTTCCCTCTCCTAAATATACAATTTATTTACCACTACTTATTTTACTCCAAAATTGCACTTTTATTTAAAGCAATTAATTGTTTAAATGCCTCATTATCTAACTCCGTTAACCAAGATTCATCATTGCCAACCACAGATGCAGACAGTTTTTTCTTATCTTCTATCATTTGGTCAATTTTCTCTTCTAAAGTACCAATCGCCACAAATTTATGGACAAACACATTCTTTTGCTGTCCAATCCGAAAAGCTCTATCTGTGGCTTGATTTTCAACTGCTGGATTCCACCATCTATCAAAATGAAAAACGTGATTAGCTTTAGTTAAAGTAATCCCTACACCACCTGCTTTTAATGATAAAATAAACACAGATGCTTCTGTATCCGGGTCTTGAAATTCAGTAATCATCTGTTCCCGGCGTTGGCGACTTGTGCCACCATGCAGATAGTAAGTGTTACAATGTAAATTGTGTTTAATGTGTTTCTCAATTTGTTCACATACTTCTGTAAATTGACTAAATATTAGCAAACTTTCACCTTCAGAAACAGCTTCATCTACCATTTCTACTAAGCGACTGAGTTTGTGAGAACGTTCGGTAGAAAATTCGCTGTTATCTTGTAAAAATTGAGCAGGATGATTACAAATTTGCTTTAATTTCATCAAAGTTGCAAGGATTAAACCTTTGCGTTGAATTCCTTCGGCTGTTTGTAATTTCTCTTCTACATCTTTAACGACTACTTCATATAAAGATGCTTGTTCTTTAGTCAAATTAGTGTAAAGTTTTTGTTCAACTTTATCTGGTAAATCGTTAATAATAGATTTGTCGGTTTTGACTCGACGTAAAATTAAAGGTTCAACTAATTTTTTGAGAGTGCTAGATTTGATTCTATCGTTATCTTTTTGAATGGGGACTTCAAAAGATTTGCGAAACTGTGCTTCTTTACCTAAGTAACCAGGATTCAAAAAATTAAAAATTGACCATAAATCTAACAAACGGTTTTCTACAGGAGTTCCTGTTAAAGCTAGTCGGTGTTTAGCTGCAAGTTTGAGAATAGCTTTGGTTTGTGCAGCTTTAGGATTTTTGATATTTTGTGCTTCATCTAAAACAATTCTTTGCCACTCGATACTTTGCAGGAGTTTTTCATCTTTGCGTGCTAAAGTAAAAGAGGTAATGATGACATCATGTTGTTGACAAGCGGTTTTGAATTCGGGAACAGTTTGTAGGCGATCGCTCCCATGATGTACCATACTTTGAAGATGAGGTGCAAATTTAGCAATTTCCTTTTGCCAGTTACCAACCACAGATGTAGGTGCAATTAATAATGTTGGTAACACAGATTTTTGAGAACGGTTGACATTCTCTCCATCTCTCCCATTTCCTCTATCTTCTTTATCCTTCTTGTTTCTCTTATTTCCTCTGTCTTCTTGAGATTTTTTGTTTTTCTCATCTTCCGATTTCCCTATTTCCCCCTCAACAGGAAGCAACTCTCTCTCCTGGACAAGTCTAGCAATTACCTGTACCGACTTACCTAAACCCATATCGTCTGCTAAACAGCCATTTAAACCCAACCGTTCCAAATATTCTAACCAAGCAACACCACGCTTTTGATATTCTCGCAGATTACCTTGCAGATTTAATTGGTCAGAAATTGGTTCTAATCTACTTTTATCTTGTAATTTCGCCATCATATCTGACAAAATTTCATCATGTTCAATATCCCAATCTTCCCCAGATTCAGCATTACGTTGCAGAAATTCCAAGACAGACATCTCTGGTTTTTCCTCACCATGAGATTGCCAAAATTCTAGTAACTGCTGCATTTTATCTCGGTCTAATTCCATCCATTGACCGCGAAAATGTACTAAGGGAGCTTTAGCATTAATTAATTGTTCCCATTCTTGTTTAGTAACAACTTCCTCACCAATTGCTAATTCATATTCATACTGCACCAAAGAATTTAAACCAAAATAACTTTTGTTTTCTCCTTTAGTTGCAGAACGATTGTTACCAGAAGCTTTGAGTCGCAATTTAGCACGACGACGACCAGCAGGAGTATACCAAGCAGGGACAATTACTTTAAAACCTGCATCTTCTAACACCCAAGCACTTTCTTGTAAAAATGCAAATGCTGATTCTAATGAAAGTTGCATTCCTATAGGAGTATCTGTTTCTAATCCTTGCCATAATTGAGGATACATCCGTGCTGCATATCCTAAATTCAACAACAAATTAGTTTCAAAGTTTTCACCATACTGCTTTTGTACACCTGTTTTTGTTTTTGGACTCATTGGCCAATAATCTGCCAAAGCTAACTTCAGGGAAGGGTCTTGTTTACTAGAAACCAAAAACTGCATTTCCCAGTTATCTATTTGTTCAGCAGGAGGGGAATTGAGTTGAAAACACAGATAAAAAGGTAATTCTGATTGGGAGCGAGTAATTTTACTTTTCCATGTCTGCCATTGTTTGTATTCTTCTAAGGTTACATTCTTTGTGCAGGGATTATGCTGTTGCGAATAAAAACAATAGTAAACTAAGGAATCTGCAATTTGTTTATCAAAGGCAACGGTTGAGGGTGTATGATTAACTATGTTATTGAGAATAGATTCAGAAAAGTGGCGTAATAGGGTTTCTTCATCAAAAAAATCAATATTTTCATTTTTTCCAGTTGAACCTGCCACACAAATCAAGGGCATATATTCAATATATTTCTGAATATTAGCTTCATACTGTTCAGAAATAATTTCCCACCCAGCGTAAATTTCAAATGCAGTTGGAATGGGTTTTTTAGTTTTAGTTTTACTTTTGGTTTGAGCAGATTCTAATTGGCGATATTTGAGAGTGGGGATATATTGGTCTTTGAGAATTATTTGCTTAAATGATTGCGTATAGTGATACCAAAATAATAAATCTGAACCGAGTTGAATTTCGCTCAGGTTATTGATGGCTAAAAAATGAATATCGTTGAGTAGTTTGATAATATTAATTGCTGGCGTATTACTTTTAATAGAAGTTAAAGTTTCATAACAATCTACTTGCCAATATTGAAATTCTGTGTATTCTTCCGGTGTTTCTATTTCTAGATATTTAATTAATTCTGGTGAGGGTAAAGGTTGATTATCGGCGGTTGGCAGCGCAAAATATTTAGCAGATATGCGTTCCTTTAATATGGGTAATGGTTCTTTAATTCCTAATTCCTGAACTAAAAATTGCAATAATTCATCTTTGGAGAGATGTCCAGGATGAATTTGTTGTTTAGAATTGCGTTTGTTTTTTAGTACAGGCGTTTCTACCCACAGATAAAATGAACCTGACTGAATAAAGTTGGTTTCTGTGTTAGGTATCCAAGTGCCATGAAGGATTTTCATAGCTTTGTTCTCATCATTTATGGAGATAAACTTTAATATTTAGGATACATGAATTTGGTGAGAATATAACAACCAAAAATTACAGTTTGTATACTTATAGAAGATGAGTATTAAAAACTTCTGTTTCCAAACAACGATATTTAGACGACAATTTTTAACGCTAACAGAATTTAATTAAACGCTAATTATTGTTGCAGAGGATGATATAAATCATCTTCTGGGTGGTATTCCCACCCTATACTTCTGGGATCTCGGTTTCTTGTCCAGCTAATAAATTCTTTAGCGGTTAATGTTCTTCTTGCTGTTCTAAGATGCTGTCCCATAAATCTTCAGTAAGTTGGATACGTTCTGCAATGCTGAGTTCAGAAATGTCAAATTTTAAAAGGGGATGGAGACTCATGAGTATAGAGTGAGGGGTTAGCTTTTATATATTTTATAACATTGGGGGGGGTTTGAATAATGTGGTTATACTAGATAAGGGTGGTATTTATTTTGTCCCTGCTTTCTCTGGGTTGTTTGCTCCCTATTGCTATAATCTACTTTTATTGTTTGTAAATTTACAGAGGTTTCTAGAATAAACAATGTCAAATCAAAATTTTGCACTTGCTACAGCTAAAATTATACGTATTCTTTATGATATTTCAGTCTTCACTGCACCAGGAAAGTTCTGTCATGGTTGGGAATATCGTTGCAGAAATATATTTGATGAACTTGCATACTTTACAGAAATAGAAGGTAAAAATGTCTGCTATTTACGCGAAGCGAGACAATTTTGCAAATTTTCTGAAGCAGCTTGGTTGATTGTAGAAGGGAAACCTGATAATCTTTACCTTCGGGACAGTAAAGGTTCAACTCACGGTGAACATATAGTACCTACATCGCTGGTGAAGTCGATAACTTTTAATATGTTAAACAAGGGTGCCAGCAATGAACAAATTGCTAGTATGCTCAGTCACCTTGTTGAGATAGTTTTCATTAGTAAAGATGAAAAAAATATTCTTGATAGAAGTATTGCTGGTGGAGGATTTGGTCTTAAAACATCTATGCCAAACGGTTGGGATCTGAATGTAACTGAGTATGATTGGAGTACAGCCAATCGTTATGCTAGGCTTGATTTTGCTGGGATTCAACTTGCACAACAGACAATTAACAATTCAATCAGAAAGTATTAATCATGAGTATTAAAGATCAAATAGAATAGAAAGTAAAATCCACCTACCCTTATCGAGATTTATTAACAGCAACTTCACACGAATAATTTTATTTTTATAATAAAATTTTATAGCGAAGCTTTATAATTAGGTCTCACCAACAAACCAGAGGCTATTATTAAGATATAATTGTTTTTAATCATCCCCTACTGGAAAACTTGAACTTCAACCCATGAAAATCAAAGTCATTATTCACAAAGAAGAAGCAGGTTACTGGGCAGAAGTTCCTGCTATCCCAGGTTGTGCCACCCAGGGCGACACTTTTGAAGAATTACTACAAAATATATATGAAGCCGTTGAAGGTTGCCTACTTGTTGATGTTGATTCATTAGAGCTTGATGAATCTGCTCAAATATTAGAAATTGCCGTATGAAATCAATTTCAGGGAAAAATTTTGCTAAAGTATTAGAGTCTCACGGATGGCAACTTCTCCGCATTAATGGTAGTCATCATATCTACGGTAAATCCGATAATCCAGCCAGAATTTCTGTTCCTATTCATGGAAATCAATCACTAAAACCTGGACTGTTACGGCATTTTCTAAAAGTGGCTAACCTCAGTGAAGACGATATTTAGGGTTTGCTGAAAAAGTCTTGTTGTTAGGGCTAGGAGTCAGGAGTCAGAAGTCAGGAGTCAGGAGGAGAATTAAAAACATTTTTTCATCTCTGGTTGCCCATAAAAGTGCAAGGTTTTTCAGACTCAAGAGGCTATAACAAAAGCACCTACTGTCTTTTTTATGAGCCTCCAACCTTTGATTTATCAGGCTTTTGGGTTTATTCAGCAAGCCCTATTTAATATTTTAGGTAAATATGAATAACTTGATTAATGGTGGGTTAGATCACCCACCCTGGGAAATATTTATCCCTACTGTCGCGCCATAATAGTTCGCATTTCAGCTTCCCGATCTTGAATCAAATCGCCACTCACATCAACAATCACACAGTAAATCTTCCCTGTAAACTTAAAAGGCGGCTCATAATCGGGTGTAACAGGCGCACCAGGAGCAATTCCACAGGTGACACCACTAGTCAAACCTAGTGCTAAGGGAGTAGTTACAGGCACATCAATCTGCCCGACCAATCTCTCATCAATATAAAGTTGGGCGCGTCCTGGCGTTCCTTTCCCCTTCGCTAAATCTGGTTGACCCGTGACTTTAAACTCAAACCGCAACTGGTGACGACCTGCCGGCACAGATGACCCAGATTCAACATGATACAATGATCGCCCCACATAATTATGAACCCAGTGCAGTTTGCCATTTTGGACATAGAAAGAATAGCCACTATCATTACCCCCATGAGCCAGTAATATCCCTTCTGCGCCACCTGTGGGAATCTCCACATCAGCCGTAATACTGTGGGGACGATTTAACACCCTCACCGCACTACCGGCGGGAATTGCCTGAGTATCAGGATAGTAAACATAGCGGCTACGATTGACAGCAATTTGCGGGCGTTCTTCCGCCAGTCGTTGCGTACCACGTCCATCCACAGGCAATACATTATACTTACCAGCCTCCACATACCAAGTAGCAATCATCTCAATCAACTTAGGGCGATTATCAGCCGCAATATTGTGATTTTCCGCAAAATCCGAGGCAACGTGATACAGTTCCCAATGATGAGTATCCAAATCCGTCAGAGTTTCTGCCGAAATCGCCTCACCAAAAAACCGCCCCGCTTCTGTAAATGACGGACCCGGCCAAGGACATACCGCCCGCCAACCATCATAGTAAAGAGAACGATGTCCCATCATCTCGAAATACTGGGTAAGATGCTTAGTAGGTGCGGTACTATGATTAAAAGTATGGGCAAAACTGACACCTTCAATGGCAGATTGAGTCACACCCTTAATCGTTGTCGGTGGGGCAATTTCCAGTAATTCCAGCACCGTCGGCACAAGGTCAATAGCATGAGCGTACTGAGTCCGAATTTCTCCTTTTGCTTCAATGCCTTGACTCCAATGCACAATTAAAGGGTCGCTGATTCCCCCGCGATAAGTTTCCCGTTTCCACCGCCTAAAAGGCGTATTCCCTGCCCAAGTCCAGCCCCAAGCATAATGGTTAAAGGTTTCGGCACTGCCTAGTTTATCCAATGCTTTGAGATTTTCCTCTAGGGATTCTGGAACATTGTTAAAAAACAGGTTCTCATTTACTGAACCAGTCGGTCCCCCCTCCGAACTTGCCCCATTGTCCGAAATCACCATAATGACAGTCTTCTCGAACTCACCGATAGATTTGAGGAAATCGAGTAAACGACCGATATGGTAGTCAGTATGGGTTAAAAACCCAGCATATACTTCCATCATCCGGGCATAAAGCTGTTTTTCGGCAGCAGAGAGGGAATCCCAGTGAGGGACATCGGGATCATGGCGAGAAAGTTCGGCATCTGCGGGAACAATCCCCATTTCCTGCTGACGGGCAAAAACCTTTTCCCTGTAAGCTTCCCAACCATCATCAAACTGTCCAGCGTAGGCATCAGCCCATTCTTTGGGGACATGATGAGGGGCGTGCATCGCACCAGGGCAGAAATACATGAAGAAAGGCTTATTTGGGGCAACCTGCTTGGCATCAGCGATAAAGCTAATGGCTTTGTCTGCTAAATCTTCCGTTAAATGGTAGCCTTCTGCGGGGGTCTTTTCCGGCTTGACGGTGTGGTTATCATAAACCAAATCTGGATAATACTGGTGGGTTTCTCCACCTAGAAAACCATAAAAACGTTCAAAACCGCGACCGAGAGGCCAACGATCATAGGGTCCAGCGGCTGAAAGTTGGTCTGAGGGGGTTAAATGCCATTTGCCGATCGCATAAGTGTTATAACCCTTCTGGAGTAATATCTCTGAGAGAAACCCATTTTCAAAGGGAATATTCCCATTACCTCCGGGATAACCCGTAGACCCTTCTGTAATGCAGGACATGGCGTTAGAATGGTGATTGCGTCCAGTCAGCAGACAAGAACGGGTAGGAGAACACAGTGCCGTTGTATGTAAGTTGTTGTAGCGTAAACCATTAGCGGCTAGTGCGTCTAGGTTGGGTGTTTTGATGGGACTTCCGTAACATCCAAATTGTCCAAATCCTGTATCATCGAAAACGATAAATAGGACGTTTGCTGTACCTTCTTTTGCCCGTAAAGGTTCTGGCCAAGCTGGACTGGATTTATCAACTGTCCGACCGATGACACCGGGGAAGGTAGTTCCGGGTTTGTATTCACGCAGAGACATAAATATAAACTCTTGAGAATATTTAATTTTTAACAAAAAGCCCCGAAATTCTATATCCTCTTTAGGAGGGGATAATTTATAAATTTATTGCCCGAATTACTACACCAAGAAAACTAACTAAGCCAATCATGATCTAAAATATGCGGCAAAAAGGTCTATTTAGTGGCAGAAATTTTGATCCATCTCAAGCGGGTGGAATTATCCTCCAACTATCCTATCAAAATGTTAAAATTACTGCTAAAGGAGTTGATATTGTTGAAACTCATATTCGTCGGTTCAACCCAGTTGGTGATGCAGAGCTTAAAATGGTAGAGAGATTAAGAGGTATTGCTCAAGGTACATCGAAAGCTGAATCAGTAGATTTGCGTTTTTATACTCATGAGTTACGCGAGTATTTAAGATATAAAAAATTAGGTTATGTCATCGGACAGCCAAGTGATCCAGATGAAGCCTATGAATTATGGAATAATGCTCACACAGCTACTCTAGAAGATTATGGTTTAAAAGAAGGTTTTGGAGTTTTATTTCATCCTAGTGTGGAGGATATGATATGAAAAACACGACTCAATTAACTCAGCTAGAATTTGTTTTACTAAAATTAGTTGAGAAAGGAAAAGGTCAATGGAGTTGGTATGAATTAGCGAATGCACTTTCCCGTCAAGATGTTCCGAGAGAACCTGACATGATGGAAGTTTTAAAAAATCTTGCCCATCGGGGATTAGTCAACCGTTATGTAGAAGAAGATTCACCACGCGATCGCTGGGAATTAACGTTAGAAGGAATTACAGTATTAAAATGTAATCATTTGTACTCCTGAAGAACTGATAGAGAGATAAAATTTATGTGGAAAGATCCAATTGTGGAAGAAATTCGTCAGACTAGGGAAGCACATTCTCGACAATTTAACTACGATTTAAAGGCAATTTATCAAGATTTAAAAGCACAAGAAAAGAAAAGCAAGAGACAATTTGTGTCTTATACTCCCAAAAAGATTAGTTTAGTATAATCAGGAAAGTGAATTACAGGATTAAATCAGGAGTAATAAAAATGCAAATAACCCAAGATGGAAGCATTACAATCCCACTGGATATTCAAGAAGAGCTAGGATTTTTACCGGGTACTGAGGTTGAGTTAAAAATTATAGGGAATATATTACAACTTCAGAAAAAAAATAGTCCCACCAGAGGGGAAACTTTAATCAATCTTATGCGAGGAAAAGCAACTACCCATCTCAGCACTGACGAAATTATGGAAATCACTCGCTCCACTTATGACTGATGTTTTAGTTGATAGCAATATTATTCTCGATATCATCACCGAAGACCCAAATTGGTTTGAATGGTCATCCCTGCACCTCATAGAATGTGAAAGTAGAGGAAATCTCCTCATCAACCCCATCATCTATGCAGAAGTCTCTATTGGTTTTGTCCAACTAGACGAACTTGATAGCGTCATCCCCCCAAACTTCTTTCAGCGCGAACCCTTACCTTGGGAAGCTGCTTTTCTTGCAGGTAAAGCATTTCAGCAATATCGGCAGAGTAAAGGCGATCGCCGTTCCCCTCTACCAGATTTTTATATTGGCGCTCATGCCGTCATCCGACAAATTCCCTTACTAACTAGAGATGCAAAGCGATATAGAACCTATTTTCCTAACTTACAGCTAATTGCACCTTAAATCTTTAAAAATTCATTGCCCTAATTAGCACACCAATAAAACTAACTAAGCCAATTACGAGTAAAGCCACTCCGATAATTTCCGCACTGTGAGAGGTTTCGTAGGTATAGCGATTATTTTGAATTTGTTTAAGTAACCGACCGTGTTCTCTCAACCCTAAAACCATTCCCAACATTCCCGTAACAATAAAAGACAGTCCCACAATTACCGAAAATCTGACTGAGTTGAGATGATGACTCAGACGAGTATTTTCAATTGCTCTGACAATGGTGGGAATACCAAAACCAAAACCAATCAACGAAAGACAGGTGCGTATCCACGCCATTAATGTGCGGTCTGCTGCTGCCCGACTGCGGTATTTAGCTAGTTCTGTCCTATCTGCTGCTAAGTCATTGGTAGAAAGTTGTTCAGGTGTTTCTGGGTTTCTGGGTGGCTGACTCATCAAGTTCTTGAATAAGAAAATAAATCAATGAAATACATTTTTGTTCTCACGCTCCAGCCGCAAGAGAGGAATTAAAAAACTGCCTTTAAGTAGGTTGTTTCTCTAATTTGCGTTTATTCCAGATTGAGTAAAAACCACCTAGAACTGCTCCTACAATTACATAAGCTATGAGTGTGGGAATTACCTTTTGTTGTATGTCATTCAAAATAGCGATAAACAAAGCTAAACCGACATTACGAGCAATACAGGCGATCGCTAAAATCGGTCGTGTATCATCATCGTCAAACCCTAAAATGTATCCGATTGCTAGAGAGGCGATTACCATAATTGTGATCACAACCATTGGTAATCCCCAAACTTGGAAAAACAGAGGAATTCCTAAAATACACGCCAAAATAACCAGCACCAAAAAAAGACCATTAGCAATAAAATTTAAGGGTTGGGCGATTTTTTCGGCAAATTTAGGAACAAACTTTTGCAGCAAAAGACCGATACTGACAGGTAATAACTGTACTATAATTACCTGTTGAGCGACTTCTAAAATTGTCACTTTTTCTACAAGATGCTGAAATAGGGTGAAAAAAATCCCCAAGGTGATGGGAGTAACGCAGACTGCAAGTATAGCGAGAGTTAGCTGAAGACTGGCTGAGTAGGAGAATCTGCATCCAGCCATTTGCGCTCTTTTTGTGGTCAGAGGCGCACCTGGAGAAGCCGCTAACAAGGCTAATCCTGTCATCACTTCTGGCTGTAAGTTAAACAGTTTTAGCAGCACGATAACCACTACAGGAACCAGCACTACAACGGCTAAAAGCGCACGGAATAGTAAAACAGGTTTTCGCCACAGTGAGAGCATTTCCTCAAAACAGAGATTGCTTCCTATGGCTAACATCAAAGAAAAAATCGTGATTTTCACGAAAATCAGCAATAAAGGATGGTGCATGGCTTTTAAATGATTGATCCTGGGTGATAAAAAATCACTAAAAAATTCCAAAATCACACTGAGTCACGACAACAAATCGCCTAAATATATATATGCTCAAATCCGAATGTGTTTAAATCATCTACATTTGGTAGGATTAAACCATTTGAACAGTTTGCTGGTTAAGATATCTGGAAATAGGGATGATAAGCTGTTGTACATTCTAAATGCACAACAGCAAGTCAATTTAAACAGTGGAAAAGCTACAACTATTTTTTTAAGGGTAATTAAAACTTTGAAGTTTCGCCAATCTACCTCTACTAATATTACTAATTTACTGGTGCAAACTGTAGATTATCAAGAGTATAAAATTAAAAATGAAAGCAAAAATAAGAGATACAGAAATATATTTTGATATAGATGGTTGTGGTTTAGCAGTTGAAGAACAGGGAATACGTGAAAAACCAGTTGCTTTCATCATTCATGGTGGACCCGGAGTAGACCACACCAGCTATAAACCTTGTTTTTTTCCCCTCAGTCATCACCTACAAATGGTGTATTTTGATCATCGGGGTCAGGGAAGGTCAGCACGTGGATCAAAAGAAACCTATACCCTAGAAAATAACGTTGAGGACATGGAAGCATTACGCCAATATTTGGGGTTAGAAAAAATCATTTTAATTGGTTCTTCCTATGGGGGTATGGTTGCCCTGTCCTATGCTATCAAATATCCGCAAAATGTTTCTCATTTAATAGTAATTGCCACAACTGCCAGTTCCCGTTTTTTACAACGCGCTCAAGAAATTTTAGCACAACGCGGAAACTCAGAACAAAAAGCGAACTGACAAGTCAGCGCTTACGCTATCGCTTCTAAACTTTGGGCAGGTAATTTTGAAAACGAAGAACAGCTACGGCAATTTTTTAAAATCATGAATCCAATGTATTGCCAAAGCAATAACCGGAAAACAAATTCCCCAGACTCAGACCAAACTATCCTCTCAGTTGATGCTATTAACATTGCCTTTAGTGGCTTTTTAAGAAACTATAATATCCTCAACGAATTACATAAAATTACCTCACCAACACTGGTAATTGCCGGACGACATGACTGGATATGTCCCCCAGAATTTTCAGAAGAAATTGCCCAAGCTATTCCTAACGCCTATTTAAAAATATTTGAAAATAGCGGTCATTTAATTCGTGTTGATGAACCGCAATTACTCTTAGATGAAATTATTAATTTTCTCACTATCAGCATTTAAAATTTGAGGAAATAGCTAATTAATGATAAATTACTCTGTTGCCATCAAAACACTGAAACAAGATCCTATTTTAGCAGATGTAATATTGCAGATAGGAGAATGCAGACTAAACCAGGTACAACAAACCGGAGATTTATTTTATTGTTTATCTCGCGCCATCATTTACCAGCAACTTTCAGGGAAAGCAGCAGCAGCTATTCACCAGAGATTTTTACAAATTTATCCTAATTCATTAACAGTTAATGATATTCTCAATACACCCGATGATATTTTACATTCAGTGGGTATTTCCCGTCCTAAAATTACATATATCAAAGATTTAGCACAACGGTTTGGAGAATTACCAAACATAGATGAACTGCAAACAATGGACGATGAAACAATCATTAAATCCTTAACTGTAGTCAAAGGGATAGGACGCTGGACTGTACAAATGTTGTTGATTTTCAGATTACATCGTTGGGATATTTTACCTGTTGATGACTTGGGTATTCGTACTGCTATTCGTAATCTTTATAATTTGGATGATTTGCCCAATAAAAAAACCTTAGAACAAATCGCCCAACAATGGCAACCTTACCGCACCATTGCTTGTTGGTATTTGTGGCAGAGTTTAAATAATTGATAATTAGTAAAATATATAGCTATCCTAAATGAAATGTGAACATCTCTTATTTCTCTACCTCTGTGTCGCGCCAGTTGCTTCAAGTCGGGAAACCCGCCCAACGCACTGGCTTCTCTGTGTCTCTGTGGTTAGTTAAAAAGAACAGTTCATAACTCAAATAGGAGTCCTATATTCTCTATTTCGCACTTATTATTGTATAATAAATAGCCTGAAATGATTACCAGCTAACCATTTCAGGCTTTGTCTTTTTACAATTCCTAATTATTTAATATACTTCAATATCTGCGGAATGTGGGTTATAATCTCAAAACCCTTGATTTACTGTTGAAAACCAATAAAAATCAGGTAGCCTTATGGCGCATCTTTTTAGATTGTCTGAGTTGGTACGGAGTGGTGCAAGATTTGAGAAACGGCGGATTTTCGTTCATGCACATCATAGGGAATTTGTACAGTGCGTAAGTCCTAGTTCTAAGGCTTTATTCCCCGGAACTAGGATTAGGCTAACAGTAGGTTCAGATAGTAGAGAAATGCAAGGATAGTAGCCATTAATTTGCTTAACAGTTTGAACATTAACTTTTGTTTTTGGGCGACTAGACTGCAAAAAGCTAGATGGCTCTGAAAGCTGAAAGGTTTTTCCTTGCAATTTTTCAATGATATCAGCCTCAGTAATACCTAATTGAGTCGAACAGTAATTCAAGTTATCTGTTATTAAAAATCTTTTATTGGGTTTATCCCAAACCACACTTAAAACTACACCATCAATATCTAAATCGTATGCTTGATAATCTCCTAAATCTGGGAAATCATCAACATCTGGAGATAACTCTAAACGAAATGAACGCAGACCAACAGTGTTGGGCATTAATTCATCTGTCACTTTTTGCCAAAAAGCACGGGCTGTTTCAGCAATACGATACAACCGAGCAGGAGAGGGATTTTTAGTTATATTATCAGTCACTTGAATAGTAGAAAGTAATGTACCATCAAGCCAACCTTCTAAACCCAGTTTTCCAACAAATAGGGCTAAACGACCATTATTATCAGCTACTTCGTCTGTCCAGATTGTATTTCGTTGATGTTCCTGCCCAATATTTTTAAGCCATTGCTCAGATCGTCGCCCTCTTCTGTCTAAACAAACACGGCAAATCTTACGATCTTGAGCTTTCTTCTGTTTTGCCCACTGACTTAATGTTATCTCTACTTCAGGACATGAACCTTGAAGTGGATAACCAACAGGCCGTACTCCACAAACTGTGCAAGTTTCTGAGTTTTCAGGGCGATTATCTTTCCACTCTGTCTCAAAAAGATAAAAATTATTATTAGTAGTTTTCTTTTCTTTTCGCGCTTCTAGTCTTGGTTCAGCAACTAGCTTATTTACATCTCCTTTTGCAGCATTTTTGCTGTCTGTATTTGAATTATCACTTCCTGATTTAAAATGGTGTAGAGCATCAGCAGTAAATGAATTACTGAAATATATTTTTGGTTTCAAATCTGGTGGAAATAGAGATTGAATTTCTTGTTTTAACTCTATCTGTTCGTTATTATCAAAAATATTAGGTAGTAGATAATAAGAACCTGTTTCATCACGATAAAGTTGATTTCCTAAAGCATAATTTTCTTCAAGAAGTGTTTTTACTTTTTTGAAAGCATCATCAATAACTTGCTTAATTCCTAACAAATCACTAATCTTATCATTGTGTGTATAGCATTCAAGAATATTCAAATTGATTCTTAGTGTACAAAAAGGTAATTTCCTGATATTTGATGGCCAACCACTTTTAAAGATATAATTAGTTGCTGCTTTAGCAAATGTAGCTACTGAATAACCCCAATCCCAAAGAGATATTTCATTATGAGGTCTTCGATTATCTGCTAAACCTCTTTGCATCAATAGCTTCATTTGTTCAAGCCACTCTGATCTTTGAGAAGTAGCAATCTTTGTAATATCGTTTAGAGGTAATTTATTAAGAGTTTTTGTTAGCTCTTGAACTCCCTGTGTACCTACTTGCTCCTCATGACCAAATGGCGTAGCACGAAATACACTACTATAGGGTTGTTTATGCTTTTCTGGATCACCTTCTTTATCAATGTGAGCAATGCCATGTAAATAAGCAATGAGAAGTCCGGGCTTCATTGATTTACCCAAAACCCCATTCCAGTTAGCATTTTGATCTACCGACAATTTAGGTTTGGTTAGAATTGGCATTAATTCAGCAAAATTATACTGTTCACTATCCCATGTAAATTCAATTTCTTTAAGAGGGTCATTTATACCAGTTATTTCACCAAATGCACAAGGTTGATTGTTAGCTGTATCTAAGATTTGTGTAACAAATTCTGCACTGGGATCACAAGTTATATTTTGGAAATTATAATAAATATCAATATTGCGTGGGTCAGATAACAAGTTGTATCCATATTCCACGTTTAATGAAGGGTCTTGTTTTTGCAAAAGGCGATCGCTCATTTTGCCTAAGTCATGAATTAATCCAAGAGCTTCCATCAATAAAATTGTTCGTCTTTGTTCATCTGATGGTCGCCAGAAAGTATTAGTCATACTTGAACTCCATTACATAAATGCACTGCTATTTCCTTGGCGCGATCGCCTAACTCACTCAATTTATTGAAACGAACTTCTGTCATAAAATCTGAGCTAGACCCAATTTTCTGTTTATTTTCCTCATACCATTGTTTAGCTTCCTTATAAAGTTTCGGGTTGTGTGAAATATTTTGTTTTTGAAGGGATTTTTTATATTGTGACTCAGTTCTAAAACTTCCATCGTTGTTGACAAACTCTTGTTTTAAAGTCCCATCATCATTGAGAAATTCTAATTTTTTCTTTAACTCTGGTATATCACCCCGAATTGCTAACTCTCCCTGACTGTCAAGTTGATCCTCCACAATTCCAAAACCACTACTAGTCTTTGCTCCAAAACCATAAACCGTGAGCATCTCTTTTACTCCCTGTACAACCAGTTCCAAATCTTCAATAACTTGGCTTTTTTCTACCGTCCCAAAAGGGACATATAAAATAACAAGTTCACCTGTAGAATTTTTGGGAACACATTCTAAATAAATGGGACCCCGCGCAGAAGTTCCTTTTTTGCGATCATGGGGATTAATTACTTCTAGCTGTTTCTGTTTGTCAATCTTATCAAAGAAAGTTGGATAAAAATAGAGCCGTCCTGATTTCAGTTTTTTATGATCTTCCTGCTCACGCTCATTACCAAATAGCCGAATAATTTGCTCATTTTCTTCTTTATGTCCTAACTGCCATAATGCTGCTCTTAAAGCTCCTTTCCAGCTTGTAGAGGAAACCATAGGAGTTTTAAATACCTTGTCTTTCCGTACTGGATTATCAAGTAAATGGAAAGAGCGATCGTCTTTACTCAAATAGGGTTTTTTTAGTTTGAACGGTACACGCAGTATGAAACTGAGTGCTGGTAAATTATTGAGAGCATCAGAAGAATTAGGAATAAAATCAAACTGATCAACTAGACTGCGATCGCTTGTTTCATAATGCTTTCGCCATTGTGGTAAATAATTTTTTTTATCTTTAGCAAACATAGCTTCTTGCAGCCAAAAGTCTTGAGTAGCTGAATATTCATATTGCATTTACATATCCTCTGATAATCCTAATAAGCTACGTAAAAATACTTGAGCATCTTTTTGATTTCGTGGAACTGAATTTTTCTCTTCTGCTAACTGATTCTTCTTTTTATCTTTTTTTAGAATGGGTTTACTGCTTTTAACCTCTGGCTTGTCTTCATTTGTCCTCAACAGTTGTCTCAGATCGTGCTTTATGCCTTTGTCATCAAAACTTAAATTTTTAGGCTGTATTTTTGCCATTAAAATATTATTTAATGAAGGTAAATTTTCATATTTTTTATATCCAGATGTACCAATGAGCCAATTATAAAGTGGCTGCATAGGGATGCGATCACCCTCAATCTTAATCACACCAAAACCCATTCGAGGACGCGCTCCTAATGTTGAATAATCAGCAATAAACTGAATTAAACCACCAATAATTTGTGGATCAAAAGTTGGGTTTAAGCCCTGAATTTTGATAGTGAATTTACCTTTTATTGCCGTTAAGGAACGACTTTTTGCATATTTATCCTCAATTTGAATAGTTGATGTATTTTTTTCTTCGACTTCCAGCCGAAACTGACGTTTCCATCCAGTCGCGCCAAAAATTTGCGAGACATCGCAAAGTCCCGCATCGCGTAAGTATTTACGTCGCTCAACTTCATTTTGCAATTCACGATACTTCTTGGCATGAAATTTTTCAGTATCTAGGCTGCTGCGATCTTGTGATTTTTCAGCCGTAGGATCACAGACCACACCCCCCATCCCGCGTACCAGAACCTCCATCCACCAACGCAGACTACCAAGCAGTCCGGTTTCGTGAATGCGATCGCACTTTCCGGCCTCAATACCGCCTGTCCAGATTGGAGTGAGAGTTTGAATTTTTACTTCCATTGCCACTGTTTGATACCCTTCACTCTCAATAGATGTAGATGTTACTACCACTTAAACTAGATTATCATGACTACTACATTCAGGATACCTTTCGACATGAAATTTTTAAATTAATTGACTACTCAAAAGCGAAAGGCTTGATTAAAAACTCTGTAATTAATTCAGAACAAAAAACAGAATTATTATATTAAAGGTTATGGCAAATCGTTCACCAAAGGATGCTTACTACAGTCTTCAGTACCGACATGGTGATCACAATGTAACTATGCGTTTACGAGCATGGCGACCGAAGGTAGAAATTCTCTTACCCTATGATTTAAGACAGAAAGTTACAGCCGATATTGTCAAGGAAATAGGGCTATATCAGATATAATTGACTCAATTGGTCAATCTAACACTTAAATATTTGTAATACAGTAAATCTTGACAAGTTACTGGTTAAATTTTACTCTTATATAAAGATAAATTTGGCAAACCTAGAGCGGGGTCAAAAACCCTGGAGATTCGCCAAATCGCCAGAACCTTGACAATTAAATACTTTCAGCGTTTTGTTAGTTTCAGTTGGCAGTTGACCCGAATCCTGAAATGAGGTTTTTTGAGAGGTCTGCCAAAATCCCCCCTACAGTCTGCTCCTAGACTGTGTTTCAGATGGCGGGGTTTCCAATTACCTAATCCCCGCAAGGGGACTGAAACATGAAAAACTTCCCTTGGGAAAAGCCCTGGTTATTGTTTCCAATTACCTAATCCCCGCAAGGGGACTGAAACACATTGGTCAAACATTAATTCAAGCCATGCAAAATGTTTCCAATTACCTAATCCCCGCAAGGGGACTGAAACAGTTCACCGGGCTTAATTCGCAAAATTTCCACAGATAGTTTCCAATTACCTAATCCCCGCAAGGGGACTGAAACGTGGCAAAGGTTGGGAAGTCTGGGAGGTTTCGATGGTTTCCAATTACCTAATCCCCGCAAGGGGACTGAAACAAAATTTTTCCACTGTCCCACTGTCCCATGATGCCGTTTCCAATTACCTAATCCCCGCAAGGGGACTGAAACTAACGAGCTCGACGGGGTGCTGTAACCCTGCTAATTGTTTCCAATTACCTAATCCCCGCAAGGGGACTGAAACTTATATGGATTTTGCAATAAATTTGGGGATTCGTAGGTTTCCAATTACCTAATCCCCGCAAGGGGACTGAAACGCGCTAGGAGCATAAGGGGAGCTATGCCCAGGAAGTGTTTCCAATTACCTAATCCCCGCAAGGGGACTGAAACGCAAAAGCAGGAGAAATTAAAGAAAAAGAGATAAAGTTTCCAATTACCTAATCCCCGCAAGGGGACTGAAACTTTTATGGATCGCAAAAAGTTCCTTTTGTCTCTTCCGTTTCCAATTACCTAATCCCCGCAAGGGGACTGAAACTATACCCTATTACTGTAGAGGACGCTAAAAAAATCGTTTCCAATTACCTAATCCCCGCAAGGGGACTGAAACGCGATCTAAATCCTGCAAAGTCAAACCAGCAGGAACGTTTCCAATTACCTAATCCCCGCAAGGGGACTGAAACTTACAAGTATTAAGTAAACTTGCCGGGAATGAGCTTATAAGTTTCCAATTACCTAATCCCCGCAAGGGGACTGAAACCACATCACTTATTAAAAGCAGCTTCAAATTTATCAGGTTTCCAATTACCTAATCCCCGCAAGGGGACTGAAACCTGATGTGCGAAAATTGGCGCAACAGAACCCCGATTTGTTTCCAATTACCTAATCCCCGCAAGGGGACTGAAACGCTGCTGACTGCTTCCCTGTTCTGCCTGGATTTGGAGTTTCCAATTACCTAATCCCCGCAAGGGGACTGAAACCTAACATTCAGCCTTCTCCTTAACTTACAAATTGACCCCAGAGTTTCCAATTACCTAATCCCCGCAAGGGGACTGAAACAAGTTTCTGCCGAAGAGCTTAGAGGTCAGTTAGGCGGTTTCCAATTACCTAATCCCCGCAAGGGGACTGAAACAATGAATTTTTGTGGAATTCGTAGCCAGCAAGCTATGTTTCCAATTACCTAATCCCCGCAAGGGGACTGAAACCGCAAGCACCCATATACTGAAGGCAAGGCTGAATATGTTTCCAATTACCTAATCCCCGCAAGGGGACTGAAACTTTTATGGATTGCAAAAAAAAGTTCCTTTTGTCTCGTTTCCAATTACCTAATCCCCGCAAGGGGACTGAAACAGAAGATTATTGATTAGTAAGGAAATTAGTTATCGTTTCCAATTACCTAATCCCCGCAAGGGGACTGAAACCTAATTAAAAGTCAACTTTACAAAGGGTGATATTTTGTTTCCAATTACCTAATCCCCGCAAGGGGACTGAAACCGATCGCGCAGCTTGCTTTTGAGAAGGTGATTCACGTTTCCAATTACCTAATCCCCGCAAGGGGACTGAAACCCATCGGGAACTTCTACTTGCTGTCCATCCAAAGTTGCAAAGTTTCCAATTACCTAATCCCCGCAAGGGGACTGAAACGTTTTTCTCTTCGCTTATTATATTTGGGATTCAGTTGTTTCCAATTACCTAATCCCCGCAAGGGGACTGAAACACGAGTTGCTGGAAATGTACCATTGGTGCTATGAATGTTTCCAATTACCTAATCCCCGCAAGGGGACTGAAACTACTGTGACATTAGCTAATGGAACTGGTCCAACGACGTTTCCAATTACCTAATCCCCGCAAGGGGACTGAAACTTGTAGGCGAACCATGCAAAGGCAGTGGCAACCTTTGTTTCCAATTACCTAATCCCCGCAAGGGGACTGAAACCCTTTTTGGATGATTAGAAGGTCTTTAGGTGATAGGGTAAGTTTCCAATTACCTAATCCCCGCAAGGGGACTGAAACTTTTGAGGGGCAATACACCGAGGAACAAATTAGATCGTTTCCAATTACCTAATCCCCGCAAGGGGACTGAAACAAACAAAACTATTTAACACAAGACTGTTTAATGCTGCTAGTTTCCAATTACCTAATCCCCGCAAGGGGACTGAAACTACAGAAGAAAAGAGAAGGGAGAAATCAAAAAAGGGGTTTCCAATTACCTAATCCCCGCAAGGGGACTGAAACTTTTAGCCTTCTGCCTAACGGTACTCGCAAGACTTGGAGTTTCCAATTACCTAATCCCCGCAAGGGGACTGAAACAGTTCCATAGTAGGTCTACTACCAATCACATTCTTAATAGTTTCCAATTACCTAATCCCCGCAAGGGGACTGAAACCTGAGACCTCATAGTAGCTTCTCTGTCTATCAGTGAGGTTTCCAATTACCTAATCCCCGCAAGGGGACTGAAACCTAAAAACACTTAGAGAAAAATCAGGGCATTCCCAGGAACGTTTCCAATTACCTAATCCCCGCAAGGGGACTGAAACGAGAATACGAGGAAAGGATGAACGAAATAGGAGGAATGTTTCCAATTACCTAATCCCCGCAAGGGGACTGAAACATTTAGAAAGTGGAAATTCCACTGTCCCCGCTGTCCCAGTTTCCAATTACCTAATCCCCGCAAGGGGACTGAAACTTGAAACTTCCGTTTGATGCGACAAGGCTAGGAAGGTTTCCAATTACCTAATCCCCGCAAGGGGACTAAAACAAGAGCGATCGCCAACACAAACCCAATCATAATACATCCCCACAAGGGGACTAAAAGAGAGTAGAATCAATAATCATCACAGAATATAGCTAAAATGCCAAGAGCAGCAGTATCTAACAGACGAAAAAACCCAGTAAAAAACACACCTTTGGAATGGTCAGAAAATACCGAATTAATTGGTTTAGTATTTGACTTAGAACCAGTTACTTCCGTATCTTTATATTCACAATATACCATTGGACTTCATGCTTGGTTTTTGGATCAAGTACGCCAAATTAACCCCACACTTTCAGCATATTTACATGATGGTGAATCAGAAAAACCCTTTAATATTTCAGCTTTAGAAGGTCAATTAGTTCCCACAGGTAAACAACTGCAATTACAAGCAAATAATACCTATCATTGGTATGTTAACGTTTTTTCTCAGCCAGTAGTTGAGTTTTTAAATCAATGGTTAACCCAACTACCATCAACCATAAATTTAAGAGATGCCGAATTACAAATCAAACAAATAAATATTATTAACCCACCAACTACTTACAATCAAATTTTAGCATCATCCACCCAAAAACATCATAACATTAATCTGAGTTTTATTTCACCTACCAGTTTTCGCCGTAAAGGACATCATTTTCCGCTTCCAGTTCCCATAAATCTTTTTCATAGTTACCTCAGACGTTGGAATGATTTTTCAGGAATGCCAGTAGAACAAGATGCTTTTTTAGAATGGATAGATGAAAACGTTATCATTCATAAACACAGTTTAGAATCTGTCAAAGTCGCCGCAGGTAAACGGGGTTCAGTCACAGGTTTTACAGGGGCAATTTCTCTAGGGTTAGCAAAAACCGCCTTAGCTAATATCGAATTTACTCAGTTATTTTATGCTTTATTACAACTTGCTCCCTATTGTGGCACGGGACATAAAACCACCTTTGGACTAGGGCAAACTAGCTTAGAATGGATAGAACCAACATCAAATATATCTACAGAAATTACAACTAATTTATTACCAGAACGCATAGAACAACTAACAGAAATATTCACAGCACAAAGGAAACGCACAGGAGGCGATCGCACGGAAAAAATAGCCACAACCTGGGCGACAATTTTAGCAAGAAGAGAAATGGGAGAATCATTACAAATCATAGCCCAAGATTTAGAAATACCATACACCACAGTTAAAACTTATGTTAAATTAGCACGCCGGGCGCTTCAAGATGTTCATTCAAATGTTTGAAATAGTGATACCTATGGTAAGCTACGCTAACGCCTCATTCCATCCCCCAAGAAAAAACCAGTCAAGAAGCTAAACAAATGCACAAGGCAATTTTAGAAAAACTACAGACATCTTACCTTAATTAAATGAGCGTGTTTAACTTCTGCTAATCGCACCCTATCCTCCAAGAAATTAATTAGCTATAGCAATCCTAATTGAAATGTGAGAAAACACGGTATTAATTTGTGTGTTTTATATAACTAATAATCTTCCCATGAATTACGCTAAATATAGCACTTAAACCACCAAACAAAATTTTATAGGGTATTAAAAATATCTTTCTTGAACTACGCAATTTCTCATGAAAGATTTAGGATTGCTATAATAATTTAGCATTTTCTATTTCTTGCTTTAAAGAGGTGAGATTAATTATCTCCCAGGATGATGAGTTATTCTGAGAATCAACAGTGATATAAGCAAATAAAGCACCTTGATAAAAATTCATGCCCTTGATTGTTGTTATATACCGTGAGCGACGGAAATCATTAGCAATCTTGGTACTGTAGATGGGGTACAGCCCATTAGTGACAAGTTAAGGAAAAAGGGAAATTGTCAAGGGTGGTATTTGTAGTGGTCAAAAACATGGGAAACTCAATCTAGACAAGTAATTGAGCAATTGAGAGCAGCCATGACAACCAGCAAAAAA
>JBJOKS010000044.1:0-27194 GCA_046045965.1 Cyanobacteriota bacterium | reverse complement strand
CTCTTAGAAGTCAGGAATTGCAAAAAATGAAAAAAGTAGAAGCTATTATCCGTCCATTTAAGCTGGATGAGGTAAAAATTGCCTTGGTTAATGCGGGAATTGTGGGAATGACCATTTCTGAAGTCCGTGGTTTTGGACGGCAAAAAGGTCAAACTGAACGCTATCGGGGTTCGGAATATACGGTTGAGTTCCTGCAAAAACTGAAGCTGGAAATCGTGGTTGAAGATGCTCAGGTGGATATGGTGGTTGATAAAATTATTTCTGCTGCCCGTACTGGTGAAATTGGTGATGGTAAGATTTTTATCTCTCCTGTTGAGCAGGTTGTACGGATTCGGACTGGCGAAAAGAACACCGAAGCTGTTTAAGTATTGAATATTTAGAAATTGGGCGTTGTTGAATTTGGTGATTCAGCAGCGCCTTTTGTGGTTTGATTGTGCTAAACTAAAAGAGTTATAAGTTACGTAACACATTACATCTACCATTGTTTAAGATATGTCTCCGTCAGAAAATTATCCAAAATATCGAGATAAAAGGACGGAGGAATTCGCTGTAGGTGAGAGAGTAAAAGAGTTTCAAGCTTTTGCTAAACAAGCATATAAACGGCTTGATATTTTAGAGGCAGCTACTAGCAAAAAGGATCTAATGTTACTAACAAGTAATCATTTTGAGTCCTTAGAAGGTGATAGAAAAGGTCAATACAGCATTCGCATTAATAACCAATGGCGAATTTGTTTTAATTGGCCAGATGATGAACCAAAACCTTTCAATATAGAAATTACAGATTATCACTGAAGGAGAATTATATGGCACGTCCACCTATTCATCCTGGAGAAATTTTAGCTGATGAACTGCATGAATTAGGAATAAGTGCAAGTGAATTAGCTCGTTTGCTTCATGTACCCAAAAATCGCATTACCGAAATAATTAATGGCAAAAGATCAATTACTGCTGATACTGCATTACGACTAGGACAATGGTTTGGTACGAGTGCTGAATTGTGGATGAATTTACAGAAAAATTATGAACTCAGACTAGCTGAACAAAAAATTGGTAAGGAAATTCTAGTAAATATTTCTCCTCGTTTATTAACTGGGAATATGCAAGTTTTAGCCTAAGATTTGCCTTAAATTTACCCCAAAACCTTAAGCAACTGAGGAACTAAACTTTTCAAAGCATTACCCCGATGACTAATTGACTTTTTCAACTCCGGTGACATTTGGGCAAAAGTCAACTGTTTTTCTGGAACATAAAAAATGGGATCATAACCAAAACCACCATCACCACGGGTTTCATAGAGAATTTCACCCTTACAAATACCTTCAGATTGCAAAACTATTTCCCCTTCAGGATTTGCAACCGCTACTGCACAGATAAACTGTGCCTGACGATTTTCTGTATCTCCTAATTCCCGTAATAAACGAGAAATACGTTCAGCGTCGGTATTACCATAACGGGCAGAATATACACCAGGAGCGCCATTTAGTGCATCTACAGCTAAACCAGAATCATCGGCGATCGCCCAATTTCCTGTAGCTTTGGCAATTTCAGCAGCTTTTAAACAAGCATTGGCTGCAAAAGTTTCACCAGTTTCATCAACATCTAAATCTGCCGGTTTTAAGGTTAATTCCCAACCAGAATCAGCTAAATAAGCTTGCATTTCCCGCAATTTACCGGGATTTCCTGTAGCTACTACGAGTAATTTAGTCATTAGTCATTAGTCATTAGTCATTAGTCATTAGTTATTAGTTATTAGTTATTAGTTATTGGTAATTGGTAATTGGTAATTGGGAAAAATAAAATTGATTACCCAGTCACCAGTCACCAGTCACCAGTCCCTAATTTCCTTCTGCCCAATTTTTAGCCCAAGCTAGAGTTTGATGGACTTGTTCTATTGTGGGTGCTTCACAATAAAGGCGTAATACTGGTTCAGTACCACTAAAACGAATCATTAACCAACTTTGATCAGCGAGACGGAATTTATAGCCGTCAATTGTATTGCAATCAATTACTTTTTTACCATCAATTTCTGTTAACGGTTGGTTTTGTAATTGTTGTAATAACTTTCCTCTCACTTCCATGCTCGCTAAAGGTAAATCTATCCGATCATAGGCTGAGGAAAAATTAGTTTGTTGTTGCAATTGTTGATAATATTCACCTAAATCTAAGCCTGATTCTACAACTGCTTCTAATACATACAACGCTGAAAGTAAAGCATCTCGTTCGGGAATATGGCTACCATAACCAATACCACCAGATTCTTCACCACCTAGTAATACTTCTGCGGCTAACATTCTATCTGCAATGTATTTATAACCAACTGCGGTTTCAAATACAGACAGATGCAGTAATTTAGCAACCAGGGGAATTATATCAGAACCGCTAACAGTTTTGACGATTTCGCCCGTAAAGTTGCGTCTCCGTTTTAGATGATCTATTAAGATAGGAATTAAGATTTGAGAACTGAGGAAATTAGCGTTTTTGTCTACTGCGGCGATGCGATCGCAATCTCCATCAAATACTAAACCTACTGTTAAACTTGAGTTCTTATTGTTATTTATTTCCCCATGATTTTTAATTTCTGTAAATAAACGGGAAAGATATTTTGGCAAAGGTTCGGGCGCACCACCTTCAAATAAAGGATCACGGTTGCTGTTAATTTCTTTGACTTTTTCGCCTAATAATCTACCCAAACCACTGGCAGCAGCACCGTGCATAACATCAACAAATAATGTTAATTTGCCTGATGATATTGCTTGGCGAATTTCGTTAATATTAACTTTCTTTTCTAAGGCTTGACAATAACTAGGCCAAGGATCAAATTTCTCTTCTTTTCCCGGAGTAGCTGCGGTTGGTACTTTCTCTGTTAATAGTGTTTCTATTTCTTTGGTAACTTCTGGGGGAACAGAACCGCCAAAAGCACTCTTGACTTTTAAACCTAAATATGCACCTGGATTGTGACTAGCGGTGATGACTAGCGCACCTAAAGCGTTGAGTTCTTTTGCAGCCCAACTAAAAGCGGGAGTAGGTGCGTAGGTTTCGCTAAAAAGCACATCAAAACCCACTGCTTTGACAGCATCAGCGACAACACGGGCAAAATTTTCTGCCATAAAACGGCGATCGTAACCGACAATGATGGTACGGCTACCGACTGTAGAATAGTAAGTATTATATAATACTTTTGCTGCCACTGGGGCTACTAAGGCTAGACGTTCAAAGGTAAATTCATCACCGATCACGCCTCGCCAGCCATCAGTACCAAACTTTATGGGGTTAGTTAAAACTGACATGGAGATATCCTAAAAATTTCTCACAGAGGATTGTAGCATTGATACAGGTGACTGGGGACTGGGAAAGAAGCAGGGGAGCAGGGAGCAGGGAGCAGGGGGAAATTATTTGTATTTTTCCCAATCACCTAATAGCAGCAAGGGAAGCGATCGCCAATGGTAAAATGCGATGTTCCTGAATTTGAATTCTAGCGTGTAGTGTTTCTGCTGTATCATCTGGTAAAACGGGTACTGCGGCCTGCATGATAATTGGTCCACTGTCCATTTCTAAACGGAGGAGATGAACAGTACAACCAGTTATTTTCACGCCGGCTTCTAAAGCTTGTTCAACAGCCCGCACACCTTTAAAACTTGGCAATAAACTGGGATGAATATTAATAATTTTGTCAGGAAAAGCGTCAATTAATTCTTGTGTTACTAGACGCATCCAGCCAGCCATAATCACCAATTCTACATCATATTGCCGCAAAGTTTTGACAATTTCTCTGTCTAAATCTTCCCGCTTTTTATAGTCACGGTGATTTAATAATACTGCCTCAACACCATGATTTTCTGCCTTTAATGCTGCTTTAGCTGAAGGATTATTATAAATTAAAACCTGAATTTGGGCGTTGAGTTTTCCTGCTTGAATAGCTTGGGCGACCACTTCAAAATTACTACCATTTCCAGAAGCCATCACTCCCAGTTTTAAAGGCTTCATTGGTTGTAAGTTGTGGCTAGAAATATCGGGAGAAATTAGACTAGATGTTGCATCAATCGGGTAATATTGATTCATAAAATTATGAATATCGTCTGAATTACTAAGATTATCATGAAACCATCCCGCTTTTCTTCTCCGCAACTGCTAGATAATGATACCGTTGCTGCTTGGGTTTTTCTCACACCAGCACTAATTTTGTTAGGTTTATTTATAATTTGGCCAATTGCTTATTTGTTTTATCTCAGTTTCACTGCTGGTAGTTTTACTTCAACGGGTACTTATTTGGTAGGTTTCAAAAATTATTGGCGTTTGTTACTAAACTCTGATTTTTGGCAAGTTATTTTTAACACTGCTTATTTTACTCTTGGTAGTCTTGTTCCCAGTTTGGTCATTCCTTTAGGACTAGCAGTGTTATTAGATCGTTCCTTGGCTTTGCAGGGTATTTTGAGAAGTGCCTATTTTCTCCCTTCTATTATCTCACTTGTGGCTGCTGGTTTAGGTTTTCGCTGGTTGTTTCAAAATACTGGTCCTGTTAATGAACTGTTGGATTTTTTTGGTGTTGCACCAATATCATGGTTAGGAGATACTTTTTGGGCAATGCCGGTCATAATTTTATTTAGTATTTGGAAGCAAATTGGCTTTAATATGGTGGTTTTTTTGGCTGGTTTACAAGCTATTCCTCCTAGTCGTTATGAAGCCGCAGAACTAGATGGGGCAAATGGTTGGCAGCAATTTTGGCATATTACTTTACCTGGACTGCGGCCAACTTTAATATTTGCTACTGTCACTACTGCTATTTTTACATTGCGGAGTTTTGAACCTGTTTATGTAATTACAGGTGGCGGTCCTTTAAATTCTACTAATTTGTTGGTTTATTACACTTATCAAGAAGCTTTTGCTCAATTTGATTTTGGTTACGCTGCCGCAGTTGCTACGGTTTTATTAGTGGTGACTTTGGTGTTAGTTTATTTGCAGTTAAGAACTTGGGGAGAAGAGTAATTGGGAGATGGTGAGGTATCAGGTCAAAAGTCAAAAGTCAAAAGTCAAATTAAATAAACTTCTGACTCCTGACTCCTGACTCCTGACTCCTGACTCCTGATGTTAAAACTCTTTTTTCAAGAAGATGAAAATAGCGATCGCTAACAACATAAAACTATAAAGTAATCCATAACCTGCATTACTTAATAGTGTCATAGTATCAGGTAATGCTTGCATTCCATAAACGGCATCATTTTTTAAATCTAAGCGCGATAAATCTGGAAGTATGAGATATAAACCCTGTGTAATGCGTTCTACACCAGGGTTTTGACTGAGGCGGCCTAATGCCACTAAATCTTTTGTAATATTCCCCATTAAATAGACGGCAAATGTTAATGCTGTGGCTATTAAGGAACTGGTAAAAACTCCTAATGTCACAGCTACAGCAGTAATTAATGTCAATTGCAAAAATAAGAAGAGTACAGCCAGGAGAATGCTGTTTATGGGATAGGACATTTTAGCAAGTTGCAAAAATACCAAATAAATAAATGTCATGGCTGCTAAGAGTACACCCAGTACAGCAGATAGTCCTAAATATTTACTGGTAATAAATTCACTGCGGCTGATAGGTTTGGCAATTAACATGAAAATAGTGCGTTTTTCAATTTCTTTGTTAACCAGTCCTGTACCAATAAAAATAGCAATAATTAAACAGATGACATTCATGGTTGCCAAACCAAAGTCTAAAAAGATTTTATCTTGGGTTGTGGCTGAAAATTCAAAAATTGCGCGGTTAGCGACAGCGAGGATAATTGCATAAAAACCGATGATGTAGAGGATGCGATCGCGGATCACTTCCTGAAATACGTTTTTTGCCATTACAAAAGTTCTGACTGCGTTCATATTGTTTGGTAATGGGTATGGGTAATGGGTAATTGGTAACTGTTAACTGACTCTACTGTTGTGGTGGTGGTGAACCCAGAAAAAATTTGCTGGTGCGATCGCATTTAATTTCTGCAACTGCATTTTTATTCTCTGGATTTTTCACCCCTGTCACTGGTTGAATTTGACAAGATTTTTGCAGAAAAAATCCACGGGGATTTGTACTTGGACCTTGCCAAATACTGAGGATATCTAATCTATATCCAGATTGGACATTGACTACACGCGGCTCAATTCGCCATAGTCCTTTTTCTTCGTATTTATTCAGGTTTTTGTTAATCATATTGTTGCCCAAATTGCCAACTTGTTCGTTAGCTTCTAACAACCATCTTTCTACTTCTGACCAAGGTCTGTTATCTATTTGTTCTTGTATTAACGGTTGAATTTTATTCAATAACATATTACCGTTTTCTGGTCTTTTAGATTTAGGTTCTAGTTTAATTACAAAGGTGCTACGTTGAAAATTATCTGCGGACAAACTTGGATATTCTTTTAACCATTTATCTATGACAAAGTAAAACTGAATCCAGCAACTGATCAACATCGACCAAGCCAGCAAAATAACAATTTTTTGGCGTGCTTCTAATTTGGGAATGGTAGCTTTTGTGGATGTACCTGTTCCTGCAAAAAATTCTGGTATTCCTGTAATAATTGCTGCTATTGTTGGCCAGAGAACTATAGTTCTGGTTGTGATCACATTCTCCTGATGTCCAAAAGCAAAGACACTGACTAAAAACCCTGTTACTAATGCTCCTACTGGCATGAAAGTACCAGGTACTCTTAAAGGATCATCGGTGGTATACCAAGCTGTACCAGCTACTAAAAATCCCCAACCTGTCAAGGCAATTAAATCTTTTATTGGTCCTGTTGCAAAATAGGAACTTCCCCAGGAAAAAATACTTAAATAGATAAATGTTTGCCAAGAAAAAGCCTTGGGAGGCATGATAATTTTTTGGATGCCTAAAAACAAATCTTGAACAAATTTAAAGATCAGGATTACTTCTTTAAATAATGATGAATTCATATTTTACCTAGTTAATTAAGTGAATGTGATTGTTCTATGTTTAATTACTTGTTTAATTACTTAACTATTGTAGCAAAATTACGAATTACTAAAATTAGTGTAATAGCAGTATAACTGAGGGAATTTGCTATTAAAGTGGTAGTAACTAAGGTCGTATTTTGTAACTTACGCTTTTTATTTATGAGAATTTTTTGATGCAGTGATGTTTCTGTTATTTCTGGTTTTTTACCACTCTCGTCTAAGGTGATCAGCAATATTTTTAATAATAGAAACTTGAGCAAAAAAGTAGCAAAGAAAATTAAAAATCCTATCAAAATTATATAATTCTGTGTTCTAGGGTTTTTAAACGTATTAAAAAAAACATATCCAATTAATTCCGATTTAATGGGTACAGATAATATTGGTTCGATCAGAAAAAATATATTCCAACCAATGACGCTGGAAAAAACGTTCATAGCTATGGCATAAAAGATGCTGGTTTTTTTGTCAAATTTGAGGGATCTATTGAGAATATATCCTTCTAGGGGAATGGCAATTAGTAAAAATAAAGTTTCAAACAAAATTGCACCAATGGGCAAAATTTTCGGTAGTGATAATTCTTCAGACATAAAGCATCAGTAAATTTGGGATTTGAGATTTTGGATGAAACCCAGCGGCTAAACTGTAGATAGCATAACTGAGATCATACGGATGATGGTGGAAATTATCTCATTTTTCTTACCATTTTTGCCTCTAGTGTGCCAATAGATTTTGATTAATATTATTAATACATCAATTTGACTATGATACGTAGGTATGAGATAAAATTATCCTACTTCATTAAGCAGATGGTTCGGTAAGATCAGAAATAGCCACGTTACAGCTTTTCCAAAGATGACAAGAAATGGCATCGGTATTCGCACAGCACAAGTGCGTTCTGAACGGCTCACGGGTCAAATTCACGTCTATGATGGTGTGGGTAAAGGTAAGTCCCAAGCGGCTTTAGGGGTAGTTTTGCGCTCGATAGGCTTGGGAATAAATGCGCCGAGCAATTCCAATCGTGTTTTGCTGTTGCGGTTTTTGAAAGGTCCAGAACGTGATTATGATGAAGATGGAGCGATCGCAGCTTTACAGCGTGGTTTTCCCCATTTAATTGATCAGGTTCGCACTGGTAGAGCCGAGTTTTTTGGGCATGATGAAATTACCCCTTTTGATAGAGCAGAAGCAGCAAGGGGTTGGGATGTGGCTAAAGGTGCGATCGCCTCTGGTTTATATTCTGTTGTGGTTCTAGATGAAATTAACCCGGTTTTAGATTTGGGTTTGCTTTCTGTGGATGAGGTGGTAAACACTTTAAAATCTAAACCCCAGGAATTGGAAATTATTGCGACTGGTCGCGCAGCACCGCAACAATTACTCGATATTGCGGATCTACACTCGGAAATGAAACCGCAGCACCACCCCACAGCGGAAGCACTTTTAATTGAGGGTATAGAAATTTATACTGGTGCGGGCAAAGGTAAATCTACCAGTGCTTTGGGTAAAGCTTTACAGGCAATAGGTAGAGGTATTAATCATCCTGGTTCTACCCGTGTATTAATTATGCAGTGGTTAAAAGGTGGTAGTGGATATACTGAGGATGCCGCGATCGCCGCTTTGCAACAATCTTATCCTGAAGTAGTGGATCATTTACGTTGTGGACGAGATGCGATCGTGTGGCGTAATTCCCGGCAAGAATTAGACTATGTAGAAGCGGAAAGAGGTTGGGAAATTGCCAAAACAGCGATCGCATCGGGAGTGTATAAAACTATCATTCTCGATGAACTTAACCCCACCGTTGATTTAGAATTATTGCCTGTTGAACCAATTGTACAGGCTTTGCTGCGTAAACCAAAAGACACGGAAGTTATTATTACTGGTCGCTGTCAAAATCAACCTGCATATTTTGATTTAGCCAGTATTCACTCGGAGGTATTTTGTCATAAACATTACGCTAATCAAGGTGTGGAATTGAAGCGCGGGGTTGATTTTTAAATTAGCGATTAATACCCAGATCCCTGAACTCTTTAAGAATTTTGGGATCTATATCCTCGTAGTAAATTAACAACTGACAACTGATTATGGACAACAACACTTTAGACTTGATCACTGGAGGATTAGCGATCGCTATTCTTGTAGGGGGAATGGTAATGATGTTTACAACTATCTTAACCACTAAAAGATAGATCCCCGAATTCTTGAAAAAGTCGGGAATCTTCCTATTAGTCTACATTTTACCTGTAAAAACCCGTTCAGCAGGACCTGTCATATAAATTCTTTGATCAGTTTCTGACCATTCAATTTCTAAGGGTCCTCCGGGTAATTCTATGGTTGCTGTGCGATCGCATTTATCATTCAATACTCCAGCGACTAAAGACGCACAAGCACCAGTACCACAAGCTAAGGTAATACCCGCACCTCTTTCCCATACCCGCATTTTTAAATAATTACGGTTGACAACTTCAATAAATTCTGTATTGATTCTTTGGGGAAAAGCGGGATGATGTTCAAATTTGGGACCGATGGTTTCCAGGGGAATAGCAGCCATATCTTCCACAAAGCTGATACAGTGAGGATTACCCATGCTGACACAGGTAACATTCCAAGTATTATCCGCAACTTCTAAAGGTACATTAATTACTTTACTGTCCGCAGGTGCAAGGGTGGTAGGAATTTCCTGCGCTAATAAGCGGGGTGAACCCATATCTACTTTTACTTGACCGTCATCTGTCAGTTGAGGTGTAATCACACCTGCTAAAGTATGAATAGTATAGAAGTCCTTAGTGCGGGAGATACCTTCTAACTCAGTTAAAAACGCAGCTAAACAACGAATACCGTTACCACACATTTCCGGTTCAGAACCATCAGAATTGAAAATCCGCATGGTATAATCAGTACCATTTTGACCAGGAAGTGCGAAAATAACACCATTAGCACCAATCCCAAAATGGCGATCGCACCACTTCACAGCTTGTTCTGGTGTGATTATGGGAGTAAGAGAGGAACGGTTATCAATGAGAATAAAATCATTACCCAAACCGTGATACTTAGTAAATTCTATTGCCATTTTCCCCTAGATGAATTATCAAAGATAAGTTACTACTGATTTAAACATTGTCCAACATGATAGGTAATTGGTAATTCAATTTTGGATTTTGGATTTTGGATTGTTTTTGTCAATTCCAATCTAAAATCTAAAATCTAAAATCTAAAATTTTTCTCCCCAGTCCCCAGTCTCCAGTCTTTATTTCCTAACAAAAATGCCAGCAACTGATTTTGATACCACCCTACCTAGCATTCGACTATTACAAAATTGGATCAAGCAAAAAGCCACAGTTGAACTTAAACTGATGACTGGTGATGTCATCACAGGTAGGGTTTTTTGGCAAGATATCAATTGTGTATGTATTTTAGATGCTAACAACGAGCAAACTATCGTTTGGAAAATAGCGATCGCTTATATGAAAGTTCGCAGTGACGCAGTTGGAGAAAGAGCCTTAGTGCCACGAGATGCTAGAGTGGACATTGCCAATATAGATTCGTGAGCAAATAGCTATCAACTATATCTGACTGCTAACTGCTGACTACTCCCGCAAATTATCCAGGCTGAGAAAATCTGTGAGAATTTCTGTTTTGGGAATTGCCAGCGGTATTCCACAGGAAGCAGTGAAAAATCTTTGCAGCTGATTGAGTCTGGAAAAGCTACCGCACAACAAAACCTGATCACCTGTTTTTAATTCCATGTTGCCATGAGGAAAGCGGATAAACTTGCCATCTCGCCGAATGGCCTGCACTTTTACTCCATACTGTTCATCAGCGGTTAAATGTGCCAGATTTTTACCCAAAATTGGACAATTAGCTTGAACTGTTACCCACTGACAAGCGTTAGTTTCTCCGGGAACAGCTGCATTTCCTTGAGCAAACTCCGCTAAAGCTGCTAATTCTTCATTTGCACCGACAACTAACAAGCGATCGCCAACTTCTAGTTTAATTTGACTATGAGGATAATCAATTTCTTTCCCATCAGCGCGACGAATAGCCATTAAACTCACCCCGATCAGATAGCGCATATCCGCTTCTTCTAAGGTCATCCCAATTAAAGGTGAGTCCGCAGGTAAATCATACCAACGTCGGTTTAAATCGCGTGTTACTTGTTGTAAATGTTGGGAAACTTCAGCCGCAGAACGTTCAGGACGCAAATCTAAATAATGATCCTGGCGTATTTCCTGCATTTTCTCTTGTACCACCTCTTTTGATAATCCCACATCTGTAAGCAAATAGGTGGCCATTTCCAGACTCGCTTCAAACTCCGGTTGTACCACTTCCCTAGCACCCAGTTGGTACAGCAACTCAATATTTTTATCTTGGGTAGCACGGACCACTAAATCTAATTCTGGGGATATTTCCAAAGCGCGTTTCAGGCATAGACGAATACTAGCCGGATCTGGAAGTGCGATCGCCATCCCTTTAGCATGATTCACCCCAGCGGTTTCCAACACATGAAAACTCACCCCATTACCATAAACATAAGGTATACCCGCATCCCGTAACTGCTGAATCCTGCTTTCTGACTGATCTATCACCACCACCGGTAACTCGTATTGCTGCAACAACCGCACCAAATTTTTACCAATGCGACCATAACCACAAACCACAATATGATCTTTACGGGGTAAGTCTTCTGCAAAATCACGCGCTTGTTCTTCCACCAAATACGGTTTTAACCAAGGCATGGACTCCGCAAAATCAAATAAAAATGGTACTAAACGCAATACAAAGGGAGTCAGCATCAAAGTAACTGCGGTAGTACCCAAAATTAACAGATATATCCGTCGGGAAACCAACCCCAAAGCCTGACCTTCACTGGCCAGCACAAAGGAAAACTCCCCAATTTGCGCTAATCCCAAACCCGCAATTAAAGCTGTTTTCAACGGATAGCGGAATAACTTTACCAAAGGAGTGATGATTAAAAACTTGCCTACAAACACCAAAGCTACCAAACCGAGAATCAATTCCAGGTTGTTCCACAAAAACACCGGATCAATTAACATCCCAATGGCTGCGAAAAACAAACTCGCGAAAATATCCCGCAAAGGTTCTACAATAGTTAGGGTTTCGTCAGCGTATTCCACCTCAGAAATCATCAACCCTGCAACAAACGCTCCCATTTCAATGGAAAGACCCAAATATTCAGTTAGCAGAGCAATACATAAACATAAAGTTACGACCCCCAATAAAAACAACTCCCGGCTTTCAGTTCGTGCCAGCAGTCGCAACAAAGGCGGAATTAACCAAATACCCGCCACTACAGCACCCGCAGCAAATAAGCTAATGCGTACCAAAGCCGTCAGCACTGCCATACCGATGACTTCCCCCGGTTCATGCAGTGCAGGTAATACAGCCAGCATTAATCCCAGTGCTAAGTCTTGGACTACCAAAATACCCAGCATTACTTGACCGTGGGGTGTTTCTGTCTCGTTGCGTTCCATCAAGCATTTGAGAACAACTGCTGTGGAAGACAAAGACAGAATACAACCTAAAAATACACCTTTAGCCGGTAAAGCTCCCCAAGCACCTGTAACACCACATACTAAAACGGTGATGAGAATAGTGAGAAGAATTTGTAATCCTCCACCGCCTAAAGCTATAGCCCTTACCTTTTTCAGTTCCGCTAGGGAAAATTCCACCCCCAAAGCGAACAGTAAAAAAGCTACACCAAATTGCGCCAAGGTTTCTACTTGGACGACTTCTTTGATTAATCCCAGTCCCGCAGGACCAACAATCATTCCCCCGATCAGATAACCGAGTAACACAGGTTGTTTTAACAATGCGGCCAGCAGTCCACCACAGGCAGCGACAGCGAAAACCGAAACCAAATCAACTATTAACCGAAAGTCCTCTTGCACCAGCTTTAATAAGAAATATAAAGTTTATTAATTTAGTCTACAGAGTTTTTACTATTTGGGGAAAGGGTAGAGGAGGAGGAATTTTTATTTATGCTCACGCAGAGTCGCAAAGAGTTAATAAGTGTTTTAGTTTATCTATGAGATAGGAAAAAAAGTTTTGCTACTTATTTATTGAGAATGGAAGCGGCTTATTTGCAATAATATTGAGAATGGTATCAATAAGTGAACGATTTTTCAAGGTTCTTGACTGTTTGACTTTTTGTGGTATTATAGGGGTGTATAATTAGGGGAATGGTATATTTAACTTTTGAATATACATCTAAATTACTTGATTATTTCTTCTAAAATTTCTACAGCTTTTTTAACATTTTTATACCAATTAGACACATTATTGTAGCTCATACCTATACTTTTACCATGAGCTATTTTGTGACGGTTCGTAATCACGCTATCTATTGAGTTTTTTATTTCATCAGTAATGTTGCTCTGAGCTTGAATTTTAGTCGTAAATTCACTTTCCCAAGTGGGGCTAAACTCCCCTAATATGCGTTTAATTTTTTCTGTTTTGCAATTAGTTATATTTTCTATTTGTTTTGTAACAAAATTTTGAATGCTTGGTGAAGCTTTGTTTTGGCAATATTTTTCTAATAAAACCCTTAAAGATTCCTCAAGTAATCCTGATACTAATATACATAAATATTTTGACCATTCACTTTGAATCTCTGGGTCTGTGAAAGAAGTAGCTTTCTTAAAGTGATTATCTATTTTTTGACGATGAGCTAATATAGATGGATTCATAACTGCGTATTTCTATAAAGTTTTCCAACATATTCCAGCCTCTTCATGAGATTTTCTTTACTTGTGCTAGAAGGTTGAGCAAATGACCAAAAATGCTGATCATTAATCAGTGATTCGTAAAACTTTTTAAATTTTGAACATTCCAAATTTTTTTCCAACTCTTGAGCAGTGATAAGCATGACGCTATCAAAAAGAATTTGAAATTTTTCTTTTTTATAGAAAACTTGAGAGCCTATACAATTTTTTAAAAAACTTATGGTATTGGAAAATATAGCTCTAATCTCATCTTCAGAAATCAACTCTAAATCTTTGTTTTTCAACATAAATTGATTAAGAAAATTAGTCATATTGCCTGAATAATTTTCCAAATCAAAATGCAAAGCTAAAAATCTTAAAATATGCTCCTGTTCATTAGCACGAATATCAACCTTTCCATAAAGCTCTCTCCAGGTTTCATTGCTTGATAGCTCCTGAAGTAATTCGCTAAAAGAACCATGATAAAGAGCATTACGAATTTCCTGTGATTTTAAAGGAGTTCCAGTAGTATTAAGTCTTTCAAATAGATAAAACATACCACGTGGATCATAATTTTCAGATATGATAATGCAGTGGATTATTGCATTATCAAGCTCACGGCGATCAGATGAAGGTAATGTGGAATAAGTTAAGCCTTCTAAATGTGGGACGACACCTTTAAGCTTAAACACTTTACCATCTGGAAAAGATTCTTGAAAGAAATACTGCAAAGTTTTTAGACGTTGTTGTCCATCTATAACTAGATATTTCTTAGAAAACTTATCTTTAGCAAGAAATAGGGAAGGAATAGGAAGACCTAAAAGTAAGGTTTCAATAAAGCGTGATGCTTCTTTTTCTTTCCAAACATACTGTCTCTGAAACCCTGGAATAATAAATTCTTCTTCTTCCATGCGTTTCACTAATGTATCAACAGGAAAGTCAGCACCGTAATACTCTACTTCTAACCTTGGAGTTTCTGCTGTTTCTATATCGTAGTTCATAGTTATTTTATACACTTTATGCCAAGTAGATTAATGCCTTGGTTGCACATCCTCTTAGATCGTAGCTCACTTGCCAGTTTATAAGCAGCCTTCATTTAATATTCCTGAGAAATCATACTACAAAGCACAACCATGATATTTAACCTGATATAAGTTTTCATCAACCAAGATCGGAAAGTAGATGATTAAAAAATATTGGTAGATGCACATTCCTAAAAGCTAAATCTTAAACTGTTGATTAGTACCCGTGTAAATTGGCATCCAACCTTCTACAGTCGTGAAATAGCGAATCACCTTAAAATGCAAAGAAGCCGAGAAACTACACCAATGTTCTACTCCGGCAGGAATATGTAAATAGTCTTGTGATGTCATCAATAATTGCACGTGACCACCATCAGGTTTCACAAAACCATAAATTATTTCTCCTCCTAACAAATAAATAGCTTCCGCAGCATTATGAGTATGATAACGTCCATAGGTTGCTATCCAAGTATCTAAATTTGGCGAACCAGGATGTATATTGAGTAAATCACTCCACAAATAACCATTTTCTTGCTGAAGAAACTCAAACACGCTGTTATGAAGTCCTACAATATGACGCTTTTCGACATCTGTAACGGTTTCTTGTTCTATCAGTTGGGGAAACAGTAAAGATGTGCCTGGATCATAATGTCTGAGTTTAATACCTAGAGGTTCTAACTCATGAGCGATCGCACTTAAATCACTTTCCGTTGTTCCGTCTTCCAGTAATAAAATTGCCATGATAAAATACTAAATTCTCTGTTAACAACAGTTTACTGAAAATTGTCCCAAAAAGCCACTATTGCCGACCGATAAAAAGGTGTTTTTAAATATACTTTATAAACATAAAAATTAATAACTTGATTGATGATTCATGTTACTATTAGCAGTATCATAGTACAAAAAAACTATATTGTAAGCATTGTAAGCATTGTAAGCAAATGTCTGATTTAATTTTATTTTGGCATCGTCGAGATTTACGTATTTCCGATAATACAGGACTAGCAGCAGCAAGCAAGCAAACTGCAAAGGTTGTAGGTGTATTTTGTTTAGATCCTGGCATTTTACAACAGGATGATGTTGCACCTGCTAGAGTTATTTACATGATTGGTTGTTTGCAAGCATTACAACAAAAATATATTAAAGCGGGTAGTCAGTTATTAATTTTACATGATCATCCAGTAACAGCCATTCCCAAATTAGCTGAAGAATTGAAAGCAAAAGCAGTATTTTGGAATTGGGATGTAGAACCTTACGCACAAATACGGGATAATCATGTAATTTCCGCATTGAGAGAAAAAGGGATACAGACTCTTGATCAAAATTGGGATCAATTATTACATTCACCTGATGAAATTTTTAGTGGTGCAAAAACTCCCTACACAGTTTATACTCCCTTCTGGAAAAATTGGAGTAGTAAACCAAAACTTAACCCCGTTGCAACTTTAGAAAACTGCGAAAATTTAACAGACGCAGAACAGGAAATAGCTAAAAATTCAGGTGTTATGAATTTACCAACCGCAAAAGATTTAGGTTTTATTTGGGATGGAGAATTAATAATTGCACCAGGAGAAACAGCAGCACAGGAAAGATTAGAAAGTTTTACCAATTCTGCCATTAATGAATATCAAGAACAAAGAAATTATCCTGCAATTGATGGAACATCTCAATTAAGCGCAGCTTTGAAATTTGGTGTTATTGGTATTAGAAAAATTTGGCAAACAACAATAGAAGCATTAGAAAATAGTAACAGTGAAGAAGTCACAAATAGTATTATAACTTGGCAAAAAGAATTAGCTTGGCGAGAATTTTATCAACACGCCATGTACCATTTTCCAGCATTAGCTGAAGGTGCATATAGAGATGTTTTTAAAAACTTTCCTTGGCAAAATAACGAAAAACATTTTCAAGCTTGGTGTGAAGGAAAGACTGGTTATCCTATCGTTGATGCAGCCATGAGACAATTAAATGAAATCGGCTGGATGCACAATAGATGTAGAATGATAGTAGCCAGTTTTTTAACCAAAGATTTAATTATAAATCCCCAATGGGGAGAAAAATATTTTATGCAGAAACTCATTGACGGTGACTTATCTGCTAATAATGGTGGTTGGCAATGGAGTGCGTCAAGTGGTATGGACCCCAAACCATTAAGAATATTTAACCCAGCTAGTCAAGCGCAGAAATTTGATGCTGATGGGGAATATATTCGCCAATGGGTGAGAGAATTAAAATCTGTGGATACAGAATATTTAATCAGTGGGAATATTACTCCTTTAGAACGTCGTGCAGTTGGTTATCCTGCACCCATTGTAGACCATAAAAAACAACAAGCTTTGTTTAAACAATTGTATCAAGAACAGAAAGCTGGTACAGATTAATTTTTATGTTGAGAGGGGAAGGATGTAAACATCAACCATCCCCCAAACAAAACACACACAGAACTTACTCCAATAGCAATAGTCAAACCACCCCAAATTTCACCCCAAGAGTTAATAACAGCAGACTGAGGACTTTCAGGATTATATAATATTTCAACCTGCTCCCCTTCAGTATATGCAGGTAGGTTATTACTGGCCTTAGATTCAAATTTTGTTGCTTTACCTTGTTTTGTAGTAAACTCGACTAATAAACGATAATTATAATAGGTTTCTCTTTGTTTAGGCTTGGTTGCAGAATTTTTTAGCAACTCTATAACAGTACCTTGCGCTGGTGTAGCTGTAGTCAAAAAAGAACAGGTATCCATAACACCTTTGATGCTCAAAAAACCAAAAACGCTACCCCAAAACAACAAGAGTAAACCATAAATAAAAGTGCTTTTATTCATAAACAAGTGACAGTTTTCACAAATGGCTACAACATACCTTATCTTTTTAGCGAAAAAACTTAACTTTTCTTTGTGTCTTTGCGGCTTTGCGTGAGATATTCTGACAACTGGCACAATAAACACCACAATATTGTAGCATCACAATCAAAATATAAGTATCTACTGATACGGTTGAAACTTATGTCCTCATCCCGTGATCCTCTCCTAAAAATTGAACTGAGAATACCTTCCTCCCATCCTCAGTTATTAGAAGGTTTAGATATTTGGTTGCGTCTGGGTTTAATATCTGATGCTAAAGTTAGACAAATATGTCAAACTTATCTAGTTTGTGCCGTAATTTTGCAAGCAGAATTACAACCACAATTAGAATATCAGCCGCAAGAAGTATTGACAAATTATAATATATCAAAACCATTAATTGCCACCTTACCCTTAGAACCACAAACACCACCTCAACCTAATTTTATCACTTCGATGTTGCAATCATTAGGTGAAGAATTAAGTGTGAGATGGTTATTATTTTTAGGAGTATTTTTAGTAGTTTTATCTTCTGGTGTATTAGCAGCAAGTCAATGGGAAAAATTTCCCGCCATTGGACAATATGGAGTTTTATTAGCTTATACTTTAACATTTGGTGGTTTTACTTTTTGGGCAGGTAAACAAGACAATTTAAAATTAACAGCACAGACATTATTAATTGTCACTTGGTTATTAGTGCCTGTGAATTTTTGGGCAATGGATAGCTTCAATTTATGGAATAATCCTATTAATTGGCTAGTATTAGCTATTGCTTCTCTATTTCTATCAACAATTACAGTTTTACTTGCTAAAAATCGCACAATTATTAATAACTTACCATCTGGGAAATTACCATTTTTAAATATTCTTGGTTTGAGTTATTTACATTGGGGTTGGAAAATATCAGGTTTTCCCCTAATAGCTGTTTATATAGCAATGGTAGGTACAACCTTAATTACAGTTTATCAACAACTCAAACAACCAAGAGAAAATACCAATACACAGGATCATTCACAGGATGATAACTGGGGAGTAGGAATTTATTTTGCAGTCATTATTTATGGTTTATTAGGATTATTATTTAGAGCGATTTTTGTTGCTGGTGTCAATGTTACTCAGTTAGGTTTAGCAATTGGTATTTGTGGTTGGTTAGCAGTTTGGTTATCAGCTAAAAATATCACTTTTACCCCTTCTATTGCTGCTATTTGGCAAAAAATAGGGGGAATTTTATTATTTTTAGGTTGGTTAGTTTCAGTCTTCACCCAACCAGAACAAGCAATAATTATCAGTAGTTTAAGTTTATGGGTTTTTAGTCAACGTTTACAAATTCGTAATTCAAAAATTGACTTCACAGCTATTTTCTTTATTGGCTTACAAACAACTTGGTTAGGTTGGCGGATAGTACCAGAAGCATTACAGCAATTTATCATTAATACAACAACTTATCTCACTAATTCCCAAAATCAACCTTTAGCATTATTGAGTATTGCGTTATTCCCTTATTTAATATTGATGTTAGTTTTCTCAGAAAAATTGCATCATGAGGAAAAAGAAGAATTAGCAATTTTTGCTAAACGGCTAACCCTATTATTAGGGGTTTGCTTGACAATGTTTGCTTTAGTCAATTCTACCTTATTAACACTCAATCTTTTATTTTCTACCATTACTTTAACCATCGTTACTAAACGTTATGCGTCTTTTTCTTATTTGGTTTATTTAACTCACACCACAGGAATTTTAACAGGTTTTTCTGCTATTAATTGGGTATCACCAAATTTAAGTAAAGAAATTTGGGCAGCAATTTTGTTAACTGTCATGGTTGCGGAATGGGTATTTAGTCTCGGTGTAGGAATTTGGAAACGCAGTGCTTGGTATATTGGTTTAGCACTTGCTACCTTGAGTTTTTCTTTGTTGTTTGTCAATATCCAATCATCATCTTATAACAATTGGGGAATTATTTGGTTAATTACACCTTTAGCACTTACAGGTTTAGCTATTCGTACTCATGATGAACAACATCGCACTGTTAATACTTTTTTGAGTATTTTATCTGTCATAACTGCCCAATTTTTAACTTTACCTTTAACAGAAATAAGATTAATTGGTTTGGGTGTAGCGGCTGGTGTGATGTTTGTCAATACCCGCTATTTAAGAAAACAAGAAATTGCTGCTTTAACCATTGGGTTTGGACTGAGTTTTATTGGTTCATTATTGTGGAATATACCAAATTTAGCCTTATCAGTTTGGTTTTTAGTTGGTGGTTTTACTGTCTTTACTGTATGGTTAAGCCGTACTGTACTTTTAAAAAAGAATACGGAATTAACCCTTATTTATGCAGCAGCAAGTGATAAATGGGCTATTACACTATCTACCATAGAATTGATAGGAATTACCTTACATTCATTTCTTGTTTATACAGGAAATAGCAATGCCGAAATTTTCTACTTCTTAGCTACATCAATAACTTTAGCTGCCATTATTTATCGTACTTATCAACAACCAACAAACTGGGCGTTTTATAGCATTGGTTGGTGTTTAGAATTGTTAATTGCGGAAATTTTAGGTTTTGGCGAACCATCAATTATTAAAATAGGAATTGCTAATATTGCCTTGGGTTTAATAACTCAATTATTCGGAGAATGGTGGCGCAGAAAATATCAAGCACAATATCAAACTCTACCTCAAAGTTTCCACATTTTACCTATCATTTATGGTGCATTTAGTGTTTTGTTAAGGTTCAATACCTTTACGGACTGGACAGGTTTATATAGTTTAGGGATAGCCTTAATTTTAGTTGGTATAGGACGGAGAAGAGAAGAATTTAAACCATTACTTTATTTTGGCATTATTGGTATCTCAATTTCTGCCTATGAACTGCTATTTTATCAAATGTCTCAAAGTACAGGAGGAGAAATAGGAGATGGTTTAATAGCCATGTCAGCATTAGGAACTAGCATCATGTACGCTTACCGTATCCTTTCCCCTTGGTTAATAAATTACTTTCTTCTCACACCAGGAGAATTAAAAAATATTGCCCATTTACATTGGTTTTGGAGTAGCATTTTATTATTAGCTGCTGTCACAGTTCCCATAGAAATTAACCTGTATGCAGCTATAGGAACAGGAATATTTTTAACCCGCTATGGAATATGGCAAGGAAGACGAAATAATTTCCATCAACCTGTACAGAATGTTAGCAATATCAGTAAAGATGAAATTTGGGTTTATTTGGGTTTATTAACAGCAGGAATAACAGGTATTTATCTACAAACTTTACCAATAGGTAGCTATTTAACTCAACAATTAACACCTTGGAACGGTGCTTTAGCTTGCATCTTTTCCTACTTCCTCTACATCACACCTTGGGAAAATTTAGGTTGGTCAAAAACACCGTGGCAACGTACATCATACATCCTACCATTAATCATCATCGGAATCACCCAACAACAAATTTATCCTCTTACCTTAATTATTGCTGCTTTCTACTATATATTCCTAGCCAAAATAACCAGACAAGTTCGCTTGACCTACATTAGTGTAGTCTTAATAAATTGGGCATTATTTAACTGGTTCATGCAATTAAACCTCACAGATAGCTTATGGTACATCACACTCATTAGCTTATCAATATTATATATTGCCCAAATAGACCCACAATTAAAACCACAGGAATTTAAACAACTACGTCATTTTATCAGAACTATTGGTAGTAGCTTAATGTGTGGTTGGACAATATTATTTTATCAACATTTACCTTACATACCCGGTATTTTTAGCCTCATTGCTATTTTTGCCGGACTAGCTTTAAAAATACGTGCCTTCCTTTATGTTGGTACTGCCACTTTTATCACTACCAGCATTTATCAATTAGTAATTTTCAGCTTCAGTTACTCCTTCTTAAAATGGATAATTGGCTTATTAGTAGGCATTCTTTTAATTTACATAGCAGCCAACTTTGAAACCCGACGCACTCAAATTACTTCATTACTTCGCAGTAGCATCGAGAAATTTCAACAATGGGAATAATGAAAACTAAAAATTAAAAGCCCCCCTTTTTAAGGGGGGTTGGGGGGATCAACAACTACAAATACAACGACTTAACCCACTCCCATTCTTTTGTTAAACCCTCCCTCAAAGAAACCTGTGGACAATAACCAAGAATTTTTCGCGCCTTAGAAACATCAGCAGCAGTATGACGCGCATCACCCATAGCCTTTTCAATATGGTTGCGTTTAATAGGCTTACCAACAATTTCTTCCATCGTATCCAAAATCTCAGTTAAAACCACCCTACTACCACCACCAATATTAAAAATTTCTCCCACCGCTTCCGGTGCAGTAGCAGCAGCTAAGTTAGCAGCAACCGCATCACTGACAAATGTAAAATCTCGCGTTTGCTGTCCATCACCATAAACAGGAATAGCCTCATCCTGCAAAACCGCTTTAAAAAACTTATGAAATGCCATATCTGGTCTTTGTCTTGGACCATAAACAGTAAAATACCGCAAAGAAACAAAAGGCACACCAAAATTTTTATGATATAGTCCACACAACCTTTCAGCCGCTAACTTAGTAATACCATAGGGTGAAACTGGTTTAGGAGGAATTTCCTCATGAGTTGGTAAAGTTTCCGCATCACCATATACACTTGATGTTGAGGCAAATACTAGCCTTTTCAGGTGGGGAGCATCCTTAGCAGCTTCTAACAAAACCTGTGTAGTGTTAATATTCCGTTCCGTATAAGCCCGAAAACCCTGACCCCAGGAATTTCTCACCCCAGCTTGTGCTGCCTGATGATATACTATTTCCACATCTTGAAAAAGTTTAGGCAAATCTAAAAATTGAATATCCCCTTCTACCAAAGTAAAATTTGGTGAATTTTCAAAGTTGGCAATATTTTTTCGTTTGAACAGAGGATCATAATAATCATTAAATTCATCAATGCCAATTACCTCTTCTCCCTGTTGCAATAAGGTATTGACTAGGTGAGAACCTATAAACCCAGCAGCCCCAGTAACGATAATTTTAGTCATGTTCCTGATTCTTTGAAATGTTTATAATTTTTATTATCAACGTCATCCTAACAATTAATAAGTTATGCTAAGTTGTGCTAAATTTTTAACTAGACATTTTCTTTTTACTAAAAAACCACAAAACTTTATAGTTTGTTGACAATTTTAGTAGATCGTGATGAATTTGACTTACTAAATAAGTGTTTCTCGTTTGCCCTTTCCCGTTCAGACCTTGATTATTAGGATAAATAGTGAAAAAATTAATCTGCGAGTAGCTTTATAGTATTCGCATTTTGACAGGAACGCACGAGGAAATAAGTGAAAGTTTTAGTTGTCGGTAATGGGGGACGTGAACACGCTCTAGCGTGGAAACTGCTACAATCAGATAAAATAGAGCAAGTTGTCTGTGTACCTGGAAATGGCGGTACTGCAACAATGGAACATTGCCAAAACTTGCCTTTAGCGGTAAATGACTTTGAAGGCATAGGCAAGTTTGCTTTAGAAAATGGCATTTCTTTAGTAGTCGTCGGTCCAGAAGTACCTTTAGCAAACGGTATTACAGACTATCTGCAAACCCAAGGACTAATGGTATTTGGTCCAAATAAAGCAGGAGCGCAAATTGAAGCCAGTAAAGCTTGGGCTAAAGCATTAATGCAAGAGGCAGGAGTCCCCACAGCTAAAGCAGCAGTTTTTCAAGAAGCAGCAGCAGCAAAAGCTTATGTACAAGCCCAGGGAGCGCCAATTGTTATTAAAGCCGATGGTTTAGCAGCTGGTAAAGGTGTCATAGTAGCCCAAACCGTTGAACAAGCAGAAACCGCCATAGATGCCATTTTTCAGGGACAGTTTGGCAGTGCAGGTAATTTTGTCGTCATTGAAGAATGCTTGTTAGGTCAAGAAGTTTCGGTTTTAGCATTAACAGACGGGTTAACCATTCGCCCCTTGTTACCTGCTCAAGATCATAAGCGCATTGGCGAAGGCGACACCGGAGAAAATACTGGAGGTATGGGAGTTTATACCCCTACACCCATCGCCACACCGGAATTAATGGCGCGTGTGCAAACAGAAGTTTTAGAAAGAACCATCACAGCTTTAAGAAACAGAGGTATTGACTACCGGGGAGTTTTGTACGCTGGTTTAATGGTTGCAGACAATGGCGACTTTAGCGTTTTAGAATTTAACTGTCGCTTTGGTGATCCCGAAACACAGGTAATTTTACCTTTGTTAGAAACACCCTTAGAAGATTTAATCTTAGCTTGTATCCAGCAGCGTTTAGGAGAAATGCCACCTCTAGCTTGGAAACCAGGTGCAGCAGCTACAGTAGTCGCCGCTTCAGGGGGTTATCCTGGAGATTATGAAAAAGGTAAAATCATCACTGGTATTGAAGAAGCACAAACAGCAGGAGCAATAGTATTTCATGCTGGCACAAAGCTGAACTCAGACCAGCAAATCGTCACAGACGGTGGTAGAGTTTTAAATATTACTGGACTGGGAGAAAATTTCCCACAGGCGATCGCCCAAGCTTATGCTGGTATCAAACACATTCAATTTTCAGGAATTTACTACCGTCGAGATATCGGTCATCGCGTCCTGAAAACAGAGTGATACAGCACTTAGCAGGTAAATGAAGTACACACATTAACATATTAATATAATAAATCCTGTGGGGTGGGCATCCTGCCCGCCTTTGTGTACCTGATTCAGATAAAATGGACTGTAATTTAGCAGGTTAGTAGGTTTTCCATCTCCCCACCATTCCATCTTCTCAATTTCTCCCTAACACCTTTTGGGAATTAACTGTTAATTTTTAAATGGTTGGGGCAGAAAACCAACAACTACTAACAGCTATATATAAATATATTTAAGATGCTGGCTTTTTTCACAACAATCCGCAACGTCATTAGCCATTGGTGGTACGAATTTACCCTCCAAACCAAACTCCTAGCAGTCGCCACTCTAGTTGTATCCTTGTTTATGAGTGGCCTAACTTTTTGGGCAGTAAACACAATTCAGCAAGATGCACGTTTGAATGACACCCGTTTTGGTCGTGACCTGGGACTACTACTAGCTTCTAACGTTACCCCACTCATCGCAGAAAACAATCTCACAGAAGTAGCCCAATTTTCCCAACGTTTCTACAGCAGCACATCTAGCGTGCGGTATATGCTTTACGCTGATGAAACCGGGAAAATCTTTTTTGGTATTCCTTTTTGGGAACCCGAAGTAGAAAACTCCCTCACCATCAAGCGCAAAATACAACTACCAGAAGATTATCCTGGTGATAATGACCAGCCAATGGTACGCCAACATAACACCCCAGATGGTTTAGTCACAGATGTATTTATTCCCTTAATAGAGAATCAAAAATATTTAGGCGTGTTGGCCATTGGCATTAACCCCAACCCCACAGCAGTCATATCCTCCAATTTTACCCGTGATGTCACCATCGCCGTCTTTATCACAATTTGGGTGATGGTGATTTTGGCAGGAGTGATTAACGCTTTAACCATTACCAAGCCAATCAAAGAACTATTAGTAGGCGTTAAACAAATTGCCGCCGGGAATTTTAAACAGCGAATTGACTTACCATTGGGAGGAGAACTAGGAGAGCTTATTTTCAGCTTTAATGAAATGGCAGAGCGTCTAGAACGCTACGAAGAACAAAACATAGAAGAATTAACCGCCGAAAAAGCCAAATTAGAAACCCTGGTTTCCACCATTGCCGATGGTGCAGTATTAATTGACAACAATATGCAGGTAATTTTAGTCAACCCCACAGCAAGGCGCATTTTTGCCTGGGAAGGGGTTGATGTTGTAGGTAAAAATGTACTGCATAACTTACCCCAAAGCGTACAAATGGAAATTACCCGCACCTTATACGAAATGGCAGCGGGAGAATGTGAAAGTGCAGAGTTCCGCATCCCCCTTAACCAACCCACCAAACGCACCATCCGTATTCTTTTAACCACAGTTCTCAACCTGCAACGGGAAAGTATTAAAGGTATCGCCATTACAGTGCAAGATATCACCCGTGAAGTAGAACTAAATGAAGCCAAAAGCCAATTTATCAGCAATATTTCTCACGAACTACGTACACCCTTATTTAACATCAAGACTTATATAGAAACACTCCATGACTACGGTGAAGACTTAGGAGCAGAAGAACGCCGCGAATTTCTCGCAACTGTCAATCATGAAACCGACAGACTTACCCGCCTAGTTAACGATGTATTAGATTTGTCAAAACTAGAATCCGGTCGCACTTACAACTTTGACGGAGTTGATTTAGCACAAGCATTAGAGCAGACCTTACGTACTTACCAACTAAACGCCAAAGATAAAGGAATTGAACTGGTTCAAGAAGTAGCCCCGAATTTACCCCTAGTAATGGGTAATTATGATTTATTACTGCAAGTTTTTGGTAATTTAATCGGTAACGCTCTCAAATTCACTTCCGCAGGGGGTAAAGTAGCCATTCGCGCCTACCAGCTAAACCCTCCCATATCAGAACAAAAGCATCCCCTAATCAGGATTGAAATTAGTGATACAGGTATAGGTATCGCCCCAGAAGACCAACAGGCAATATTTGACCGCTTCTTCCGGGTAGAAAATCGAGTTCACACCCTTGAAGGTACAGGTTTAGGTCTATCCATTGTCAGAAACATTATAGAAAGGCATCACAGTCAAGTACATTTAGTCAGTGAAGTTGGTGTGGGTACAACTTTCTGGTTCGACTTAGCCATATTTGATGAAGAAGCTGCACCTGCACTGCTGGAAACTACTGCTGATACATCTGAAGTAACCACGGTTTAATGCTTAACCATATTACTTAGGTGGTCAGAGAAATTAACAAACAGACAAATAATATAGCTATTAGCAGCACTAGACCCTGATTTCGTTTAAGCCAGCTTTTAATATTTGTACTCAAACCACTATTATTAGTCTGCTTTTCCAGTTCTAACTGACTCTCTTCCAAATTTTGATAAAGAGTACAATCTTGAGCATAAGGGCGTTTGGGAAAATTACAGCTATCATCTTGATGATAAACACAGGTTTCACACAGATATTCATTACCAACCGCGCTATGCAAAGGAATCCCTGGATGTCCAAAAGCTTTCAGCGTTATCCGGCAATGGGGACAAGTGATAGCCTGACTATTAATAAGTTGATGACAACGAGGACAAGATAAAGTAGCCAAAACCTGACAGTAGATAGGTTAAACACTTCGATTCTAGCGACTTAGACCAGAACAAGAGACCCAAAAAGCAAATATTGCTGAGTGTTGCACCAAATAGGCTGTAGGCAGCTACTATATATTCCCCCATCTTGTGGGATGGGTATCCTGCCCGTCCTTGATAGCAGCACAACCAGAAATTTTTCTGGAAGTTATGTCTTTGCAGTCCCATAGAAACTAACCACCTCTGGAACAATCAAACTTATTTGCCAAATCCTTTTCCTGCAAGGGTTTCAACCTTTATCAAAAAAAACAAAAAATTTTTGAAAAAGTAGTTGACATTCCTAGAGAGGTCGGCTATATTAAATGAGGTGAGGCAAACGAAGCCCACACAACTGAACCGAGACAAGATAATACTTTGAAAGAATAAAGACGACCATTCCTCGTCAAAGAAATTCAACTAACGAATTCTGGCGATAGAAA
>JBJOKS010000043.1:0-28052 GCA_046045965.1 Cyanobacteriota bacterium | reverse complement strand
AATCCCGTAATTGCTTTAACCTCTCTCCAGAGATAACCGTCAACTCACTATGCTGGCCTTCCTTCTCACAATGGAGTAAGTCACCTGATTTAATTCTGGCTATAAAATCAGTCTGTTGTGCTTTGAGAATAGTTGTCCAGTCCATTAGTCAAAATTCCCCTTTATCTGACAAAGAATATTTATTTTAGTATTCCCTCTCAATCTGCAAAAATCACCAATTTAGATCACAAATTAGCCTCTTAACCTATCTCTTCCAGAAGCTACAGCCAAAATTAACACAATCTACCTACAATATTTAAATTATCATCCTGTAAATCCTAAAATCCTGGATATCCTGATTCTGACTTTTGACTTTTGACTTCCCGAAGGGTGTCCTGATTCAGACAAAATTTATACCTGATTACCCCACAAGCAGCAGCACAAGAAAAACAAAAAGCTGAACGACTAGCGGCCAAACTGCGAGAATTGAATATTGATGCAGACAATTTATCAAAACTCGAAATTATGGCTGAACTACCCAAAACCCTAGAAGATGCGATCGCTCAATCTCGTGAAGCGGTAAAATCAGCATTAGCTGATGGTGTAACGCGCATTCAAGTAGAGTTACTGTTCCCAGAACTCAAATTTATGCCAGTTGCAGAACAATTCCTCCCCCTGTTTGCTGAATATGAATCTCGTCTCAAAGTCTTCTTTGCAGATGCTGGTGCAGCCGCTTTAGCTCGTCGAGACTGGGCAGATTCACCATTTAAAATTTTAGATATCGGTACAGGAAGAACAGCTTCCTTAGAGTCAAAAATTCAACCAGAGGATGAAATTTTCCTGTTTATCGCCCCTACAAACGTAGAAATACCGCAATTAGAAAAACTGTGTGAAATGATCGGTGAACGCCCCGTAGTCATGTTAAACCCCCGTTTAGAAGACTCTGGGACAGTGGGTATAGGTTACGCAGCGAGAGAAACCCGCAGACGTTTCATTAGTACCATTGAATCTTGCTATTATCTGCGTCCAGTAGATGAAGAAAGCGCCCTCATGCGCTGTTATCCTGGAGAGTGGGAAGTGTGGTTAGAAACCGATGGGGAATATCAAAAAGTAGCCGAATTACCCAAAAAACCTTCCGGTGATGAAATAGACATGATCCTGATGAAAGGACAACCGCAAACTAGCGACGGAACACCTGTTAAAAAGCCTAGTGTGTTTAAGAGTTTGCAGCGGTTTATCAAAGCATTGAGCAGTTAACAACCTTCATAATCATACCATCTTGTGGGGTGGGCATCTGCCTACCCTTCATTTTTAGGACGCACAAGTAAGTAACGGAGAAATAAACCACGTTCGCGAAGCAGATCCCCGACTTCTTAACAAAATTTCTATTCAGAATCTATAGTTGAAAACAGAAGTCGGGGATCTAAATTGTTTCACATCACAAAAATACCCACCCCAAAAACCCCAGAACCAACAACAAAGGCATCAACCAATCACCCCAACGCACATATAAAGTCTGAGTTTGACGAGCATAAATAGTTTCTGCATGAGTTTCATAAGAATTATATCCTGATTTCCACAAAGTTCTCCCATGCGGATCAACAAAAGCAGAATAACCGGTATTTGTTGCCCTCACAGCCCATCTATCAGTTTCAATTGCTCGCATGATATCCTGGGCATGATGTTGATCTGCCATAGCAGCAGTATAATGGGCATCATTGGAAGAACTTAAAATAAATTGCCCACCATTAAAAGCTTGATATCTGAATATTTCCGAAAAAGCAGACTCATAACAAATACCCACAATAACCCGCCCCAAGGGAGTATCAAAAACTTGATTTTTTGCCCCATGTACTTGATGTTCATCCAAAGGCGATAAACGTTGCACTAACGCCCCGAAAATTTCTTCAAAAGGAACAAATTCCCCCAAAGGAACAAGTTTTGATTTATCATATCTGCTGGTAACTTCCCCTTTTTTATTCACACCAAATAAACTATTAGTATAGCTTTTTCCCCTTTCTCCAAAACCACCTATCCAAGCAATTACCCCTTTTTCCTTCACCGCATCTAATAAAGGAGTCTTTTGAAAATTGCGTTCATATAAAGGTAAAGCACCTTCAGGAGTTAGCACCCCATCAACACCTTGACTTGCTAATCTTAAATATCCATTAGTATAACCTGTAATTGCTTTACGATATCCTTGAGGAAGTAGTTTAATTTCATTAGGAATGTTACCTTGAATGATGCCTATTTTTAATGCTGTATTTTCGTTATTATTCAAGGGTTGAAAATAAAGAATAAACCCTAAAACATGGGCAATAATTAACAGTATTATAGCTGAGATTGAGTATTTATTAACGAACCGCAGAGACGCAGAGAACGCAGAGGTTTTTACTTCATCTTTCTTTTCTTCCTTTGCTCCTTTGCGCCTTTGCGCGAAATAAGATATCCAAGCTTCACCTATTAACCCATTAACCGCCACAATAACCGCCGTTACCGTATTCGGTCCTGAAAGTTGCCCTAAATGCAAAATTACCAAATTATGCGGAGATTGAGTGTACGCAAGAGAACTCCACCATAAAGATCCAGAACTCCACAAACTTTCTAACCCACACCATAAAGCTGTACCAATTAAAACCCGCAACCACGGTTTTTGCTTATCCAACCGCACCATCAAAAACGCCCAAAGGGAGACTAATAGGCCTCCCCAGAGGCTAATAAAAGACCAACAAAAGATGGTAATAAATAAACTTGGCCACCAAGGAACACCTAACCAGTTCATGGGGTGAATACCGGTGATCCATGATAGGGCTATTCCATGATAGGCGATCGCCCAAAGAAAGGCAGGGTGATTTGTGTTTTTTGTATATTTAACAACTAACACCCAAAGGGGCGCAAGGGCAACCCAAGCGAAAAACCAAGCAGTGAGGGGGGCAACTGTTACCCCCATCAAAACGCCACTCGTTACTGCTACTAAATAAGGGAGCAATAAATATAACTTGTCCCTTAGTTGTTTATTCAGTTTCTTCTGCATCACCTGCATCTGGAGGAACTACGGCTACTCCGGTAATAGCATCATCTTCATCTAATTTCTGTACTCTCACTCCGGTTGCTGTCCGCGATTGTACGGAAATGGCATTGACTGTCTGACGAATAATAATACCGCGATTTGTGGCCATCATAATTTCTTCGTCACAGTTGACAATTCGCAGGGTTGCTAGTTGGTCTTTGGTTTTGCGGTTTTTGAATTTGGTGGCGGTTAAACCTTGTCCGGCGCGGTTTTGCAGGCGGAATTGTGCCACTGGTACGCGTTTGCCATATCCTCCCATTGTAATGATTAAAACCCAGGGACCAGTGCTACCGTTTCCTGGTACTTCGGCGGTTTCTTCGTTATTTTCGCTGGTTTCTTCAATTTCGATGATTTCTTCTTCGATGTCCGCTTCTGTCTCTGTATTTAAAGTATCAAGAATTGCGGCAGGAAGAATATCCATTCCCACTAGTTCATCACCGGCTTTGAGTTTCATTGATTTTACCCCACGAGTTGCTCTACCCAGGGGACGCAGTTGATCATGGGTACAACGGAAGTGTATGGCCATACCATGACGTGAACCGATGATGATGCTATCTTCTACTTTGGCACGTCTGACCCAACGCAGTTGATCCCCTTCTTCTAAGGATATGGCAATTAATCCGTTAGCGCGAATGTTACTAAATGCTGCCAATGCGGTTTTTTTGATGTTACCGCCTTTGGTGAGCATGACCAAATATTCATCTTCTCTAAATTCGTCTACAGGGACGATGGAGGTGATTTTTTCTTCTTTGGGTATGGGTAACATCTGGACGATGGGTGTACCGCGACTGGTGCGGGAACCCAAGGGTATTTGATAGGTTTTTAGGGAGTAAACAACACCGCGATCGCTAAAGAATAAGACGCTATCATGATCACAGCAGGTTAAGAAATGCTCAATGGTATCATCATCTTTGACTTTGGCACCGGCTTTACCTCTGGTAGCACGGCTTTGGGCTTCAAAGGTGTTGACGGGCATCCGTTTGATGTAACCTTGTTTTGTCAGCAGAATTAGGACTTTTTCGTTAGCAATTAAGTCAATATCATCTATTTCCCCTTCTGCGTGGGTAATAGCTGTGCGTCGGGGTGTGGCAAATTGGGTTTTGATTTGGGTAACTTCGTTTTCTATAATTTCCAGTACCCTTTCCCGTCTATCCAAAATATCCTGTAAGTCGGCTATTTGAATTTGTAATTCTTCGTGTTCTAGGCGAATTTTATCAGCTTCTAGGGCTGTTAACCGCCGCAGTTGCATTTGCAAGATGGCATCTGCTTGAACTTCGGAAAGTCCATAATTGCTGATTAATTCACCTTTGGCTGAGGGTGCGTCTGGTGCGCTACGAATCAGGTTGATAATTGCGTCTAAATGTGATAAGGCAATTAGTAAACCCTGTAACAGATGATCTCTTTCTTCTGCTTTTCGCAGTTGGTAACGGGTACGTCTGTTAATGGTTTCAATGCGAAAATCCAGGAAGACGCTTAAGAAGTCCTTGAGGGTGAGAACTTGGGGTTCCCCGTTGACCAAGGCCAACATATTTGCGCCAAAGTTGGACTGGAGTGGGGTTTGTTTGTAAAGGTTATTTAAAACGACGCGGGGATAGGCATCGCGTTTTAATTCTATGACGATTCGCATTCCGTCGCGATCGCTCTCATCCCGAATATCTGCAATTCCTTCAATTTTCTTATCATTCACCAACTCCGCAATTTTTTCAATTAATGCGGCTTTGTTGGTTTGATAGGGCAATTCGGTAATAATAATTGCATCCCGTTCTGGTCTATTGCGTTGTTCAATGGTTTCAATACTGGCCACACCCCGCATGGTAATCGAACCGCGTCCAGTGGTGTAAGCTTCTTTAATTGCCGATGTTCCCAGAATTTGCGCCCCAGTGGGGAAGTCTGGACCGTGAATGTACTGCATTAACTCAATTACAGTAATTTCTGGGTTGTGAATTAATGCCACTAACCCATCAATCAATTCTCCCAAATTATGCGGAGGAATATTAGTAGCCATTCCTACGGCAATTCCCGAAGAACCATTCAGTAATAGTTGGGGAATACGGGAGGGTAAAACCGTGGGTTCTTGTTGGGAACCATCGAAGTTATCAATAAAGTCTACTGTTTCTGCTTCGATGTCTTGCAGTAGAGACGCGCTGGTTAAAGCTTGCAGACGACATTCTGTGTACCGCATTGCCGCTGGCGGATCATTGTCAATAGAACCGAAGTTACCATGACCGTTTATTAAAGGCGATCGCATGGAAAAATCCTGCGCCATCCGCACCAAGGCATCATATACCGCTGTGTCACCGTGGGGGTGATATTTACCCAACACTTCCCCGACTACACGGGCGCTTTTTCTAAACGGGCGATCGGGCAGCAAACCCAACTCGTGCATGGCATAGAGGATGCGACGATGCACAGGTTTAAGACCATCCCTGGCATCTGGCAGCGCCCGACCTACAATTACGCTCATGGCGTATTCCAGATAAGATTGCGACATCTCTTGTCGTAAATCTGTCGGGATAATCCTCTCCTGTGAGGTTGTCATAACCTGCAAAACTCCAAAAATCGTAGATTTTAGCCTTTGTTCTTGACAAAATACAAAATTATGTCAAATTAATCTTGAAAAATTGTCATATTTTGCTATAATTCTAACATATATTAACCTAAAAATTCATCAACTCAAACATCAAAATTTATTCTTCTTTTTCCTGACTCCTGACTCCTGAACAGCAGTTGACAGCAACTGCTACAAGTTCGGAAACCTACCCACCGCACTGACTTCTCCCGACTCCTATTCCTAACAAGTTTTCTGCGGTTAATAAAAGTAATAAAACAGATGTTGCCAGTCATCTATGCTGATGAATTTCTAGAACACAATAGACATCTAGTAGAAAAGAATCTAGAGCCGATCATTCCGACATAAGGAACGTCTCTACAATGGTTCAAGGAAACGCACATTTAATGTTCACTACTATGTCTAATCAAGAAAAAAGTCATCTAGAGAAACCAGAAATATTGACAGCAATTATTAAAGCTCTAAACACAGCCGAATTTGCTGACAAAATTGTATAGCGATCGCCTACTCCAGTAGCATTAAGAAACTGGACATTTGTATTATAAACAGTCCACACCCCAGCACATATCAAAAAATTCCCAGAAATAGCCCAAACCGGAGGAGGGGATTTCCATATGGCTTATTTACGGAATATTGTTGACAAATCACTTATTAATTATCAATACAAAAATATCATAAATTCCCATTAAACAATACATAACTTTTCGTTAAAAACCCATCAATAGAATAATTGTCAGTTGAATTAATTTTGGACTGACGAGCAAAACCCACCAATATTAACAGCTTATTAAATACAAGTTAATAACTGTTTAAAAAGCCAAGAAAATCCACAAAATTGCTGGCAATTATGTCTTATTGTCGAGTTTTTTGTACTTAATTGCTCCAGTCCAAAATAAATAACTGAACATAAATCATAAATAAAAGGAGAACAGAGAATGAAAGGTTTATTTCATCCAAAAAACGATGTAACTATCAACCCATCTAGGAATGAGTCAATTCTGGACGTAATAGATCGTGTCAGTATGAAACGTCGTCGCTTCCTGATGACAGCATTAGGAGCATCGGCACTAACAGTCATTGGAGATATTTCCATTGGTGGCTTTTTGCAAACTGTGGAAGCAGCGCCAATTCCAAACAGTTTAGGATTTCGTGGTATTGGGTTTAACAGCATCCCACCTAATTTAAACAACCCAGTAACAGGACTGCTACAAAAGGATCTTGTGAGCGTTCCCGAGGGATATACAGCCGAAGTCCTGGTTGCTTGGGGAGATCCAATTATGATCGGTGGAGAAGAATGGCTATCAGATGCCTCCCAAAACGCTGCGGCGCAGGAAAAGCAATTTGGTATGCACGCCGATGGTATGCACTACTTCTCTCTTCCCCTTGATCGTTTCATCATACAGACATTAAATTCTCCAATCAGTCCAAAAAAACTGCGATCAAATCGTGGGTTACTCTGTGTTAACCATGAGTATACCCAAGAAGAAATTTTGCATCCCGACGGTTTAAGCACAGTCACAATTGAAAAAGTACGCAAATCTCAAGCTTCTCACGGCATCTCAGTAGTAGAGATCCGCAGAACTGACAATAACTGGAGTGTTCAAAGAAATTCCTCCTTTGGTCGCCGCATCACAGGCAACACCGAAATGCGAGTGTCTGGACCGGCGGCAGGCAATAGACTATTAAGATCCAAAAAGTTTGACATCATGCCTAATGGCTCCTTTGCCACTGGCACGGTCAACGATGGTTTTACTGCTTATGGTACGCTCAACAACTGCGCTCATGGTTTCACACCTTGGGGTACTTACTTAACCTGTGAAGAAAACTGGAACAGCTACTTTAGTAACTCCACTGGTAGCGTAGAAGAAATTGCTGGTGTTGACTCTTCTGATGTGTTAGCAGGACAAAATCGTTATGGTATTCCCACAGGAGGCACTACCTATCGCTGGCATGAAGTTGATCCAAGGTTTAATGCTGCTACCAACCCATTAGAACCTCATTTGTTTGGCTGGGTGGTAGAAATTGATCCCTATGACCCACAAAGCAGACCAGTTAAGCGCACGGCTTTGGGAAGATTCAAACACGAGAGCGCCCAAGTTGTGGTGGATGATAACAACCGTGTTGCTTTTTATATGGGTGATGATGAACGCAACGAATACATTTACAAATTTGTATGCACCCAACCTTTAAACACCCAAAATCGCGATGCCAACCGGGATCTGCTAGATAATGGTATCCTCTATGTTGCCAAGTTTAATGATAATGGCACCGGTCAATGGATTCCTTTAATTCATGGTCAAAATGGTTTGACACGTGGAAACGGTTTCCGCAATCAAGCTGAAGTATTAATCAAGACACGCCAAGCCGCAGATAGAGTTGGTGCAACCATGATGGATCGTCCAGAGTGGACAGCTCTACGTCCTCGTCTGGGTAGATTTAATGAAATTGAAATTTACTGTACATTAACCAATAATACTCGCCGAGGAACAGATCCAGCTTCCGCTAATAATCCCAATGGTTCAACAAGAGCCGGTAGTGCGCGTCCTGCTGTAGATGCTACTAACCCACGACCTGACAACCGTTACGGTCATATTATTCGCTGGCGTGAGGATGGACGCAGTGTAACAGCCACTACTTTTACATGGAATATTTTTGTGGAATGTGGTGATAGAACTAGACCCGAAACCAATCTTCAAGGTAATATTCAAGGTGATGATCTTGGTGCGCCCGATGGTCTGTGGTTTGATGATTTTGGCCGTCTGTGGATTCAAACTGACCAAGCAGGTGACGGTCAAGGTGATTGGGTAAATATTGGTGGTAATGCGATGTTCTGTGCTGACCCCAATACTAGACAAATCAGACGTTTTCTCACTAGTCCCACAAACTGCGAGGTAACTGGTGTAATTACTACCCCGGATGGGAGAACGATGTTTATTAATATCCAACATCCAGGTGAAGATTCTACTTCTGCAAATCCCACTCAATTTAGTAACTGGCCTCACAGTCAAGGCTATGGTCCATCAGGTCGTCCCCGATCTTCTACGGTGGCGATCACCCGCAATGATGGTGGTGTAATTGGTGGACTGTAATTGATGTTGAAAATGATGTTCATAATCTGATTGTTTAGCATTTTAATTTTTGTTAAACATTAACTACTCCCCTCTATACGCGATCATGTAGAGTGGGTTTTTTTTGCTTTTTTTTGCGTCTTTGCTGTCATTTTATGCAACTTTGATGAATTTTCGATCTTTGATTTTGATATTCAAGAAACAGTCAGGCTAGAATTGCATTCAGTATCCTGACTTTTGCCATTCATGCTACCAGTCATCTATTCTGAAGAATTCTTAGATCACAAAACCGGACGCTATCATCCAGAAAAACCAGAACGCTTGACTGCGATTGTTAACGCTTTAAAAACTGCTGACTTTGTTGAAAAAATCCATTGGTTAAGTCCCACACCAGTGAAACCAGAGTTAATGTGTTGGATAGAAACCGTCCATAGTACACAATACATTAAGAAACTTAAAGATATCGCTGCTAGTGGTGGTGGTTATTTAGATGGAGACACTCCAGTTTCTCCCCGCAGTTATGATGTGGCTTTGTTAGCGGTGAGTGCTTGGTTAGATGGGGTGGATGTGGTTTTAACGAGGGAAAATCCGGCTTTTGTGTTAGCGCGTCCACCGGGACACCATGCGGAAAGTAATACGGGGATGGGGTTTTGTTTATTTTCCAATGCGGCTATTTCTGCTTTTTATGCCTTGAAACAACCGGGAATAAACCGCGTAGCTATCTTAGACTGGGATGTACATCACGGAAATGGTACTCAAGCAATAGTGGAGACTCACTCACAAATTGCATATTGTTCTTTACATCAGTACCCTGCTTATCCCGGTACTGGGAAGGTTTCCGAAAAAGGTTTGCATAATAATGTTTTAAATTTACCTTTACCCCCTGGTAGCGATATCAGCGGATATCAACCATTGTGGGAATCCAAAATATTACCGTTTTTAACCAACTTTCAGCCAGATTTACTCATTATCAGTGCTGGTTATGATGCCCTATTAGATGATCCTTTGGCAAGTCTGTCTTTGCAACCTGAAGATTTTGGTTTATTTACAGAATATTGTTTAGGTGTAACTCGCAAAATCCTATTTGGTTTAGAAGGTGGCTATGATTTACCATCATTATCAAAATCAGTAGTTGCTACTATTGAACCCTGTTTGGTTTAGTGTTGTTTTGAGAGTAGGGAAATATAATTATTTACGGATTCTATACTCAATTACATTTAAGACTTGTCCACTCAAATTTGTATGCTGATATTTACCAAAGATTTGACCTCCTAATTTTTCTACAACTCTTCTACTGGGGGCATTTTCCTGATCTACAGGGTATCTGAGATACTCATAATCTAAGTTAGCATCAGCCCATTTTTTCAGGGCTTTAATTGCTTCTGTGGCATAGCCTTGACCAAATGCTGATTTTTTTAACCAAATTCCAGTTTGGGGATATTTGGTATTAATTTTATATATGCCACTACAGCCTAAAAATTCTTGAGTATCTTTCTCTAAAATTACCACTATTAAATTCTCTCCTGTTTCCATCTCTAGTAAAGATTGTTTAATAAAAAATTCAGTATCTGCAATTTCTCTAGGTGGGGCAGCATATAAATAAGTTGTAATTTCGGCAGTGAATTCCCGAAAAATATCTTCCTTATATTTAAGTGATATCGGTTGTATTAACAGGCGATTGGTAAATATTGCTAAATGTAAATATTCCATAATCATCCTTAATATTTTTGCATCAAGCTATACAAGGCTAAACAAATATTTACGTAAACTTAAAATGTGGCTATTTTTACTTATAGTATTTTTCGGTATTGTCTGTGACTAAAGCTCAGTTAAATTCATCAAATCTTTAGCGAGAAAATTTTGTCATGGGGTTTTGAATTAGCTAAAGTTTTGTTAAGATGCTATTGCTAGGAATTAATCAGCGAGATTGACCTATCAGGGTGTGAAGAAATAAATAGCACTAGTAGCCTCTTAAAGTTCAAAAGGTGAACAAATGACCACCTACATTTTTTTTGACGAAGCCCTCCGAATGTTGACCAACGCCTATTTGATTTCAGCAGTTGTCTTAATTGCAGCTTCTAGTATAGGTTTGGCAGTGATTGAGACAATTGAAAAAACAGGAGACAACTAAATTTACACTCTTTGGGATAGTTCTCAAACCACAATATTCAATGCGCGTGTTCACCCTTAATGTGGAGAACAGCAAACTCTTCAAGTCTCACAGCGTTGCAGGTTTACCTGGAAGTGGTAAACATTTTTTACTCAGCAGGTAACTGTACCGCTACTGGGACGGTAATTGATAGCCGACAGATAAATGTCACAGTCCAAAAGTACCACAACAGAATTTTATATTTTTGATGAAGAAAACCGATGTCTCTTTTTATGTATTTTCTCGGTGCAAGAATTTTAGATTAAGTTTTGTAAAGGATAAAGAATTGTCAGCTTCCCAACTTCTCTAAGAAGTCAGGTATCTACTGTATGATGATTTGGGAATTAACTTTTATTAATGATCAGTATGCCTGTTGCGGCCACTTTATCCCAATTGGTGGAAGTTCTTGAAGCCACTCCTGTGAATTTATCTGTATCTGCCTTAGCTCAAATCAGCAGCGGTATCCAAACAGATACTAGGATTTTACGACCGGGTGAGGTGTTTTTGGCTTTACGCGGTGAAAAGTTTGATGGACATGAGTTTGTAGCGATGGCGATCGCTAAGGGTGCGATCGCAGCTATTGTGGATTATACTTATGAAAACTCTGAATTACCTGTATTACAAGTACCCGACACCCTGAAAGCATATCAGCAAATTGCTAGATGGTGGCGGGATGCTTTTTCTATTCCTGTAATTGGGGTAACGGGTTCGGTGGGTAAAACGACAACTAAGGAACTAATAGCAGCTGTTTTAGCAACCCAGGGAAAGGTTCACAAAACTTATGGAAATTTCAATAATGAAATTGGAGTTCCTAAAACCCTGTTAGAACTGGGTGCAGAAGATGAGTTTGCGGTGATAGAAATGGCTATGCGGGGGAGAGGACAAATTGCGGAATTAACGCACATAGCTAGGCCAACTATCGGTGTAATTACGAATGTGGGAACAGCACATATTGAGTTACTAGGTTCAGAACAAGCTATAGCTGAAGCTAAATGCGAGTTATTAGCAGAAATGCCTAGTGATAGTGTGGCAATTCTCAATCATGATAGTCCGCTATTAATGGCGACAGCGGAGAAATTTTGGCGGGGAAAAGTGATTAGTTATGGCTTTTCTGGTGGGGATATTCAAGGGAAATTAATTGATAATGAAGTTGTAGAAGTGGGAGAATTGCGTTTACCTTTACCGTTAGCTGGTCGTCACAATGCTACTAATTTTTTAGCGGCTTTAGCAGTAGCTAAGGTGTTAGAAATTGATTGGAAAACGCTGCAAGGTGGGGTGATGGTGAATATGCCGGGAGGGCGATCGCAACGGGTTAATTTACCTAATAATATTGTCATTTTAGATGAAACTTATAATGCTGCCCCAGAAGCGATGTTAGCAGCTTTGCAGTTGTTAGCAGATACTCCTGGAAAGCGGAAAATTGCCGTATTAGGTGCAATGAAGGAGTTAGGAGACAGATCCCAACAATTACATCAACAAGTTGGGGAAATGGTGCAGAAATTAAATTTAGATGGTTTACTAGTTTTAGTTGATAGCAAAGATGCGGAAATTATCGCTGACAGTGCTAAGGGGATTCCTTGTGAATGTTTAACAACTCATGCTGATTTGGTAGCGAGATTAAAGACGTTTGTACAGGAGGGCGATCGGTTATTATTTAAAGCTGCTCATTCTGTAGGTTTGGATCGAGTTGTTAATCAGTTTCAAAAGGAGATTCAAGAAACAAGAGGATAGAATTATTTCTTACATCTTAGATTAGTCAACATACGATACAGAAAAGCTAACAAATTTGTGCTTTTTCTTCCTGTTTCCACCTGGAACCCCCCCCTTGAAGAAAAGGGGGACTAAAATGCCTTACTTAAAAAAGTGATAGTTGTTCAGTTATTTCTTTACCTTTTGATTTATTTCCGTGAATTAAATTAAAAATATAACTACCAAGTTCTTTAGAAAGTAATACGGGAACTGCATTACCAATTTGTTTATATTTAGAACTTACAGAACCATAAAAAATCCAATCATCGGGAAATGTTTGAATCCTTGCAGACTCACGCACTGTTAAACAACGTAATTCTTCTGGATGACACATATCTGTAGCTTTTTGATGGGGACTTGTAGTAATTGTTGGTGAAGGTTTATCCCAGGATAATCTTCTATAAAAACCGACTTTTCCACCTCCAGAATTATAAGCTCCTCCCATAGCTTCTTTTTTCAACTCTTCTGGTAAATGTCGCCAATTTTGTCCAGCTTTTAATAATTTTAAATACTTTAAACGATTTTCTGAATAAGACATATATTCTGGTTCTACATCAACTAACCTAGTTAAAGCATCTTTTAATGTCCTCCATTTAGGTAAAGTTTGACCATTTTTACAATATTTGGGAATAGGAAATGTAGCAGTTTCACCATCTCTAGAACCGATAAATATGACACGCTCTCGATTTTGGGGAACTCCATAATCTGCTGCTTCTAACAGGTTGTAAACTACGTTATATCCTATTGCTTGCATTTCTGATAATACTACTTTTAAAGCAGCACCAGGCATTTCATCAGGTTCTAAAGGTGGGTAATCTTTTCCACGTTGATTAATTGGCCGATGACGCAGTGGAGCAGAAAGCAAACCTTTAACATTTTCCATTAAGAAAAAACAGGGTTGGACTTCTTTAACAATGCGAATAAAGTCCATAAATAAACTACCACGAGGGTCCATAACAGAACCTCTTTTTCCTGCTGTACTAAATGGTTGACATGGTGGACCACCTGTAACTAAATTAACTTCTTTTGGTTGTAAAGCACGTCCTAAATTTAAAACTCTTCCTCCTTCTTCTAGTAATTGTTGAGAGGTGATATTTTGTATTTCTCTGGGAATTGCACTTTCTTTTAAAAATGGACGATTAAGAGCTATTGTTTTGACAGCATCACGATCTTTTTCAACTACACTTACAGTATGAAAACCTGCTTGTTCTAATCCTAAATCTAGACCATAAGCACCTGTAAATAATGAAATAGAAATAGCTTTACCATCTATCACGGTTGTTGCTCCCAAAGAATTGCTAAAGTTAAGTAATTATATAATGAGCAATATAAAACACCTGCTTGTATATGATTAACGAGATCAAGTGTATCACTATTTTGTAATAGATAGATTTAATAATTGTAAATATTACCAAATCATCCCCAAATTCAAAACAAAACCCTTTAAAACATATTCCCCCGAAACCGTAACAGGAGACTCTAAGACCTCAACCTCATTACCAGGTATATAAATTTCCACCTGACGAGATTTACGATTAATTAATATCCCCAAACGCACACCATTATCTATATATTCCCTCATCTTTTCCTGTGTAGTTTTCAAACTATCACTAGGAGAAAGTAACTCAATCACAAAATCAGGACAAATAGGAGGAAATTTTTCCTTTTCCTCATCACTTAAAGTATTCCATCTTTCCAACTTTATCCAAGCAGCACTAGGGGAGCGAATCGCACCATTTGGTAAAATAAAACCGACATCAGAACCAAAAACTATACCTTGTAATTTGTCATCGTTCCAATTTGCTAATTGAGTAGTTAACCCAGCATTAATATTGCTAGATACACCATCTAATAAAGGTTTTAATATCAGACTAATATGAGAACTTCGTTCAAATTTGATTAACTCGTTAATTTGACATAATTCAAAAAATTGATCATCAGTTAATTGAATTGATGGAGGTAGATAGAGAGTAATAAAATCCATATTTCTTCTAAACCAATGTTATAACTTTATTATATTCTTCCTGATGAATTTGTAAAGCATCCCAAACATCAACCTTTTGCTGAAGATTTAACCAAAGTCTGGGTCCATTACCTAAAGCTTTACCCAGACGAATTGCAATATCTACAGTAATTGATTTTTCACCATTAATAATTTCTTGAATTGTTTGATGAGATATTCCTAAAACTTCGGCAAAAGCGTTATGATTAACTTCTAAATCATCTAAAATATCTGCAATTACCTCACCTGGATGTATTGGTCTTGCTAATCTCTCATCAGTAATATTTTGCCAATTATTCATAATTAATCCTCCTAGATAATTTGGTGAAATTTATTTAACAAATTTCAACTATTTACTACTATCTTAACACAACATTAATGATAATCTTCTAAATTGACATCATAAGCATCACCATCTTCAAATTTAAACGTTATTCGCCAGTTTCCTGATACCTTAATTGACCAAGTTCCTTTTCTATCTCCTTTTAATTCATGCAAATCATATCCCGGTAATCTTATATCATCTACAATTAAAGCTGAGTCTATAACTTCTAATCTAATTCTAATTTTCTTTTCTAGGTTTGCTGGGATTCCTTTATTAAAATTTTCTCTGAATAGATTTTCTAAGGATTTATTTTTAAATGTTTGTATCATTTATCTTTGAATTTTATATCATTATGTGAATTATACAAAATTTCTACCTACAGTTACGCGATCGCACTTCCTCCACATCCCAAAACAGCGAACTGCTTGCAGCAGCGCTTACGCGATCGCACTTCCCCAACATCCTCAACAAGCGATCGCACCTCCACACCTCCAACCAGCGATCGCCATGCAGACTGTTTGACAAAAATTGACAATATTTGCCATAATTAGATAGTCAGAAAAATCAACACTTGTTAATTATGACTACAGTAAATATTTCTCTTCCCGATTCTATGCGGGATTTTATCAATGAACAGGTAGAAAAAGGTGGTTACAGTACAACTAGCGAATATATTAGACACCTAATTCGTCAAGACTTAGAAAGAGTCCAACAATCACGAATAGAAAAGTTATTATTGGAAGGATTAGATAGCGGTGATGCAATAGAAATTACAGATGAATGGTGGGAACAAAAACGCTCCCAACTGATTGAAAGAATTCGCAAATCATAGCCAATGACTAGACGAATTATAATCAGACCAAAGGCTAGTGCTGATCTGGATGAACAGTTTGCTTATATTGCACAGAGTAATTTCGATGCAGCATTGAGTTTTTTTGATGCTACTAGGCAGACTTTTTCACAAATAGCACAACTACCGGGTATTGGTAGTGTTTATGATATTGGAAATCCTCGTTTACTGGGTTTGCGAAAGTGGCCAGTTAAAGGATTTGAAAAGCATCTAATTTTTTATTTGCAAGGGGATGATTATATTGAAATTGTCCGGTTAATTCATGCTGCACGGGATATTTCACAGATATTAGCAGAAGAAGAATAGTTATATTTATCTGCTACGCGATCGCACTTCCCACACATCCCTAAACGTGATCGCACCCTCCCCACATCCCCAAACAGCGAACTGCTTGCAGCAGCGCTTACGCTATCGCACATCTTCCACATACCTACAAGCGATCGCACTTCCTCCAAACCTCCAAACATCGAACTGCTTGCAGCAGCGCTTACGCTATCGCACATCCCACACATAACCCAAACGCGATCGCACCCCCCAAACCTCAACAAACGATCGCACTTCCCACACATCCCCCAAAAGCGATCGCACTTCCCCCAAACCCCCAAACAGCGAACTGCTTGCAGCAGCGCTTACGCTATCGCACCTCCACATCCCCAAAACTTGATCGCATCTTCCAAACCTCCAAACAGCGATCGCTATTGCATAGTATTTTTGGGTGATCGCCTCTGGTACTGCACTCCGCGCAATCGCTATTTGTCTAAACTTCATCCTCAAAAGCCTGAAACTACGTAATTTCGTTCACTCACATAATAGTAAATTTGTACAATGCGTAACTCATAGAAACTCTGACGCTCTACAAAAAACCTATTTTGGGTTTATCCCATATTAGGTTTTAAGATTGAACAGAGTTAGGTAATATGTTCTAACTTTTATCAAGTTCAATATCCGTTCAAGTGTCTAAATCCGTTTTCAGTGAAGAATACAATCAGTTTCGCAAAATGCTTATAGAGGCTCGCAAAGCTGCTAACCTTACTCAAGCAGAACTATCAGCAAAATTAGAGCGTCCACAATCCTATGTATCAAAGTATGAACGTGGGGAGCGTCGTCTTGACTTGATTGAATTTTTACAATTGACTCAAGTTCTGGAAATAGATCCATTAACTTTTATTGAAAATTTGCTCACATACAACAAAGAGAGGTAGTTATTCTAATTCAAATTACTGATTTTAATGCAGCCAATACTGTTATTAATACCCATTATAATACAGAGTGGAATGAGATTGAAACTGTGCTAACTAGAATGCCTTTACACATTAAGGCTTCAAGTCAAGCTAACAAACAGGGAAAACCTATTTTCGACCCAGTAGGAACAAATTTATATATTGAGAATTACCTGAATAAATTGGGATGGAATCTGCTGCCCATTCCTACTCAATACGAATTTTTCGGTAAAGGGATTGATCTTGCTAAAGCAGGATTAATTCTTGAAAATCAGTTTTCTAACTATCCATTTTTGCTCAATAATACAGCAAGAGTGGAGTTTTTCTTTCAAAAAGGTACTCAATTAGGGGGACAGTCTATCAAGCTTATGATTATAATTACTAAATCCCAAATATTCCCTTCTTCCAATAGTTCCCTTTACTATGAGCAAGCTGTTCGACAGTTATCAGCCCTAGATGAAATCAAATTGTTTAAAATACCAATTAGAGTTGTTGGGTTATTTGAACATATAAATACAACTGCATCCGCTATTTGGACAGAATATGAGAAGAAAACTGCTCGAAAGATTGTCACGCAAAATCAACGTCAATACCAAATAAAATCTGGCAAGAAAAATCACCAGTATACATTTCATTTGGTATGACGATTAATGGTGAGTATATTACAGATAAATAGGCGATACAATAAAGGTTAAATCAAATACTTAACCTTTTTGATTCCTAAGTTATGAATCTTTAATCATACTGTATTAAATCCATAATTTCAGTTCAACTTGTTCAATCTGTTCTACTTGCTTAACTATTTTATTTTGCAACTGTGTTTTCTTTCCAGCTCCATTTAGCTTTGGATCTATGGGAAGTTCTTCATTTCGTAAACCAGCAGCAAAAGCAGTTTCCTCATAGAGTAATCTATCTTCCATTTCTTGTAAGTGATATTCTTCTGGATAAATTTTTGCTTTACTGCTTTCTGAAGCTCTATTTCCTATTTGCAAATCAAATCTAAATTTTTCGATAGGTTCACCAGTTTTATCAACATAATCACGCAATGTTTTTAGATTAGGAAAATATCCATTTTCATCTGGTTTACCACTGAGACGACGTAGTGCAACCTCATGATATTTCTGTTCAATTTCTGTTCCGATAAAATGGCGTTCATAATCTCTAGCTACCACTGCTACAGTACCAGTACCCATATAAGGATCTAACACAATATCATTTTTGTCGGTTGTAGCTAAGATAATTCTAGCTACTAAATCCTCTGGAAATTGGCAGGGGTGTATAGTTTGTTCTTCATGGTTGTGTTTAACATTGCGAAATATCCAAATATCACCAGGATTTTTACCATCTGGATTACATGAAAGTTCACCTTTACGACTTCCTCGAAAATGCTTCTTATTTTGATATTTTTGTGGAACTCTAATTGCATCTAAATTAAATTTATAATTATCAGATTTACTAAACCAAAGAATTGTTTCATGTCTACAAGAAAATTTCTTTTGAGCGTGTAGTCCATGTTGTCTAGCCCATATAATACGATTACGGGGAATTAAATTACAAGATTCAAGAATGGGAAAGAAACGAATATCTAAAGGAATCAGCATTCCTTTATCAGCAAAAGCTCCAACCTGCCAAAATAACGAACCTGTTTTTTTAAGAATCCTAGCACATTCTCTTAATACTAATGTTTGTTCTTTTAAATAAAAATCAAGAGCTTGTCTAGATTCGTATTCTTTGCCTAAATTATACGGAGGTGAAGATACAACTAAATCTACACTTGCATCTGGCAGATTACGAAGCATTTGTAAGCAATCTTCTAAGATAATTTTATCTACAGGTATATCCTCTTGTTTAATCTTCACTTTCGTATTTACCTCATAACTAATTCTAAAAATCAATAATAACCCATATTAGGTTAGTGAACAAGATATATAAAGCTTAATATTAATTAATGATTATACAACATTTTTGGTATTAAGGTAAATGCCCATTATTTAGAGACGTTGCATACAACGTCTCTACAACATCAGATGATGATTATTCTATACCCTCAATCCGATTTTCCACCTCCTGATACAACTCCCTCAACTTGTCTAAATTCTCCTCACTCGTCTCCCAATAACCGCGACCATTGACTTCCAACAAAGTAGAAACAATCTTGCGGAAAGAATGAGGATTCAAATTCATCAGACGTTTCTGCATTTCCTCATCTTTAATAAACGTCTCATTGGTTTCCTCATAAACCCAGTTATCCACAGCACCAGCAGTTGCACTCCAACCAGTGGTATTTACCAACCGCTTGGAAAGTTCCCGCACACCTTCGTAACCGTGAGACAACATCCCCTCATACCATTTGGGGTTTAACAACTTCGTCCGCGCATCCAAACGCACAGTTTCCGATAAACTTCTTACCTGTGCATTCGCAGTAGTTGTATCTGCAATATAAGACGCAGGTTTCTTACCATCTGCACGCAGACTTGCAACTAACTTAGTGGGGTCAGAGTCAAAATAATGGGAAACATCAGTTAAACTGATTTCCGAAGAATCCAGATTTTGGAAAGTTGCATCAGCAGTTTTCAAAGTTGTTTCAAAAATCTGCCGTGACTCATCCATCACACCGGGGTTATCAGAATTGAAAGAGAAAGATTTGCGTTTCAAATACATTTCTTGCAATTCCGCTTCACTATCCCAAGTGCTATTCTCAACTGCTAAGTTGATATTAGAAGAATAAGAACCAGAAGCATTAGAGAAAACACGGGTTGCAGCTTGACGCAGATTTATTCCCATTTCCTCCGCTTGTTGCAGTGCGTGTTTCCGCACAAAGTTCATTTCCAAGGGTTCATCAGCTTCAGCGGCCATTTTCACACCTTGGTCAAGCAGGTTCATTTGGTTGATGAACAAGTCGCGGAATACACCAGAACAGTTAATTACAACGTCAATTCTAGGACGACCCAATTCTTCTAAAGGTATCAATTCCAACTTGTTCACCCGTCCCAAAGAATCGGGAACAGGACGCACTCCCACCATCCACATAATTTGTGCCAGGGATTCCCCGTAGGTTTTGATGTTATCTGTACCCCAGAGGACACAGGCGATGGTTTCTGGCCAATTTCCACCATTTTCAGCCTTATTGCGTTCTAACAGCCTGTCAACGACGATTTTCGCGGACTGCACAGCCGCAGTGGTGGGGATAGATTGGGGGTCTAAGGCGTGTATATTTTTACCTGTGGGCAATACGTCAGGATTACGGATGGGGTCGCCACCAGGTCCGGGTAAAATATATTCACCTTCCAATCCTTGCAATAAACCACCGAGTTCGTTATCTGCACAAACTTGTTTGAGGCAAAATTCCAAATACTCAAACAAGGGTTTTAATGCAGAGGTGTCCACGTTGTTAAAACCGGACTGATACAGAGATTCTACCCAAGGTTCTTTTTTACCCATGTTAAAGAAATTCAACTTGGATACTAAGGAAACTCGACCTTCTGCATCAATTTGTTCTTGTACTAAAGCTGCTACAGCCGCACGGGTAGCCATTGTAATATCTTGTAACAATTGCACATCGGCTAAAATGCCTTTGTCGCTGTTGCGGTAAATTTCCTCAATGTTGCGGCCTAAGCTGTTAGCAATGATGGAGGGTAAACCAAGTATACCGTCTTCTTGCCGATCTAAACTGGCAATATTCACTAAAGTGGCGATCGCCTCTTCCGCAGAAGGTGGTTTACCGATGATATGCAAACCGCAAGGTAATAAGCGAGATTCAATTTCCATTAACTTGCGATAAACGATACCGACGATATTATCCCGTTCTTCAGAGGACATATCTTTAGCGTCGGTTTCGGGCAGGTCAATATCTTTATCCAAGTTTACAATGCGGCATTTGTCAACGATCGCATTGACAATGGAAACTCCCCGGCCGCTATCTTTCAAAGTTTGGTAAGAACCAATTAACTCACTGAGTTCTTTCAAACCTTTGTATAAACCAGCGTTTTCCGCAGGTGGGGTGAGGTAAGAAATTGTTTCGGCGTAACTGCGACGTTTAGCGATAGTCGCTTCACTGGGGTTATTCGCTGCGTAATAATACAGGTTGGGAATTGTGCCAATTAGTTGATCTGGGTAACAATCTCCAGACATCCCCATCTGTTTACCAGGCATAAACTCTAATGATCCGTGTGTACCAAAATGTAAAACGGCATCAGCACCCCAAATTCTTTCTAAATAGGTATAGAAAGCGGCGAAACCATGATGAGGACTAGCGGAACGGGAGAATAATAAGCGCATGGGGTCGCCTTCATAACCAAAGGTTGGTTGTACACCGATGAAGACGTTACCGAAATGCTTACCGTATACGAGCAGGTTTTGTCCGTCGCTGTTTAAGTTTCCTGGTGGTGGACCCCAGTTTTCTTCTAAGCGTTGGGAGTATGGTGTCAGTGCTTCATATTCAGGGACTGACATTTTGTAAGCGATGTTGAGTTCAGGACTTGCGTACTGCGCTTGTGCGTCGTGGATGACTTGTTCCATCAACTCTTGCGCGGTTTCGGGGATGTCTCGCACATCGTAACCGTTGTTTCTCAGTCCTTTGAGAACTTCATGGATAGAACCAAATACATCTAAATATGCCGCAGTTCCCACGTTACCTTTATCGGGAGGGAAGCTGAAAACGGTGATAGCGACTTTTTTCAGCAGTTTGGGTTTACGGCGTAAACTTGCCCATTTTAAGGCACGTTGAGCTACGATTTCTACACGGTCTTGTAAGGCGATCGCTCTACCTGTTGCCCCATCTTTACCGGATAGGATGATAGGCTCGATCGCACCATCAAGTTCAGGAATAGCAATTTGTAAAGCCACTTGAATGGGATGTAACCCCAAATCGCTATCTAACCATTCTTCGGTGGTTTGGAACACCAAAGGAAGGGCTACCATGTAGGGACGGTTTAATTTTTTTAATGCTTCGATAGCTTTGGGATGGTCTTGTCTTGCAGGTCCACCCACTAAAGCAAAACCGGTTAAGGAAACAACCGCATCAACTAAAGGTAATCTGGTTGTAGGTTCGTAGAAATAAGCATCTACAGGTTTAGAGAAATCCAAACCACCAGCAAATACAGGGAGAACTTTTGCACCTAAAGATTCTAATTCCTGGACAATTGCTACATAATGTGCATCATCTCCGGTAACTAGGTGAGTGCGTTGTAAAACCAAACCTACACAGGGTGCGAGGGGGTCTTTGAGGTTGCGAGAAATGTCTCTGCGGACAGAATACCAATTCAGATATTCTCGCACATCTTCAAACATATTTGGCGCGAGAGGATGCCAAATACCCATGTCGGGATAAACTACTGGTGCTTGATAGTCAGCAGCAGCTAGTTTTTGTTTCTCTTCACCTTTTAAGACGTATTTATCAGCCAGCATCAACAGGAAGTTTTCCAGGTTTTCTGGTGAACCACCTAACCAATACTGAAAACTGAGCATAAAGTTTCTAGCGTCTTGTGCTTTTTCCATTGGTAGGAATTTCAGCACTTGGGGAAGGGTACGCAGGAGCTTTAACATTCCATCTTGGAAACCAGCGCCAGATTTCTCTTTACGCTTCTTCATGAAGTTGGCAATAACGCTCTTAGATTGTCCCAACTGCGCCAAGGAGAAGCTACCCATTTTGTTAAGGCGCATAACTTCGGGCATGGAGGGGAAAACAACCGCCACATCAAAGTTATCGCGGTGGGGTTGTACGGCAGCGACGAGTTTCTGCGCTAGGTCTTCAATAAATATCAGGGAAGCGATGAATATATTAGCACTAGCTATATCGCGTTTGAAATCTTCATAATTTTCCGAGTCGCGCAGTTCTTCAATTAAGTAACCACTAATTTCTATAGCTATGCTGGGGTGGTTGGCGTTAATTTCCCGCACTGCTTGAGATAAAGAACTTTGATATTGAGACTCAAGCACAACATAAACGACTTTAATCAGATTGCGTCCGCGTAGATCGTCAGGTGCAATATGTCTAATTGTGGACTTGACCTGGGTGAACATTCAGATAAGCTCCTTTGAGGCGTGTTCTCTACTGGAAGTTCTTTTCTTCCATTTTCTTCGGCAATTAAGAGTTTTGTACCAGAAAACTCTGTTTCAGTGGGGGTTTTCTCCCTGAACTGAAACAAAATGATATAAAAATCGTAATCATTATTGACAAATCTTAACAATTTAGCAAGGTTTTCTCACTTTTTTGTAAATTCTGTTTACATAACTGATTGATTAATTAGTTATTTAATGATTAAATTATTACGTAAATATGCAAGTCCTCGTATTATTGTGGTTATTTTTTTAGCTAATTTTTGAGCAGATGTGAGCAAAAGTACATTGTTAACTAACGTAACCAAAGCATCCCAAGCAGATGAAATCTCCTTCATTAGAGCCTTTAACTTAGTATGCTCTACTCCTGGGTTAAACTCTGACTTTAAACCACTAAAAATGCCTTGAAACCAGACAAAATTTAGATAATTTCGGATATAATATAGCGCCATGTAGATAAATCATAGAAACATTATGACAGAAGTAAAAAGATTGCTGTCTATTGATGGTGGTGGTATTCGCGGTGTGATGGCTGCCGAAATTTTAGTACAGATAGAAGATGCGCTCAGGACTTATAATCCAAGATGGCAATGCCTAGCGGATTTCTTTGATCTCATTGGTGGGACTAGTACAGGCTCAATTTTAGCTGCTGGATTAGCTAAGGGAATGTCAGCAAGAGAGCTTCTATCCATTTATAAACAAGATGGAAAACAAATTTTTACAAAGACTTGGAAATCCCAAATTCCTCAGTTGGGTAGGCTATTTACAAAATACAATCCAACGCACCTAGAAAACAAGCTGCAAGAAGTGTTTGGAGATATGACTTTGGGGTCTCCTGATTTAAAAACTATATTAATGATTGTGACTAAGAATGCTACCGAAGGTAATACATCTATTTTTGCCAGCCATGACAATAACAAATTGTTTAAAGAAGATAAACAAGTCAAATTAAGAGATTTAATCAGAGCTAGTTCAGCAGCCCCTACTTTTTTTCCACCTCATCAATTTGAAGTTGCAGGAGAACCTTATGAGTTTGTTGATGGAGGAGTTAGTATGTACAATAATCCTGCATTTCAGTTATTTTTGGAAGCAACAAAACCACCATCAAGTGGAGGACTTGGTTGGAAAAGGGGCGTTGATAACCTCTTGTTAATTTCCATAGGAACAGGGTTTTATGATAACAAAATAGATATTGGTAAAGTCAAAAATTATATTGCAGTTAATTGGGCAGAATATATCATCAATCTTCTGATGGAGGACGCAAATATCCAACAGAATCATATTTTAAAATTAATTGGCTATCAACCGAATGATTGGGATAAGAATGATGAGAAAATTATCTACAAACCCTCTTCACAAGCTCTTCCAGAAAAATTAAATGATAAACTATGTACTTATTTTCGTCTAACAGTTAAATTTACTAAAAAACGATTTCAGGATTTAGGTATTATTGATGCTGATATTATCAACATCAAAGCATTAGAACAAATGGATTGCGTAGATGAGATTGAAACACTCAGTACGATAGGTAAAGCTGTGGGCAAAGAACAATTTTCCATTGAACGTTTAGAGCCATTTTTAACATCCAGTTAAAATCATATTTAGGTTGGGCTTACCTTGACCTACATTAATACATTAAAAACTCAAAAAGTGATGGCACAGATGCCCGAATTCTGACAATAACTAATAAGATCAAATAAGAAGTCGGGGATCTTAAACCCAGTTTATAATTTTCTTCCTCTGCGTCCTCTGCGTCTCTGCGGTTCGTTACTTTTTAAACTAGGAGAATTACAGATTAATCAATAATCAAGAATTGGTTTGTGGGAAATTGGGGATTATTTTGTCTGAATCAGGATAACCAGGATTAAAGGATTTTCAGGATGTTATTTAATAATTGTTAGTGGGAAGTTGGGGATTTTTTTTATTATGATTCAGATAATTACAACAACATTCAGCACCAACAAACAACTGATAAATTACATCCTGTACATCCTCAAATCCTGGACATCCTGATTCTGACAATTACAACATTCAGCACCAATAAACAACCGATAAATTACATCCTGTACATCCTCAAATCCTGGACATCCTGATTCTGACATTTAAAAATCCTATAATCTTTTATATAGTTGAACAGTGATTAAACCTGGAATAACAGCATAATGCTTAACATTAAACGTATGTAATGGTAACCCGAAAGCGATTGATGTTTGACCGATTAAAGCATCAATTAATCCCAAATTATGACTAAGATGATAATTTGCAAATACTTCTAATGCTTGATCACAGGTTTCAGGTGTTGGTCAAATTACTTCAACATTGGCAATAAATTTGCGAATTTCCTGCAATTCTAACTTATTCTTACATCCTTGCATCAATTCCATCGCTACATAACCAGGTAAAGCAATTTCTTCATCTCCCAAAGAACTTAACCAAATAATTGCAGGTGGATATTTACGAAGAAAGTCAATAACAATATCACTATCTAGGAGAATCATAATCTCTCCTTTGGGACTGTTCACGTAACTGACGAGAGTAAACAAGACTATCTTGAATATCGTCCCTTTCTTCCCATAAACCTATCACACTCGAATCAAGTAACTCACGAGCAGTTAATACTTTTTTCTTTGCAGGTAGGGAAGATGATAACACAATTACCTCTACAATTGTTCCCTCTGGTAACTCAGTTGTAGGTAATTCAATTTTGCCATTTTTACCAACGGTTGCTTTTTGTTTAATTCCAGTAATCATGATTTATCTTGATTTCCTTATTTCTTGTTATTATAGCATCATTATAGCCATTCCCATTCCAGTGAAGTACAAGGAATAATACTTGAACGTAGATGGACGCAGATCAACGCAGATTATTTTCTAAATGAGTATTAAAAAATTAATTTGTTGAATGATATAATATAAATAGAACTTAAGATTTTCTCAACTACAAACGGAGTAACCACCATGCAAGAACAAATCACCGACTACCAACAAGAACTAAGAGAACGCATTTCCACATTAGTAGATAAACTATTTCGGAAAAATAGCTTATACATGGTAAAATTAGACCAACATGAAATGACCGAAATGCTGATAGAATTATTTAACAGACTTTCACCAGAAGAAATGAGAGCTATTAAAGAACATGATTTAACCAGAAGAATTAGTAAAATCTTAACTCTAGAAGCGGTTTCTGGAACATTAAACGACTTATCACCTGAAGAAATAGCGATTTTTGATGCAGCAGTAGAAGGAAGATAAAAGGGTGAATTATTTACTTGATTCAAATATCGTTAGTTATGCGTTAAAGAAAAATACAACTATAAATGATAAACTGAGAGAGTTAAGCTTTCTAGGTTCAGAAATATTTATTAGTTGTATTACTTACTATGAAGTGAAAAGAGGACTAATATCTCTCAACGCTACTAGACAACTGGCAGATTTTCATGGGTTTTGTAATGATTATCCTGTGTTATTTTTAGATGATTTAGAAATCATTGAAAAATCCTGTGAAATTCATGCTCAATTAAAAGTAAAAGGTAAACCCATCCAAGATGCAGATGTTTTAATAGCAGCAACAGCAATCACACGGGATTTAATTCTCGTTTCTAATGATTCTGACTTATCCAGAATTACAGGACTAAAACTAGAAAATTGGTTGTTATAAAACTTGATATAAAACTTTGTCTAATACTCTCAAAATCCCCGTCTCTGGGTTAACCTGACTTACACCAATCCCTTGGGATTTTAACCAAATTTAGCAGAAAAAATTTAGTATGTCAAGAGCGACGGCTGAAATAACCAAAACTCGTTGAATAAATAGAAAAAATTCTCAACAATATTGAGAATAGACCTATTCTTATTGACAAAAAACTTTTTTTCCAAAAACCGACTTCAACAGAAAAAATCTACTTATCTTAACCGCACACTTCCCGCGTGACAATCACGTAACCAAAGCTTAACACCTTGAGCGATCGCACCGTTACTACTATCCCTGGGAGGAGCGATTGGTGATTTTACTGGATATTCACCAGTTTGAGTAAACATCATCACTACCTGCCAACCCAAATTAGTTTTCGTTAAAAACAGTCTATGGAACTGTTGTAACTCCACCGCCTTTTTATTAATATACTGTCGTTCCAGGGTTGTAAAGAAAACCTGATCAACGCCTTCAGATTCATACTTTTGGAAACTATCAATACCAGGACTTAAAGGTAAAGGTTGAAACTCCGGCTTACCTGCCACCAAAATATAAGGATAAATATCAACACTGCGACTCAGACGACGGGATCTTTGAGTAACGCGGTTAGCATAGCTAGGTAAATCTAACATCAACCGAGTAGTTAAACTCTCCAAACTTTGCTCAGAACAAGAACTACTCAACTCTGATTTTACAGGTTTAGGAGAAAGATTTTTCGAGAAAACAGGAGATACAAAGACAAAAGACAGCAAAAACCAGCAAGGAAAAAGAAATACTAAATCCTTAAAAACAAACCAGCCTTTTTTACTTCCCTCATCTTGAAAAATCATCAAATCCAAAAACCTACATCCTGTAAAAAACATTATCCCATAACTTGGGCGGGCAAGATGCCCACCCCACAAAACTGAGAACACAGTCAAAAAATCTCTCTGAAACCTCTTACCTTCGTGTCCTTCGCTTCTTCGTGGTTCGTTTCTCTCTTCCTTTGCGCCTTTGCTCCTTTGTGCCTTTGCGCGAAACAAAAACAGAGTTAACCCACCTCCTCACAAATCTTATCCCAAGCCAAAACCGGATCAGCAGCAGCAGTAATAGGTCTACCGATCACCAAAAAATCAGCACCAGCTTGAACAGCTTGAGCGGGAGAAAGCGATCGCTTTTGATCACCTTTTTCAGCCCAACTAGGACGCACCCCAGGACAAACCAGCAAAAAATCCTTACCGCAACTTTCCCGCAGTTGTCCCACTTCCTGGGGAGAACAAACCGCCCCATTCAAACCAGCATTTTTCGCCAAAAGCGCCATTTCTAAAGTAAATTCCGGCA
>JBJOKS010000042.1:0-30024 GCA_046045965.1 Cyanobacteriota bacterium | reverse complement strand
AAGGCAGGTTGACAACAACCTATGGTGTAAGGCGCTACTATAATGGTAAATTTGCAAATGATTACTACCATCGTGGCCTAGACTACGCTGGTGCATCCGGTTCAGCCGTAATTGCCCCAGCATCAGGTAAAGTAGTTTTAGTTGGCACAGTATCCCAAGGATTCCGGGTTCATGGTAATGTAGTTGGCATTGACCACGGTCAAGGAGTAACCAGCATTTTCATGCACCTCAGTCGCATAAATGTCAAAGAAGGTGATATTGTCAAACCTGGTCAACTAATTGGTGCAGTAGGTTCTACAGGTGCTTCTACAGGACCTCACTTACACTGGGGTCTATATGTCAATGGGCAATCTATTGATCCTACACCTTGGAAAACCACAATCATGGATTAGTAATTTCTAATTCGTAATTCGTAATTCAAATAACAACTATGAATTATGAATTATGAATTATGAATTATAAATGATATGGCTTAAATTTAATCGTGAGAATTATGACTATTGAAAAAATTGTTGAGCAAGCTCTCCAGGAAGGTTATCTGACACCAGCAATGGAAGCAGAAGTTGGTAGAATCTGTGATAACGCCTCTGATCTCTCCATTGAAGAGTACATGGCACTGGACAAGCTGATGGGTTCATTGTTGACTGGTGAAGTAGTAGCAGTACCCCGCAAACAATTTATTAACGTTATGGAAGAATTGGTACTGAGTGAAGTAATCTCTAAAGTAGCAGAAATTGAAGCCAGCAGTGAAAGCTCTTTGGATGTGGGGGATATCACTGCTTACGCCCTCAACCGTCTTCCACCGCTGTATGCTACCACAGAAGAAGGTGCAAATTACCAACGCCAACGCGCTCAAACACAACTTCAGGAGTTGATCTCTCAACAAGTGGCCAAAGCCCTTGATCGTTACTTAGATCAACCTGAATTCTTCCCAGAACGTCAAGCTTTAGGCAAAAATACAGGTAACGATGTTCTCAGTCAAGTCAGTAACTTGCTTCAAGTTTATGCTCCTAATTTTGAGCAAAGCGCAGAAAACCCTTCAAAATAGTTGAATAGGCAAGAGGCAAGAGGCAAAAGGCACTCATGTAAAAGTGAATATTCTCCCCCTGCTTCCCCTGCCTCCCCTGCCTCCCCTGCCTCCCCTGCTTCCCATGCTTTCTTCACTGTCCCCAGTCCTCAGCCTCCTGCCATTTCAGTCGCGCACTACTACTGGTGTGCCTAAACTAACTTGTTCATATAACATTCGGACATCAGAATTACGCATTCTTAAACAACCATGAGACACAGCCGCACCCACCAAGTCAGTATCAGGTGTCCCATGAAAGCCTATTTCGTTTCTGCCATCTGACCAAAAACCAATCCATCTGTCTCCTAAAGGACTATCAGTACCAGCTTCAAATATTTGTCCAGTTATCGGATGTTTCCAAATTGGATGATGTTCCTTATGTATGACCTGAAAATCACCTGTGGGCGTTTCCCAACCTTTTTTACCAATAGCAATGGGGTAACTAGCTATCACTTGGTCATAGCGGTGAACATAGACCCGGCGATCGCTTAAATCTACTACCACCTGTGCCTGAGTATCTAGTCCCTGAACAGATTTGGCCTCAGCTACACCGGGAAAGAAAAAGCCCTTCGGTTTGCTGTTTGTTTTCTGCTTCTCTCCCTGTTCTGGAACCACCAGCTTTGTCTTGTTTGGTGTATCCGCAGCACTAGCTACATATTTTTTCCCAGCAACAGAATTTGATGGAGAAGAGGGAACAGGTGCAGCCAAAGCCGTTTCCCCAATGTTAATCCCTTCAGATCGATGATGACTAGAGTCATTGGCGGCGGTAGAATTTTTCCTCAATGTAGTGGAAAAAGACGGATTTAACTGCGCTGTCGTTTTCATGTTGTGCCAATGGACAGCCAGAGACAAAATTGCTGTACCAAAACAGAAGAACATCACCATCCGCGCTACAGATTCATTTCTTGCCATTGCCATTGCTTATTGTTGATCCCTGACATATCTGGCTCATTAAAATTATGGACTGCCTAGAGCAGCCAATTAGCAAAGAATTTATCAATAATTATCAGTTGTCTCATTACTCTGACAATATCTTTATGATTGAGGAGGAGTTCAAGGAGGAAAGTGACAGGTGACAGGTGACAGAGAAGAAGAAACGGAGCTTTCTGGCAGGGAGCAAGGGGGAAAATGCTTCTCCCCTGCCTCTTTTTACCCAGATCCCACACCCTGTTGTTAGTCAAGCAGTAGTAGCCAGTTTTTCAACTGACTATATTTTACTGATTTTTTTACCTCAACTCAAGACCCGCCACTGTACACTCAACACTTTTTTAATAATTCCTGATTTATATTTCCGTGTTGATCTCATAAATCCGTCACCTATCTTGGGAACATTTGAAGAATTATCAGGTCTAATGATAAGGGATTATTTAGAGCCAGTACGATCTATGAGTCAATCGATTACTGTATCCTGGTCAGCTGTTGATGCAACTTATTCACAAGCATCGGTGCAAGTTGACAAACTCTCAAATCACGATCTTATTTTGCGCTGTCAAGCTGGATTGCGTCCAGACAAGGCTGCCTTTGCCGAACTCTTGCGGCGCTATCAGACTCAAGTCGATAGGGTTTTATATCATCTGGCTCCTGACTGGTCTGACAGAGCCGACTTGGCTCAAGAAGTTTGGATTCGCGTCTATCGGAATATTAACCGATTACAAGAACCTGCTAAATTTCGGGGTTGGTTAAGCCGTATTGCTACTAACTTGTTCTACGACGAGTTGCGTAAACGCAAACGGGTTGTCGCTCCCCTCTCACTAGATGCTCCCCGCTCGGTAGACGACGGCGAGATGGATTGGGAAATTGCCGGTGATACACCAGGTCCAGAGGAAGAACTGACAACTAGAGAATTTTATGAGCAACTGCGAGATGCGATCGCCGATTTACCAGAGGTGTTCCGTACTACAATTGTCCTGAGAGAAATCGAAGGTCTGGCCTATGAAGAAATTGCCGAAATCACTGGCGTTTCTCTAGGAACTGTAAAATCGAGAATAGCTAGAGCTAGAACCAGATTGCAATCTCAGCTGCAAACTTATCTAGATGCCTAAGTAAATGTACAAGTTCTTTCCTCAATTCAATGGTAGAATATAAAAATATTCAGAATTGCGGTAAAAACTAGATTCTTTCTACCATTGAGGAGTAAAATTGCTGAAATTCTCAAATTTATCCGCTGTGTTTACCCGTGTATGAATTGGTAAAAACGTTAAAATGAATACTGATTCTCAGTTTTACGACCGTTCCCACTCGCAACTCCCTCATGATGTATCAGATGACATGGCTGATAGCAGTAGGGTGTCGCAAGCCATACATACCAATCAATCAACGGGTACTAAGGATATGGAGAACCGTGATTGCTTACAGCACAACGAAGCTGACCGCTTTGAGTTATTGAGTGCTTACCTCGATGGTGAAGTTAATGCTACCGAACGTAAGCAAGTAGAAGAATGGCTGGACACGGATGTCTCAGTTAAGTCATTGTATGCACGACTTTTAAAACTGAGGCAAGGTGTACAATCTATGCCCATACCAGCATCTGAACAGTCACCAGAAGCCACATTCCAACAAGTTTGGAAACGCTTACGCCACCGTTACCAGTTAGGTTGGATGTTTGGTGGTGCAGCTGTAGCAGCTTGTGTCATTGGCACAATATCTGGCTTCATTCCTGGTAATACATCCAAATTGCAACTGGCACAACAGAAAATACAACCAACGGCGGTAACAACCCAGCCAGCAGTACCTGTTTCACCCCTAATGGTAGCCTTGAATAACCCAGTCATTGAAATTCCTAAAACAGCAGTGGCTTCTCCCATCCAGCCAGTTAATGAGTCAAATACTTCAGAACAAGAACCAGGATTAGACATTAACTAATTAGAGGTGACAGGTTACAGGTGACAGATAACAGTTTAAAAGCTTTGACGTTAACTGTTCCAACAGCCGTCCATCTGAGGAATACCACCGAATCTGTCAACCTTTTTGGGTGTCATCAAATACACCCAAGCCCAACCCAAAGATAAGCCATCTAAATCAAAGATCTCCATAGATTGGCGATAGTAAAGATTTTCTGAAATTGGTTTTTTGGGCTGATAATCTTCTAAATCGTCCAATGCTGGTAAAATCTGGGAGTCCGGGAAAGACAGTAAATATCCATAAACTTTACCATCTCCCAGAGTCATCGCTGGATAACCCATTGGTAAATTAAATAGTTTACCTGATGCTACAGCTTTTTTTGCTGCTATCACATAATTTTTACATAGGTAATAATTAGATTTACCAGGTTTTAAAGTACCATATACGAAAACTCGTAATTCTTCATATTTGCTATTTTCTGGATTGATATTTTTTGATTCACCATTTTCCATAACACAGGTTTGAGGAGAAATTAAAACGCAGATAAACGCAGATAAACGCAGATGGAGAAATGATTGTTTTTTCCTCTCCTAATGTCTCTACCTAACATCTACAATAGGTCAACAGACCAATAAAAGAGTTAATTAGGAGAAATTTTAGTGGAATCCCGTCCCAAAACATTATACGACCCAGCCGCAATTGAAGAAAAATGGCAACAAACATGGTTAGAACTAGGCTTAGATAAAACGCCTCAAGACAAAAACAAGCCCAAATTCTACGCGCTTTCCATGTTCCCCTACCCATCAGGTAGCTTGCACATGGGTCACGTCCGCAACTACACCATTACAGACGTAATCGCCCGCTTCAAAAAAATGCAAGGGTATAGAGTATTACATCCGATGGGTTGGGATGCCTTTGGCTTACCCGCAGAAAACGCCGCCATTGATAGAGGTGTACCTCCTGCTAAATGGACATATAAAAATATAGACCAGATGAAACAGCAATTAAAACGTCTGGGTTTATCCTTAGATTGGGATGCAGAATTGGCTACCTGTTCCCCCGATTATTATAAGTGGACACAGTGGATATTTTTGCAATTTTTAGAAGCGGGTTTAGCTTATCAAAAAGAAGCGGCTGTAAATTGGGACCCCATTGATCAAACCGTACTAGCTAACGAACAGGTAGACAGTGAAGGACGTTCTTGGCGCAGTGGGGCAATAGTAGAACGTAAATTATTGCGGCAGTGGTTTTTAAAGATTACCGATTATGCTGAAGAATTATTAAATGATTTGGATAAATTACCAGGTTGGCCAGAACGAGTTAAAGTAATGCAAGCTAACTGGATCGGCAAATCCACTGGTGCATATTTAGAATTTCCCATAGTCGGCTTAGATGAAAAAATCGCCGTTTATACCACCCGTCCCGACACCGTTTATGGCGTGAGCTACGTTGTATTAGCCCCAGAACACCCGTTAACTCAAGTTGTCACCACTTCCGACCAAAAAGCGGCTGTAGAGGCTTTTATCAAGGAAGTTACCAACCAAAGCGAGTTAGAAAGAACCGCAGAAGACAAACCAAAACGCGGTATTCCTACTGGTGGGAAAGTCATCAACCCCTTCACCGGGGAAGAAGTACCTGTATGGATTGCAGATTATGTACTCTATGAATATGGTACAGGTGCGGTGATGGGTGTACCTGCCCATGATGTGCGAGATTTCAAATTTGCAAAGGAACAGAATTTAGCGATTAAAGTTGTCATTGTTCCCGAAATTGGTGCAGATGAAAATTTAAAATCTGCCTATACAGAACCGGGAATTTTAGTTAATTCTGGTGAGTTTAATGGCATAAATTCAGTAGATGGGAAAAAGGCAATTACTGACTATGCAGAAAAGCATGGTTTTGGTAAAGAAAGAGTACAATATCGCTTGCGAGATTGGTTAATTTCTCGTCAACGTTATTGGGGCGCACCTATTCCTGTTATTCATTGTCCTAATTGTGGAATTGTCCCAGTACCAGAAAAAGATTTACCTGTACAATTGCCAGAAGAAATTGAATTAAGTGGCCGTGGTGGTTCACCTTTAGCACAATTAGAAAGTTGGGTAAATGTTCCTTGTCCAAGTTGCGGTACTCCAGCAAAAAGAGAAACCGACACAATGGATACTTTTATTGATTCTTCTTGGTATTTCTTGCGGTTTACTGATGCTACAAATGAGGAAAAGATTTTTGATGGTAGCAGAGTAAATGATTGGATGCCTGTTGATCAATATGTGGGAGGAATTGAACACGCAATTTTACATTTATTGTATTCTCGTTTCTTTACCAAAGTATTAAGAGATAGAGGTTTACTGAATTTTGATGAACCATTTCAAAAGTTATTAACTCAGGGAATGGTACAGGGTTTAACATACATGAACCCGAAGAAAAGCGGTAAGGATAAATGGATTCCTTCCCATTTAGTTGATGCAAATAATCCTGTTGATCCGCAAACTGGAGAACCTTTACAACGCCTTTATGCTACCATGTCCAAATCAAAAGGAAATGGTGTAGCACCGGAAGATGTGATTAATAAATATGGCATTGATACGGCGCGGATGTTCATTTTGTTTAAAGCACCTCCAGAAAAAGATTTAGAATGGGATGAAGCTGATGTTGAGGGACAATTTAGATTTTTAAACCGTGTTTGGCGGTTGGTTACTGATTACGTTGCGGCTGGAGTTTGTAAGAAACAAGCTGATTTGGAGAAGTTAAGTAAAGAGGAAAAGGATTTACGGAGAGCGATTCATTTAGCAATTCAAGCAATTACAGAAGATGTGCAGGAAGAATATCAATTTAATACTGCTATTTCGGAGTTGATGAAGTTAAGTAATGCGTTGACTGATGCTAAGTGTAATAATTCGCCAATTTATGCAGAAGGTATTCAAACTTTGGTGATTATGTTAGCGCCTTTTGCGCCCCATATTGCTGATGAATTATGGCATTTGTTGGGGAATAAGGGGACGGTACATACTCAAGTTTGGCCGAGTTTTGATCCTGCGGCGTTGATAGCTGATGAGATTACTTTGGTAATTCAAATTATGGGTAAAACTCGCGGTTCTATTCAAGTTCCTTCGCAGTTAGATAAGGTTGAGTTGGAGAAGTATGCGCGGGAGTCTGAGGTGGCGAAGCGTTATATTGAAGGGAAGGAAGTTAAGAAGGTGATTGTTGTTCCTGGTAAGTTGGTGAATTTCGTTTTGGGTTAGGTTTTCTCACGCAGAGACGCTAAGGAGCAAAGGCGCAAAGTTTTTTAAGGTGGGTTGGCGATTGTTTAACCCACCTGTTATTATTTTTGAATGTTGAAATGGGTTATGGTATAATTTGGCTGTAAATTTACACTACTCTCAAAATAGAGTTACTTTATGACAAGTTTAGAAAAATTACAACTTTTCAATGAAAAAGCTGAAACATTAAGACAATATAAAAGATTTATGGAATCAATCAAGAACAGAAAATTAGAATTCAAACATACCTCAAATCCCGATGATGGACTAACTTATTATGGACCAGATCAGGAACTAATGTCAGCCTGTATTCTAACAATTAGGTTATTCTGTCAAAATAATGATGGAATATCTTTTCAGGAGATGAAGAAACTTTATGATGAGTTATCTATTTCACAACGATCTAAAGATGAATTTAATCAAGTTAAAAATGCTCTGAATAGATATCTTGATGATTTTTCAAGAATTGTAGTATGGGGATTTAGTAAAGATGAATATTTAGGAATGGGAATTATTGCTAATACCAAGTCAAATTTAGATGCGTTTCCCCTGACTAATATGCCTTATAAAGAAACGTTAATAAACAGGTTTATCTTCGATAATATGATTTATGGATACTTTGCTCATTCAAACAAACTAAAAAGACAAGAAATACAAAAAATGATGTCAAATGAGGAATTTGCAAAATGTACATGGTTTGAATTTGCTGAAATAATAATCCAGTTCATGGGATATATTTTTGCTGTTGAAGATATTAACAAAAAAGTAATCTCTGAAATAGAACAATTAGAAAGCTAAGTTTGTAGGTTGGGTTAAATGAAATGCAATGCAACCCAACTTATGTATTATTATTGCTTGATGTTGGATTTCCTCTCGTCAACCCAAACGACAGAATTAATACATTAATGTAATTAACTATCACATTTTTATAAATTACACACACAATATTTAAAACTATGAATTTTACAAACATCAAAATAGTCCGTGAATTTCCTTTTGCTACTAGAAAACCAAGTGAAACTGACCTCCAAGAAATTTTGGCTGCTCTAAATAACAGTAATTTCTCTATAAGAAGAGAACTAACTACTGAAAACAATCTATATCAAGACCCTCACGATTTAATGTGGAGTGATGATTGCCATGCTACAGCAAGGAAATTTTCGGGTGTAAATAAAAATTTGGTAGTGATTTCAGGATACCTTATTCAATTTACAGGAGATAAAGCTAAATTAATATCACATTCAGTTGTCAAAGATACTGAAACTAATATTATTTGGGAATTAATGACCTCTTTCTATCCTATAGATGAATATCAATTTATAGAACATTCTCCTGAAATTAAAGGTCACGACTTAGTAGCTTGGTAAGAAAATTAATTTTTTTTCAATAAATCACTTTGTAGGTTGGGTTAAATGAAATGCAACTTTACAAGTGACTTTTTTAGAAAAATCTGGTAGTATAAGGGATAGGTATATAAATCATTGGATATCAATAAAACTCTGTTCAAGTAATGAAAGTGAAATTTCGCAACAATGCAAACTCTTCTCGCACTGGTGTAAATCGTTCCAGCAAGTACAGAATTATTAATCAGAAAAAGGGAGGAACACTAGGAATGAAAAAAATAGTGACTACCATTACAGAAAATCAATCTTTTGTCAAGGCGTTCTTAGATTTCCTTGCTAGAGATATTAAGAAAAATCCCAGCAATATTGAACCACTTACCGAAGAAATGTATCGTCGTGCATCTATTCTTACAGAAGGAATGGAAGCTGATCTTGATGAAGAATTGCCAGAGGATTTCATTTTTGTATGAATGTTAATGGGTGGACATTAAAAATTCATCCTGCCTTTGGTGAAAAATATAAAAAATTAATTATTCAGGTTGAGGAACTTAAAGAAAAAGATCCTGAAGGATATCAGCAACATCCAGCTACAAAGTTTCTCAACAACATTAATGAGCTTATTTTTAGGAGAATACCTGAAGATCCCAGCGCACCAGAATTTAGGCAAGGTAAAACATTAGGAACAGATAAAAAACATTGGTTTCGAGCTAAATTTAATAGAAGATTTCGTTTATTCTTTCGTTATAGCAGTACGGAAAAAGTCATTATTTATGCTTGGATAAATGATGAAAATACGCTTAGGAAAGAGGGCGCAAAAACAGATCCATACAACATTTTTAGTAAAATGCTTGCAAGTGGTAATCCTCCAGATAGTTGGGATGATCTTTTAAATGCTTCAGACGATCTAGAATCTGTTTCAGAAGATGTTGATAATGGTTAATTTATAACTTGAATTAGGAATATTTTTTATAGTTTGTAGGTTGGTTTAAATGAAATGCAACCCAACACATTTATTATTATTACTTGATGTTGGGTTTCCTCAACCCAACCTACAGACTATAATAGATAAATAACAGATATCCTTAATTAGCATTATGACTACAGTTGCTATTGTACCTACATCAAATGCCAATGGTGAAAAGTCTTATCGTGCGATCGCTGGAGATAAACAGTCTATTGGTAAAACAGCCGGTCAAGCTTTAGATGCGTTAACTCAACAATTAGGTGAAGTTGAATTTCGGGCATTATTAATTATTGATAATTTTCATTCTGATCAATTTTTTACTAGCGCACAACAACAGCGTTTATCTGAACTCATAACTATGTGGAGAAATGCAAGAGATAAAGGAAATTCATTTCCCAAAGAATTTCAAATTGAATTGGATAATCTTGTAAATCTTGAACTCAACGCTGCTACCATTAGAACTGCATCTTTAGTACAAAAATTGAATCAATAAATCCATTTTATCATCTGGTAGCAGATCGCGCTTTTCATCGCTGTGAATATTGTCATGCACCAGAATTAGTATTTAATTTTCCTTTTGAAGTTGAACATATTATTCCTACTTCTCGTGGAGGTGCTAATATTGAAAGTAATTTAGCCCTTGCTTGTCGTTATTATAATCTGCGTAAAGGTTCTCGTCTTAGTGAAATAGATCCTGAATCTAATACGGAAGTACATCTTTTTCATCCTAGAGAAGATAGATGGGAAGATCATTTTCAAGTTAATTCTGAAACGGGTTTGATTATAGGTATAACACCTATGGGAAGAGTAACTGTAAACAGTTTAGATTTAAATAGTCAATCACAAGTGATAGCAAGACAATTATGGATTCGTTTGGGATTATTTACGTGAAGTTTATTCCATCTTCCCATTATCACCAAACCCACCTCAGAATGAATTAGTAGTTACCCACAAACCCGCCTCAGAATGAATTCTGAGGCTAATAACCAAAGTCAGCTAAAGCAATTAAATAGCAACACTTTCTAAACTGCGAGACTTAACCTGACGCTGACTCTTAACGAGCATTTGAATAGGACGGTCTGGACCTGTCACCAAACCCCGGCGTTGAGGTTTAACTTCACCATTATCAACTAACTCTAACTCACGGCTTTGTAAGATTTTTACAAGTGCCAATTTCATTTCCAACTGGGCAAAAGCTAGACCAATACAACGCCTTGCACCACCCCCAAATGGTAAGTATTCATAGGGTGAAAATTGCTGTTCTAAAAAGCGTTCTGGTTTAAATTTTTTCGGTTCAGGATAAATATCTTCTCGGTGATGAGTTAAATAAATAGAACCCAAGATTACTGTACCTGTTTCCAGGTCATAACCACCTATTGATATAGGAGTTTTCACTCTTCTGGGAAAAGTCAACATTGCCACTGGATAAATTCTCAAAGTTTCTGCACAAACAGCATTGAGATAAGGTAATTTAAATACAGTGTTAGAATCTGGATTTTCACCTAAATCATCTATTTCTGCTAATAGTTTTTGTCGCACTGATGGCAGTTTATGAATCCAGTATAAAGCCCAAGCTAAAGCAGTGGCGGTAGTTTCGTGACCTGCTGCTAATAGAGTTATTAATTCATCACGCAATTCTTCATCCGTCATGGGTTGGCCAACTTCGTCTCTAGCTTCCATCAGTAAGTTGAGAATATCTGTGCGTGATGGGTCGGGATTTTTTCTGCGTTCCCGAATTTCTGCATAAATCAAATTATCGACTTCTTCCTGAAGTTGGCCTTGTTGTCCCCATACCTTAATGGGTCCGAAATCTCTTTGCAAAGATGGAAAATATAGCAACAAAACAATTAACCGAGAACTACCTTTTTCTAGTAGTTCACCTAAAAGTTGCTGTAGTTTTTCGGCGCGTGGTCCTTCATATAGACCAAATACGGCTTGCATGATTACTCTGAGAGTAATATCTTGGGTAATAGACCGAATATTTAAAGTTGAACCTATGGGATATTGATTAATTTCTTTTTCGGTGACATCTGTGATTAACTGACTATAGCTTCGCATTCTTTCACCGTGAAAAGGAGGCATCATCAATTGGCGTTGACGTTGATGTTCAGCACCGCTAATAGTAATCACAGATTTTTTACCCAGAAGGAATTCAAACAAAGAATTTAAATCTCCTGGTGCTTCTAATTCTTTGGTATCACTAGTTAAAATCTGCTGTATTGCTTGGGGGTTGCTGGTAAAAACAATAGGAGAAGTATTTGTATCTAATTTGAGTGAGAAGATGTCTCCATAGGTTTTGGTGCAGTCTTCCATATATGACATGGGGCTAAATACCCAGCGCCATATCTGTAAAAATGCGGGTGTTTTTGGTCCAGTTGGTAGGTGCATACAATTTTCCACTGGTGTAAGTTTTGATTCTTATTGTAAGGCAAGAATTTAGGAGTCGTGAGTCATATTTTTCATTTTCTCGTTCCCATACTCTGTATGGGAATGAATTGTAGAAGGCTCTGCCTTCTGGTAGTGGTGATAGTTGAGGCAGAGCCTCTATGATGGCATTCCCAGTCGGAGACTGGGAACGAGATCACGAGATCAAGGAATTACCATTTATGTCTGATCCAGTCGTAAATTGCTAAATATTCTGCTCCGGGAACGTTCCATGAGTAGTCGTATTGCATACCCTGAATAGCTAGTTGTTGAAACTGTTCAGGTTGCTGATACCACAAATCAATTGCTCGTCCCATTGCTGACTCTAACGCTTGGTTATCCATGTCATAAAATACATAACCATTGCGTTTTTCTGGTGGTAAATTTTGGTCATAATCTCGATCAAAAACTGTATTTACTAATCCACCCACACCACGCACAATGGGGACAGTACCGTATTTTAAACCAATCATTTGTGTTAAACCACAGGGTTCATAATTGCTAGGAACAACTATCATGTCTGCACCAGCATAAATGAGATGGGATAATTCTTCATTAAAGCCCAGTTCTAAATGGACATCTGGGTTATTATTTAAAACTTGTTTTTCATGTTGGAAATGAGCATTTATCGCTGGTTCTGTGGCTGAACCTAGTAATACAAATTGCGCTCCTTTACTCAAGGCGTAATACATGGCATGATGGACAAGATGCACGCCTTTTTGATTATCTAATCGACCGATGTAAGCTACGATGGGTTTATCCGCATCCCCTAACATCAGCCTTTCTCGCAAAGCTTTTTTGTTATATGCTTTTTGTTCAAAATCATCCCAGTTATAATTATGGGGGATGTAACGGTCAATTTCGGGGTTCCAAAAATCATAATCAATGCCGTTGAGAACACCACTAAATTTCTCTTTTTGTAAATGCAATGTATGACCTAAACCACAACCAACTTCACTGGTTTGGGCTTCTATGGCATGATTTGGTGAAACTGTGGTTACTGCGTTAGAGTAATTAATCCCTGCTTTCATAAAGTTGATGGCAAAGGGGTTAAAGTTATCCCGCAGTTTATCGTATTGGAAGTAATAATCTGGTCGATTTAAATTGGTTGCTTCCAGAGTTTCCACACCTCCCATTCCTTGATGTTTAAAGTTGTGAATGGTGTAACAAACTCTTTGATATTCCATGCCATGATATTTGTAAATTTCATATAGCATGACGGGAATTAAACCGGTTTGCCAGTCGTGACAATGGATGATATCTGGTTTTTTATTGCTTTGTAGCAGAAATTCTAAAGCGGCTTTGCTAAAGAATGCAAACCTCATGTTGTCATCATTACAACCGTAGTAACAACCTCTATTAAAAAAATTGTCCTGACTGTGGGGTTGAATAAAGAAACAAACCCGACCATGTACCCAACCGCAGTATACTGAACAGTGAATTGCTGCGCCATACCAGGGAACCCATAAATTGAGGTAAGCATCATGTAACCCCCAAATATGGTCATACCTCATACAATCGTACATGGGTAGAATCAGTTCGACTGTATTTCCCCTTCCTTCTAATTCCCTGCTGAGTCCGTAGACAACATCCCCTAACCCTCCGGCTTTAATCACAGGAGCGCATTCTGAGGCAATCTGTACAATGTACATTCCTAGCCCTCGCTTCATAAAAATTTATATTTACTATATAGCAATATATGAAAAATGTACTCATTGACAACTGGGTGATTTAATGATAATACCAGGATAAATTCACGAATTGGGGCAGGAGAAGCAGAAGGCAGAAGGCAGGAGGAAATCATTTCTTCCATGTTACCTTAATGATAAGTTTTTAACCAGACACGATATTAATTGTTCTTTGCAAGATGTCAGCATGGGAATCTATCCTCAGAATTACTATCAAAGCATTAAGTTTCTAGACAAAATCCTTGGATTTATGTCTGAAAAGAGTATGCTTAAAACCTTATGATATCGACATTTTGTATTAATTTAATTTGGTCATCTCAATATATAAAGGTAAAAATTTCAGACAAAATCCTGTGGTTTAGGTTCTGACATAATATCTAAAAATATTTTTAATATGGGAATTTCCTATGATGGGGATTGAAAAATATAAAAACACACGAATTAAATTTTTAGACAAAACTCTCGGTTTTATGTCCTATGTTCATGTGCATAAAGCTTTATATCTATCGGAAATTTGTATTATTTTAAATCTAGTTATGCAAAAACATTTGAATGGAATTAACTCCTAATTTAGAGGATAAAACAATGAAAAAAATAGTAATTGCAGAGTTAAAATATAATGCAGAAAGCCTTTTTCGTGAGCTATCTGTGGTTGAAACAGAGACTGTATCTGGTGGTAGTGGTGGGAGCGTCAATAATTATTTTATATCGGGTAATACTGGAAACGTGGAGACTACAGGGACTGGTGATGTTAAAGGTGTAGATGGTGGCATCCGGGATAATAAGGTCGGCACTGTAGACTATTCCAGGTCAATATTCGTTGTCATAAATTCGTGGTAATTAATCAGCAAGGATTCAGGTGCTAAAATTACGATATTTTTAGTTAGTTGACGGTAGAACTATTTTTTTAGGGCATTTTTTCAGAGATTTTACCCTTCATATTAACTCTCGTAATTTTTTACACCTGCTCATTTCTGGATTTGGGAAATTAAGACAATGGCTGCAATCATTAATCATGAATTAAGTTCTGTTGAAGTAAATAGACTTTTTCAGAAGCTAAGTTTACAAGAAATGGAGTCAACATCGGGAGGTAATACTCTTATTCCTTTATGTAATAGTGGTTTAATGGCTTTCTCTCTGAATATGTTTTATGATGAGTTGAATAGCTTATTAAGTACATATTACATAACCCCGAATTTTGATGACAACAAGCTTTTTACAGTTGATTTTTCGGGAATAGATGTCTATTTAGTAGTTTAACTCTTGTGAGGTACATGGCGGGCAATATGCCCGCACCACAAGAGTTTTATTATTCATGTCTGTTAACATAACTTTTCCTTTTCCTGTGAGAAAGCCCTCTGCACCCCTTGAGGATGCAGAGAGTCAAATTGAAGTTGCTTATGCTGAGATTACGAAAAAGCAATTCACTGTTATAACCGCGAAGATGTAAAATTTTGGTTACATTAAACGAGCTTATCCAGTTTATTGGCTTTTTATTAAGGTACTCAGCATGACAGCTACTACGACAAAGGCATCTTCCACAGTTCCCAATTTTTGCGAGGGTATTCAATATTTTGGGGAAGCGTTGCCAGATTTTGAAACTTATGGTGCAACGCCAGTGATAGAATCGGGCAAAGGTGCGATCGCCTCACCAACAGATCCAAGTGCAGTATATCAAACCTTACTCGCTGCTGATGCTCTCCGCTACCTAACGCTACAAATCACTGGTAGTAAGGCTTCTGGGCATCCTGGCGGTTTTGCCAGCCAAGCGGAAGCTTATGCAGCTTTGGTCATGCTGGGACATAAGAATATTATCACTGAAGTTGGACACCACGCCCCCGGTTTTTATAGTGCCATGTTTTTGGATCGTTCCTTAGAAGACATGGGCATTTCTACAGTACAACAATTACGCGATCGCTTTCGGGAAAAACACGGTTTAATTGGACACCTATCCGGTTACATTCCTGGTATTCTCGCCCCTGCGGGTCCATTGGGACAAGGGCAACATTTCGCCATGTCTGCTGCACTCCTGCACCGTGACAAACTCTTCCCCTTCACAGTGGGAGATGGGGGACTAGGTGAACCCTACATCATGAGTGCAATGGCGCATTTTAACACCGCTTACCCCAAAGTCACCAATTTCCTACCTATCCTAGTTTGGAACGGTTACAGCCAAGAGCATCATAGCATGGTATCATTAAAAACCACCGATGAGATGATCGCTTATTGGAAAGGTAACGGTTTTGCGGAAGTTGTGATAGTGGATGCCAAGGAATTTGACGACCAAAACCAACCGGGAGATTACGTAGATAGTACCATTTTCTCCTTCCAAAAACGGTTAGAATTTACCAAAGCGGTATTAGTAGGCGTTGATAAAGCTGCCCGTTCCGCTTTGAGTGGCACATTAACGGTATTTATCATTAAACAACTCAAAGGCGCGGGTGTTCACGCATTAGGGGCAAAATCTCACAACCTCTATCCTCAAGATACTTTAACCGCCCCTCACATTGTCACAGCTTTACAAAAACGCGCTTTATCTGTGGAAGCATGGCAAACAGTCCGCACAAACGCCGAACGTGCCGGAGGTGGACCCGCAGCGAAAACAGTAGTTACAGAATTTGAATTACCTTTAGCAGACATCGGGGAATTACCATTAGAAGAATATGCAGTTGGGGGAGATCCAAAAGTTTCCACAACGGCAATGGGAAGGTTAGTAGGAATAATCGGAAATAAAGATAAAAACTTCCTAGTCACTAACGCCGATGGTAACGCTGCTTCAGGAATTGGTAATATTAATGAGGCCTTAAAAATCATTCACCCCACAGCAGATGAAACCTATCATCAGGCTCCAGGAGGTCAAGTTTACGAACCTTTGAGCGAAGATGCTTGTGCAGGTTTAGCAGTTGGTTTATCCTTAATGGGTGCGAGAAGTTTGTGGTGTTCTTACGAATCTTTTGCCATCAATGGTTTACCAATTTGGCAAACAGTCACCCAAGCAATGGCAGAATTAAGAAGAAAAACACCGTCAACAATTACATTATTTACTGCGGGTGCTTTAGAACAAGGTCGCAACGGTTGGACACACCAAAGACCAGAAATTGAAGCTTATTTTGCTTCGATGATGAGAAATGGTAATGTATTTCCTGTTTTTCCCCCCGATGCTAACAGTATTCAAGTCTGTTATGACTGGGCTTTAGGAACAAAAAATAAGGGAATTGTTATCACTGCCAGTAAGTCACCTTTACCCATTAGAACAACTTTAGAACAAACACAACAAGGGTTAGAAAAAGGCGCGATTTTATTACATGAAGTTGCGGGAGGAAAACAAGTTGTATTTGCTGTCATTGGCGATATGACGTTAATTCCAGTGTTTGAAGCGGCGGCATTTTTAGAGACAGAAGGTATTGGAGTGAAGATAATTTCTGTTATTAACCCCCGGCGTTTATATCGTGCTGATGATACAGCTTGGGATACTTGTTCTGAAGCTGATGGTGGGTTTTTGAGTGATGCAGAATTTGATAGTTTGTTTGCTGGTGATGCGTTAATTGGTGTGACTGGTGGTGCTGGTGCGATGTTAGAACCTATTATGTTACGCAGTACCAGTAAGCGGGATATTTTCGCTTGGAAGCGTGGGGAGACTACCGCAAGTGCTGGTGAGTTGATGGCGTTTAATGGGTTGACTGCGGAAGCGTTGACGAAGCGGGCTATTGAGTTGGTGCATTAATTAGAACGCAGATGTACGCAGATAAACGCGGATGATTTGGTGTTTGTTGCGTACATTTGCGGTTTTTTTTGGAGGGGAACGCAGATGAACGCAGATAATCTGGCGCTAGATAAAGTATATTTACGGTTATAGTATATGTAGTTTTTTGTTAAATTTATAATAATTTTTATTGGGTATAAACTAATGAATTATGATGTTGCACTAAGCATATTGTTTGAGTTCTATAAAATTTCACCTTCTGAAAAACGGGTTCGAGATATACAAGATATTATGCTTAAATATCAGGAAAACCCCCCTGATGATATAAGAGAAAACTTGCTTCATAAATCTCTAGAATCATTGCTAGAAAATCCACAAAATGAAAATCAAAAGTATTTGTCAGCTAATTTATGGAAGCTTAATAAGCTAAGTTCTGCTTATATCATATTTAAAAATTATCCAACAAATCATACAAATGAGCTTCTCAAACAAGCTTTAAATGAAGATATAGCAGAATATTTAAGGAAAAATTAAAAATTATGGTAGAGTATGTTGGTAATAACTAGTGGTTAAGTTGAGGAACAAAACTCAACAATACCAACCATTAATAACCCACTTAGCGTAAAGCGTAATATAGTTTAATACTGCATTCCAGATATATTACTCGATAAGTTTGTTATTATAAGTATTTGATGATTTAGGTTAAATTTATCTTGATTAATCAATTCAATTTTCAAACTCCAAAATTTTTTCGTCCACCTCAACATGGTGAAATAATTCCACACAATGGAATAATGTACTTCATTGGGGAAAAAATTGGCAAAGGTCACTTTGGAGAAGTATATGAATGTACTGATGAATGGAATAATGATCTTGTAGCCAAAATACTTGTACCACAAAATCAGACATACGAACAAGTTAGAGATAAATGGTTAGAAGAGCTAAATAAACTATTACTTTTTCGCCATCCAAATATTACTTTTGTCTATGATGCTTTTGAACACAATCATACTTTTTACTTAATTATAGAGCGTTGTCATGCTACTCTAAAAAATTTAATTCAGATACCAGATTTTGAAGGTGAGCTTTGGTTGCCACATATAGCACGGGAGGTATTGCAAGGAATTCACTTCATACATAATGCTGGTTATGTTCACAAAGATATTCATCATGATAACGTTTTTATATTACAGTTACATGATAGAATGATTGATAATAAAGATCCAATTTCTATATTTAAAATTGCAGATTTGGGAATTAGTAACTTAGAGACTAATATCAATATTTTCAATACAATATTAGCGCAATGGATGCTTCCACCAGAATATTTAAAACCAATTGAATATGGTGTAATTGGAAAACAAGTTGATATATATCACTGTGGTTTATTGCTATTAAGTGTACTTCTTGGAGAGATTCCACAATTTACAAGGAATGAGATTTTAAATGGTACACCGCGTCAAATAGCAGAAAATTTACGATCTCCTTATGGTAAGGTGATAGCAACAGCATTACGTCGTCATACTGAACATAGAACTAAAACAGCCCTTAATTTTTGGCGTGGAATATCAGCAGCTAGTAGAATGATTGAGCGATAGTAGTTTGTAGGTTGGGTTGATGCAAGGAAACCCAACAATAATGATATAAAAATCAAATCTCTTACTCTCTTCTTTTCTTCCTTCGTGTACTTCGTGTCTTCGTGGTTCATTAAATAAGTTGACAAAAGAAAACCACACACCCAAACCACCCAACCATCATCAATATTGTTTTCTACCATCTACCAATGGCAGAAAATGACAAAAGCTGCCATAATATAGAAAAGAACATTCAGAAAGTCACCTTATGAAAAGCATGAATATTTCCTTACCTGACACCATGCGAGCTTACGTAGAAGAACTAGTAGCGCAAGGTGGTTACAGCAGTGTCAGCGAATACTTTCGGGAATTAGTGCGACAAGACCAAAAACAGAGAGCAAAAGAACAACTACAAACCATGCTTTTAGAAGGTTTGAACTCTGGAGAAGCTACAGAAATGACAGCACAAGACTGGGAAGATATCCGTCAAGCAGTGCGGGATAAACTAAAATTGAGAAATAACCCTTAACTCAGTCACCACCATGCAAGTTAACGAACTCACTATTGAGCAACTTAAAGACCTCATTCGAGAAACAGTTAGAGAAACCATAGAAGAACTGCTAACAGACCCAGATACAAACCAAACTATAAAAGATAATTTTAAACAAGAATTATTAGCAATTCGGAAGCGCAGAGAAACAGGTGTCAGAGGTATTTCCACCGCAGAAGTTATGCAAAGACTAGGATTAGAAAACAGATGAATTACCTAGTTGAGTATGAACCGGAAGCACTAGCTGACTTAGCAAAATTGACAAAATCAGTTTGTCAAAGAATAGTTAATAAAATTAATTGGTTAGCTGGAAATTTCGACCAAATTACACCCCAACCCTTGACTGCTGACTTATCCGGTTTCTTTAAAATGAGAGTTGGAGATTACCGAGTTATTTATGAATTTGATCCTGACCAAAGAATTATTTTTATTGACAGAGTGGGACATCGAAGTGAGATATATAAATAATGGATAATTTCTACTGCTTATATTGTAAAGGTAAAATGCACCGAGGAACAGCCCCTTTTACCATTGATAGAAAAGGCTATCATATTTCTTGGGATGCTATTCCCGCATGGGTTTGTGAGCAGTGCGGTGAATCACTTTTTGAAGCTCGTGAAGTTGAATTAATTCAAGAAGCACTTACAGTTTTAGACCGAGAAACAGAAGTTTTAGTAAGTTCATAATTAAGTTAGCGAGTAGGTTGGGTTAACACAAACAAACCCAACGTCACCCAAACCACTCAACCATCATCAATAGTGTTTTCTCCCAATAGCAGAAAATGACAAAAACCGCCATGATAGAGAAAACAATATTCAGAAAATCACCTCACGAAAATTCACAAAAACTCTAGCTAACAGCAATAGGTTATAATAAAATCATACCCAAATGACTTAATTTAGGAGTTTAAACAATTAATAATGCTGCAAATCATCCAAGCAACCTGTACCAACGGCGAACTTATTTTAAGTGAAAAACTAAGTTCCGAATTAGAAGGTAAAACCATACAAATTATGATTATTGAACCCAGCGAATCTGCACAACCAACAGATTCTCAAGAATCAAAAATACAGAAATTCTTAGCGAAAGTCAATAACTACTCATTCCCACTTTCCCCAGACTACAAATTTAATCGAGAAGAGATTTATGAGAGATAATTGAGAGATAACCATGAAAAATAATATCTTTCTCGATACCAATTTGTGGATTTATCTCTATGCTAAAAATCCTCCTCAAAAATCTCAACAAGTTGCAGAAATAATTAAAAATAATTATTCATCTCTGCTAGTTAGCACTCAGGTATTAGGTGAATTATTTCACGTTTTAACCAGAAAAAAATTTACATCCACAGCAGACGCAATAACTATTATATCAGATATAGTCAACACTTTTGCGATTCAATCAATTAACACAACAGAAGTTATACAAGCATTAGAAATCAATGCAAAATATAATTACTCTTATTGGGATAGTTTGATTATAGCTACAGCCTTATTAAGTGAATGTTCCATCATTTACTCAGAAGATATGCAACATAATCAGCTAATAGAAAATAAAGTGAGAATTATCAATCCATTTGTTTGATTTTAATGAATAGTCCGTAGGTTGGGTTGACGCAAGGAAACCCAACATTTTTAGTAGGAAATTAAGTTAAGTGAGTAGGTTGATTTGAGGAATTAATTTATGTTAGGTTTACTAAACCCAAACTAATCTGAATTGCTCTATCTACATCTTCCATTGTCACTGCATCCAGAACACCCAAACGTTTCATTAACCTTTGTTTATCAATAGAACGAATTTGATTAAGCAGCGCAACAGAATCAACCTGTAAACCTCCTTCTGGTGCTGTAATTAGCACTTCAGTAGGATACAAAGGTTCTGTAAATTGAGAAGTAATAGCAGCAACAATAGTTATAGGACTATATTGATTAGAAACATCATTTTGCAAAATTAAAGCAGGTCGTGTTTTTTTGATTTCTGAACCGATAGTTGGATCAAAATTAACCAGGTAGATTTCACCACGCTGAGGATAAATGATTTTTCCTTTACTTAACACGCTTCTTCTTCCAAATTAAACCACTCGTCAACCAAACCTAAATCACGTTCTGCTCTTTGAATAGCTCCTTGCTTTAACTGTTCTTTTATATTAGTAAATTCGTGATAATTACCATTTGCATATTCATCATTTACTAATTGAATTTCTCTTTTGGTTTCTTCATCTTTAGTAATAGCATCATCAAGAATCTGCCAAAGTTGACGCTTTTGGGATAAACTCAGAGCATTTAAAGAGTTAATCAATAACTCCATCGGAATGAATAAATTTAATCCTGTTTCTGACATAGTTTTATTCATTGTCTTTGGATATTTTATATTTTAACATAACTTATAAAAATAAGTAAGCTGTGTAATATTTAATTGCAAAAATAGCTATAAGTAAACACAGGAAATACCCCTCATCAAAAGTATGAATATTTCCTTGGGGTAGGGGTTTAGCATTGCTCAACCCTAACATTCTTATCATACTTACAACTGATGACAAAGGGGACAGAAATATGGTGAAATAAAAATAATGTTGTCCAAACCGTAATCATGACAGATCGTGTATTGATACTAGGTGGAAGGGGACGCATTGGTAGCGCAGTTGCTAATGATATTCTCAGCCACACCCAGGCAAATATTACCATCACTGGACGTTCTCCAGAGACGGGAAAGGGTGTCAGCTTGTCTTCGGGAGGAAGAGAGCAATTTTTGATTTTAGATTTGACGGAGGTGGAAAAATTAAAAGAGGCGATCGCACAATCAAATCTCGTCATCCACTGTGCAGGACCATTTCACTATCGAGACACCCAGGTTTTAGAAATCTGCATTGATCAAGGTGTCAATTATATTGATGTCAGTGATCACCGTTCCTACACCCAAAAAGCTCTAAATTTACATGAAAAAGCTGTTAATTCTGGAGTCACCGCAATTATTAACACGGGTATTTTCCCCGGTATTTCTAACAGTTTAGTTCGGCAAGCAGTTGATAAATTTGACATCCCAGAAAAAATACATTTAAGTTATTTGGTGTCTGGTTCAGGTGGTGCTGGTGTCACAGTCATGCGAACCACATTTTTAGGTTTACAGCATTCTTTTGAAGCTTGGATAAATGGAGAATGGCGTTTAATAGAACCCTATACCGATAGAGAAGAACTTATTTTTCCCGCACCATATCAACGCAGTGGAGTTTACTGGTTTGATATGCCAGAAACTATCACCTTACCCCATTCTTTCCCCACTGTCAAAACTGTAATTACTAAATTTGGTTCAGTTCCCGATTTTTATAACCATCTCACTTGGATAACCGCCCATATTTTCCCTAAATGGTTAATGCAGAAAACTGAAACAATTGAATTTTTATCTCATGTTAGTCATCGCATGACCGATTTTACAAATACTTTTACTGGAATTGGTGTAGCAGTACGCGCAGAAGTCACAGGAAAAAAAGACGGTAAAACAGCGGCTTATGTTTCTAATTTACTGCATGAAAATACAGCCATTGCTTCTGGTGTTGGTACTGGTAGTATCGCCAAATTATTATTAGAAGGTAAATTGAAACATCCTGGAGTTTCACCTGTGGAATCAGCATTAAGCACAGAGTTATTTACACAAATAATGGAAGAAAGGAAAATACAAATTGATTCTCATTGGGTGAAAATATAATATCAAAATCTCAGCTTAAACATCTGCTAAAAGAACTATTCAAACTCATCAATTGTCGCTGGAATATTAGACCTTGTGCGCTTGGGAATATTCCTTTCATACCAATTCATTAACGGAGTGGCACTAATTCCATGTACAATCACAGAAATTACAATAGTTGTGTAAGTTATCCAAGCAATTTGTTCAGCAGGTTCACCTTTTAAGCCGTTGCTTAAACTATAGGCAAGATAATATAAAGAACCTATACCCCGAATACCAAACCAACCAAATAACAAACGAGTTACCGGATTAAAAGTTCGACGATGGGAATTTAAGGGACGTTTACCAATAGTGCTAACCCATACTCCCACAGGTCGAATAACTAAAAATAACAAACTAATGACTAACAAAGATTGGGTAGCATATTTTAATATTGGTTGCCATAATAATATTGTTCCTAAGAGTAAAATTAGACCAACTTCTAATAGCTTTTCTAATCGTTCAATAAATTCTAATTGTGCAAGTGGTTTGTGCGGATTGGTGTAACTTCTTTGCACAGCTAACCCTGCCACAAATACCGCTAAAAATCCATAACCATTAACAACTTCTGTTAATGAATAAGTTAATAAAATTATGCTAATAGCCACAAAATCCTCCATCACAGCGTCAGAAGGACGGGATTTTTGAATTTTCTTATCAAACCATACGATAACTAAAGGAACAATTACTCCCATAACTATACCAGAGGCGATCGCCCAAATTACATCCACTGCAACCCAATTTACAAACCAGTTATGCCAATTACTATCTTTAATGGCATAAAGTCCAAAATAAACAAAAGGAAAAGCTAACGCATCATTTAATCCTCCCTCAGAAGTTAAACCAAAACGTAACTCATCATCGTCATTTGTATCCGTTAGTTGCACCTCAGAGGCTAATACAGGATCAGTTGGAGCGAGAATTGCACCTAATAAAATCGCCTCTCCCCAATTCATACCTAACCATAATTTCCCCACAACAGCTAAGGAAAAAATGGAAATTGGCATTAACAAACCAATCAGTCGTGCGGTAATATCCCAAAACTTCCATTTCAGGAGTGTAACTATTTTTAAGCCACAACTAAATACAGAAACAATCACCACAAATTCTGTTAGTCTTTCCAGTAATTCGGCGTTGAATAATTCATGACGACGTAATTGAATCAGTCCTAAGCCATAGGGTCCCAAAAGTACCCCTACCATTAGGTAGATCATTGCAAAAGAAAGAGGTAGGCGCGAAATCCAACCAGATCCTAAAGTAACAATTAGCAATAGTAGACCAATTACCAACAAATCAAGAATATAAATATCTACCATAGACTTTTGTATACATTTGTCTGAAAAATGTATAAAAAATAATTGCTCCTGTGCCAATATAATCGAGTCTACTTTTAGGTATAAATAACCCAAAGGCAGATTTAGTAAAAATATTTGGCATTTATGGGTAGATTTGTTAACCTAATGAGAAAAGAATTTATAGTAATTTTGGTCATGCAACTTCCACCTAGCCCACAAATTCCCAGATTTATCCAGCGTCTACAATGGGTTTTCAATCCCCTGCAACTCATGGAAACATCTGCAAAGACGCATGGGGAATTTTTTACACTCCGGCTGACAACTGAAAACCCATTGGTTTTTATTAGCAACACCCAAGCAATTCAAGCAATTTTTACCACCCCAGCAGAATATTTTGATGCGGGAAGGGGAAATAAACTTATTCAACCTTTAGTGGGGGAAAACTCTTTACTATTAATAGACGGTGAAACTCACCAACGTCAACGGAAACTATTAACACCTCCATTTCATGGAGAACGAATGAAAGCCTATGCTCAAATTATCACTCATATTACCAAAGAAGTAATTAGCAATTGGGAAATAGGTAAACTTTTTTCTGTGCGAGATTCAATGCAAGAAATCTCCTTGAGGGTAATTTTACAAGCTGTATTTGGTTTATGTGAAGGAGAACGTTTGACAAGATTACAAAAACTCTTGCGTTCATTATTAGAATTATCTGGTTCTCCCTTGCGTTCTGCTGTTACATTTTTCCCGATTTTACAAATAGATTTAGGTGCTTGGAGTCCTTGGGGTATTTTCTTGCGTCAAAGAGAAGAAATTCATCAACTCCTTTACACCGAAATTCAAGAACGCAGAAATAATTTTGATTCATCTCGCAGCGATATTCTCACCTTAATGATGTCAGCACGAGATGAAAATGGGGAAGCGATGACAGATGTAGAGTTACGTGATGAATTAATGACTTTGTTATTTGCAGGTCATGAAACAACAGCTTCAGCATTAACATGGGCATTATATTGGATTCATCATTTACCATCTGTCAAAGAAAAGCTACTAACTGAGTTAAATAATGTTGATGAAAATACAGATTTAAATGAAGTTTCTCGCTTACCTTATCTGACTGCTGTTTGCCAAGAAACCTTAAGAATTTATCCCATTGCGATGATTACTTTACCGCGTATGGTGAAGACACCGACAACAATTATGGGTTATGAATTTGCACCTGGAACATTACTTGCACCTTGTATATATTTAACTCATCGCCGTCCAGATTTATATCCAGAACCAGAAAAATTTAAACCAGAACGCTTTTTAGAACGTCAATATTCACAATATGAATATATCCCTTTTGGGGGTGGAAATCGTCGCTGTATTGGTATGGCATTTGCAATGTTTGAAATGAAAATTGTCTTAGCTACGGTGTTATCTAACTTGGAATTATCTTTAGCTAATCATCATCCAGTTAAACCTATACGTCGGGGAATAACTTTAGCCCCTTCTGGTGGTAAATGGTTGGTTGCAACAGGAAAAAGAGAACGGGTAAAAATTGCTCTGGGAGTATAGTTTAAATGATTGGTGATTGGTAATTGGTAATTGGAGAAATAAAATTGATTATCCAGTCCCCAGTCCCCAGTCCCCAGTCCCCAGTCCCCAGTCCCCAGTCCCCAGTCCCCAGTCCCCAGTCCCCAGTCCCCAGTCCCCAGTCCCCAGTCTAATTACCAATGTTAGGTTTAAATTTCAAATAAGTTCCACCCAACCCTTCAACAATACTGCGTGTATTAGCATCCATCATTTTTTGGTAGGTTTCTCCATCGCTACCTGGTTCACCAAGTCCATCAATATAAAGTTGTCTGGAAAAAAGTTTTACATTTGCTTTTTTGCTAATTGGCTCAAGTAAAATGGGATTAATTGTGGTATCTGAAAAAATTGTGGGTACTTTAGTATTTTGAATATATGCAGCCAAATTTCTCACTCTTGTATCTGTCAAATTATCTTCATTCCTAATATCTGGTAAACTACCTTTATAGGGAAAGCCATAAGCTTTGACATAATAAATCATGGCTTCATGGGTTGTTAGTAACTTGCGATTTTTATTAGGAATAGTCGCAAGTGTAGACTTAATCCAGTTATGTAGTTCGTTCAATTCTTTGGTTAATTTGCTGGTATTATTGCCATATTGTTGTTCATTTTTAGGTAACAGTTGAACCAACTTCTTATTAATTACTTCCACTACCTGGATAGTGTTTTTAACATTGTGCCAAATATGTGGTTCAGTGAAACTTTTACCATTTTTTTGTAATCTTTCTGGTTCTGGTACAGCACTTTGTCCGACGGCTATTTTTGGTGCATTGTTTTCAGTTGTTTGAATAACTTGGATTAAACCTGGTTCAAAATTATAACCATGATATAAAATTAGATTAGCTTGTTCAATAGCTTGGATATCTTCTGGTGTTGGTTGATAAATACCCGGATCTAAACCAGGAGGAATTAAACAGGTAAGATTTATTGTTTCTCCAGCTACTTGTTTAGTTAAATCACATAAAATACTCGTAGTTGCGACAACTTGAGGGAGATTTCTGTTAATTCTATTACTCCGATTATATTGAATATATGTAGTATTTCCATTGGGATTTGTACAACCAGAAAATCCTAGAAAAATTCCCAAAAAAGCAATATTTAATAAATTCTTATATATGATTTTTGCCGCCATAAATAAAATAACAATTAAGAAAAATGTGTGTTGACATTTACACTAATAAAGGCACAGTAATGCTGTGCCTCAAAATTTTCATAACTCCTAATGTGATTAAAAGCCGGCAGCAGGTAATTTACCTTGCAACATCTGAAAATTAGCTTTAACGCAAGCACTACAACCGCAACCAGTTTTATTAGCAATTTGATGGTGTGGCTGAGTTAAAATTGGTACTGTCAATTCAGGAATTGGTTGTACAGATGCTGCTACAATCTCATGAGCAATAGGTGCAGTTTTCCATCTAGTAGATGCTTGTGCTGGACTAACTACCAGCAGCAGAGATGCTAGAAAGACATGACACACAAGGAAAATCAGTTTGTTCATAGTTCACCGTTAGAAGCTGCTGCTGATACAGCATAGCCAATTATTAAACATTAGTCATTAGTTTTTGACCAAATTAGTAACTCTCCTTGTTCCCCACCTGCGGCTAAAAATTTACCTTGGGGATGCCATGCTAGGGTAGAAAAACCCCCACCCACACCTGTGAGAATTTGCGATACTTCATAATTTTGGTTCCACAAACACAACCAACCATCAGCACCAGCAGAAGCGAGAATTAGGCTTTCGGGTGCGTAGGCGATCGCATTAATTATATCTACATGATTGGTTAAAATTCGCGCTTCCCAACCTAAAGATTCATCCGCTGATTTTTCCCAAACTACCACACCTTCGACGCTGGAAGAAGCCAAAAGCGGTGCACCTGTAGCGGTTGTCACTTGGGACCAAGCTAACTGACGAATTTTCCCCGGAAAACCACGCATCACCCAAGGATCGGGATTTTCCCATTCTAAAACGGTAACGCTACGATCCATATTTCCCGAAGCTAAATATTTACTGTCAGGCGACCAAGCCATTGCTACACTAACGGTAGTCATACCTAAAATATAAGGTTCATCATCCCAATCTTGACTATTCCAAATTTTTACCCCTTGATAACCACCAATAGCTAAATATTTACCATCTTTACGCCAATCAATTCCTAAAATTGATGAATTTTCAAATGGAAGAGTAACAACTATTGCTTCTCTGTCTGCATCCCATACTTGCACATAACGCCCTAAACTAAATGCTAATAAATTATTTGTATGATTCCAAGCTAATTTATCCACCCAAGCGGGAGCATTTTCTAAAGTTGTGATTAATTGATTTTCTCGCCATATTTTCACTTTTCCATCTTGTCCACCAACGGCTAAATATTTACCATCAGCGGAAAAAGCTACACAGTCAATTGATTTACCTGTAGCTGTTTGTAAGGTTGTGATTTCTTTATTTTCCCAGATTACAACTTCTCCAGCAGCGGATGTTGCAGCTAGTTTTTCACCTGATGTATTCCAAGCTAGAGATGTAACATAATCTGTAATGTTTGTTGAATAGTAGGTTGTAAATTCTTGAGGTTTGTTGGTTGTAAAGTTCATGTTTAGATATGATGGAGAATAATATTTTTTTTACTAACCGCTCCAGACGCAGAGAACGCAGAGAAAAGAAAATGGCGTTGTTGAGTTTAAATATGAATTTAAAATTTTTATTCACCAACGCCTAATTTTGAATTTTATCCCTACTTCCCTATTTCAATTTAGGCTATACAAGCTAGAAAGTCTTGTTTTAATTTGGCTGCATCTAAATTACGTCCAATAAAAACAAGTTCATTTTTTCGGGTTTCGCTGTCTTTCCAAGGTCTATCTGGTTTACCATCAAATATCATGTGTACCCCTTGGAAGACAAAACGATCATCTTCTCCGGCTATGTTTAAAATTCCTTTCATGCGGAAAATATCTGGTCCTTGGGTACGTAATAGTTCACCCAACCAATCATTTAATTTTTGTCCATCTATTGCACCTTTTTCTACTAAGGCTACAGAATAGACGCTTTCATCATGTACATGAGCATCTTCACCTAAGAAGTTAGGGTCAATTTCTAAAGCGCGTTCTAAGTCAAAGGCTTTTACTCCTAATAAAGCATCCATTCCTAATTCAGAATTACGGGTGCGGTAAATTTTAGCCATTGCATTCATTGACCGAATCCGTTTTTCTAATTCGTCTAAATTTTCTGGTGCAACTAAATCGGTTTTATTTAATAAAATCACATCAGCGAAAGCAATTTGTTCTTGAGCTTCGTCTGCTTCCCAATGTTGCCAAATATGTTTAGCATCTACAACTGTCACTACCGCATCTAGTGATAGTTGACTTTGCATATCTTCGTCAACAAAGAATGTTTGAATTACAGGTGCAGGGTCAGCTAATCCTGTGGTTTCAATGACTAAATGATCAAATTTATCCCGGCGTTTCATTAAGTTGCCGATGATGCGAATTAAGTCACCACGAACTGTACAACAAATACAGCCATTGTTCATTTCAAAGATTTCTTCATCTGCATCAATAACTAATTGATTATCAATACCTACTTCCCCAAATTCATTGACGATTACAGCAACTTTTTTACCGTGTTCATAAGTGAGAATATGGTTGAGAAGGGTGGTTTTTCCTGCTCCTAAATAGCCAGTTAAAACGGTTACGGGGACTGAGTTGGAAATTTCTGAAGCCATCATAATTTATTTCAAAATTTCAAAGTGATTTTGATGATTTGTTGGTAAGCTATCAGCAGTCAGCTTTTTAACACTTGTGTCAAAAATACTTGTTTGATAATTCATGAATTGATCAAATATTCTGACTCCTGACTCCTGACTCCTGAATTCTTACATTTGTTGATAATCATTCTCTATTTAACACATTCAGGTTAAAAATGGTAGTATTGTTTCACAAACAACTTCTGAGTATTCTTCATGTAGTCCCAAAGAACCGGGAACAACTACGCTGGTAATTCCTGGTAATGCTGCTAAAGCGTCCATTT
>JBJOKS010000041.1:0-34487 GCA_046045965.1 Cyanobacteriota bacterium | reverse complement strand
CGATTGCATTGCTTTCATCCCATTTCTTTTGCTCTGTTGTCAAGTATATTTCTTATCCCTTGGCTTATGCTTATCTTAGTCATTTTGTCAAGTTCATACTATACCAAATTAGATGAGCTTACCCTGGCTTATACTTAATTAACAATTGCTTATTCTCCAGATTGTTGGTTAAGGATGCTAATAACCCGGCTGATAACCAAAAATAGGAAATGCTATCATAAAAATCCTGTAAATCCTTAAATCCTGGACATTTTACTAGTACAGCACGGCGTAAATACACCAACCATTCCCAATCTCTGAAAAACCTACTCTGTATTTGTTTTGACTTTTGACTTTTGACTTTTGACTTTCGCGAAGCGGTACTAGCTACCTCTTGATACTGTTCAATAAAGTAATCTTCAAAAAATTAGTAGTATAATAATAAAAGATATTAAGGAGTTAATTATATGCAAATAAAACTTAAATCAAAAGTTGATGCAGAAGGTAAATTATTTTTACAACTTCCCCAACAATTAGCTAATCAAGAATTAGTGATTATTATTAGTGATACTTCTGAAGAAAAAATACCAACACCAGAAGAATTAGGATATCCTGCTGATTTTTTTGATAAAACTGCTGGAAAATGGGAAGGTGAAGTTTTGGTTAGAGAAAATTTAATTGATTGTGATCAAAGAATTTGGGATATTGAATGATGATTTACTTATTGGATACTAATACCTGCATTCAATATTTAACAGGACGTAGTGAAAATGTAATTAATAAATTTAAAACTACTTATCGTGAAAATATTTGTTTGTGTGATGTTGTTAAAGCAGAATTATACTATGGAGCTTGTCGTAGTCTTAAAAAAGAACAAAATTTAGCTTTATATGAGTTCTTTTTCTCTCAGTATATCAGCTTACCTTTTGATGGAAAAGCAGCTAAAATTTATGGTGAAATTCGTTCTCAATTATCAAAACTAGGTACTCCTATTGGTGCTTATGATTTTCAAATTGCTGCTATTGCATTAGCTAATAATCTTATTTTAGCAACTCATAATACTAGAGAATTTCAAAGAGTTGAAAATCTACAACTTGAAGATTGGGAAAAACGGTATTTGCAGTGATATTAGTTTCACTCTTAGAGGATGTTTGAAAAGTATCAGAATTCATGGAGATCCCCCCAACCCCCCTTACAAAGGGGGGCTAAATTCCTCAAAGTCCCCCTTTTTAAGGGGGATTTAGGGGGATCTGCGGGTGTCAAATCCCACACGAAAAAGTTTTCAAACAACCTCTTATGTGGACAATTATCAGCAAACCCTAAATACAAAAAACACAAACAAAATATGGGGTTGGCAACCAAATAGCTAACCCCTAATTTGATAAAATAAACCTAAAACTAAGAAATTGTATAGCACTAAGCCAGAATTGAGACTGGAAATTTAATCTAAAATCTCAAATCTACAATCACTTAATTTTTGGGTGGTGTGCGTCGTCGTTGGAGAAAATCAGGAATATCTAAAGAGGGTTTTTCCTTGGGTTCGGGAGTTGGGTTTGGTTGATTAACAGTTGGTTGTGGTGTTGGTTTCCTGGTATTTGTAGGAGTTACAGGTCTAACATTAGCCACAGTTTGTTGTGGTGCGGTTTGGATTTCTCCTGTAAACCCAGTCGCAATAACAGTAATTCTGACTTCTCCTTGCAGTCTGTCATCAATGACAGCACCGAAAATAATATTGGCGTTGGGATCAACCACTTCATAGATTGTTTCTGCCGCAGCATTCACTTCATGTAGAGTCAGATCGCTACCACCAGTAATGTTAAAGACGACACCTCTAGCACCTTCAATAGAACATTCTAATAATGGTGAAGAAATAGCAGCGATCGCAGCTTCTCTAGCTCTAGATTTACCAGAACTCACACCAATACCCATCAATGCCGATCCCGCATCTGCCATAACTGCACGCACATCGGCAAAGTCAACATTAACCAACCCAGGAATCGTAATAATATCAGAAATGCCCTGTACACCTTGACGCAACACATCATCAGCATAGCGAAAAGCTTCTTGTACAGGTGTTTGCTCAGGAATCACCTCCAACAGCTTATTGTTGGGGATAATAATCAATGTATCAACCCGACTTTTTAAGCCTTCAATACCCTGCTCTGCTTGGCTAGTGCGTCGCCGTCCCTCAAACACAAACGGACGAGTAACTACACCTACAGTCAAAGCGCCCATTTCTTTCGCTACTTCTGCCACAATTGGCGCTGCACCCGTACCCGTTCCCCCACCCATGCCGGCGGTAATAAATACCAGGTCTGCACCTTCTAAAGCCGTAGCAATTTCATCACGAGACTCCTCTGCTGCTTTTTGACCAATGGCGGGATTACCCCCTGCACCTAAACCTCTGGTCAGTTTTTGACCGATTTGCAAGCGACTAGGAGCGCCGGCTAAGGTTAAAGCTTGAGCATCGGTGTTAATTGACCAAAATTCCACCCCAGAGACATCAGACTCAATCATGCGGTTAACAGCATTACCACCGCCACCACCGACACCAATTACTTTAATATTGGCAACTCTTCCGGGGACAATTTCACCAATGCGGCTATTTTCCGTGAGCTTTTTACTGTCGTTACTTTGTCCAAAGTTTAGCCCAGAACTACCGAAGGGATTATTGGAGTTAACCGCCAAAGATAACCCTGGTTGTCCCACAGATTGGGAATTTTTATAGGCAAGCTCTTGGTTATTATCAAGTGTCATGGGATTTATGAAGGTAGATAAACGACTGTTTTTGGTGTTATGCACCTAAGAGTCAACTATAGTTTAGTTGGAGACTGTCACCATCTATGGCACTGTTTTCTATTGTTATCACTACTTCTAAATCACAGCCGATTTGAAGTGCGATCATTAGCTATGGTATAAGTTGGAAACCTATGCCAACGGTATCCTTTCCGTAGGGAATCGCATAACTAATTCTAGAAAGTATACCTACATTGTCTGGAAATCGGTTTATATAACTTGATCTAGACATTAAGATTTTCAATACTAGGTTGCTAATGTGTCTCAGTACAACGCTGTGATTATGCTAATTACCCTCCCACTATTGTTGTGTTGCTAAAACTTTTCCTTAGTAATCAATTTTACAGTTTTATTTGTGCATTTTTGCGATAAACACTACATTTTTCAGTAAAAATTGTATAATTTTGCTATGCACATCAGACAAAAAATACTGGAAGCAGCATTTTCTCTTATTTTTGATGATACATCTCTGAGCTTGAATATTAACCAATATTTTTCTAAGAAAATAGGCTACAGCTTGTTAAGGATTTGGGGAGTTAATCTTCTGCTTTTGGTTCACTTGTACTAAAGGAGAATCAGGATTTTTAATATCAATGTAGGCTAGTTGTCTGTCCTTAAATTTTGCTGGTAAATGCCGCATTTGCGTAAGTACCTGGATTTTTTCAGGTAATTGGGCAGTAGGAACACCAAAATGTACATTTCCTAATTCTGTCTTCAAAATCAAATTTGTGGGATCTTGACAATCAATTTCCAGCACTTTCACAGCACTCTGACTGATAGCTTGATAAAGTTGAGTCCAGTAGGGGCGATATTGTTCTGGTGAACCAATAACTTTGAGACTAGGCAATTTACCAGAGGGGTTAAGTGCAGTGTATTTTGCCAGAGGAATTAATGCTCCACTAGCATCTAGTAAATTTACATCACCCTGTTTGCCTTGGTCTGCAATATTTGGCACACATGGAGGTGTTGGTTGAGCAGATTTTTCTGAGGATTGAGGCTGATTATTGCAGCTGGTTGTGCTTTGACTTGTTATAGTGTTAGTCATGGCTACTGGTAATCTTTCCTGAATTGCGATCATTAACCCAGGCGGAAACAAACGACGGCGCACAGTTGCTTGTGCAATAGCTGGTTGTTGTTCTAAAGTTTCGGCAATTACAGAAGGTTCAACTCGCCACAAAGATTGGGGATAGGACAGCACCAAAAGCGACTGAATGGTTTGCTCGGATAGTAATTGGTTGCTTGATGTCATGACTATTTGTGCAGGGGTCTTTAGCACCCACATTGGTTGGAGTGTTACCCATAGTAATCCACCTGCCAGACCACTAGCGGCTATTGTTCGCCACATAGTCTGGATAATTCTCATTTGCTGCTGCCGACGTAATTTTTGACGGCGTTGGGCTAAATCTTTACGGGAAACTGATACTATACCGGCCATAAAAACCCCTTTTTGGTTTTGGTCCTATTTCGTGAGATTTACAGTGATTGGTGATGGGTGATGGATCAACTGTTTAGCTTACCATTCTGATCAGGTTTCAGTATCGAGGCAGTCATTAGTGTTGTTGCTGACAGGTTTTTCCTCATCAATCACTATTGGTAAATTTACTAAAAATGCTTGTAATCTCATACGTTCAATATAAGGCCAACCTCCTTCAGACTCAATATCTTTGAGCAGTGCGTAGAGTCTTTGGCGGTTGTCAGGCAAACTATCTTGAAAAACTCCATCACGAATCTCTTTATGTAACTTTTCTAACTGTCTTAGCAACGCTAACAAGGCGGTAACATCTCCTTGACAAGTTTGGGCTGCATCTTGTACCGCAGTGGCGATCGCTTGCAATTTAGCAGACAAATTCCCCGGTGGCAAATTTTGGTCATTGTTCATGTAATTTTCTGCTGCTGTTCTATAAAAGTAATACAATACCCGAAACACCCGAAAAAAGGGAGGTTAGGCAGGGGAAAGAGCGAAATCACAAAGATCAAAACAAATAACTACTCAGGAAGAGCAGCTAATTGTCAATTGATTGATGCCAATGTGAATGGTAATTTGAATATTGTATGTAAAGTCATCCCAACTGATTTTATGTTAGGGATCAAGGGTGTTTTAGTGCGCCCTGTCAGGTTTATAGCTGGCTAAAAAAGAGCATTAGAGACTTCTTGATGCTTTTTGGCTCTATATTCTGGCTGATTTCCCAATCAAACCAGATGCTGTATGTACTGGCAACATACATAATACATAATGATTTGGGTAACGCCGTTTTTACATTGTGTAAGAGCAAAGCGGCTAAACCTAAAACTCAAAACGGAATGCGTTTAAATACGTTTAGTAGAGCCGTTTTACAACTTAGATATTAATGACATTGAGGTTGACCATGAGGTATCGCGCTTTAATAGTTGCATTCTTAGCATTATGCTTGGGGCTAATAACTGCTTGTAGTGATGCTCCTTCATCTAGCAGCAGAGACTTACTCACTTACGAACAAATTCGAGGCACTGGCTTGGCTAATAAATGCCCTCAGTTGGCAGAAACAAGCCGTGGTTCCATTGCTCTGGACGGGAGCAAATCCTACTCTATCAAGGAACTTTGCTTAGAACCTACCAATTATTTTGTCAAAGAAGAACCTGCTAACAAACGCCAAAAAGCTGAATTTATAGATGGTAAATTGGTGACTAGGTATACTTCCACCATTGACCAAGTACAAGGCGACCTAAAAATCAACCCAGATAATAGTTTGACCTTTGTCGAAAAAGATGGTCTTGACTTCCAAGCTATCACTGTCAAACTACCCGGTGGTGAACTTGTACCTTTCCTGTTTACTATCAAAAACTTGGTTGCACAAACACAGCCTAATTTGACCAGCATTAACACCTCCACTGACTTTGAAGGTACTTTTAAGGTTCCTTCCTATCGTGGTGCTGCTTTCCTAGATCCCAAAGGTCGTGGTGTAGTCAGTGGCTATGATAATGCTGTGGCTTTACCTGCCCAAGCTGATGATGATGAGTTAACACGCACCAATGTAAAGCGAGCAGAAATCCTCAATGGCAAGATTTCTTTACAAGTAGCTAAAGTAGACAACGCTACTGGCGAAATCGCTGGAACTTTCGAGAGTGAACAGCCCTCTGATACAGATTTAGGTGCTGGTGAACCCAAAGAAGTCAAAATTCGTGGTTTATTCTACGGTCGCGTTGAATCAAATCGCGGCTAAATTCTTTTGATTAATAAAACTTAACCCAATTGCCCTGTTTGTTTTCAGGGACAGTTGGGTTTTTTTGGGGCTGGAAAACTCTTGACTCATTCCTAATTTCCTGTGATTTCTCAGTAAATAAACAGTAGTTAAATCAGTTTTTTTAAAGATGACATGAATTTAAGGGTATTAAATACGTAGTATTACTAGCTAATAAGTTTGACAAATTCAGAAAAATCTTAGATGTACTTCCGGGATACTTATAAGTAAACCTCATATTACTTTTGTTAAATTAGGTACGATCTCCGTTTGACATTGGGGACATAATTGTATATTTTGTTTCTATGGTAGTTGTTTGATAAACTACAACATACCAAATTTAATTCCATAACCAAAAAACTAATTCCGCTAAAAATCGCGCTAGATTTTTAACCCATCATCAGTATCTTGTCTGGAAAAGAATTTTAGTCTGCTGGATGGCTTTATGGGTTGTGTAAAAACATGATCTATCTTCCTCTAGCGCGATCACAGCCAGATTTGAGAGCGATTAATAAACCCACTATTTGCTAAATCCCCAATGTGCCATGCCTACTACAGCCACCAACGAACTGAAACATGAGATTTCGCAGCTGTTGCGAGAATATGAACAATTTCCCTCAGAACGCCTACGCAATGAACTGGTGAAACTGAATTTTGGACTCGTGAGAAAAGAAGCTCACTACTGGATCAATCAATGCCATGAAAGCTACGAAGATTTGCTCCAGGTAGGCTGTTTGGGTTTGATTAGAGCTATTGAAAAATTTGAACTTTCCAAAGGAAACGCCTTTAGTTCCTACGCTACGCCTTATATTCGCGGGGAAATTCAACACTACCTCCGAGATAAAGGTGTCACCATGCGGATACCCCGGCGCTGGTTAGCACTGCAACAGCAAGCCATAGGCGTTTCCCGTTCTTTGCGGGAAAAATATAACCGCCAACCTACTGACGCAGAAATAGCAACAGCATTGGAAATTTCTCACAGTGAATGGCAAGAGATTAAATTAGCATGGGTTAATCGCTCTCCCTTAAGCTTAGATGTACCAATACAAGACGGAGAAGAAGGCGCTACCAGTTTGGGTGAATTGGTTCCTGATCCTAATTACCGCAGCTTTCAACTAGCTCAAGAAGACCAAATACGTCTGCAACAAGCCTTAGTACAGTTAGAAAACCGTACCCGCGAAGTGTTGGAGTGCGTGTTTTTGCATGATTTGACGCAAAAACAAGTTGCCGAACACTTGGGAATTAGTGTAGTTACTGTTTCTCGTAGAGTCAAAAAAGGACTGGACTTGATGAAACAACTTATGGGTGCATCAGACAATTAACAACCAATAATCTGAAACTGTGATTGTGCTGGTCTGAAAGTGTTAAAAACAACCCTCGAAATGTAAAAATGTAGGTTATAAAGAAATTAGACTTCGCCTTTAATCTCAATTTCAGGCGTGTTGATTTCCATAAGTAAACTTTCCTATGGCTTTCGAGAACAGCTAATGGGTATAAATTCACAAATTACAGCTACGGCTATTTTAATGTTGGCGATCGCTGGATGTACTATAGGAGAAGACACACCAGAAGCCAGCAACACCGCTAACCCCTCGTCAAATCCCCCTGTACAAGGGCAGAAACCAGCAGCAAATGCAGCGTTTCCCAATCCTGTGGTGTCTCCTAAAACGAATCAAGCCCTTAGTCCCAATAATCCTGGCTTGATTGAATCCACTAAAGGCGATTTGCGTGCGGATTTGGTGCAGAAAGGGCGACCTGATCCATTTGCAGAAATTGTCAAACCGATAGGACTGGAAACGTCTATCAGTACGCAGCAAAAAGAGGTTCCTAAACTTCCTCCTCTACCCACAGCAATCAAACCACAAACAGGACAAACAGGAACTTTAAAACAGCCACCAACAAATCCAGCCCAGGTGGGACAAAACAGCAAACCGAAGACAACAACTGCGGTTGTGCCTAAACCCAAACCTCCACTGACTCCAGTTCTTCCCAAGGTTTTACCTCAAGTCGTCACTAAAGATCCCATCAAGCCTGTATTACCAACTCCTCCACAACCTGAAGCTGCACAAGCAGTTTTGGTCAGTGGTGTAGTTTTAATTGGTAGACAACCCCAGGCAATTATCAAAGTACCAGATGAACCAACCAGCCGTTATGTGCAAGCAGGACAAAGATTGGGTAACGGTGTTTTGATTAAACGGATTGAAATGAACAGAGGTTCTGATCCTGTTGTCGTTTTTGAACAATTCGGGATTGAAGTGGCTAAAGCAGTAGGAGAAAAACCAACTACTGAACCTTCCCAGACAACTGCTGGTGGTTTAATTTCAATGGGTAAACCGTTTTAAATTTCTGCTACTTTTAAATTTTGACTTCTGAATTTTTTGGCAATTAATGACCGGATATATCCGGTTTTATATTATTCGTATGATTTTTATGGAACAAACTCAGAAACAAATTGAATTCCCTAATTTACCTTTAGCTGTATATCGAGAAATAGCTGCACATTTGCGTCAAGTAGAAGGGGTAGATGTGGATTTAATTTCTCAAACTTCTTCAGAATTTGATTACAATCAAAGTCAAGTTGGTGGTTTATCTATTTCTTGGAAAGCAAATACTAATGAGGAAAGGGTGAAGCAAATTTTGGCTTACTATCAAAACCGTTATGGTGTTGCTTCTTAGCCATAGTATTGGTTGGGAATTTTAGAGAATATTGAAGGGGTATTTTCGGGAATGCCCCTTTTTTTGTTGTAGTTATATTTGTCGTTTTTCCCAATGTCTTTTTTTGTTTCACGCAGAGACGCAGAGGCGCAGAGAGAACGCAAAGTACATAAGTTTTTGATTGGGTGCGGTTTATGAATCAAGAATACGAAATTAAGTGTCAACATTTTTCTACTTTGAAGGATAAGTATCAGGCTGGTAATTATCAAGATTCGTCTCCTTCTAGTCCACTTTATTTCATTCTCAGAAAGGCTGATTTAGGAGTTGAAATTCAGGATTTAGAATATATTTGGTTACAGAAAGAGCAACTTTTAAAAACTTCTGAATTTATTAGGAATGAACATAAGCATAAAAGCCAAGAAAGAATAAAATTAGGGGAAGAATTTACTAAAATTAAGGCAAAATATGAAGTTGTTAACTCTAATGTTGAATGTTGAATGGACAGTAACTCCTTTATATTTTATTTTCTGTAAAATTGATGCAGGTTGTTTTTTAACTGAAAAAGAATTTAATTGGTTAATCTCAAACGGGTTTAGTAAAATAAATACCCTGGCTTTAGAAATTCAAAAATTTGTTAATTTGAAGTCTAAATATAAAGCGAGTTCATATCAAGATTCTCATCCAGATAGTTCACTTTATCCTATTCTCAAAAAAATAGATATTGCAGAACGTTTAACGGAGTCAGAATATAAATGGTTGCAAGAGCAACAACTTTTAGAAACCTTGGAGTTTGTAAAACAGCAAGAAGCACAAAGAAGAAATGAGTTTTTGCAGTTAAAGGAAAAGTACCAAGCTACTAAATATAAAAGTAAATCTGTATCCAGTCCATTATATCCAATTCTGCAAAAATTAGCATCTGAAGAAAAGCTAATTGATACAGAAATTGCTTGGTTAAAGGAACAAGAGCTTATTGAAATCATTGCTATTAGTGAGGAACAGGAAAAAATACGAGAGTTTGCTGATTTGAAAGTTAAGTATCAAGCAAAGGAATATGAGGATAAATCTCCAAAATCTCATCTTTATAAGATTCTTAAAAAAGTTGATTCTGGTAATTTTTTGGCAGAACAAGATGTTAATTTTTTGAAAAAGCGTAAGCTGACTGAAACCTTAAAAATAGCTAATGATAAATATGCCGAGTTTCTGAAAACACAAATAGGAGATTTAGATTTTTTTGTAGATGCAAATATACAATGGTTACAGAATAATGGATATGAGCATATTATTAACATTGCTAAAGAAGAATATGCTGATAAGCTCAAATTAAAAATCACATCATTAAAATTAAATGATGCAGAAATTGATTGGGTAAAACTCAATGGTTATAAAGATATCATTATTTTGATGGAAGTAAAACATTTTGATGCCCTAAAATCAAAATATCATGTTTCAAGTTATCAAGATAAATCATTGAGCAGTCCTTTATATGCTATCTTGCAAAATTTAGAACGGGGTGAGAGAATAGAACCTAAAGATGTTGCTTGGTTACAAGAAACAAAAATCAAATCTAATCATAACAACTACTATAGTTATTATGATTGGGAATATGAGAGAAATAAGCAAGGACGTGCATTATTTTCTGGGTTAATTTGGACGAAATACCACAGTATAGAAGCTGATTTTTATCAACAGGAATTTAAACGCACTGGTAATAAATGGAATTTAGTCAATGCTAGTAGTCATTTACGCAAAGCAGATAAATCAGAATTAGCATTACAGTTAACAAATAACTTACCACTGGACAACATTCAAGATCATAAACTGAAGTCAGCTTTATCAACAACTAGGGGTGGAGCATTTCGAGATGTTGATAAATTAGGTGATGCGGAAATTTGCGCTCGTCAAGCAATGAAGTTTCAACCAGATAGTCACCATCCCTATACATTAATGGGAGCTATTTGTTTTGAAAGATGTCAATATACAGATGGTGAATATTGGTTTAAAGAAGCAATTAAACGAGGTGCTACACCTTTGGATATGGATTCAGAAATTAAGTCAATTTTGAAAAAGACGAAGGATGAAAAACAGCGTCATGAGTTAGTCTATTATCTTTTGAAAAAAGATGCAAAACGCTATGCTTGGGCTAAAGAATATCTGAAAAAACAGCAAGATAAAAAAGAAAATAAATAGATTGAATGTAAAGAATCTACAAGCAATTTATAAAACCTGTCAACAATGTGGTTTATTAAATTATCAGGATGAAGCGATGCCTACGGGGGGCGGGAAAGCCATCGCTCTTTTGTGATAGCTCAGTGTATGATAGTCCTGAAGAAAAAAGCAAAACAATAAATCATCTGCTCGTTGGGTTGGGCATTACTTCAATGGAACACTGGCAATTTCTGATACAGAAACAGGGCGATCGCGATTGGCAAACCCTGGAATCGCCAAATCTCAGAATTTTAGCAGGTAAGTATCGAGTTTTGGCTCGTTCTCACCTTACCAATACAGATGTAGAAGTGCGGGTAACTCACTCCTCAATTCAGGAAGTTCCACCTAAACGGCGAATTTTTAAACGTTTGCGTCGTACTAATGCAGATGGACTCATGGCAGTAATTCCCTTTACTGACCTCAAACCAGGAATTTGGGAATTACGCTGTTCTGGTGACTTGATGACAGATATGCTGGGTAAATCCTGGCAATATAGCCTACTCCTCAAAGTATTACCCCTAGAATTCGGTGAACCACCATTGTTAGGTAGTGGTGGTCAGTATAATACAGAGCCAAAGGTAAAACTGATTGGGAAAGATGAATCTGGCCTCACTTCACCGATCAACCTTGACATCAGTGCTTTGTTAACAGAAACCGAAGAAGATATAATTATTAATCAGCCTGTCAGTCCAGTCTTATTCAAAGGAGAGACGGCAGAACAGATTTTACAAAGCGTTATAGATTTAGCTTTACCCAGTTCAGAAACCTGGGATGAAAATTCACCAGATGAGGATATTTCACCAGTCGTATCCCCACCATCACCACTGAAGGTATCTCTAGAACAAGATACATACATTGCTCGTTGGGGAAAAACTTTGACAGTAAATGGGAGTGTGGAACTGGCAGAAACTGAAAATCTGGAAGATGAAATATTATCTACAACCAATATTGATCATAGTTTTCAACTGCAACTGGTTACAGAATTGCGATCGCCCTTAGAGTCCAAAATCTTAACTCAATTCAGCCAGCCTTTAACAAACCAAATCTTGCCTTTTACATTTAGTAGCATCATTCAGATTCCCAGTGATTGTGAATCTATGTTGATTTTGGCAAACATTAGTTTATATGGCACACTCACCAAAGGCGGTAAAGTCATCCTCTTAGGCAGCGATTCTTTCATAATTACAGCAGATGTCACAGAATTACTGACCATTACCTCACAACAGTCTAGAGAAAAGTCTAGTCCACCAGGCTTGTTACCTAATGGCAACTCACCACCAACTCAGGATGTTATTACAACACCAGAACCACCTGTGAGGGTAGGGTTAGAACTTTTCAATATAGTCAAAACTCGCAAATTAGCTCAGTTTCATATTTTAAAACCAGCTGCAAAAAAGCCACTGCCACCAAAAATTAAACCAACAATTATTTTAGATGCGGGTTCACCGGAACTGCCTAAATTACCCCGGATTCACAAAAATGCACTTGCTAGTAATTCTCCAGGAGCAGAGTTACCCCTATCTGATGGAACTATCAGTATAGTTAGTCAGGTCCCCCCCATTAATCTGGAAAAGTTGGTAATCAAACAAGTTAAAACTTCTTTTCCCTATTTGAAACGTTTAAAACCTGCTCCAGAACCAAAACCAGAACCCAAAGAAAATCTGCCACAACCTATTGAAAATCAGTTATCTGCGCCAGAAACCATACCGGAATTATTGCCCAGCAATGAACATCAAGAAGCCTCTGGTGTGGAATTGATAGAAGAAAATGCAGATCCTCCAGTTCCTACTCTGGAAACTGAAGAATTAAACACAGCAGACACAATAGAAAACACAATAGAAGACACAATAGAAGACACAATAGAAGACACAATAGAACCATCTCCGCTGATTCAAAAATGGATGAAAAGCCAAGGATACCTCTTGGATGAAGGTATCGAGTTGGTATACCAAAACAATGAGACTGATGAGACTGATGAGACTGATGAATCAAACCAGGAATCTCCCATAACTCAGAATGATGAAAATGATGAAAATTCTGCTGTTGAAGATGAATTACTGATAAGTTTAGATGCAGAAATAGAAATAGAAGAAGTGATAGATGTGCCTGAACATATGCTTCTAGACTTGAGTGAACCAACTTCTGAACCAGAACCACCTGAACATATATCTAGTTGGTTGTCTGAAGAAATTGTTCTTGATGATACATATATTCCCTTGAGCAATGAGGACAAATATCAGCGGACTGAAACACAGGAACAACAACTGCTAGATTTATCTCCTCCAGTGCTGACATCTTTACCCACACCTCAGCTATTTTTACCCAATGGTGAATTACTGGCTGGATCGTCTATAAAAGTGCGCTTAGAAATGTCCCTGGTATCATCAACAGTTGTGGTGAAGTTATGGGTTGAAGATTTCCAAACTCGTGGGTTATTAGACGGACCCCATCTGCTCCAAGATTTGCGGCCTACTCCTTGGGGAAACTGGGAAGTGATGACTCAATTGGTTGTACCTTTCGGCTGTGTAGAAGTGCTAGTGGGGGCGATCGCTGTCGATGTTAGCACCCAGCAGGAAAGTCATAAAGTCACAGTAGTCAAAACTGTCATCCCTCCTGACTTACCGATGATGGAACTCGATCAGGTACTGGGAATGTAAACGGTTTTGTTAAAAATCTTGAGAATTTCCAAAAAGAGGAGGAATTTTGCAGTAAGCTCCTAAGTGAATTGTAGTGTGACTTCAGAGGACTCTTACTATGTCAGGTTCATTTTTGCCCTCGGTTTTGGCCTATTCTTCATTTTTGCCTTCTATCTTCGTTCCTTTGACTGGTTTGGTTTTACCAGCAGTGATTTTTGCGTTCATGTTCTCCTACATTGAGCGCGAAGATATCGCCTAATTAGGCCATAGGTCATAGGTAATAGGTAATTAACTACTGTGTTTTTTACCAATTACCTGTACCTATATACTTAGCGCCTATTTTTTTATGTCTGATCAAGTTTGGTTGTCACAGTTGCAGCAACATCGAGCGATCGCAGTTATTCGCACCCCAAAAATGGCGTGGGGTGAAAAAATGGCTTTAGCGGTAGCATCTGGGGGGATGCAGTTAATAGAAATTACCTGGAATAGCGATCGCTCTGCGGAATTAATTTCTCAATTACGTACCCAGTTACCTGATTGTATGATCGGTACAGGTACGCTGTTTAATGTGCAGCAATTACAAGAGGCGATCGCAGCTGGAGCGCAGTTCCTCTTCACTCCCCATACTGACCCAGAAATGATTAAAGTTGCAGTATCTCAAGATGTCCCCATTATCCCCGGCGCACTCACACCTACAGAAATTGTTACCGCTTGGACTCAGGGCGCTAGTTGTGTGAAAGTGTTTCCTGTACAAGCTGTGGGAGGAACGAGTTATATAAAAAGTTTACAAGCACCCCTTGGTCATATTCCCTTAATTCCTACCGGGGGGGTGACGTTAGAAAATGCTAAAGATTTTTTACAAGTTGGCGCAGTGGCCGTAGGCTTAAGTGGAGAATTATTCCCAAAAAAATGGGTATTAGCAGAAAATTGGCAAGCGATCGCCAACCAAGCAAAAAATCTCACACAGAGGTTAAATTAGTTATTGTGGGTACTAGTACACTGCGGCGTAAGTGAATGAACCATTTTCAATCTCCGAAAAGTCTAAGTAGGTTGGCGTTAAAAATTGTCGTTGGGGCAAGGGAACAGGGAACAGGGAACAGGGAACAGGGAATAGGAAGAGAGTTTTGGGTGATTTTACTTTTCTTCACATACCTTTAAATTTTTCTGTTCACCTACTTATTCTGTCTTAATTTTGACTTTTGACTTTTGACTTTTGACTTTCGCAAAGCGGTACTAGGGACTCAGTAGTAGTTAATAATTACCACTTACCAATTTACCCATTATCTATTACCAAACAGGAGTGTGTTTACCATGACAAAACATATTCATCCTCACAGGATCAGTCTTTTCAAAATGTTACTCACAGGTGCATTTCTCTCTGCTAGTATATTCAGTTTTGGCTCATTGGATGCAGTCTGGGCAAATTCCCAAAATACCAACACAGATAATGTCAATACCCAGAATACCAACACAGATAATGTCAATACCCAGAATACCAACACAGATAATGTAAATCCCCAGAATACTAACACTAATAATGTAAATCCCCAGAAGCAAAACCCTAGTAATACAAATTCCCAAAATCCAAATTCCCAGAAGAAACAGTCACAGCACAACAAAATAGCTACAGCAATTGCTACACTGAAAAAATCTGATCAACGTTGGATTCAAATTGACCTCACTGAGCAAAATTTAATTGCGTGGGAAGGTAACAAACCAGTGTATGCAGTCACTATTTCTTCTGGGAAACGTTCTACACCTACTCTTGTTGGTACTTTTAAAGTTCAAACCAAGCACAGAAAAACCCGGATGCGTGGACCTGGTTATGACGTTGCCAATGTCCCCCATACAATGTATTATCAAGGTGGTTATGCTATTCACGGAGCATATTGGCATAAAAGATTTGGTACACCCGTAAGTCATGGCTGTGTTAATCTTGCACCTAATCATGCTAAATGGATATTTGAATGGGCTGATGTAGGAACACCAATAGTTGTTAAAAAATAGGCACTGGGGATATGGGGAGACAAATTAAAAGTCAAAATTAATACGCTCTTCCTGCCTTCTGTCTTTTACATCTTCCCTGTTCCCTGTGAAAAGTTCCCTTCTTTCCCAATAAATATCTGTCGAACTTACGTCATTTTAAGAGAGTTTTACTCCTGACTTCTTGCTTATCGTCCCCTCAACCGCAAATGCGTCATCAGTAAATAGATGATATTACCTAAGTATTGCAGCAGAAGCTGAAAATGAAAGCTATTACCCTTCCGATTTGAAACACAGATGATTCATTTCTTAGGACTTACTTCAGTTACACCAAAAATCTGTTTTAGGGTGCGTCAGACTGCATAAATCCTGCAAATAAACATATTATTGATATCTGACGCACCCTACCAATGTGCCAGTTGCGTAAGTCCTGATTTCTGCTATTCGTGGCATAGGTTTAAAAGAGAATTTACAGGAATATACTGCTATTTCAGGTGTGTGTACCTACATATCTTCAAGGATGGCAGATTTGAAAAAACTCAGCTTTTTCACGCTTTGCCCAATAAAAATAAATTTGTATATTTAGATCATGAAAGCAGCGCAGAGGACAAATAAAAACTCCTACTTAATATTGCGTCAAACAAATTACTATCTAGTCTCAAAATCATCCACTAGATAGGATCTGGGTTTTGCTTTCCCTAATTTGCATTCTATCAAAACAAAATTATGTCTTCTTTCCACCAAAAAATCACCAGGTTGGCATTTTTGAGTTTACTAACTGGTCTAGGGGGAATTCAAGTACAGCAAGCTTGGTCAGGTAATTTTCAAGTGAACCCTGTGCGAGTTTCTTTATCTGGACAAGTTTCTAATCAAGTTCTTACTGTACGTAATGATAGTCATGAAACTTTACGATTTCAAACAAATACTTATGCTTGGAGTCAAGACTCTAAAGGTGAAATGCAACTCACTGCTACAGAAGATATATTTGCGTTTCCTTGTTTATTTTCTTTAAATCCTGGGGAAGAACGCCGTGTGAGAGTTAGCCATAGTTCTCAAGATTTACAGTCGTCAACCAACGACCAAATATTTATTGGATTTAAGTAGGTGGGCGTTAAAAATTGTCGTTATGACAGGCAAGAGGCAAAAGGCAAAAGGGAAGAGGGTTTTGGTTAATTTACTTTTTGTTACATACTTCTGTTTTTTCTCACCGACTTACTTAATTATAATCTGGGTAACACTAATGCCAGTTTAGGTGAACAAATTAATAATCAAGGGCAGCCTGTAACCACTGTATCTGTAGAAAAATATGCTCCTGTTGCGGAGGTTGTAGACTACCGTCTTCAGTTAACTCCTAGTGAATCAAAAATTCTAGGTAAGTAAGTTGGCGGGAAAAAACCTCAGTAGGGCTTGCTAAGGCTTTCAAGAGCTATAACCATCCCCTTTTCCCAATCTCCAGTCCCCAGTTTCACCCCAATGCTTAACTCAATTGTGCTACAAGTTGATTTTCTACCAGGGTATCATTAGTTAACAAGTCTTCAACGGTAATTCTTAAAAAACGTTGTTCATCAACTTGAAACATAACTTTAATGCGATCGCTTCCTGGAAAACCTGGAGGTGTAAGTTGAGCAATATTTCTCGCACCTTCTTGATCATTTAGGGGTTTAACGGTAGTTGTCAAACACTTAATTTTGCGAGTAACTAAGCGTTCACCATCAAAATAAACTTCTGTATCTCCTGTTTCTGCTCCTAATTCTCCTAAAATTAACTCAATACTCGGTTGATTTTCCCTAGAAGCACCTAAAACTAATTCTACTGGTTGACTCATGGGATAACTTTGACCAGCTTTAATTATTGGTTGCCAACTGTGACGCTGGTTACGTCGATCCCAGTAACGCACTCCATAGCTATGATACAGAAAGTCTTTGATTTCTAGTCCCTGTGTAATTTGTAGCGCACCTTGAGCGATCGCTTCAAACGGACGTTCACAACGGATTTTTTCTGGTTCAAAATATTGTTGTACCCATGTCCGCACTGCGGGTAATTGTACAGATCCACCCACTAACAAAACCGCATTAATATCATCTAGTTCTATACCTTGACGACGGGCTTGTTGTAACAAGGTCATCATGGTATCATGTAACTTGTCAAAAAATCCATTATCTTTGAGAATATTCTCTAAAGTCTGACGATCAAGATCCAATTCATAACTTTCAAAAGTCTCATCATTAAAATAAACTTCACTGGCTTGATTTTGGGTAGATAATTGAATTTTTACCCGTTCTGCTAACCGAGTAATTAGAGAATTTACAGGTAATCCTTGAGTTTTGACAAAATAATCAACTATCCAATTATCAATATCTGTACCACCTAAATTTTGCCCTGCTTTTGCTAATACACGGGCTGTTTTTACCTTTTGTTTTGAATCTTCTGCTAAAGATTTATTCCCCCACTTCAATAAAAATCCGACAGGTTTAGTATTAGTTTGTGCCTGTTGATCTAAACGTACTAAAGATAAATCTAATGTTCCACCACCAAAATCAATTACTAACAGATTTTCTTGTGCTGTTAAACCATAACCTAAAGCTGCGGCGGTGGGTTCATCTAACATCCTAACTTGTTCTATAGGTAGTGCTTGAAAAACTTTACCTAACCAGTGACGATAAGCTTCAAAACTGTCTACAGGTACTGTTAACACCAAAGAATCTAAACCGCCTTCTATTAGTGCTAATTCTTCAATTACCCTGGTTAAAAACCATTTTCCGACTTTTTCAAAGGTGACGATTTCCCCATCTAATTCTGGCAAAAAACCCTGAATATCTGCGCCAATACCGCGTTTAAAACTACGGAAAAATCTGGTATTACCTTTGAGATCCAAACCGCGATCGCGCACTTGCTGGCCAACTAAGATTTTACCCTGACTCGCTTCTTCTACATAGACTAAGCTAGGAATTAGTGGGGGATTGAGACTTTGTTGAATGGACAAACCCGGTAAAGTCAAGGTTTCTGGCTGCTGGGTAACGGGGTTCCAGCGAGTAATGACTGTGTTGCTAGTACCAAAATCAATCGCGATCGCCATATCTGAATTTATTATTTTGCACCAGGAGGAAAATACGTAAGTAAAGTTAATATAACGTTAATTCTTCTGCATTAACCACCAATCTTGCAAATGAGCGATCGCTTTTTCTTTGTGTTTCGCTTCCACCTCTATCCAAGGTACTTGATAATAAGCATCAGGCATAGCAATAATTAAATCACTATGCTTTCTATCATTAAAACCTGATTCACCATTAGAAATATGTACTAACTGCCAATCTGGATTTTTCCAAGTTTCCCTTGCTGCCAAAACCATAGACTCTACACTAGGATGATTATAAGAATCTAAATTTTCATAGCAAATATGGTGATGAGCATCAAAAACCATCGGTATACCTGCCTGTTCACATACAGCTAAAAGATCCCTAGCATTATAGGCATATTCATCATTTTCTAAAGTCAAACGATTTTTGATACCTGGTGGTAGTTCAGAAATTACCTTTACCAACTTTTCTGCACGTTGAGATTTACCACCATGAATATTCATTAATGCCCAAGGTGACTGAGGTAAACCGAGTAAATCTAAAGTATGGGCGTGGTTTGCTAAAATTTTGATACTGTTTTCTAAGACTTCATCAGAATCAGAACTTAACACTACAAACTGATCTGGATGCAACACCATTCTGATCCCTAAATTTTCTGCCCTTTGACCAATTTTACCTAAATCAACGCTCATTTCTGCTAAGATATTTGCGCCAATTTTATCTTCCATATCACTCATGGGAAACAAAGCCGAAGTCATGCGATAAAGCCGAATATTCTGCTGTTGACAGAAAGTTAATGCCCCATTCAAACAGCGCAAATTATGTTGATAAAGTTCTCTCAGACTGTCTTCACGTTGTTGAACAGATAGTTTTAAATAACGGGTGCGGGTAATAGTCCGAAAACGCACTTGTTTGTCAGATGTAATACAAACCAGACCTAAATACGGCTCAGTTTGGGTTTGCTGTTGTGCATGGATTTTTTCCAACTGGATATTAGTCATTAAATTTAACAATATATTCCTAGTATTTTTGCAGAAACTTTTGCGAAATTACATCTGTCAAGTTGTTTAAATATCTGAAAATCTACATATCTACCCATGTCTCCTTCTGCTCAAGGTATTCCCGGATTACCAGATTTAACACATCCCGATGAGTTAATCAAGTTTGGTACGCAACTACTTCAAGGTTCACTATTATTTGTATTTTTAATTGTAGCCTTGGGAGTAGCGATCGCCCTCATCAGTTTTTCTCTCAGACGCAACACCAGTGAACAAGCTGTTTTCTTTGGGGAATGGTCTATTCGTTATTCTCAACTATTAAAAGGACTACAACATTTAGCCCTGATTTTAATTTTAGTAGTCACCGGATTTTTCCTCACTTCTACTTTAAGCAACCGTTATCACCATTGGGAACAAGCAAAAGTAGCACAAGTAGCCGAAAGTGTAGCAGGTGATAAATTAGAACAAAATGCACCCCAAGTACGCTACATCATCGAAGAACCATACAGCTATAATACCCAAGTTAACGGCAAAATAGTCAAGGTGACAGATAAACAAAAAGTTACTCGCTATCTCAACTTAGCAGGTTCAAATATTCAAGTTAAAATTGACCAAAGTGTAAACGTTCAAAATCGCAGTGCCATTTATAGCACAAACTACACTGCTGATTACAAAATTGTCAACCAATTAAGTGATGTTAATAGTTTTTTCTTTGAAGCACCACCACCATCAGGTTACACACTACTTTCTAGTTACAAAGTAGAACGAGATGGAACCAGATTAAAACAAACAAACCCCGGAGATTATGGTTTTCCCTTTCGCTTAGAACCAGGACAAGAAACGACTATAAAAGTTAGCTATCAAGCGCAAGGTGGACCACGTTGGGTTTATAATGCCACCAATCAGTTACTTTCTCAATTTCGTCTCACAGCAACTGCTAATTTTAGAAATGCCGACTTCGCTAGTGGTATTGTTCCTCATGAAATTAAAAGTGATGGAGACAGTACCCAATTTACTTGGATATTTGATGATAATGTTTCCGTCAGAAATCCTTTTGGCGTATTTACCAGCACCCAACCAATTGGTAAAACTGGCATTATTCCCCGGTTGTTACTGTTAGCGCCAGCGTTATTTTTGTGGTGGATATTACTGCTGTATTTGTCCCTACCCATGAGTTTAAAAAATGTGGCGATCGCTGCGGGTATTTTCTTTGCTTGCTTATTAACTTTAACCTATATGGCGCGGATAATTAATGCAGAAATAGCTTGGTTAATGATTTCATTAATATTACTCGGTTTAACCTATGGTTTAGGTGCAAATAGTCGCGCTGCTTTAGCAGCAATTATTTGTACTATTGCTGGAGCAATTTTACCTGTATTTGCATTATTAATTCCCTTGAGTGGTTTAACCTTGAGTTTGGCAGGTTTGTTATCAGTCGGGTGGTTAGCAGTGCATCATTGGTATGGGTCTTTTAACGAAGGCAGAAGGCAGGAGACAGGGGGCAGGAGTCCGTTTTTGTAACGCCGTAACTTTACAGCAAATATCACTTCTAAACAGAAGCAAACCTATCTGTAGCCTCAATTAAAGCATTACGAATTCCCGGTTCACTCATTGAATGTCCCGCATCAGGAACAACAATAAATTCTGCTTCTGGCCAAGCTTGATGTAATTCCCAAGCTGATACCATCGGACAAACTACATCATAGCGTCCTTGAACAATAACCGCAGGAATATGACGGATGCGGTGAACATTTTCTAATAATTGATTTTCAGTTGTAAAAAAGCCCTGATTAATAAAATAATGGCATTCAATTCGTGCAAAAGCTGCCGCAAATTCATCATTACCAAACTGTTGTATCAGTGTCGGATCTAATAACAATTTACTGGTACTTCCTTCCCAAATTGACCAAGCACGTGCTGCTGCTAATTGAACTTGTAAATCTGGACTAGTCAAGCGTTTGTAATAAGCTGTAATCATATCCCCACGTTCCTCAATAGGAATGGGTTTGAGATATTCTTCCCAAGCATCAGGAAAAATATAACTAGCACCTTCTTGATAAAACCAGGATAATTCCTTTTGTCTTAACATAAAAAGGCCACGCAAAATTAATCCTGTACAGCGAGAAGGATGGGTTTGACTATAAGCTAATGACAGGGTACTTCCCCAACTTCCGCCAAATACAACCCACTTTTCTATACCTAAATGTTCTCGTAATTTTTCAATATCGCTGACTAAATCCCAAGTCGTATTTTCCCGTAATTCCGCATGCGGTGTACTTTGACCACAACCACGCTGATCAAACATAATCAACCGCCATTTTTCCGGGTTGAAATATTGTCGATAAAAGGGTGGACATCCACCACCAGGACCACCATGCAGTAAAACAATTGGCTGACCTTGGGGATTTCCTGATTCTTCAAAATGAATCCTGTGTAACTCAGAAACTTGTAAATAACCTTCTCGGTAGGGTTGGATGAGTGGGTATAGTTCTCGCATTTTGTGGATTGTGTAAAAATAATACTCTGATTATTTATTCATAATTTTCAGTATATAGCAATCCTATTTGAGTTGTGTTCACGTAGTGTGCCGGGGCATCACGGTATTTTTTAACGTTCGCGGAGCGTGGCGTTAGCCATACCGCTCCAGACGCAGAGAACGCAGAGGTAGAGAAAAAAGAAGTGTTCACATCTTATTTAGGATCGCTATAAAACCCCTTTGATTTTTTAAATCAAGAACATAATATGTTTTTGGCATTAAGAATAACAGATTTATTATCTAATACTGACGTTTGATGTTTATGGCATTTTGGCAGATTTTTGAAGTGTTGCATTGCTATCCTAGATGCGCGAATGTCTTTGTGCGATAATTCCGACTTGCAGAATCCCTCGGTGTACAACCGGGGGTCTTTTTTTTGATGTCTGGTTAAACAAACCGTGAAATTGACTACAAAACCGCTTTAGGTAGTCCCAAAGCGGCTTCGCTAGTGCATCTATATTGATGCTCTATTTTGGCTATAGATGATTCGGTATACAGTGCTATTACCTCTATTCGAGATAAATGTAATCAACCCGGAATCAATACTTTTCGGTTAAGCCCAAAAAATATAATGATGTAGGTTGGGTTGACGATAGGAAACCCAACATTTACAAGGGTTTGTTGGGTTTCACTTTGTTCAACCCAACCTACGAAAACTCTTAACCGAACAGTATTGAACCCGGAATCTCCAGTCAGAAATGGAAAAAATACTTCATTCGACGTATTAAGAAACAGTAAAAACTCTTTCCTTCCGATAGAGTGAATAGATTTGTGAGCAAGATAAATTGGTATCAAGACTAGTCCACATTCCAATGTCTTTGATTCTATCCTCCGGTGATTGACCTTCGCTGGAGGTGATTTTTTTTTCAAGGAGATTGGTTACAGCTATGAAAAAGCGCCAAATAAAGCGGATTAAAATCTGGCGCTAATATTCCATCAGTTGTGTACGTGTTATAAACAAAGTGTAGACAACAGTAACAGAACCAAAGTTTCTGAATATTTAAGAAACTTTTCGGCTGATATGTTATCAGCACCACCAATATTTTGCTACCAGAAAAACAATAAGTTTTCTAACAGTTTCAGTGGCACACTAGTTTGTATTAGAATCATAGTCCATTTACTCAATCTTTATAATTAACTTATTAGTTCTTAATACAGCAGGAGTCAGAATTCAGAATTCAGGATTCAGGATTCAGGATTCAGAATGTTTGTGAAATCAGCAATAGAGAGAAGCGAGATTTAATCAAAATTATCAATATTGACTCGGAAAGCTGTGATTATTTTGGCTTCAGTATTGTTTATTATGAATACTGACAAGTAGGATACAAAAAATTAGCGATCGCCTATTTACCCAAGTAGTAAGTTATAAAGGTGATGGGGTAAAATTTATCCTGACTCCTGACTCCTACTATATGATGAAACAATTAACACCCAAAAACTGGATTATTATTCAACAGAGACTAACGCCTTATTTATTTTTATTACCAGCTTTAATTTTATTAAGCTTAACTGTATTTTGGCCTGCACTGCAAGCATTTTACCTCAGCTTTACCACCTATGAATATATTGGGGAAGCTCCTAAATTGGTAGGTTTTGACAACTTTATCCGTTTGTGGAAAGATGCTGTTTTTTGGAAAACTTTAGAAAACACCTTTCTCTATCTTGTTGGTGTTGTGCCAATTTTGGTAATTGCTCCCTTAATTTTAGCGATTTTGGTAAATCAAAAGTTGCAGGGAATGAATTGGTTTAGAACTGCATATTATACACCAGTGGTAATTTCAATGGTAGTTGCAGGTATAGCTTGGAAATGGTTATATGCAGAAAATGGTTTATTAAATCAATTATTAAAAACATTGGGGATATTTCCCGAAGGAATTCCCTGGTTAACAAGTCCAGAAAAAATATTAGGAATTATCCCAATTTCATTAGCTAGTGTGATGGCTGTGACTATTTGGAAAGGTTTAGGATATTACATGGTAATTTATTTAGCTGGGTTGCAATCTATTCCTGCTGATATTTACGAAGCCGCAGCAATTGATGGTTCAGATGGGATTCGCAAACATTTAGATATTACCATCCCTTTAATGCAGCCTTATTTAGCTTTAGTAGCGGTAATTTCTGCTATTTCTGCTACTAAAGTATTTGAAGAAGTTTATATTATGACTGGAGGCGGACCCCTGAATAGTTCTAAAACAATTGTTTATTATTTGTATGAACAGGCATTTAGTAATTTAGAATTTAGCTATGCTTGTACAATTGGTTTAGTGCTATTTTTAATAATCTTAGGATTATCAGTTTTGCGATTAGTAATTAATCAGCAAGACAGTAATAATCTTGGTGTGTAGTTTGACTGAGTATGCGAGGTAATGAAAATCCAATGTCTATTGGAGTGGGAGCATCCCAATTTTGAAAAAATAACCGCAGCAACACCAAAAACTCTCTAAAAATCTCTTACCTTCGTGTTCTTCGTACCTTCGTGGTTCGTTCATTTCACGTCTTGACCTCAAGCAAAAAATAAACTTACACATTTGGGATGCTCCCATTGGAGTTTGGATTTTAGGAAGTCAGCTAGTATTCTGTATTCTGTCTTCTGCGTTGTGTATCTCTACTTGTTGGTCACAAACATCAATATTAATTACTAACCATGAAAACTTTAATTTCCTCTCTAGTGGTCTTGGGAATTAGTGCGGGAATTGGTGCAACTGTATTAGTTGCCGATCAAAGTATAGCCCAATCATCTAGAATTGAAGAATTCATTGCTAGGGGTACGGAACCCTTTTGGAGTTTGACTGTTAGCAAACGGGGAATAGTTTACAGTTCACCAGAAATTAAACAGCAAACTTTCCCTTATGCAGCACCATTAAAAGCTGATGGAAGACCGACAGATGTAGTGAGAGTTTACCGCTTTAGAGGTAGGGAAAACAATATGTTAATTTTGAAAAAAGTCAGCAGTTGTAGTGATGGTATGTCAGATAGAAATTATCCCTATTCCGCTATTTTGATGCTAGGGAATAGGGTTTTAGAAGGTTGTGCTGAGAAAAAATAAGATGTCAGGAGTCAGGAGTCAGGAGAAATGAAAATGGTAACTTTTTCCTGTTCCCTGTTCCCTGTTCCCTGTTCCCTGTTATGTTAAAATCTTCTTTCAAACTCAACAACCGCACGACTATCATCAGTTAAATTTGTGGAAGCACGGACACGAAACTCGTCGTTAATTCTGTAATTAATACCCCACTGGAAAGGGTCACTAGCGGTTAAAATTTTGATAGTAGAAAAAGAAAATTTGCTGGAAATATCAACACCGGCTTCTAATGCTAATTCTAAACTCGAACTGCTTTTACCGGCTTCGGGTTGTTCAGAAAGAATAGTAGGAAATATCCGCAGTTCACTTAAACCAAAAGCATCACCAATCTGGTTAAATGCAGATTGAAAGTTATTGAAAACAGCCGAACCAGCAATATTAATTAAACCTAGTGTACTGTCACCACGTCCTTGGGTATCTATAAAACCTCCTCCTAATAAAGTGACAATTTCTGTTTGTGAACGCGAGGGACTACTTTTCAATTCTAAATTCTCATTTAGTTGACTAGCAAAACCTTGGACTATTGCTTCAACCCTCACGCTTTCTAATGCTGATAACCCCGTCGAAACTTGTCTGCTGAGATCACTTGTTTCTACCTTAGCGGTTTCTAATACTGATGACCCTGTAGAAACTTGTCGGCTTGGATCAAAAGTTTGGACTCCATCTAATACTTTAGCAAAAAGTTTAATATCTAACTCAGGATCACGAGGTTGAGTAGTTCTAAAAGTTGCAGTATGTTTATAGTTACGAGCCAAATTGAATTGAGTAGTAAATAAATTGACCCCACCTTTAGTTAATTTGATAGTTCCTTCAGGTATAGGATCATTTAAGGAACCAGTCACCTTTAACTCACCAGATGCTAAGAAGTTGAAAACAGGTGGACGAGCTATTTGCACGTTTTTTCCTAGCTTAATTTGTAAATCATTTAACGTGGTAATTACACTGTCAACAGCATTGGTTTTGTTTTGCTTGTTGGCGGCGACAATTGATAAATTAGAACTGGTTTTAGATAAAGTTGAGGTATCAGATTCTGTGAGTAAAATTTGACCATTTGATAATTCTATATCACCGCCAATTGCTGGTTGCAGAGCAGAACCTTTAATTTCTAAATTACCACTAGCACTACCTTGATATAATCCCTTGAGATTTAATACTAATTGTTCTAGTTTAACACTCAAAGGATTCTCTATTTGTATGTCTTGACTGTTGAAAACGGCGATTTCTCCAGCCGCAGCTATTTTACCATTGCTGAATTGACCTTGGAGGTTTTCTACTAATACTTTATCAAAATCAAATTCTGCTCTTCCAGACACATTGGTTAGTTTACCTTGTAAGGCTTGGGCTTCAAAGGTGGCATTATTAAGAGAAGCAATACCTTTAACTAATGGTTGTTGTCTGGTTCCTCTGACAGTTAAATCTACTTCTCCTTCACCGTTCTCAAAGGCTATTTGATTTGTGAACAGATTTAATAATCCTAAACCTTCATTTTTGACTTTTACATCTAGGGTAATTTGATTGTTATCTGGTTCTACAGATGCAAATGGTAATTTATAGGGAATATCACCAGTAATGTTAACAGGTTCTGGTCCAGCAGCTATCACCTGACTACCAAACTTTAAGCGTCCATCGGCATAACTGAAACCTGCGGTAGCTGATTCTATTTGTTTTTGATTGAGTGTTCCTTCTGTGATTTCTAATTGTCCTCTAGCTTGAGGGTTGGCTATACTACCAGCTATAGCAGCATCAACATTGAGATTACCTGTAATTCCTACTGGGAGTCTGACGAAGTTATTTAATAGTTGGATGGGGAATCTATTGACTATTAATTTTCCTGATTGTTCTTCACCACCGATATTACCAGTAAAGGCGATAAGTCTATCTTTAGCTTCGATGCGTAAAGGTTGTAAACGCAAAACACCTTTTTCAAAGTTACCTTCAGCAATGACTTTTTCAGCCCGATAAAAACGATTAGGTTCTGTTTCTCTACCCCAGGTAAAGTTTTGTCCTTGGAGGTTAAATTGTGATGCTAGTCCGTTTTTTGTGGCGGTATTGATGGCAATTTCACCGTTAAAAATTCCTTTTAAGTCTTTTAAGTCTGGTATTGGTTCAGATTCCAGCCGTTTCTGTTCTTCTGCTGCTATAAGTGCATCAATTTCTGCTAGACGCTGAATTTGAGTTAATAAAGGTTGATTTGGTAAGCCTCGCGGGTTGGTTGTTAAATCCGCAGATGTGCCGTAGGTTGGTGGTGTTAAACCTCTTTGTAAATCTTGGATTTCAAATATCTGAGCAACAGTTAATAAATCTTGAATGTTGCCTTGATTGATGTTAATTTTGGCTTGTAATTGTGGTCCGGTGGTAGTTTGTTTAAGGTTAGCGTCAAAGAGGTAGCGGCTTTGGTTGGCGATAAATTCGCTATTTGTGAGGGTGGCTATATTATTATTGTAGTTTAATTGAGTGGTGAAGCGATCGCCTCTAATTCTAGCAAGTTGTGGTTGTGCGATCGCAATATTTCCTTTTGTTGCTAATGTTTTTTGATTAACTTGCAAATCTCCAGTTAACAAACCAGCTAATGCACCTTTACCCAAAATCGGATTATTCGGTAAATTTAAATTTAAAGCTTGTAAGGGAAAATTATTAACTTTAACTGCCCAATTATCGCCTTTCGCTTCACCTGTTGCTAATGCTTGTTTCCATTTTACCAAAAAGGCGTTAGGTTGATTATTGGCATTTAACCTAGCAGCTAGTCTATCTTGTTTACCTGCTACATCTAAACTTAAACCCTGTCCTTGCACTAAATTAATGTTACCAGTTAATAATGGTTCAAAGGCAAATTTCTGAACTTGTAAATTTCTTAAACCCAAGGTTCCCATAACATTTGGTGCTGTGAGTTTCCCGGTAATTTGTCCTTTAAAATCTGCTTTTCCGCCTACATTTACAGCATTAGGTAATTTAAAAGGTAATTGTTTGAGGTCATAATTTTGCGCTTGTACATTCAAATTTAATTGAGTAATTTCGGGTATACCTGGTTGTTGAGCATTGGCTAAAATATAACCACCGGCGTTGATATTTGGTGTTCTCGCTTGGGGAATAGTTAATTGTTGACCATTCCAAGATATTGCTGCATTTAAAGGAGAATTAATTCCGGGAATACCTCGACTAAACTGCACCTGGCCAGCAGCACGCACATCAGCTAATTTCGCAGATCCGAAAATACCAGCAACCTGTAATTCACCTGCAAATTGACCTTGCAATTGTTTATTTAAACGATTTAACTGCACACCGGAACTGTTAACTAAAGCTTGGTAACTATTATCAGCAACTTGAATATTAGACGCTGTAACTGTTCCCCCTGCAAGATTTAATTTTGCTTTACCAGTTGCTTGGATAGTTTGCGGTTGAAAAGATTCAACAGAACCAGCAATATTTAACTGACTTGTTAATATACCTTCTAATGGGGGTGCAACTGCTGATAATTTCTGCAAAGGTACATTTTCTACGGCAACTTGCGCTTTATAACGACCATTACTAATTTGAATATTTTTAGCTGTAATTGTGCCATTATCAACTTTTAATCTACCTTCACCAATACCACCAAAAGTCTTGAGGCTGAAATTTTCGGTATTACCTGCAATAGTGAATTTACCCGCAATGGGATTATTTAAAATTGGGTTAGATTGTTTTAATATTTTCCCTAAACGTACATCTTTGGCTATTAAATCTGCTACAAAGTTTTTGTCTTCTAACTGAAGCCGAGAAATAGCAATTTTTCCCCCAGCAATATTAATATTTGCATCTTCAGGACGAATATTAGTAACTTGAAATTTTTCCGAAGTTCCTGATATTAATAACTTACCGTTAAATTCTGCGTCTTTTAAAGAGATATTTTCTAGTTTTTCTTCTTTGATAAAAGGTGTTAATTTCACACCAGAAGCTTGAGCGACAGCTTGCCAACTTTGACGATTATAATTACCATAACCCCGCACCACATTACCAGCAATATTGAGAGCGACATTACGAAAGTCAACTGTCCGATCTGGGTTAATAATTGTTTCACCAGTAGCAGCATAGGTGGCTTGTGGAGCTTGCCATTTAACTAGAGTCTGGACATTATTAGCCGCACCAATAATATTAGCTGTAGCTGAGACAGTGCCGATTTTTAATGTTGGGTTAATTTGATCATTATAAAGTTTTGCGATCGCATCCCCAGGAACATTTTTGGCAGTTAAATTAACATTGATTTGTGGTACTTGACCAAGTTCAATTTTTCCCGCTCCGGTAACTTCACCGCCTAATGTAGTTTTTCCTTGAATATCTTTAAAACTAAGCAGATCATCACGAGTAGAAAGCTCAAATTTACTACTAACTTTCTGAAAATCAACTTGATCAATTTGGGCAGTTTTGATATTAGTAACAGTTCCTGAAAGTACAGGTTCTTCAATATTTCCTAACATCTGTAAATCTGCTTTTACCACCCCACTTACAGGAAAAGGTGACTTAACCTTGAGAGTTTCTAGAGCATTTGAAACACTTACGGCATTGACTCTTCCTGCTAAATTAAAGCCATTTTCCCGGTCAATAATACCTGTTGCCACTAAGGGAATTTTACCATAGTTGCTAACTACATTATCTAACTCTATTCCCAATCCTTGAAACTTGATATTTCCCTGGGTATTGCTCAATAGTTGAGGTACTTTTGGTATTGCCAGCGTTACCCCTTGTAAAGTTGCAGTACCATCTAATAAAGTTGGTTTTTTTGGTATCAATTGAATTTGTAAATCACCATTTACCCGACCAGCTTGTAAATTTAAGGGTAATTTAATCAACCGAGTAATATCTGCGGCCAATAAATCTTGCGTTTTTACCTTTAATTCACCTTCTAAAGTTGACTGAGCGCGGATATTTCCCTGAAGGAAAATCTTACCACCGTTTTCTGGTTTTCCTGCTACATCAAATTTAATTAAACGGTTATTTTCTAGCAGTTGAGCAGTTCCATATAATCCTGAAAATACCACAGGTACTGATGACTCTTGACTGGGGACTGGGAAATTGATATTTCTCTTCTGCTCCTGAGATCCCGCAACTTCCCCTGGTTTCTGGTTGCCTACTAATATTAAATTGGCATTGCGAAAACGCAGTTTATCTAAGTCGGTTTTAATTAGTCCTGGTTTTCCTGCTGGAGCTATGGTAGTTGTGATCCAGCGTGATTGGTTATCTTGTTGAATATAAATATCTGGGTTAATTAGGGTAACATCTAGTTTTAGCTGACGGTTAACAACTAACCGCCAAAGATCAAAACCCACGTCTACTGCTTCTATAGTCACCCGATCTGGATCTGTAGATGTTGCAGGGATAGCTGAAGCAGCAAACCTTAACCCTGTGAGGGAAAATTCTTTTACTTGTCCGAGTTCGACGGGACGGTTAAGGGTATTAGTTAGGTTTTTTTGTGCTAAAGGTGCTAACTCTGTTTGAATAAAATTCCGTAAGCGCCAAACACCAGTTATGATTAAGAGCGTCAAAAATGCTCCTAAAGTCATGCTACCACGACTCAATATCATCAACCATAGGCGTTTTCGACCTGTGGTTAGGGTCTGAAAATCTTGTTCGGAAGAGTTAGACATGGGTTTTCACTCTGGAAATTGCCGCAGCTAGTTGGCAAACTGCTATTTATAATTAGCACATATTTAACTATGCCACTTCTAGGATAAAGACCAGTTAACTTTTTTCCCAAGGTGTTGCCAGATATTACCATAATTATTGCTATAGTTGCCTCAAATTGTCGAAAATATACCTTTCGGTCTATAGTTGGCTTTCTGGGAGGCACAATCTAGAACTTTAATTGAAATAATAGAGACGTGAACTCAAAGGATGAATGATGCGTGTTTTTGTACTAATTTTTAATGCTGGCACTGATAATGAAGGGATTCACTCAATTCGGGTGGGCGATCGCAATACAATTATGATGTTCGAGTCGGAAGATGATGCCACACGCTTTGCTTTAATGTTAGAAGCTCAAGATTTCCCAACTCCTACAGTGGAAATGATGAATGCTGACGATATCAAGGCATTTTGTGAAGATGCTGGGTTTGACTGGGAAGTTGTTCCAGAAAATAGTAATTTGGTCATTACGCCTCCAGAATTGAATGTAGAAGAAACTGATTGGCAAGCAGAGGCTAAAACCCAGGATACCCCTAATTCCTCCCGTCCAGCTTCAGCAAATGAGACAACACCGGAAATTTCTAATTCTGATCTAGACAGCATCCGTCGCAGACTAGAAGGTTTATTGTAGTTATTCAGGGAATAGGGAACAGGGAACAGGGAATAGGGAACAGGGAACAGAGAATAGTGAAGAATAACTGACAACTGACAAAAAAATGACAAATTTGCAGGAACGCGGACATCTACTCACAGAACAGGTAAATCCTAATAGTCTCAATTTAGACCAATTAAATTCTTTAGAATTGGTAGAATTATTTAATACTGAAGACCAAAAAGCTGTAGCTGCTGTTGCTGGGGCTAAGGTTGAGTTAGCAGCAGCTATTGAAAAGACAGCAGAACGTTTACATCAAGGTGGACGTTTATTTTACATCGGTGCGGGAACCAGTGGACGTTTAGGGGTGTTAGATGCGGCTGAGTGTCCACCTACTTTCTGCACACCTCCAGAGTTGGTCCAGGGGATCATTGCTGGTGGTGCGGGTGCGTTGTTACGCAGTTCTGAGGGTTTGGAAGACTTGGTTGAAGATGGGGAAAATGCGATCGCTCAACATAAAATCACCCAACTGGATGTAGTCGTCGGTATCACCGCTGGGGGAACTACACCCTATGTTCAAGGTGCATTAAAAGCAGCACGTCAAAGAGGAGCTTTAACGGTTTTTATCGCCTGTGTTCCTGCTGAACAAGTACCTTTTGATGCTGATATTGATATTCGTTTGTTAACAGGTCCAGAAATTTTAGCCGGTTCCACTCGTTTGAAAGCTGGTACTGCGACAAAATTAGCTTTAAATATCCTTTCTACCAGCGTGATGGTGAAATTAGGGAAAGTTTACGGTAATAGAATGGTGGATGTTGCGGTAACAAATCAAAAATTACGCGATCGCGCTTTAAGAATTTTGCAAGATTTAACCGGGTTAAGTCGAGAAGCCGCAGGTTTTTTATTAGAACGCAGTGGTAAATGGGTGAAGTTGGCTTTATTAATGCACTGGACAGGTTTAGATAAAACCGCAGGTGAGGAACTTTTAGCAGCGCATCAGGGTAATTTGCGTGTGGCGGTGGATAGTTATAAAAAAGAGAAATAGATCCCCCCAACCCTTAAAAAGGGGGGATAAATTCTTCAAAGTCCCCCTTTTTAAGAGATTTAAGGATTTACAGGATATTAGTTTGAAATATGATTTTTTGAATATTGAATTGATGATTAATTTGGAAATTGGAATTTTCAAGTTTGAAAATTAATTTTAAATTGCCAAATAATCATAATTCACATAATATCGAAAAATCCTGTAAATCCTGATTCTGACAAAAACCTCCATAAATCAAGGCTTTAAATTTTCAATCTTCTGTGCAAAATATGTCTCTTGATGTTTCAGTTGTTGGGCTATTTCTAAACCTTTTTGAAAAGCTGCTAATGCGTTGGCACTTTCTTGTTTTTCTAAATACAATTGTCCCATTTGATCATAAGCTTGCATCAAACCATAAAAATTAGTTGCTAGTGTTTCTGTTTCCAACAAAATTTTACTAGCTTGCAAAGCTTCATTAATTTGATTCTGAGAACGGTAAAGCTTAATTAATTTCTGCAAAGCTTCACTAGCACTGACATACTGTTCTAATTTCCAAGCAGTAACATAAGCTTCTTGATAGTTGTTAAAAGCTTCTTGCAGAAAATTGGGATTTTCTCTTACCAAAGATTGATAATTTTCCGCTATTTTGATTTTTAAACCAGGAACTTGAGTAAGATTATTATCTCTAGTGTAAATTGCGGCTAACTTATTCAGGACATTTATCGCTTGTTGGGGCTGTTTTCCCCGTTCATAAATATAAGCTAGTTGTTGCAAATAACCAACTTCATTGATTCTATCCTCCCTGCTAATAGCAAAGTTTAGCAACTCTTGGTAAGTTGTAGCAGCTTGAGGATAATTAAACCAACTGAGATGTAATTCCCCAATTGTGTTTAAAGTTTCTATTTCAGCAGTATTATTATTTTGCTGTCTCACTAATGTTAAAATCTGCTGGTAAGCTCCTACAGCTAGTTTAGGAATACGCACATTTTGGTAAGCTTCACCAAGCGATCGCCATAATTCTACATCAGTGCTTTTTTGAGTTAGCATCTGTTTTTCAATTACCTGCAATCTCTCAGTAATATATTTTACTTGTTGCTTCTCATTTTCATTCCAAGCGATCGCACCCACCCGTGATAATGCTTGCAGTTCAGATAATGAACCTAAAAAGCGCCGCAGTCGTAATTCTCGGTTCCAAATATCAAACGCTGTTACCTTATCCCCTGCTTGTAATGTCGTTGTAGCTTCTTGGTTTAACTCATCTAGCGCAGTTTCCAGCTTTTGCAATTCTTCAGAAGTTAACGGTTGTTGTTTCACCGAACCCCTGACCAAAGGATCTGGTGTGGTAATTTCCAATGGTCCAGGAGGAAACCTATCCATTTGTTCCGGCTTTTTACTTTGTGCTAGTGTGACAAAACTGCACAGATGCCAGAAAATAATAGTAGTAACTATAAAACTGAAGCGTCTTAGCATAAACAACCCACCTTTCCGCTTAAAAATTATCTAGATAATTTAACATTATTCCCTATGAGTAAAATAATTCCTGCCATCACAGTCAAGAATTTTAGCTTTTATTACGGACATCAAAAAATAATTGAAAATGTATCACTGGATATTCCCCAAAATAAAATCACTGCTATCATGGGACCTAGCGGTTGTGGTAAATCTACTTTTTTGAAATCTCTAAACCGCATGAGTGAATTAGAAGCAGAAGTAAAAATTGAAGGGAAAGTAGAATTTTTTGGTCAAAATATTTATGGTCGTCGTGTTAACTTAAATCGGTTACGTCGTCAAATTAGTACAATTTATGGCAGACCAAATCTTTTTCCCATGAGCGTTTATGACAATGTTGCCTATGGAGTGAAGTTAATCGGATGGCATCCCAAAGTAGAATTAGATGAAATTGTCGAATTAGCACTTAAGTCCGCCGATCTCTGGGAAGAAGTCAAAAATAAACTCCAAAAATCTGCTTTAGAATTATCTTGTGGACAACAAAAACGTTTGTGTATTGCTCGTGCTTTAGCAGTCAAACCCCAAGTCCTTCTCATGGATGAACT
>JBJOKS010000040.1:0-35923 GCA_046045965.1 Cyanobacteriota bacterium | reverse complement strand
TCCCTATCTAAAAAAGGAATAAACTCATGTTTTAGATAAAATTCCCTAGCTTGTAAATCTATAGCATCAACTCTTACTGCAAAAATACCAATTTCTTGAGCAGCGCGAACTATACGATATAACGCATCCGCTAAAAGTTCTCCCCCTAAACCTTTTCCCTTTACAGAATTATCCACTGCTAATTTACCAATTAAAGTAGCAGGAATCGGATAAGCAGGTATTCTTTTTTGATAAGATTCAGGCAAGAATTCATACTCAATAATACTCGCGCTCAGTGTATAGTAACCATCAACTTTCATACTTCCTGATTCTTTCACCGCCACAAAGGTTTTAGCAATACCTTTTTGATGGTTTTGTCGAGCATATTTTTTTAGGTAGTCATTGAGAACTTGATAACCACAGTCAAAAGCATCCTTTTTATATTTCTTTTCAATCGGTAGAAAATTCCATCTTGCTTCACTATTTGTCATATTTATCCCTAAACTTTTTCAAGGTAGTTTTCAGTTTTCCCTTGAGTTCTGGGGGATTTTCCATCACAGACATAAATAAATCTCTATCCCGACTTGATAAAACCAGCCTTTCATGGGCATCTATTTCCTGTCTAGCAATGGGAAGCAGATGCGACAGGGTATAAGCACTCAAGGAAACTCCTTTAAGTGCTGCTGCTTGTTCTAAGAGTTCTTTTTGCTCTTGTGTAACTCTCAAATCAAGTCTACTGTCTTTGGGAGAAGAGGTTTCTAACATCTTGGCTATTTAGTGAACACCTTCAATTGAGATCATAGCATTTTAGGTGTACAATGTACACACAAATAAATGTCAATTTGAAATTGACTTAAAAATAATTATTTTTTACAATTATCACAATGTCCACAACGCCAATTTTCCGCTTCTTTCCCAAAACCAAAAGCAGTTAACAAAAACTGCCAACGACATTTTTTACTATACAAATATTCGCTCATTTGTTTAGCAGCTTGTAACTGCATTTGTGGTTGTTTTCCCGACTTCGCAGAAATCGCATAATGAAAAGGATCAAGCCATTGTAATTGTCCGCTACTATGCAGTAAAGAAAGCGCCGTTGCACCATCAGGAAATTGTTTAATTACAGATGTTACTTCTCCTTGTTTTGGTAACTTTTTTGCTAACTGTTGCGCTTTTTGTTGTTGTTTCAACATTTGTTGTTCAAAAAACTGTTGTCTTTGTTTATCTTCAGCATCTAAAAATCCCGTCGGTTCACTAATTAAAGTTAAAGCTTCCGCTGGTTTTCCATCTCTTCCCGCACGTCCAATTTCTTGCACATATTCTGATAATAAAAGTGGTGCTTGAAAATGAATCACCCAACGGACATTACTTTTATTTATTCCTATACCAAAAGCAGCATTACATACAACAAATGGCATTTTTCCATTTAACCAACTTGCTTCTACTGCTCGTCTTTCCGTTGCACCTAAACCCGCATGATAACTAGCAGTATTATACCCTAATTCTGTTAACCATGCTGCTAATTCTTCGCTATCTTTACGAGTTCTCACATAAATCAAACCTGCTTGATTTTGATGATTTTGAATAAACTTTAATAATTGTTGTTTTCTGCCTTTTGGTGTCCAAGCAATTTTCACACTAAGATGTAAATTATTACGGTAAGGATTGAGTTGATAACTATCAGGTTTCTGTAATTGTAAAACATCAGCAATTATCTTTTGTGCTGAAGGATCAGCAGTGGCAGTAAAAGCTGCTATACTAATCTTTGTTCCCGGTGGTTTTGTTTTTAATAACGCTGGACGAACAGCACCCAAACGTCGATAAGCAGGACGAAAAGTATCACCCCATTGTACTAAACAATGTGCTTCATCAAGGATAATTCCATTAATTTGTAATTGGGGATGAGATAATCTTTCCCACACTGGAGGACTAAATAAAGTTTCTGGTGATAAATATAATAATCTTAATTGCTGTTTTTCTAAAGCTTGCAATGTTGATCGACGTTGATATGTAGGTAGTTCACTATGCAAAAGAGCAGCTTTTTGATTTCGTTGTTTGAGTTCTTCTACTTGGTTTTCCATCAATGCAACCAAGGGAGAAACTACTAAAGTTAAACCGGTTTTTAGTAGTGCGGGAAGTTGAAAACAAATTGATTTTCCCCCTCCTGTGGGCATAATAATTAATGCGTCTTTTTGGGATAATAAACTTTTGACAATTTCTCCCTGTGGTGGACGGAAATCATCATAACCCCAGATTTGTTTTAATGCAGTGCGGATTTCTGTTAATGATGTATTATTAGGTTGATTCATATTTTTTAAATTTTGTATATAAAATTGCTCACATCATTTGTATTTTATCTGTGTTTATCTGCGTTTATCTGCGGTTAATAAATTATGATTTTGTAAGGGTTTAACAATGCCAAACCCTTAACCTATATTTTAAGAATGGAAAGGACAACCACCAGCAGTTAATTTTTGCAAAAAGGCATTATTATCAAAATAATGCTCTAAAGATTCAATCTTTAAATCTTCAGTTACACGGGCAATACTCATCCCTGTAATTTCTATGGTTTCTCCTGTGGGTGCATAATCTTTATATGTGCCGGTAAATGTTCCCCAATGTCGCCATTTAAAGGTAACGTTAGGAGGTCCAGAAAGCACTTCTGTTAATTCCCACAAAAAGCCATTAGGGAAGGCTTTATGAAATAGTTCAAAAGAAGATTCAAAAGTTTCTTTAGCTGGGCAATAATGCTCATTTTCAACTATAAATAAGTTGTATGTTCCTTGTTCAACTACTTCCTTTGCTGTGTATTCTCGTCCACCGTTACTGCTCATTTTAAACTTATCCGCAACAATAGAAAGCCATTGTTCGGGGTTAAGTTTATGGGATGCTTCCATTTCAAAGGTGCGAACTAAATTTTGAGCGATCGCCTCTAATGAACCTTCTGGATGGTTATATTTACTTTCTTGATGCAAATATTCATTAGTGAAAGAATAGTCTGGCTTTTGTCCTTCTCGCCATTGTACACCCTCATCATGGGCTAGCACTACTTCTCTATCTTGCACCCAAAGGGGTAAGCCTGTGGTTGAATTGGTACTCATTGACTTTATACTGACCAAAAACAGCTTTTAGCAGTATAAAGTTTTATTTGATCGGGTTACTATCATAATTCTTCAAATCATAAAAACCTACCTAAAGATATAGGGAGGTGTAACATTTACCTCCCTCGAAAGTATTAGGTATTTTTACACCTTCTATCTATGCTGTCACTTCTTCTTTCACGGTTTGCTGTAATGCAGCATACAATCTATTCAGGGCATTCACATAAGCCTGAGCCGATGCCACAATTATGTCGGTACTGGCTGCATGACCCGAAAATACACGGGATTCATAACGTAACCGAATCGTTACTTCTCCTAAAGCATCAATTCCCCCGGTTACAGATTGCACAGAAAATTCAATCAAATCATTCGGTACATTCACGACTCGATTGATGGCTTTATAAACTGCATCCACTGGACCTGTACCAATAGCCGCATCGGTTAATTCTTCCCCATCGGGTGTCCGCAGAGTAACAGTTGCGGTGGGTTTGGCGTTGCTACCACAGGAAACTTGCACCAATTCGATTTTAAATAAATCTGGTGCTTGTTTAATTTCGTCGTTGACGATCGCCTCTAAATCCCAATCTGAGATTTCTTTCTTTTTGTCCGCAACTTCTTTAAACCGAATAAAGGCTTTATTCAAATCATTCTCTGACAAATCAAAGCCCAATTCTTTTAAACGAGTACGGAACGCATTTCTCCCAGAGTGTTTACCCAATACTATTTGATTGTCTGTTAACCCAATCAATTGGGCATCCATAATCTCATAGGTGAGCTTGTTTTTCAACACTCCATCTTGATGAATACCCGACTCGTGTGCGAAAGCATTAGCACCCACAATAGCTTTATTGGGTTGTACCAGCATTCCTGTCAAGCTGGAAACCAAGCGGGAGGTTTTATAAATTTGCTTGGTGTCAATATTAGTTAATGAATCTTCACAATCAGCAGGTCTACCAAAGAAGGGGTTAAAATATTGCCGTCTGACGTGCAAGGCCATGACTAATTCTTCTAAGGCGGCGTTTCCGGCTCTTTCCCCAATACCATTGATGGTACATTCTAGCTGTCTTGCGCCATTTTTCACCGCTTCCAGGAAGTTAGCAACAGCTAAACCCAAATCATTATGGCCGTGGACGGAAATGATGGCTTGGTCGATGTTGGGGACGTTTTCTTTGATACCTTTGATGATAGCGCCAAATTCGCTGGGGGTGGTGTAACCTACGGTATCAGGAATGTTAACAGTTGTTGCACCTGCGGCGATCGCTCTTTCCAAAACCTCATACAAAAATTCTGGATCTGAACGTCCAGCATCTTCCGGGGAAAATTCTACATCATCGGTGAAGCTTTTAGCATAAGCTACCATTTCCTCAGCGATCGCAATCACTTCTGGTCTGGTTTTTTTCAGCTTATATTGTAGGTGAATATCAGAAGTAGCAATAAATGTATGAATTCTACCCTTAGCTGCTGGTTTGATTGCTTCTGCTGCGGCTTTAATATCATCGTGTCTAGCTCTAGCTAAACTACATATAACTGGACCATCTTCTAAACCCACAGTCTGAGCAATTTTGCTGACTGCTTCAAAATCACCCGGACTAGCAAAAGCAAAACCAGCTTCAATGATATCTACACCTAAACGGGCTAATTGTTTGGCAATAATTAGCTTTTCCTCGATGTTTAAGGTTGCTCCTGGACACTGTTCTCCATCTCGCAGTGTCGTATCAAAGATGATAATTCTGTCTGCTTGATCGCTCATTGGTTTTGGGTTGTGGTTTTGGTGTGTTGAGTTGTGACTGTGGGCTTAAAATACCTTGAACTTTATTAAACAGAATACAGGAGTCAGAATTCAGAATTTAGAATGAATTATATACGACTAGCTTATGTATAAGTTGGTTTAAGATACCTAGCAAATCTATGATTTGGTGGTTCTAACTTTTGGTAGTGCTTTCGCCTCCATAATTTATTCTCATTTCTGTTGACGGACTCCTGCTTCTATTTTTAACTTTTGCTTTGTAAATAATTATTAATTTTACTAAGCTTCGGTTTTTTCTATTTGGTCTCTGATATCGTTCAAGTCTATATATCTATCCGTAGCATTACGCAATTCTCTGGCTATCATCCCTTCAGTTGATACCACTGTAATGTGCGTATTTTTAGAACGTAATAACTCTATCGCTCTTTCAAAATCTCCATCTCCACTAAATAAAACTACTCGATCATACTGGTCAACGGTATTGAACATATCGACAACAATTTCAATATCTAAATTCGCTTTTTGTGAGTAACGGCCAGAGACATCATCATAGTATTCTTTGAGGATTTTAGTGCGTACTGTATATCCCAAACTAATGAGTGCATCTCGAAAACCACGTTGGTCTTGTGGGTCTTTTAAGCCTGTGTACCAAAAAGCATTAATTAATGTTGTCTCAGGTTGTTCGTTCTTAAAATATTCTAACACTCGTCGCGGGTCAAAAAACCAGCCATTTTTTTGTTGAGCATAGAACATATTGTTTCCGTCTACGAAAATAGACAGACGATTCATTGGCGAACCCATAGAAATTTACACCTAAATAATAGATAAGAATGTAAGATTGAACAATAGATTATAGCAATTCTTAATTGGCAAGGTCGCTAATATCTATAAAGGTAGTTTTCATGTATAGCTTGTATCTTACCTCTGGCAAAGCATAAAATTGGCTAAAACATTAAATGTGAGATCCTGGTAACTGAACCTGTTTAACCTCCGACTCTTGCAAATACAGCCTGTGATCAAAATCTACCAATAAAATTGACTTAGTAGTAGCATTCTGATCTGCATATCAGTCCAGTTTACTCCTAAAGAGGTATGGTATAGGGCTTTAGTTAGGATCTGGGCAGATTCCCATGAATAGATTTTCTCATCAACACCAGGGCTTTTGTCTGGTAATAATAAATATTTCTTTTGACTGTAGAATAAGCATTAGGTAGCACCTCTTCTCGCAAAAACTCTATTAAACCCATTTAAACGGGTATTTTTAGGCGGGGCAAATTTTTTCCTTTGGTTTTAGTGGAATCATAGGGATAGGATATAATCTCACCGTAACCAATTGCAAAGGTGTAGCAGTTCTGGTTGATAATTTGTGCAACAATAACTAATAGGAATTTTAGGTAAACACAAAATTAGACCGTATTTGTATAGGTAGTGCTGGGGAGCAAATGCACTAATGCAAGTTTGGTAGTAGTTTAAGCATATTTGACAAAGGTACAGGATTTTCATTTAAGTTTGATTTCAAAATGGATAATGTCGTTAAAACTGTGTGTAAATAAATAGCAGTGTTGTACTTAAGTTAACGAGTAACACAATATGGCAGAAGAATCTACATCCAGCTTAACTAAAAAATCACTCACTGCTGCCAAAGAACAGTTAAGTAATTTTACAAAGGGAAATTTAACAGCATCCTTACAAAAGCCTAAAGTGATGGTGGCCTTGGGTCATCTACTCACAGGAGTTGCGGCCATAGTAGCAGGACTACTGAGTGCTGCTGGTGGAACCAGGGTGCAAGTGATAGAAAATCAAGCGGCGACTGCCTTTTTTCAAATTCGTGGGTCAAAGGTGGCTCCAGAAGATATTGTAATTTTGGCAATTGATGATCAGTCTATATCAATTCCTGAACAGTATTATACGACCGATTCTCAACAGTACAGCTACTTACAACCACTAAAACCTTTTCCGTATAAACGTGCGGCCTATGCTCAACTGATCACCAAGTTGGTAGAAGCTGGTGCGCGTTCAGTGGCTTTAGATGTGGTTTTTGATCAGCCAAGTACCTACAGTGAGGCTGATGATCGCCAATTACAGGAAGTGTTACAAAAATATGGCAGTAAAGTTACCTTGGCCGCAGTCTATGAAAATTTTACAACTCGTCATGGATCATTTCGCCAACTAACAGAGCCGCATCAAAGCTTGCGTTCTGAGTCTGTTTCCATCGGTGCAGTAAATTTTGCACTAGAGGTAGATGGTAAAATTCACCGCTTGAGTAGTAAATTTTTGAACTCCATATCTCAAAACAATGCTCTCAACACTAAAATACCCTCCTTTGGAGAAGCGGTGTTAGCAGCAGCACAAATAAATTATCCTCAACCTCAAGGCGATCGCATTTATTTTTGGGGACCTGGAGAGACATTTAAGACAATTCCTATTTTGGATGTGTTTGACCCAGCAAACTGGAACAATGCTTTGCAGCAAGGTAGGTTTTTCCAAAATAAAATTGTTCTCGTTGGTGCTACAGCAAAATTAAGCAATGATTTTCATCAGGTGGCTATTTCTCCCAATGAACGTATGGCCGGAGTAGAAATTCATGCTAATGCGATCGCTACTTTGATGACAAATAAATCTATCGCTACAGCCATCAAAAATCCTGTATGGCGGGGTTTATTTGTGCTGATGCTAGTTAGCGGTACGGCCGTGATCATCACCAGAAAAAAACAGGGTATCCATAGATTTTTCTTAAGTATCGCTTTAGCTAGTGTGTGGGGAATAATCAGTTATAGTAGCTTCATTTATGGTCATTTGATGTTCCCAACTACAGTCCCAATGATAGCGATCGCTCTCACTGGTTTATCTTATTTAGGTACAGACATAGCTAGGGAAAAAATCAACAAACAAAAATTATTACTGATATTTCAAAAACATAAATCTTCTGCTGTTGTTCAAGAAATTATCAGCCAACAAGAAGACCTACAAGACCTAATTCAACAAAGAGATTTAGAATTGAATGGTAAAATCCTGAGTGGACGCTACAAAATTGTCAAAGTTCTTGGTGCTGGTGGATTTAGTGAAACCTATATTGCTGAAGATATACAACGTCCAGATCAACCACAATGTGTTGTCAAACAACTAAAACCAGCCACTACTAAACCAGAGAGTTTAGCACTTGCTAGGCGTTTATTTAGTGCAGAAGCAAAAACTCTAGAAAAACTAGGAAACCATTCCCAAATTCCTCAACTTTTAGCTTATTTTGAAGAAGATGAAGAATTTTATTTAGTACAAGAATATATCCTGGGTCATCCGCTGAGTAAAGAATTAATCTCAGGTAAATCTATCAGCGAGACTTTAGTAATTGAACTGTTAAAAGAACTATTAAAAATATTAAGATTTGTCCATGAAAATGGTGTAATTCATCGAGATATTAAACCTGGTAATATCATCCGTCGTCATTCAGATTGGAAACTGGTATTAATTGACTTTGGTGCTGTTAAAGAAGTTAGCACCCAAATCATGGATAATCTGGAATCAACCGCTTTTACTATTGGTATTGGTACAAAAGGTTACGCACCTAACGAGCAATGTTTTGGTCGTCCTCGATATAATAGTGATATTTATGCTATAGGGATGATTGGTATTAAAGCCTTAACTGGTATTTCTCCCCATGAGTTAGAAAGAGACAGTGATGAAGAAGTGAAATGGGTTGATAAAGCAACTGTCAGCGATGCTTTAGCCGACATTATTAAAAAAATGGTTTTGGATGATTATAAAAAGCGATATAAATCAGCATTTGAGGTTTTAGAAGCACTGGATAAATTACCAACTCCTCAAGATGTAACTTTGAGTTCAGAAAAAGACTATTCCCTCAATGATTTATCTGTAGTTGATGCTGATGCTCCTACTTCACATTGGTCAGGAGATTATTGATTTAGTAATTGGTAAGGACATCCTGATTCAGACAAAAAAGATGTTCAATAAAAAACATCCTGTTAATCCTTAAATCCTGGACATCCTGATATGGCTTAGGCCACGCTACGCTATCAAACAATTAATGTTAAAATAAACAAATAACTACTTGGTATCATATCATGATGATTACTCAAGAAATAACAGCAGAAAAAAGTATCTCTGAAGATGAAGAGATCATTTTTCCTCCCAGTGACTTATATAGTGATGAACCACCAGTGGAAACAGAACTACATTTACGACAAATTATCTTGCTCTTAAAATGTTTAGAATGGTTATGGAAAGATAGAACAGATTTCTATGCTGCGGGAAATCTGAGTATTTATTATAGTCCTAATCAGAAAAAATCAGAAGATTATCGAGGACCAGATTTTTTTGTAGTTTTAGGAACTGACAGAAAAACCCGTAAAAGTTGGGTAGTGTGGGAAGAAGACGGACAATACCCTCATGTAATAGTGGAAATTCTTTCACCAACAACAGCGAAAAGTGATAGAGGATTAAAAAAAGAACTTTATCAAAATAAATTCCGTACACCCGACTATTTTTGGTTTGATCCCTATACTTTAGAATTTGCAGGTTTTCATTTAATAGATGGAGAATATCAACCCCTACAAGTACATGAAAAAGGACATTTATGGAGTAAGCAACTGGGTTTATATTTAGGAATTTATGATGGGTTATTACGTTATTTCACAGCACAAGGAGAACTAGTACCTACACCAGAAGAAAGCGCAGAACATGAAGCACAAAGAGCAAAACATGAAGCAGCAAAAGCAGAACATGAAGCAGAAAGAGCAGAACGTGAAGCTAAAAAAGCAGAACGTGAAGCTAAAAAAGCAGAACGTTTAGCAGCAAAATTGCGGGAATTAAATATTGATCCCGATACAATTTAACCCAAAACTAACTAAAAACGTAGGTTGGGTTGACGCAAGAAAACCCAACATCCCAATATCAAACAAAAAACGGCGGGTGCGGGATTTGAACCCGCTAATCTCTTTCGAGACTTCATCCGATAACCCTAAATTCATCGGCCTAAAAAGGCAAGTTGCGAATAAGGGAAACCCGCCAAGAAAGATAAAGGATAAACTTGTATTTATCCCTCATCAAACAATCTACAGCAACACTTACAAATCGTCATTAGCTAACATCTGAATAATGCGAGGAATACTCGGATCAAACCCCGCAAAATCCCAAGATAAAGGATCTTGAGGATCTACCAAAGAAATCCGGTAAGGTGTTAAAGTCACATAAACCGCCTTCACATCAGGATTCACCTTTTTTCGGTACTCCTTCAATGCTTGACTAGGATGTTTATTACCCGCCCAACTTTCCGAGTCAGTCCAAAAACAGACCACATCTGCTTTAAACTTATTCTCAATCATCCAGTCATAAGCTACACTCGCATCAGTTCCCCCAAAATTCTGGTTACTGGTTTTACGAACCGCAGAACTAAAACTATCCTTCGCAGTAATTTCTAAATCTTTAAACTTAGTCGAAAAACCACGAATTTCATAATTTTTCTCGGCTTTTGCTGTCACTAACGCCATTGTCGTGGCAATTTCACAGCAACTCAAACCCATATCTGCAACCCAGCTACTCATAGAACCGGAAATATCGACGGCGTGCATAAACACTTTACCAGTCGGTTCTACCACCTCAAAAGACAGTTCAACCGCTTTTTCCAAAATGTCCACAATGCGGGAAACAGGTTTCCAAGTTTTTTGGCTACGTCCTAAACTACCTCCAGACTGATAAGTTTTGAGTGCTTTCAACACATCAATAGGATGAATTCGACCTTTTCGCAGATGTTCTTGGTTATTGAGAACTGCTTCCACACGCTGCAAATTCGCGCCTTCATCAGCCCGCAAAACCTCTAATTGAGTCAAAGAACCTAAATTCCGCAACATTGCCCCTATAGGCATTTCTTGAAATAATAAATTCCAAGCTTGCTTATCCATGTTACCCACAGGTGCAGCCATTTCATGGGTTAAGCGTCCTTGAGAAATAGCTGTATGAGTTTCGCTAGGGTTGCGTTTTAACCATTCATACCACCAAATCTGCGCTAACGCATCCGATGGTATTTCTGCTGGTAATTCTTCCCAACCTTTAACCACCCATTCAAATAATTGACGGTGATTTTCTGTAGGTGGTTTAACATGAAATAATCGCAAAGCATCTCGGTGAGTAAAACCTTGACGTTGTTGATATTTCAAAAGCTGATAAGCCAAACTTTTGACATCTTCTCTTGATAGCCAAGTTTTACCAGCTTCGCGGATAACTTTACCAAAACCGCGCAAAGATTTGGTGTAGTTCAACCATTCATAAAAATGGCTACCTGTGCGGACAACTTGGGGAAAAATTTCACCAAATGCTTTTTTTGCTTCTGGAGTTTCACCCATTGAAAGTAATACTAATGCTAGAATTGGCGCACTGTTATTTATGGCGCGGCCATCACTAGCATAGAGAATTTCTTCGGCTACTTTTCCAGGATTTTCGGCAACTGCTTGGGTGACAACTTTGGCAAATTCTTCTGTTAATTCTTGTTTACCAGCGTAGTATGTGCTTTGTGCTGTTCCTATCAACAAACAACGGCGCAGCATTTTCCAAATACCAGCATCAAACATATAGCCGCCACTACGTCCTTTGATCATCTCTGCTTCCCGTCCGGGAATAGGCTGATTTTGGGGTGTAGCTGTTTTCTTTTTAGTAAAGAAGTTGTAATTCATTGCTTCTTTCCTCGGCCTTTTCAGGCAATTTTGAGATTCCACAAAGTAAATTAATACGTTGTGTCAGACTTGATACATTGCTAACTAAGATTAATTTTTTTAATTTTTCTGCCCATGATTGATACCTTATTTCATGCCTACACACCTCTATTTATCTGGATAGGTTTAGGACTTGTATTATCTCGCTTCACCGCAGTTATTTTTCTTAGGTTGTTAGGTCAGGGACTTTACTGGGTGGGAGTTCCTCTACAACTTTTAGTATTAGCGCGTCATACAAACTCATCTGAGGGTGGACTTATCCCCGGAATAGCGATCGCAGTTTTGCTGCTGAGTTTAGTTTTAGCACTGTTAACTTGGTGGGCTTGGCAATGGTTAATAACTACCAAAATGCAGTCAGAACTGGAAACTGTAGATGTGCCAGTATCGGTCATCAGAGCTAGTTTAGGCAGCTTTATTCTGGCAGCAATTTTAGGGAATACTGGTTTCGTAGGACTAACGCTCACACAAGTGCTAACTAGCCCAGAAAATACTGGTATGGCAGTGTTGTTTAGTGTGACTACTAATGTAGTCGGTACTTATGGAATTGCGGTTTTAATTGCTAGTTATTTTGGTCAAAAAGAAACCGAAAACCATTGGTGGGTGCAGTTGCGAGATATAGTCACAGTTCCCAGTCTATGGACATTTGTGATTGGTTTAAATACCCAGTTTATTGCATTGCCAGCAGTAGTTGAGTCAGGTTTAGATCAAGCTGTTTGGGTAGTCATTGCTTTAGCTTTGTTACTGGTTGGTTTGCGACTAGGAAAGATGAGATCATGGGAAAGTTTAGCGATCGCTTCAATTGCCAGCGCGGTTAAAGTCTTAATTGTACCTTTGCTGGTAGGATTAGGAGCAACCTATTTAGGTATAATAGGGGAACAGCGTTTAGTGCTGGTGCTGATGTCTGGCACACCTACAGGGCTTTCTGTACTGATTTTGGCGGAAGTTTATGATTTGGATCGGGATTTGTTATCTAGTAGTATTGCTTTGACTTTTGTGGGGTTATTTTTAGCACTCCCTCTTTGGCTAGTTTGGTTTAGCTAAATCTACTTATTTACCTGATTTCAATCATCAATTACCTTGTTTCAAATCTAAGATCCAAAATCAAAAATTAATTGGGTGGCAGAGCGGGATTTGAACCCGCAACCTCTCGTTTATCAGACGATAACCCTCAATTCTTCGGCCTAAAAGGCAAGGTGTGAATAAGGATAATAGCGTTCTACCATTGAACTACCTGCCACAAGCAAAAGTCAAAAGTCAAAATTATGGGTTTGGTGTAGTGGGGTAGGAATTGAACCTACAAGATTTTCATCGCCAGAACCCGATAACCCTCAACTTTTCGGCCTTTTCAGACAAGTTGATAAATTAAGGATTTAATCTGGTGCGTTTACCAGTTTCGCCACCCACTACATAACAATTCAAAAGTCAAAAGTAAGATTTTAGAAATTAAAGTTTTTAATCCAAAATCTAAAATCTAAAATCTAAATTTTTTTTTGCGCGGGGAATAGGAATTGAACCTATGACCAATGAATTGACGATAACCCTCAATTAGTCGGCCTTTTCAGGCAAGTTTATTAATCAAGGACTATGGGTTTTACCCCTTTCAATGCTCTACCAAACTGAGCTATCCCCGCAGAAAAAGTCAAAAGTTAGAGTTTAGAAAACATTATTGCAAATCCAAAATCCAAAATCCAAAATCTAAAATTGTTTTGAGTGTAGCGGAGCAGGAATTTAGCCTACATCTCCGGGATTTTAACCAAGGGTATTTTAATTTACAAGATTACGATAACCCTCGATAGGTCGGCCTAAAAAGGCAAGGTGGGCGCTCTAGCATTTGAGCTATCCGCTACGTTGAAAGCTAACTCCTTTGGGAATGTCGCTTGTATTATTAATGTAGTATCTGTATTTTCAGATGTCAAGACTCTGGAGAAAAAATTTTCTCAGTTATCCGTTTACCGTTACCTATTACCTGTGTAAGTTCCTTTTGCCAAATAATTTGCCGCCATTTTGCCAAGGGATACAAACAAATGTCCAAATTTTTGCCAAGATAGAAATATTATTTTGTAAAAGTTCACTTGGCAAAAATCAGCATGAGTGAAAAAACCATAGAAAATTACGGGAAAAGTTTTCTCGTTCTCATTTTGCCGATATCGTTTTTGATTGTTTTCGTTGTCAATACCTGGAAAATTTTACTGATAGGCTTGTTGCTGCTGATGGCTTTGAACCTTTGGCAACAATACAGATGGGAAAAGTGGTGTGATCAAGTTAACCCGCTTTTCTATCAGTTAATTCGCGCAAACCAGGGAAAGATTACACCAATAGATTTGGCTATCAAGGGTAATTTTTCTGGGAATGAGGCAAAACGTTACTTGGAAGGGAAAGCCAAGGAATTTGGTGCTAGTGTAATAGACTCGGAAAGTGAGAGTCCTTCCTACTACTTTATAACTGCCAGTATTCTTGGCGACATACTTGATGGTAGTGATTCAGTAGAAAAACTTCCATCTCGACCTGTGACTACAGAAGCGCGATCGCTGTTAGCTCCACCTCCACCAATTCCACAGGAGAAGGAAGAGGAGGAAGAAGCAAAACCTGAGTCTAAATCTGAATCTTTACCCGAACCTACCCATGAGGAAGCAAAAAAACCTCTGGAAGAACAGTTAGTTTTTGGTTCTTTGATCCAATCTGAACTAGCAAAACGTTTGGGTGTTTATTCCAGCACGGTTTACAAACGTCGCAATGACCCAGATTTTTCTGAGTGGTGTCGAAGTCGTGATCCTGATGGCATTGCTTGGTCTTATTCTCGCAGGAATAAGGAGTTTTTCCCCATTGAGGAATAGGGACTCTTTACTGGGTACTCTTTGCTGGGGACTCTTTACTGGGTAGAAGATTTTTCCCAATTACCAATTACCAATTACCTATTACCTATTACCTATTACCTATTACCTATTCCCACTGCTTCGCTGATGTAATTTAAGCCGTTTTCTTCTAGTTTGGTCAACAAACCTGCAAGAATGCGGCGTACCATCATTGGTCCTTCATAAATCCAGCCTGTATAAACTTGGATGAGACTAGCACCTGCTGTTATTTTTTCCCAAGCATCTTCAGCGGTAAAAATGCCACCAACGCCAATTATGGGTATCTGTCCTTGGGTTTGCTGGTGAATAAACTGGATAACTTCGGTGGAACGTTGGCGTAATGGCGCTCCGCTAATTCCTCCGGCTTCTTCTTGGGGTGTTTTACCAGTTTTTTGAATGATTTGGGTTTTTAGTTTCTCACGGCTGATGGTGGTGTTGGTGGCAATAATACCCGCTAGTTTGTAGGTTTTGGCTAAATGAATAATGTCAGCGATCGCTTGCCATTCCAAATCTGGTGCTATCTTGACAAATAAAGGTTTTTGTGTATTATTTTCTGTTTGCAATACATCCAAGATTTGACTGAGCATGGACGCATCCTGGAGCGATCGCAATCCTGGTGTATTGGGAGAAGAAACATTAACCACAAAATAATCACCTAAATCCTTCAGTAAGCGAAAGCTTTCTAGATAATCCTCCGCTGCTGCTTCCAATGGTGTAATTTTAGATTTACCTAAATTTATACCTATGGGTATTAACCGAGATTGTTCCTGGTTTAGCCTTGTTAATCTCGTGGCCATGGCAACAGCACCAGAATTATTAAAGCCCATGCGGTTGAGGGCAGCTTGATCTAAAGGTAAGCGAAACAAACGCGGTGGAGGATTACCTGGTTGTCCATGATAGGTAACAGTACCCAACTCAGCAAAGCCAAAACCAAAACTAGACCAAATATTAGCACCAACACCATCTTTATCAAATCCAGCAGCTAAACCTAATGGGTTAGGAAAATTTAACCCAAACAAATTTTGTTCTAACCGTGTATCATAGAGGCAAAAAGACTGCTGTATCAGGGAGTCCAACCATTTAACAGGCTGATTATAGCTGGCTTGTGACAGCCAGTTTAAACTACCAATAGTTTGTTGGTGTAGCCACTCTGGATCGGTTTTGACCAGAGAAAATAAAAAAGGACTAACTACTGCTTTATAAATATCCAAACTAGGTTAACATCTACCAATTATTACAATAATTACCAGATACCAAATCCAAGATTAATCCGAATTCTTTTCAGGGCATCTTCACTAATATTACTACAACCTATGTCCACGGATAATCAGATGGGGCAGCCAAAAAAGCCGTCCGCCGAACAACAAATCCTGTCCTTGGGGAAAATTCTCCAAACCCTCAGAGAGGAAGATGATGTTGAAGTTCTGATCAAAACGACAATTGCTTATTTGAGACAACATTTTGACTACCAATTTATTTGGCTTGCTCTTTATGACAGTGGGAGTAAAAAATTACATGGCAAGGGTGGTATAACACCAGATGGGGAGACAAGTTATTTAAAAAGATCAGTTTTACTCAATCCCGGAAATTTAGTAGGACAAGTAGTAACTCAACTGTGTCCTGTGGGTGTAGCCAAATTGCGGGGAGAAATCCGCGCACCGGAATGGCAGGAAGTTGCGGCCAAATATGATATTCAGGGAACAATAATTTTCCCAATTCGCTATAAAGACAACTGTTTGGGTGTAGTTTTACTCGGTTCACAACGGTGGGGATACTTACTGGCTGGAGACGCAAGAGCAAAACTAATGATAGTGATCGGTGAACTGGGGGTAGTGCTTGATCAACATCAAAAGCAAAAAAATTTCCAGGACAACCCCAACAACTCAGCCACCGAGTCATTATTGAAACTCCTGGAAAATTTACGCTCCCTCACCCACCTCGATAAAAAGCTAGAAGCAGCAGTAGAGGCCACCGATCAATTTATCTCTCCCTCCCGCACAAATATCTATTGGTTTGAAAGGGAAGGAAACTACTTTTGGTGTCGGATGAGTAGCCAGCTGGTGAACATAGGTCGAGACTGGAATGATCAGCGGGCATCAGCGGGGATAACAGCACAGGATTTGAGCGATGTTTATTTTGCTTTAGCAGTTAACCAAGTAGTTTGGCTTAGTGAATTTGACAGTTCCCTGAAAAGTCATGTCCAAGATAAGCTGTTACAACGTCTGGGCGTGCGATCGCTATTAGCAGCGCCGATTATCTGGCAAAAAGATTTACTGGGTTTTCTAGCTGTGGAAAGCACTGAACCACGAATTTGGACTCAAGCAGATAAAAGTTTTGTTCAAGGTGCAGCTGGGTTAATTTCCTTGGCTGTTCCCACCGAAAACATAGAAACTACTCTTGGACAAATTCAACAAAATCATCAACTGACTCACAAATTTGCCCAAGCTATATACAAAGAACAAGATTTACAATCAACCTTACAACCCTTTGCTAAAGAACTTTTAGAGCGACTGGCAGCAACGCGCTTTTTACTTTTAGAGTACGACCAGGGACGAGATATTTATCAAGTTATTTACCAAAGCGTGTCGAATAATCGCCGCTATTTTAACTTTGCACCCACCCCTCTCTCAGAGATGGATTTTAATTTGTTGCAAAATACCAAAGAAGCAATAGAAATTCCTGCCTTAGAGCATGATCTCAGGTTATACGGTTGGCATCCCCAATTGCTAGAAAATGGTGTGCGATCACTGTTGATTTGCAACTGCATTCAAGGTCATAATCCCCAAGTGTTACTAGTTATTACTCATGACAGCAGTCGCTCTTGGACAACTTGGCAAAAAGAATTATGCTGGGTTGTTAGTCAGTGTCTTGGTGTCATAGTCCGCAACAACCAGCTAAATACTATCAGTCAAGAACAGCAAAAAATTGCCCAAATATTTAAACAATACCCGAATATACTTATTCAATCCGAAACTGACAAAACTGAATCAACAGCCCTCAAACAGATAGCAAATGTTTTGGATTGTTCCCTGTCCATCATCTTAACCTGGAATCTGGGTGAAGAAATCGCGGAAATTATTCCTGGTGTCATCAACAATCATCAGTTTGGTATTGTTGCAGATGTACCGATTTTCATTGAGAAAGATGTTCTGATTGAGTTGGCATTAGCACACAATAGTTATGTGATTTTCAAAGGATTAGATTTACCACCAGAAACTAAGAAATGGTTAAATGTTCCTGACAATAGTCGAATTTTGGTCATGGCATTACGTACCACAGAGAATTCTCAACCTACAGGTGTAGTGTTGTTGGCAGATCATGGAGGAAAATATTGGTCAGAACTCAACCTTAATGCAACTGTTACCCTGATATCTCAATTGGCTTGGTGGCAAAGTCAACACAAAGTCACCCAAAGACTCACAGACAAGACTGAAGTATTACAAGAACTCAACTGGTACAAACATCGGCGCTTAGAAGAAATCCATAGAATGTCAGCGACAGTAGTGACTCGGATTCGAGATTTGGGTATTCCCAGTAATGAACTTACTCAAACACGTTATAAGCTTTTGTTGCGGCAGTTAAGTTATATTACCAACTCTATAACAGGAGTCATCACACAGGAGCAATGGCAGTTGCATCTAAGTTGGGAAACTATGTCAATTGCCAGCTTATTGAAACGAAATATTGAACGAGTAGATAATTTTGCCAAGCAGCAACAACTGTGGATAGGTGTGCATGGTTTGGCAAACCCAATGGAAAAAACAGAATCTCCCACAAGTACGTCATCATCTGGAGAGCTTGTGACTGCGGCTGTTTCATCTCCATTGGCTACATCTGGAGACATTATGAAAATTGAATTAGTCGTCTACGAATTGTTACTTCATGCCTGTACACGTTCTCCCATCGGTGACAGAGTTGATATCTGGTGTCGGCAATTAGATGAAAGATTACTGGAAGTATCAATTACAGATAATGGCACCATTGATTCACAGCTTGTGGCAGAGCTAAATGAAAATACATTGAATGATGTCCTCTCTTACACACACCTCAAGCAGCCTCCAGGTTTGCATTTGCTAATTTGTCAAAAATTAATCAAGCAATTGGGAGGTGAATTGCAGATATATCAATTACCAGATAATCGAGTAGTCAGTCGTTTAATCTTGCCTTTAGCGCATCCTAGTTCTGAGGGAAATACTTTTGGGAATACTTTCGGCAGTACCTCATCATTTGGCTAGTAGGAAATCAAGGTGACAGGTGACAGGAGTTCAGGAATTAGGCAAACATGATATAAATCTAAAATCTAAAATCTAAAATCGCTATGGGACGTACTCGTTCTAAATCGGACCTGCCTGAAAAAATCTGTCTAGTCTGTCAACGTCCCTTCACTTGGCGGAAAAAATGGCAAGATTGTTGGGATGAAGTTAAATATTGCTCAGAACGCTGTCGTCGTCGCCGTTCCCAGGCTCAAGGGGATAAATGACTGGGGATAGATGACTGGGAAGATAATTGACAATTGATAACTGATAACTGATAACTGATAACTGATAAAGCTAGACAGAAACAAATAAATGACTTTACAAGTACAACCTAAATTAATTATTCATGGTGGGGCTGGTAGTTCTCTCCACGGAAAGGGAGGAATAGAGGCTGTAAGGAAATCGCTCCATGCTGTCATAGAGGAAGTATACTCACTTTTGGTAGCAGGTGCAACCGCTTCTGAGGCTGTAGTCCGGGGTTGTCAACTGTTGGAAGATGACCCCCGCTTTAATGCTGGTACTGGTTCTGTACTTCAATCTGATGGTCAAATCCGCATGAGTGCTTCTTTGATGGATGGTACATCAGGGCGGTTTAGTGGTGTGATCAATGTCTCACGGGTGAAAAACCCGATTGAAATGGCTCTATTTCTGCAAAAGTCCCCAGATAGGGTATTGTCTGATTACGGTTCAGCGGAGTTGGCGAGAGAGTTACAAATTCCTACCTATAATGCTTTAACTGATTTGCGGCTGAAAGAATGGATGGGTGAACGGGAAGATAACTTTAAACGGACTATGGCTGGAGTTGTTGCTGAACCGGAACTGGCAGAAAGCTCTAATGCAGGACGGGGTACAATTGGTGTAGTGGCTTTAGATGGCTATGGTCAATTAGCTGCTGGTACTTCCACTGGTGGTAAAGGCTTTGAGCGCATTGGACGAGTCAGTGATTCTGCGATGCCAGCAGGTAATTATGCTACTAAATATGCAGGGGTTAGTTGCACTGGTATTGGGGAAGATATCATTGATGAGTGTTTAGCTGCGAAGATTGTTATCCGTGTTAGTGACGGAATGTCTTTGAAAGAGGCTATGTTGCGTTCATTTACTGAAGCTAGTAAGAATGAACGAGATTTAGGGGCGATCGCTCTTGATGCCACTGGCACGATATCCTATGGTAAAACCAGTGAAGTGTTACTCGCTGCTTTTCATAATGGCGACAAAATCGGTGATACTTTGGAATGGAATGATGGCGAATTAATTGGTTATTGTTGAGGAGGATTTTTTTAACCACCTCATCTTGAGACTTAAGATTTGCCAAAAGAAAAACCCCTGCATTGTTTAAATGAGTAGGGGTTATTCAGTTGAAAAATTACGAATTATTCAGTTTTTTTTCGCCAACCTGGTTTAACTACCTGACGACTCCGCGCAATTACTAAAGCGTCATTTTCCACATCTTCTGTCACCGTTGAACCTGCGGCGATATAAACATCATTCCCCACGGTAATAGGTGCAACTAAAACACTATTAGAACCGGTTTTAGTGCGATCGCCTATTCTGGTTCTATGTTTTTTCACACCATCATAATTAGCAGTAATGGTTCCCGCACCAATATTGACTTGAGTTCCCGCAGTTGCATCACCTAAATAAGAAAGGTGTGCGACATTAGTGCGATCGCCTAATTGGGTATTTTTCAACTCCACAAAATTACCAATGCGACAATTTGTACCGACTTCCGCATGGCCACGCAAATGGGAAAAAGGTCCTATTTTTGTTCCTGCTTCTACAAAACTATCTGTAACTACAGAATATTGAACAGTGACATTTTCCCCCAACTGACTATTTTCAATTAAACTTCCTGGTCCAATACGACTACCAGATTTAATCAATGTTTTACCCCGTAAATGGGTTTGGGGTTCAATAATTACATCAGGTTGTAATTCTACCCTTTCATCAATTGAAATACTTGCAGGATCAATAATCGTTACACCAGCCAAAAGCCATTTTTCTTTAATTCGCTGTTGCAAAATATCATAAGCTGTGGCTAATTGCAATCTATCATTAATTCCCAAAATTTCTTGCTCATCTTCCACATTCATCGCCATTACTTTTCCTACTTGAGTAACAGCATCTGTGAGATAATATTCTTTTTGGGCATTGTTATTTTCTAAATGCGGTAAAACCTTTGCTAAATCAGACCAACGAAAACAATAAATCCCAGCATTGACACGATTATTTTTTCTTTGTGCAGCAGTACAATCTTTATCTTCAACCATCTGCTGTACCACACCATCACTATCACAAAAAACTCTACCGTAACCTTGAGGATTTGCTAAATGTGCTGTGAGAATAGTACAGGAATTTTGATTTTCTTGGTGAATTTGTAAAAGATTTTTTAAAGTTTCAGTACGCAACAAAGGCACATCACCATTTAAAATCAATAAATCCCCAGTGTAACCTTCTAAATGGGGAAGTAATTGTTGGATAGCATGGCCTGTACCTAATTGTACAGTCTGTTCCACAAACTCCAGATCAGAATTTCCACTCAAAGCAGTTTTTACTTCTTCAGATTGATACCCAACAATTACTAATCTGCGTTCAGGTGAAAAAGGTTCAACACTTTCAATAACACGCTCAACTAGCGATTTTCCACCCAAAGAATGTAATACTTTAGGTAAATTAGATTTCATTCTTGTGCCTTTTCCAGCCGCGAGAATTGCTACAACAACCATAATTAACTATCAGTAAATTTCAATGATCAATGTTTTTAGAATTTTCAGATTCAACCTTGGATCATATCAGTTAATCCCATCTTTTTCTCCATTGAGAAGTAGGTTCTAGAGAAGACGTTTGTTGTTCTTGTTGTCGTCGTCTAATTATAACCTCAGCAGAATCACTTAATTCTGGATCACGGTAAGAAATGGCCGCACGAGTTTGTAAATGTTCTGTTTCTGCTTGCGAAAGAGGATAAATGTCTATAATGTCTTTTTCTCTATTTTTTGAATATGCAGCTATTGTACCAGGAGTGCGTCTTCCTACTGGTGTGGTAGAACCTATGACCAACCCAGCAGATAAAAGCGCCGTGCGTACAGCAGCAGCACAGGAATAAGTCGCTAGTAAACCATTTTCATGTAAACATAAGGCTACTTTTTGGATAAATTCTATTGTCCATAATTGGGGACATTGGGGAGGTGAAAAGGGATCAAGAAAAATAGCATCAGCTAAAAAACCATATTCGCGTACTTCCTGAATTGATTTTCTAGCATCACCTATGAGTAATTTGGCTTGCAAGCGATTAGTTTGTAAATGGTGTTTAAACGCTAGTTCGGTTAAAATGTTTCTATACTCGTCATCCCAATCATTAAATATATTCTGATTAATTGCAGCTTTGGGAACTTCGGGATTGAGTTCTAAACCCATAATCTCTACAATACAAGTAGGATTTTCTTGCCAAATTACTTCTAAAGCGGCTGCTGTGTTGTATCCTAGACCATAACAAACATCTAAGATTCTGACTCTTCCGTTCTTAGCTACTGTCTGTACTTGGGTAGGAAATGCAAATTTTAGAAAACTCTCTTGTTTTGCTCCAAAATTACTATGAAAAGCTTCATTAAATTCTTGAGAAAAGAAAGTAAATGAACCATCTAGCGTGGGTTGCGGTGTAAAATTATCTGTATCTAACATTTGTTCTTATAAAAATACAATCATGAATAATAATCAATTTTTTGTCTCTCCAGAATGGCTATTTGACAATCTTAACACTTCTCAAGTTGTAATTGTTGATTGTCGTTTTTCTTTAGCTGACCCACAATTAGGATATAACCAATATAAAACAAGTCACATCCCCGGATCTTATTATTTAGACTTAAATCAAGATTTATCCAGTCCTGTCAAAGAACATGGGGGAAGACATCCTTTACCGGATGTTAATGATTTAGCTAATAAGTTAGCAAACATCGGGATTAATTTTCAACAAACTTTAGTAGTTGCTTACGATGATTCCCGTTTGGCTTTTGCATCTCGTTTGTGGTGGTTATTGCGTTATTTAGGACATGATAATGTAGTTGTTTTAGATGGTGGTTTTGCCGGTTGGCAAAAAGCAGGTTATCCTATTTCTGGTATTATTCCTGAACCAAAACCAGGAAAATTTACTCCTGAATCAAAAATTGAAAAAGTTGTAAATTATAGTTATGTTAAAAATTTCAAAGATAGTCCTGATGTAATTTTAGTAGATTCGAGAGAAAGCGATCGCTATCGTGGAGAACGAGAACCAATTGATAAAATTGCCGGTCATATTCCCGGTGCTGTCAACTATCCTTGGCAAGAAGTAACCGACGCTTCCGGTTTCTTACTTCCTCAGTCAGAACAACAGCAAAGATGGGCAAAAATAGAACCAAACAAAGAAATTATAGTTTATTGTGGTTCAGGTGTGACAGCTTGTGTCAATTTACTTTCTTTAGAACTAGCGGGAATTTCCACAGGTAAGCTTTATGCTGGTAGTTGGAGTGATTGGATTAGTAATTAGTAATTGGTAATTGGTAATTGGTAATTGGTAATTGAGTTATTAACCTCCCCTGCTCCCCTGCCTCCCCTGCCTCCTGTTAAAACCTACCTATCTCAAAACCATAATTTACACTAAAATACCAGCCAGAAAAATCAATAGCAGGGGTGGTAGAACCACCTAAGTTAACACCACCCTGTAAATAAATATTACTTGTATCCGAAGTGCGATAATTTAAATGTGCAAATAAACGATGAGACTGATCTTCTCTGTCGCGTTGGGTAAAGTCTGATAAGGTGAACTGGTAATTCACACCAACTTGTAACGGTTTTTGTAAAGAGTAACTTAAAGAAAACAACAAAGAATTAACTAACCGACTTCTTGTTTCTGGATCAGAAAAGTTCGCACTGAATTCATAGAGACTATCTAATATCAACTTATCTGTAAGGTTGTCCCTTCTTCCTAAAGATAGCTGTACAGAATTTTCATTGAGAAAGCGATCGCCAGCCGCAAAGAAATCACCATTATTAGCATAGAATAACTGTTGATTACTAAAATTCAATTCTGCATACATTTCCTGCGAAAGTTGTTGATAAATACCCAGGTTAAAGCTCACCTGGTTGTAATCGAACTGTGATTGATCAAGATAGTAAATCAAACTACCATCAATAGAGGCGTTTAAATAGGTAGTAGGACTCAAAGGAAAATACGCTGAAGCTAGTGTCAGTCCAGAATAAATTAAACCATCATTGATCTGATTTTCATTTGCAGCAAAAATATTACTTGAATGAAAGTAGCCAACATAACCTCTTAAATAGCCTATAGGTTGAAACTGTTCTACTGGTTTTTCTTGTGTAGGAGGCGGTATTTCTTCTAAGGGTCTTGGTCTTACTCTTAACCTCAACTCCTGCTCTTCATTTGGTTGAGAAGGAGACTCTTCTTGCTCTGATGATTGCTGGGCAAACCTCTTGGCATTTTCAGCATCACTGATGATAATCGGTTCATTTAACAACTGCGCTGCTGATGGAGAAAATGATGGGGGAATATCTTCAGTCTCAATTGTAGGTTGTACTGAGTTCGTTTGCTCTCGGTAGATTTGATCCGTTAGTGATTCTATATTTGCAGGTATTTCTAACAGTATAATTTGTGACAGATTAATTTTGGGAGTTGCTTCTGCTAAAGTTACATTAGTTTTATTTGGTACTTTGTCTATAGGTTTTGGTGTCTCTAAGTATAAAATGGGTAACTCAGTTTTTTCCTGAGTCGCTTCTACTGAGGTTAAATATATTAGATTTGATGCTGAGTTATCTTGATGGGATATTGTCTGTGATGGAGCAGACCAGACTTTGTTGATACCCATGCAATACCATTGTCCAGCACTAGAAGCTAACAAAATTGCCAGCAACAAATTTTTTCTGTTCTTGGGTTGCATCTCTGGTATTAATAGCATTTAGCAAAATCGGTTAATGATAGATATTGATAAAACCGAATCCCCTATTCAATTTAATTTTATACACAACCTATGGTACATTTTTTGTGCTTCACATTTTTTTAAGTAAAAATTCAGTAAATTCAACTATTTTTTTTGATGTAAATAAGCTTACCATGAATATAATAAGATAGTTAAGCGTACTACAAAATACCACAATAATTCACCAAAATATTACAAGATTGACAGATATTCATTACCATGTGAATACAAGGAACATCAGTTATGTTGAATAAATTTTTACCACGGGTGCTGTTGGGATTATGTATAGTTACAGCCTTTTCTGTTACCAATAGAGCAAATGCCAGAACTCCTCTAACGCAAGCGGAGATTCAAGAACTCCGTAATATGGTGCAGCTGATACCTAAAAATAATTCTCAGACACGTCCAGCACGTCGATTAGATACAATAACTCCTGGTGATGGTGTATCTACTGGTCGTTCTTCCCTTGCAGATTTGCGCTTTAATGATGGTTCTGTAGCACGGGTGGGAGAACAAGCCGTATTTCAATTTTTGCCACAAACACGAGATTTTACCTTATCTAACGGGACTGTTTTGTTACTGATTCCACCTGGAAGGGGACAAACACAGATTAAGACACCAAATGCAGCAGCAGCAATTCGCGGTTCAGCATTGTTTGTTCGTTATGACCCGGAAACTGAAACTACAATTGTTGGTGCTTTGACAAATAGCGGTATTGAAGTTGCTAACCAGCAAGCTTCCCAAAGGTTAGTTCTGGAAGCCGGACAATTAATGGTTGTAGTTAAAGGTGAATTTCAGGGGTTATATGATTTTGACCTGAGAGATTTTTATGAACAAAGCAACTTGGTACAAGGTTTTGATTTAACTAACCAAAACTCCTCTGCCGCAGATCCAGAATTAGCCAGTGTTCAAGCGGAAACAGCCGCAGCTGTAGCAAAACAAAAACCAATCAGGGGTCAGGGTACAATTGACAACCCATCTTTTTTAAATAAAAATGCTAATGCCCTTGGTTCTTCTAATCGTTCTAACAATAACGCCAATAATAACTCCAACAATAACTCCAATAATAACTCCAATAATAACTCCAACAATAACTCCAACAATAGAGATTTTGGACGAGAACAAAAATCTATTAACCGTCCTTCTAGAGATAATTTAGGAAGAGGTACTATTGGAAACAATCCTCGTGTTCCCATAGATTCTTTTGTCACAACCGGAGAAGTCATCCGCGAAAATAGACAAAGTAACAACCCTGGTCAAGGTGGTGGCAACCAAGGTGGTGGCAACCAAGGTGGTGGCAACCAAGGCGGGGGCAACCAAGGCGGTGGAAATCAAGGTGGGGGCAACCAAGGTGGTGGCAACCAAGGTGGTGGCAACCAAGGTGGTGGCAACCAAGGTGGTGGCAACCAAGGCGGGGGCAACCAAGGTGGTGGCAACCAAGGTGGTGGCAACCAAGGTGGTGGCAACCAAGGTGGTGGCAACCAAGGTGGTGGCAACCAAGGTGGTGGCAACCAAGGTGGTGGCAACCAAGGTGGGGGCAACCAAGGCGGTGGCAACCAAGGCGGTGGAAATCAAGGTGGGGGCAACCAAGGCGGTGGCAACCAAGGTGGTGGCAACCAAGGTGGTGGCAACCAAGGTGGTGGCAACCAAGGCGGTGGAAATCAAGGTGGTGGCAACCAAGGTGGTGGCAACCAAGGCGGTGGAAATCAAGGTGGGGGAAATCAAGGTGGGGGCAACCAAGGCGGGGGCAACCAAGGCGGGGGCAACGGCAACAATTAACTAAGGTAATTACAGTAGTTCATTTTGAATTCATACATATATCTTCACGGCTTTGCGTCTGGTCCTAAATCCAAAAAAGCACAGGATTTGAGCGATCGCTTTGCCCAAATTCAGATCACACTGAAAATTCCCGATTTAAATGCTGGTGATTTTTCCCATCTGACAATTACCAGTCAGATAAATCAAGTCACGGCTGAATTTCCTGATAATTCTGTACCTGTAACTCTGATTGGTTCTAGTTTGGGTGGTTTGACATCTGCTCATTTGGCACAACAAAACCCACAAGTGCAATGCTTAGTTTTACTAGCACCAGCTTTTGGGTTTTTATCCCATTGGTTGCCCAAGTTAGGATCAGAAAAAATCCAACGTTGGCAGCAAGAAAAATATATGTTGGTGTATCACTATGGCGAAGGAAGAGAATTGCCTTTAAGTTGTGATTTCGTCACAGATGCTGCCCAATACCAGGAAAATTTGTTACAACGTCCCATTCCTACCCTGATTCTGCACGGTAAACAAGATGAAGTCATCCCCATTCAAGCTAGTCGAGACTTTGCTGTTTCCCGTCCTTGGGTAAAATTAATAGAATTAGACAGTGATCACGCTTTGGCAAATGTTACAGTCGAGATTTGGCAAGCCATTCGCTCATTTTGCCAACTGGGTAATGGTGATTGGTGATTGGGAAACATCTTTTCCCCCCATCTCCCTGTTCCCTGTTCCCTGTTCCCTATTCCCTGAAAACTGATAAATTATGCTTCCATTTATCCGTTCCGATTTATCTCAATTTACTGCTTATAAACCTCACCCCAGTAGTAATACAGCAGAACCAGTTGCCATGCAATTTGATCGGCTGGATACTAATGAAAGTCCCTATGATTTGCCACCAGAAATCAAAGAAAAATTGGCGTGGAATTTTCAACAAGTTATAGAAAGTAATCGTTATCCTGATGGTGGACATGAAACACTTAAAGAAGCGATCGCCGAATATGTCAATGAATCAGCTAACCTTTCATCCTCTGGTTTCACTGCTGCTAATATTTCCGTCGGTAACGGTTCAGATGAACTGATTCGTTCTTTATTAATTGCCACCTGTTTGGGGGGAGAAGGTTCTATTTTAGTTGCCAATCCCACTTTTTCCATGTACGGGATTTTGGCGCAAACATTGGGTATTCCTGTGGTAAGTGTGGGTAGAAATGAAAGCAATTTTGAAACAGATTTAAAAGCTGCACAATCTGCCATTGAACAAACTCAAAATCCGCCTATTCGTGTGGTTTTTGTTGTTCATCCCAATTCCCCAACTGCTAATTGCTTAACTGCGGCAGAATTAGCATGGTTGAAAAGTCTACCAGAGGAGATTTTGGTAGTTATTGATGAAGCTTACTTTGAATTTAGCCAAACTACTTTGGTTGGGGAATTAGCACAGCATCCAAACTGGGTAGTGCTGCGGACTTTTTCCAAAGCTTTTCGATTAGCAGCCATGCGAGTAGGTTATTGTGTAGGCCATCCCGATGCGATCGCCATTTTAGAAAAAGTTCGTCTCCCCTACAATTTACCCAGTTTTTCCCTTGCTTCCGCTTTAGTTGCTTTACAAAATCGCCAACTTTTGCTGAGTTCCATTCCCCAAACTCTAAGTGAACGAAGTAAACTGATCATGGCTTTATCCTCACACCCAGCACTAGAAATTACAGCTAGTGATACTAACTTTATTTACCTGCGTCTTAAACCCAATGCTGATCAACCAATAGATGCAGCGTTAAACATTCTCAACCAAAAACTGAGAAACGAAGGAACTCTTGTCCGGTTACTTCCTGGGGCGTTAAGAATTACCGTAGGAACACCAGCAGAAAACACTCGTACGCTGACGCGGTTACAAACTGCTTTAGCAAACCAGAAATATTAACTAGGGGTTGCTGAAAAAATGTCAAACCCAGATATATCAAAGGTTACAGGCTGATAAAGAGGAAAAAAGTGCAAGGGTTTTGAAGGGTATACCTGAAAAAGTGTGCATTTTTTGGGATTTCGAGAGATGGCAAAGAAATTTTCAAATCTCCTCCTGACTCCTGACTCCTGACTCCTGACTCCTGACTCCTGACTCCTGACTCCTGACTCCTGACTCCTGACTCCTGACTCCTGACTCCTGACTCCTGACTCCTGACTCCTGACTCCTATACCCATGACTTACGTCACGCTGCGCGAACACGAAAAGACCTTCTCAGCAACCCCTCACTATTCATAATCAAAACATTCGTCCATATCATTGCCCAGACGGCGCACTTTTGCCACCGTTTGCGGCAACACACCCACTAACATAGCAAAGGTAACATCTGGCAGACTAGCAACCATTTCTGCTGGAAAATACTGTTCAAATTGTTCAAGAATTTTCTGTACTCTTTGTGCGGGAACTGAATTTTCTGTAATTTGTTTGATTAAGCGAATCCATTGTCTTCTGATCAAGTAGGCTTTCTGACGATCTTCATGAGATTCAGGAGTTAATAAAGAGAGATTACCTACAGGGAGTACACATTGACAATCCCGATCATAATCCCCACCTACCACTGCTCCAGGACCTGCAAACTCTGCATGATAGCGTTTAAATACTATTAACCCATTGCGCTTACGACTATTAACTATCAAAACTTTTCCGCTATGCAAAGACGCGAGAATTTCCGATCTGTGCGATCGCTCAGTTCCATCTTGCATGGTCAGGTTGTCCAGGAAAATATTTTCAGGGCAATAAGTTGATATCATAGCAGCCTGATAGCGTCGGCGTTGTTCGCTATCCATGTTTTTTCAAACTTTTAATGAAGGTGGTATAGAAATGCACTTCAATACGTCAATTAACTAGCTTTTTAATTAAATCAAGTTTCTCAATATGTTTGTCTGATTAAGAATTTTATACAAACCCCAACTAAATCGATCAATAAAACAGTGTTGTTGTCAAATGAATAATCATATTTTATGGGATTAAGGCGAATTTGTCTCTCACTCTAGGAATCTTTCTTTAAAGTTTTTATAAAGATAAAATTTGCCTTAAAAACCCAGGATGAGGACTGGTTAAAAAATCGTACTACCTAACCATCTTCATTTCTACACCCTCGACCCTACACCCCTGTCATTCGTCAGGTGTTTATGCAGGAAAATCTGCCGTGAGGGGTGGAAGAAAAAGCTGTGCCAATAAGATTCAACTTTATACACCCGATATCCTAGCTTGAAATACAGTTGTCTAGCTTGATGGTTATTTTCCAAGACATGGAGATATAAATCTTCAAATCCCCAGTCTTGACAAACTTGTTCACAACCAGTCAATAGACTAGAAGCCAAGCCATACCTACGGTATTTTGGGTGAATAGCTAAATTAGACAAGTAGGGAAAACGCTTGTGAGCATTTGCCCAGTGATCGCCAAAACGCAAACCTAGTTCTACAGTTCCCAGGACTTGATCAGTGCCACTTATATCGGTGTTAACAGCTACTAGACAAACCTGATGAGGTATCCTTGACGCTAGACGATACCTTAAATCTTCATAAATACCCAAACGAAATAATGGAAAAGCCCATCCCCATAAACCTTTTTGGGAGTGAAAGCTTTCAGCAATTATTTGGGCAATACCAGGCAAATCAGTGGATGTAGCTGCACGGATTTGAAATTGACAGGAATTGGGGAGGCGTGCATCTGTAACTGATTGTTGATGATGTGGGTGAAAAAACCAGGATTTCAAAGCTAGTTTAGGATTTAAGTTGATTTAACGAAAATTTGCTTAAGTATAGCTTTTGTAATTCGTAATTATTGATTTTCTTTCCATCTCCTCTGTCACCTGTCACCTGATTCTGATTGCTAAATTAGCAATAGGTACTTGTTTAATAGTATACTTTATCGTTAAATATAGCTATTATATGTCATATAAATGATTCTATCATGACCAGGATCACAAAAAATCACCTGCAAGTGTTAGTATCACGGCTGGAATGGGAAAAATCAATATACAGTTTCATGATGTTGTTTTATCCAGATGAAAGGGTTTTATGCAGCACCAGCAGGTTATAAAAGGAGGTGACAACAGATTTGGTCAGTCGAGGTCAAGACGATGAATCAAAAGTGACGATAAAATCAATTGCCCTGCGTAACTGATAAACAATTTTAATACCATAAATCAATTTCCATCACTTTGAGTAAACATTCCTATACCCAGCCGTCATGTGGCCTAACAGTATATTGGTCGAAATGCTTGAGCCTTGCCTGATTCAGAAATATCTTAATCTGAGCAGATTATTCTTTATCCGACTGCCGTTGCAGCAGGAAAGCGGTGCATGACATTACAAGCCAACAAAAAGCCAAAAATTTTGGTTGTCGATGATGAACCAGACAACCTAGACTTGCTTTACCGCAGTTTCTATCGGGAGTATCAGGTGCTAAGAGCCAACTCTGGCCCTGCGGCTCTGGAATTGCTGGCACAAGAAGGAGACATTGCGGTGATCATCTCTGATCAACGGATGCCGATGATGAGCGGTACAGAATTTTTGAGTCTCACAGCAACTCAATACCCAGATATTATTCGGATTATTTTAACTGGCTACACCGATGTCGAAGACTTGGTGGAAGCTATTAACTCTGGCAAGGTATTTAAATATGTTACAAAACCTTGGGAAGCTGAAGAACTTAAAGCTGTAGTCCGCCAGGCTTTGGATACCCATAATGTCCTCAAAGCCAGAACCCGCGAACTGACTCGGACATTGCGTAGAGAATCTCTGCTTAATACTGTCACCAATACTATTCGTAGCGCCTTAGACTATCGGCAAATTTTACAAACCATTGTCGATACAGTGGGACATATGTTGGAAGTGGATGTGTGCCTGTTACGTCCCTTCCAAGATGAGCAATTGGCAGATGAAGGATTTATCTACCAAAAATCTGATCAAGAACCATCTGAAGGGCAACAGACATGGGCTGAGGGGAAAAATAATTCTTCTTTGCCCCGAATATCTGAAGGTAAAGAAAATTCATCCCCAGAGAATATTGACTCTATCACCCCATTACCTCTTTTAGCTCAGACGGTGTGGGAAATTGGCGAAGTGCAGGTAATTTCCAATGTAGCAGGTGATAATCGCATCCAAGGTGATGAAGAACGTGCTGCGGCTTTTAATGATGCTAATATCTGCTCTAGTTTAATTGTGCCACTGATTTGTCAACAAGAATTAAGAGCGGTGTTAGCCTTGCACCAGTGCAACCAAGGACGTGTATGGGAAGAAGAAGAGGTACAGCTGGTATCAATTGTCGCTGATCAGGCGGCTCTGGCTTTGTCTCAAGCCTATGCTTATGAGCAAGTAGAAGCTTTAGCAAAAAGGGAAGCTTTAATAAATACAATAACTAGGGAAATTCGTTCTAGTCTAGACCCACAAGATATATTTGCAGCTATAACCCAACGATTAGGACAAGCTTTACAAGTAGATGGCTGTGTTCTGTCTTTATGGACTCAGGAAGATGAATATGTCCAATGTGTAGGTTTGTATGACAGTTCTAAACATTTGGATACTTTCTCACAAAATAGCCTGGGTAGGAATAGGCGTGCTTTAACTCAGCATTTATCTAGTTCCCAAGCCCCGATCCAGAAAAATCCGATTTTAAAAGAAATATTAAAGACAAAAGAGCCGGTGGTAATTACGGATATTACTCACTCGCCCGCAGATGTCCAGGCTTTTGATTTACCGTTGAAAATGCGACCGCGATCGCTCATGGTCGTTCCCCTACTAATTGATGGCCAATGTATCGGTAGTATCACCCTAAGAGAAGGTGATAAAATCCGTAAGTGGCTACCATCAGAAATTGAACTGGCTAAAGCAGTAGCAGCACAAGCAGCGATCGCCGTCCAACAATCACGTTTATATCAAACAACCCGTGAACAAGCAGAACGATTAATCCAGCTAGATCGACAAAAAACCGAATTTTTCCAAAATATCTCCCATGAATTTCGGACACCTATCACCTTGATTCAAGGACCATTAGAGTCAGCAGTGGAAATAGGTGAAGGATTATCCCACGCCCAATGTGCGATCGCCCTCCGCAATTCTCGCCGTCTCCTACGACTGGTAAATCAACTACTAGATTTACAACGCCTAGACGCTGGCAGAATGCAGCCTAGTTTCCGCCCTTGCGATCTCGTCGAATTTGTTAACCAAATTGTCGATTCATTTCGCCTCTACTGTGAGAAAAAGGGGCTGAGAGTGACTACGGATTTGTTTGAATGTCCGACAGTCTACCTGGATATAGAAAAATTTGACAAGGTACTTTACAACCTGTTATCAAATGCTATGAAATTTACTCCCGATGGAGGTAAAATCATTGTCAGATTGTTCAATGACGGTAATGGCTGCATCTTGCAAATCCAAGATACAGGAATTGGTATTCTTCCAGAACAAATTCCTCACCTATTTGAACGCTTTCGTCAGGCTGAAGGCTCAGAAAACCGCTCCTATGAAGGTAGTGGATTAGGTTTATCCCTGGTTAAAGAATTAGTAGAACTGCACGGAGGCGAAGTCACAGTCCAATCAGTTTATGGACAAGGGACTCAATTTAACATCCGCCTGTTGACTGGAGCAGATCACCTACCTCCAGAACAGGTACTAGATACACCCTGTGAATTAAATCTCAACCGCGCCAGTGTAGAATTAGCGGATTTAGAACAGGTAGAATCAGCATCTGACAACAGAGAATTTATTACCAGAGATGTGTCACCAAATTTACAAATTGTAGACTCTAACGGACAAGTTCATACTCACCCATCTACTGAGCAATTAATCTTAGTCGTAGACGACAACCGAGATATGCGATCCTATGTAGCCGAGATTCTGCGTCACAGCGGCTATCAAGTAGCTACTGCTCGTAATGGTTACGAAGGATATAATTTGGCACGAGAAATTCTTCCCAGCCTCATCATCACTGACTTAATGATGCCCTTAGTCACAGGACTAGAAATGATTCAGATGATCCGCAGTGATGAGCTAATGCGAGGTATACCCTTGATTCTTCTCACAGCAAAGGCTGATGAAGAAACTCGCATTGAAGGAACAGAACATGGTGCTGATGCTTATTTAGCTAAACCATTTAATGACCGGGAACTTTTAGCAGAAGCCAGGAATCTTTTAGCCTTGAAAGAAAATGAAAAACGCGTCTTGGAATTAAACACCTACCTGACAGAATCGGTACTCAAACGCTTTTTGCCATCTGCCTTAGTCAAGAAAGCAGCGTCTGGAACTTTGTCCCTAGATTTGCGGCCAGAACCGCGCTTAGTCACAGTGTTGTTTAGTGACATTGTTGGTTTTACCCAGCTATCCAATACCCTCAGATCCCGAAAAGTCGCAGAAGTGCTGAATGAATATTTAGAAACTATGACCAAAGTAGTTTTTAACAATGGCGGTACTGTCGATAAATTTATGGGAGATGCTATCTTAGCCTTGTACGGAGCGCCAGAAGAACTCACACCAAATGAACAGGTGCGTCGTGCTATCGGTACTGCTAGGGGAATGCAACGCGCTCTGGTTAATTTAAATCGCCGTTGGTTAGAACAGGGTATATTTGAAACTGATGGGCGTAAAGGTGTACAGTTTCGCTGTGGTATCCACCAAGGTACAGCAGTTGTGGGAATGTTTGGTAGTGAGGAACGTGCTGATTATACAGCGATTGGACCTAGTGTGAATATTGCTGCTAGGTTGCAAGCTGCTGCTATACCTGGTACTATTTTAGTCTCTGCGGCTGTAGCAGATTATTTGCAGGAAGAAGAAATTACTAAAGGTAGTCCCTTGGAATTGAAAGGAATAGATGAAACAGTTCTCACCTTTGTAGTCAGAACAGAAGCAGATACTTCTATAGCTAATGTGTAAAGTAAAGTGCTACTGGATGACCAAGCATGAACAGTGTTAAATCCAGTTTTAAACTCGATGATGATAACATCAATTATAGGCATACCGATCCACCTTGGTTGTGGATAGCTGTATTTATAGGTTCAATTTCCCTACATTTATTGGTATTTTGGTTTTTACGATCATCTGATCAATTTAGACCTTGGATTCCTCAGTCTGGTCAAGATGAGATTGTGATTGAGTTGATTGATATTGTACCTGAAGAAGAATCAACAACTACAACTGTTAAACCGAAAGTTTCTTCCTCAACTGAAAGGTCTGTAACGGCAACTTTACCAGAAACTACTGCCAGCACTCCTGAAAAACTAGAGGATGAATTTATAAATTCTGACTTTAATCTCTCCCAGCAGAATGAAAGTAATAATAGTCAGTTTAATAATCCACCAATAGATCCTCAACCAAGACCCACATTTACACCTCAAGAACAATTTACACCCGAACCCACACCAGAACCCACACCCACATTTACACCTCAAGAACAATTTACACCTAAACCCACATTTACAGAAACTATTCCATTAGATGATCTTCCCTGGAATCGTCGTCAAGAAGTTAAGCTCGGAAAAGGAACCTTATTACCAAACGATATTCCCTCAGATTCACCAGAACCAACTCCAGAACCAACTTCAGAACCTTCACCAGAACCAACTCCAGAAACTTCACCAGAACCAACACGAGGGGGTGCATTGGCTAATGTTACTCCAATACTGAAAGATGAAGTAGAGCAATTAAGACAACAACAAAAATTAAGAGTTGATGCTTTACCTGATGTTTTGGCAGAATACGAAGGGAGTCGTAGTAAGGAATTGGACTTTAGTTTTCTTCCCAGTGATTCTGGACTGAAGCCAGCAAATATACTAGCTAGTTTAGTAATTGATAAAAATGGCAACTTTCAACAAGCGATAGTTATCAGTATTGATCCGGAGACACTCCGCAGTGAAAAAAGCATCTATGAGCAAGCACTGAATGATATTTTTAAGCAAGAGAGCTTTGTGGGTGCTTATAATCAGGATGGCTCACAACCAGAGTTGAGTAATTTATATGTGCGGATCAGAATTGAGCCAATAAATTCTCAATAAGGACTTGTAATTTCAGGAAGGCTGTGCTATATTTAAATAGTTGGAAATTTGCGGGTGTAGTTTAGTGGTAAAACTTTAGCCTTCCAAGCTAATAATGCGGGTTCGATTCCCGCCACCCGCTTAATGGTAAAATAAGTGAAAGTTCCTAGCAAGCAAGAAAGCTAGAAATGCTGAAAAAAATATCACTGTACAAGTTTTCCAGTGATAAGTAGATTTGGGTTATAGCTAATAGATAGCTGTCACATGAAGAGAAAAACTGTGACATAACTATACTATTTACCCAAATCTACCGCTGATATAAGCTTTGGTATCTTCTTGTTGCGGATCATTGAAAATTAATTCTGTTGGCGCGTATTCTACTAAATAACCTGTACGTCCACCTTTTTCCGAAGTTTTGACATTGAAGAAAGCTGTTTTATCAGAAACCCGCGCTGCTTGTTGCATATTGTGAGTAACGATCACAATAGTGTATTGTTTTTTGAGTTCGTGAATTAGTTCTTCCACCCGTAAAGTAGAAATGGGATCAAGAGCAGAAC
>JBJOKS010000039.1:0-36068 GCA_046045965.1 Cyanobacteriota bacterium | reverse complement strand
CGCAATCTCGGTAAAATTTGCCGGGGTTGGGCTGCTAAATCTTCTTCTACTTCAGCTTCCAAGACATCATTAATTCGCTCTGTGGAAACAATCACTTCCTGCAATTGATTCCATAACACAATTAACCTCTGAAAAGGTTGGATAACGTTGCCTAATAACATATTAAAAGCAACTAATTGTCCAATAGTCAATTGGTTTTGAATGACTAACCAAGCACCAAACCACAACAATCCTGTACTAGCTACAGATTGAATTGTGGCACTAATAATTTGCAGTTGGTTACTAATTACCTGACCGCTAAAATTTTTCTTGGTCAACTTATTAAGCAATTCTTCCCAACGCCAGCGTACTGTTTGTTCAATAGCCATTGAGCGAATTGAAGAAATACCTGTAAGGCTTTGGATTAAGTAACTATTTTCTTGAGTTACTGCACTAAATACCTCACGGCTAATGCGTATTAAAAAAGGTGTGGCCAACAGGGCTAATAATACAAAAGGTGGGACAATTGCTAAAACCAATAAAGCCAGTGGTGGACTGTACCAAAACATCAAACCTACATAGATAAACACTGTCAGCAAATCTAAAATAATAGATAATGCTTCACCAGTGAGAAACCGCTGGATTTTTTGATTTTCTTGAACGCGAGAAACAATATCACCAACGTAACGAGATTCAAAAAATGACAGAGGTAAACGAAATGTATGCTTGATAAAACCTACCATCAAGGCTACACCAATTCGGTTAGCTGTGTGGTCTAATAAATATTGTCTGAGTCCATTAATAACGACACGAAATAAGCTAAAAATTAGTAACCCAAACCCAACAGTATTTAAGGTGATGGTGCTACCTTGAACAATTACTCTGTCTAATAATAGTTGAGTAAATAAAGGTGTCACCAGTCCAAAGATTTGAATTAACACTGAAGCTGCAAATACTTCTAGCAGTACCTGGTAATGAGGTTTAATTAACTCAAATAACTGCCAAAATGGTGTATTAGCTTCTGGTGTTTCTTTGAGTGAATTTGTCGGTTGTAATAACAACGCATAACCAGTCCAACCGGCTTTAAATTCCCCGATGGTGAGGTTGCGTTGACCGATAGCGGGATCAGCAACAATTACTCGTTTTTTGGTGATTTCATAGACAACAATGTAATGTTTACCTTCCCAGTGAGCGATCGCTGGTAGGGGTTGTTGTGCCAATTTATCTAAACTGGCTTTCACTGGACGAGTAGAAAAACCAATACTTTCAGCCGCAGCACTTAAACTTTGCATTGATGAACCAGCACGGTTAACATTAGCAAGATCCCGCAAGCGATTAATACTAAAATTTTTCCCCCAATAACGACTAATCATCACTAAGCAAGCTGCACCACAGTCTGAAGCACTTTGTTGTTCAAAAAATGGGTAGCGTTTGCTAATTTTGCGCCACCAATTGCCAGCGGTAACTGTGGGACTAGGAAAGTATTTTTGGCGTTGTTTCGGTTGTGGTTGAGGCTGTATTATAGGTTGGGGAAATTGAATGACATTCCGGCTTTTGGGTTTTACTTCGTGCTTAATTGCTTCCAGATTTGGTCTATTTTCTACTTCAATGAAGGTGCTTAGTTGCGGCCAGTGTTGTATTGCTGTTTGCCAATCCGCATCAGGTAAAATATAGGCTATGGTTGCTTGGTTTGCTTGCCAATTTCCCTGCTGGGGATTTACAAAAATATTACCTGGTGTTAATTTTGTCCCTTGAGAATTTTGTAGTTCTCCCTCACGCACTAGCAAGAGTTTACTATTTTTGGTGAGTTGGGAATTGATTGGACCAATGTCTAAATTTTGTTTGGTAAATAGGGATAATGCTGTTAACATTTCCTCTATTGATTCATGACGAGGAATAGCAGAGTTCTGGCACAATAACAGCAATGTATCCCAAAGTTCTGCCTTCAGGAGTAGGTGATTGCATACAGTGGAAAATTTATTAATTACCTCTTGAGGCAGATAACCTATTTTTAAATTCACAGAAGCTCTCGCTACATAATCACTAAACTTCTGTTCGGGAAACAATGTCAACTCCCCAAAGGATGAACCAGATGACAAAGTTGTAATTAAATTATTTTCACCATCTAACAGTCTGACTTTACCAGCCAAAACTAGATAAATTCCTGGTGCTGCGGTTGCAGATTGCCAAAATTGTTTGGCTATTGGTGGTTGAATAATTTCTAAGGCTTGGATACAACTTTCTAGGTCAGGCTTTGACAGAGATTCACCCAAGGCTTGGGTAATTTGTGCTGCTAAATGTTCTGGGGAAAACGCTGTTGTCATTTTCTTACCTCCAAATATTAGTTATTGGTCTGAATCAAATTAAATGACCAATTGAAACTAGGTTCGGAGTTAGATTGCAAATCGCAAATAGTGATATTAGCATCCTGATTTTGCAAATTTTGGGGTGGGGAGGAACTTTTACGTTTGGTAGATAGTCCCATTTGTTTAAGAAGACGATTAATATGGCGATCGCTAATTTCAATCCCTAATTCATTCGCTAAATGTTTACTCAACCATTGAGCAGTCCAATATCCAAAAGCATAGCCATATTCACGGGGACTATGACTCACCAATTCTTTCAATCTTTCAATATATTGATTATTAACTGTTTTGGGTCTACCTATCCTTCTTTCTTTCCATTTATGAGCCATACCAGCTTCAGCTATACCGATCCAATACCTTGCCATCTCCTGAGAACAACCAATAATTTCACAGATATGAGATTGAGATTTACCCATATCTGCTAACAACATAATTTCAATCCGTCGTCGATATTCTGGTTGTAAATCAGCTTGCAAGTTTTTCAACAGTGCCTTACGCTGAAAAGTTGTTAAAAACTTACTCTCATGTGCATCGTAAAGATCACAAACTTTGTTTTGTTGAGAAGAAGATGACATAATTCTTACCAGTTGCTGAATACTGTAAAATTTGAGCAAAAACTTGGGTAAATTTATCCCTGACATCTGTTGCTAAAATCCAGGTGCAAAATTTACAAACCACTTCAAGCCAACTAAATATTTATGAGGTGATATGCAATTCACGCTAGTTTAAACAGCAGTTTCTGGTAAAACACCTATAATTAGTAGCAATTCATAATTGCTCATTCATATTTAGTTTTGAGTAGAGATTTAGACCCCAACCAAAACGAGGCTGCCTCTAGAATCAGGAATTCTCAGCAGTCTTTAAATTATGAATGATGAATTATAAATTACTCATGATTTTGACCCAGGCGATGCAACTTGATACAGCAACTTTCAACTATTTAAATTAGTTGGTTTTTGATTACCCAACAATAATCAATGAGGTAAAACCTGTTCCAATTGAAGCCTAAAAATTTTTAATTTCTGGACAATCAGCAATCTATTTATCAACACTAGCCTAATACTAGTATTTTCTCATCAGCAGATTTTCAGAAATTTTAAATTTTCGGCAAGAAAAAGGAAAAGAAAAGTACAAAATTAGTACCATACTGTTCAGTGTTTTGCAGATGGTAATTTTCATTTGGTTTGGGAAAAGCTTAATGGGTTTGGGTTCAATGTTTTTTCTAGGTTTTTATTTCCCTTTCCCCGCAAAACCTGACAAGTATTCAGAGTTAGTTCCTCTCTCTGTTTAGTCACTATTATTCATGGTCTACCAACTTTTCCTACATCTTTACTTAAAGTTTATGCAAGGGCTGAATTCCTTGATTGAATCTTCATAATAATCTTACATCACATTTATATTTTTTGCTCCAATACTTTAGTTTGATAAAATTGGATCATTTAAAATTATTAATCAATTATAGTGAATTTATTTAAAATTCAATTCTCTTGTTAAACAAGAGTATAAAAACAAATATGATCCACCAAAAAAATTAGATCAGCCTCTACCTCGCGAAATAAACATATATTCTATTACCATCGGATATCTACTCATTTTTTATCTATCTAGAGTATGAGACTTTTGAGTTAGTTATCTAACTACTTGGCAATAGGTAAATTTAATTGATAAATCTAACCCTAGATGAATAATGAAATAATAAATTTAGTGTAAGCGATCAGGAGTCAATACTGCTCGGTTAAGGATTTTCGTAGGTTGGGTTGAACAAAGTGAAACCCAACAAACCCTTGCAAATGTTGGGTTTTGTTCCATTGCTTCGCAACGCTAACGCGAACAACCCAACCTACAGAATTTCATAGTTTTGAGCTGAACCGACAAGTATTGGATCAGGAGTTAGGAGTCAGAATAATTGTCAAGTTAGTAATTAACCGATAAAAAAAAGGAAGCTGTAAAATTTTTCAGCCTCCAGTAAGTATATGCTATATAAATTGCCAATTTATACAGTAGAGTTAATCCTGTTTGGGAGTAATAGGATTAACATAATTGAAATAGAAGTGTAATAGTTCAAGATGCTACCAGCCATCAGGAAGATTTCACCGTAACTTTTCAATTTCCCAGACCAATTCCGGTGCTTGATTTTATCATCAAAAACTAACACCTAAAAGTAGTAAAAGCATTTTGATGACAATCTTAAATTTTGGGTTAGCCACTACCCGAATTGTAATTGTTCAAACTTTCTGGGAAACAGAACCACCAGTAGTTAAGGTTCATCTGTCTTGGTATCAAAGGTAAGGATTTAGCTGTCAGGATGAAGCCTAAAGGTAGGCTAACAGCTATTTATGTTGTTATTTATAATTTATAGGATTTTACGGGTGTATATTTGCCATTATGGCAGAATCTTACACTGAGTTTGGTAATTGGTAATTGGGAAAGAAGGGAACAGGGAACAGGGAACAGGGAACAGGGAACAGAGTTTTTGACTTTTGACTTTTGACTTGATTCTCCCCATTCCCTGAATCCAAAGACAGATATTTACACTTCCGCGTAATGTTCCTGTTCTCGTTCCACAAAACTCTGGACACGGTTACGATAGCTTCTCAAACTATCATCTACCCAATCGCGATCGCTGCTGTTCACAAATAAATGTACCATTGGTTCACTAGCATCCGGTAAAACCAACACCCAACTATCATCATAAGGTTGACAAATTTTCACCCCATCAATTAATTCTAAATTTTGCGCTGGATGAGTTTCCACCAAATAACGCATCAACGCTCCCTTAGCAGTCCAAGGACAACGAACAGTATAACTTCTGTAAATGACACGGGGTAATTCCGAACGCACAGCAGCAAGCGATCGCTCTTGAATTGTCAACATTTCAATCAACTTCGCAATGCAGAACATGGAATCAAAACCCGGATGCAGTTGTGGGAAAATAAAACCAGTTTCCCCACTTCCACCTAAAACCACATTGGGATTTTTTTGACAAGCCTCCATCAAAGCCGTAGGATTAGCCTTAGTTCTAATTACTCTCCCATCATGACGACGTGCTACTTGTTCCACCGCGCTAGAAGCATGAACCGGCACCACAACCGCACCTCTAGGGTTAGCAGTTAACATCATTTCCACCATCAATGCCGTCAGTATTTCCCCCCGCACAGGATAACCAGACTCATCTACTAAAATCAACTGTTCTCCGTTTGCTGATACCTGCACCCCAAAATTAGCCTTGAGTGCTTCTACCACATGGCCTAATTGAGTCAGCAAACCTTCCCGGCTAGTAGTGGTCATTGCGCTTTTATTCACACTCGCATTTAACACTACCGCATCAGCACCAAATTTATCTAACATCTGCGGTAACACCGCCCCAGATACCGCATAAACATAATCTATAACCACCTTTGCCCGACTATTACGCAAAGTTTCTACATTCAAAAGCTTTTCAAAAGCAGTACAGTAACGATCAATTACCTGGCTAGGATAGGCGACATCACCAATTTCATGACTTTGCGCTCTCCGCATATCTTCCTTAAAATAAGCCCCCTCAATCTTCTTTTCCTGGGCTTTAGTGATATTAATTCCCTTCCCATCCATGAATTCAATTAAAATATAATCAGGACGGTCTGGATGTACCCGCACATGAATACCCCCCACTAACCCCATTTTGGGAATCACTGTTCTGGTGATGGGAATTGCTGTCGAATCAAGATTTTGAATATCCACACCGACGGACATCAACCCAGCTATTAAAGAACGAGTTACCATCCGCGATACATTGCGCTGATCACGGGAAACACTGACCTGAGAACCGGGTTTTAAAGTTGAACCATAAGCAGCACCCAATTTGACCGCAAATTCTGGGCTAATGTCAATATTCGCTAAACCTTGTACTCCCCGTTGACCAAATAAATTCCTTTGAGCAGTGTTACCCCAAATCAGGTTAATGTTTAAAACAGCACCTGATTCAATTTTCTTACTTGGCCAAACTCGCACGCCAGGGCTAATTTGTGCCTCTTCTCCCACCGTAGAAAGCGAACCTACTACAGCAGCTTCTAATACATGAGCGCGGCGATCAACACGAGTCCCACGGGAGATTACACAAGCTGATAATTGGGCTTCATCTCCTACAATTGCGCCATTCCAAACTATGGGACGTTTTAAATTCGCATCCGCCCCAATAGTTACATTATCACCAATTACAGTTCCATCTTCAATTTGTACTCTCGCGCCAATACGGCAATTATCACCAATTATGGCTGGACTTTCAATTCTCGCGCTAGGATCAATATAAGTGTTTTGTCCCACCCATACACCAGAAGAAGTTTCTGGATATGCAAACTCTAGTTTTACCTTCCTCGCTAAAGCATCATATTGGGCTTGTCGATAAGCGTCTAAATGACCTACATCACACCAGTAACCTTGAGCAATATAACCATAAATAGGTTCATTTTTTGCCAATAGTAAAGGAAATAAATCTTTAGAAAAATCACATTCAGTATTTTCAGGTAAATATGACAAAACTTCTGGTTCTAAAATATACGTACCAGTGTTCACCGTATCAGAAAAAATCTCGCTAGTAGAAGGCTTTTCCAAGAATCGATTGATGTGTCCTTCTTCATCGGTGATGACTACCCCAAATTCAATCGGGTTAGGAACACGGGTTAATATTAAAGTAGCTTTTGACTGTTTTTGTTTGTGAAATGCGATCGCTGCACTCAGGTCAAAATCTGTGATACTATCACCGCTGATGACTAAAAAGGTTTCATCCAAAAGTTCGGCAATATTTTTTACACACCCTGCTGTTCCTAAAGGTTGATCTTCTTCAATAGAGTATGTCATCTGTACCCCAAAATCACTGCCATCTTGGAAGTAATCACGCAGGACATCAGGTAAATAGTGTAACGTAGCAATTACTTCCGTAATATTATGCCGTTTCAAAAGATTGATAATATGTTCAGCAATGGGTCGGTTTAATATCGGTACCATCGGTTTGGGTAGATCACAAGTCAAAGGACGTAAGCGAGTCCCTGAACCACCTGCCATTAGCACTGCACGCATAAATCCTCCTAATTGCAGCCTTGGCTGCATCGAGATTCGTTATAAAATTTGCTTCTTCTTTCTTTAGTTTCCTATGAATGTTGAACTTTGAGGAACTTCCACAGGAAACATATCATTAAAATTAAGCAAATTTACTCAATAAGCTATGCTGCTGGTTTTTATCAAATCACGTATTATTATCACCAGGTTGCAAAATTATCATATCTATATTCGTGCAACATATTCCCCACAAAGTGCTGATAATTAAGAAAAAGCAATTATCAACTAAACCTAACTTATCCTCAGTAATCAGCGGGACTTGATATATAAAAGAAAAATAGGATAAATTTAAGATACTTCTATATTTTTATGAACACAGCACTATTTCTGATTAGTAGCAGCAATTTGTGATACTGATCTAAACTAGAATTAAGAGGCTGACTTATAAATTCTGTATTTTGACTATGAAGTCTCTGTAATCGGTGTATTTTTTAACTAAAATCTTCTGACTTTTCTAAAGGAGTTAATGATGACAAAATTAATTGTTATTGGTTTGTTGGTGGGTTATGTAGTTGGTGCTTGGAAGTTTTGGAATGGGTTTAACAAGACTCATTTTACACAAACTTTGCCTAATCGCATTGGTTTTAGTTTATTATGGCCAGTTCTGTTTATTGCTAATCCATCCTATCGTCGCAATTTTAGAAGAGCATTGAGAGGGTAATTCATAATTCGTAAACAAGGGAACAGGGAACAGGGAACAGGGAACAGGGAACAGGGAATAGGGGGGAAATAAATTCTTTTTTCTTTCTCCTGACTCCTGACTCCTGACTCCTCCTGTAATTATGAATTATGAATTAAAACACTTGAATCCATTCTTTAATAGAATACTCTGTCCAAATACCATTTTCCCAATAGGGATCAGCTTCTACCAACTGACGGACAATGTTTTCGTCTTCAGCTTCGTAAATACCAAAAACCTGAGTTACATCTTTAGTAGGACCAAGGGTAATTAAAATTCCTGCTTCTTTTTGTTTTGCTAGTCCTTCTAAATGTGCTTGACGATAGGGTTCACGTTTGGTTAAAACGTCTTCGCAGTAGCTTCCCCACATTACATATTTGGCCATGATTTTATTACTCCTGTGTTAAGCTGAAGGTCATGATTCAAAAGCACTGTGATCATATAAGATATAATAAAATGCCACAATTAATCACAATTAATAGAGTATTTCCGTAGTATTTCAGGAGAAAACCATCATGTCTTTAACCGTGAAAGAACTAGAAGAAATACAGATAGCATATCCAGACTATCGCATGGAATTAGTAGATGGGAGTATCATTATTATGAGTCCTTCGGGTTATGAACCAGAAGAAGTAGGTACTGAGTTTGCGCGAATTTTAGGAAACTGGGTTAGACCTCGTAAACTAGGCCGTGTAGTGGGTTCTAGTGCGGGTTTTAAATTACCTAACTCTGATTTACGTGCGCCCGATGTTTCTTTTGTTCGTGCTGAGAGATTGAAAATATCAACAGAAGATTATGCGGAATTAGTTCCTGATTTGGTGGTGGAAGTAAAATCTAAAACTGATTCTATAGATAAACTGAGAGAAAAGATTCAAGAATTTATTAAATTAGGTTCACAAGTGGGAATTTTAATTAATCCTAAAACTAGAACATTAGAAGTTTCTCGAAATGGTGAAACAGAAATTTTAAAAGATGGTGATATTTTAACACTTCCTGATTTATTACCTGGTTTTGAGGTGGTAATCTCTGAAATTTGGCCTCCTGTTTTTGAGTAGTTTTGATAATGGAAATTGGCAATTAGTAAATAGAAAACTATTACCAATTACCAATTACCTAAGAATTAACTTCTCAGACTAACGCCGAATTTTTCCACTAAGGCTGTACGTACTTTATCATGAACTGGTTCAACTTCATTATCAGTGAGAGTGCGATCGCCAGCACGATAAACTAAACGAAAAGCTAAACTTCTTTGACCAGCAGGAACATTTTCACCCCGGTACTCATCAAACACTTCCACCGATTCTAACAACCCTTTACCCGCTTTGTTAATCACTTTTTCCAGTTCAGAAACTGTGACTTTCACAGGTGCGAAAAATGCCAAATCTCTATCACTTGGGGGATAGGTAGAATAGGATTTAAACTTGGGAATTAGTAAATCATCATTATCCAGTGCATTTAACAGAGTATCCAAACTAATTTGGAACACATAAACCGCATCTGGTAAACCCTTATCTCTTCTTAGTTGGGGGTGAACTTGTCCAAAAGTTCCCAGTCTATTACCTCCCAACCATAAAGAAGCAGTGCGTCCTGGATGTAACCGAGAATCTCGATTTTCTGGTTGAAATTCTACCTGTAAACCAAATTGTTGAAAGACATTTTCTAAAATACCTTTCGCTTCAAACCAAGTCATTTGTTGTTCACGTCCACCCCGTGACCATTTACCAATGCTAGTATCACCACCCATGATCCCAGCTAACATTTCCGCTTCTTGTAAACCTTCTTCTTCTTGCCAGAAAATGCGACCGATTTCAAAACCATTAAGCGCCCCATTTCCCTGGTCTAAATTGTATTGAAAAGCATCAATTAATCCAGAAATTAAATCAGTTCTTAAAGCTGAATATTCCGCAAATAAAGGGTTACTCAAAACAATTTGTTTATCTTCCCCTGGTTTAACTAAAGAATAGTGCATTAATTCTGTTAAACCTTCAGCCCGCAAATAAGCGCGAATTTTCCGCAATAATTCTTGATCTAAAGATAAATAACCAGGTTCGGTTTTTTCTGGTAAAGTATCAACGAAATTATCATAACCATAAAGACGGGCTATTTCTTCAATTAAATCAATTTCCCGTTCTAAATCTCGGTAACGATAAGGTGGTACTGTCACCTTCCAAGTGCGGTCATTGTTATCAGTTAATTCACATCCCAAAGCAGTCAAAATTCTTTCTACATCTGCTGCTTCTAATTCTCCAGTTTCTAATCCCAAATCAATTGGACCTAGCACTTGATTAATTCTATCTAACCGCAAAACAATAGAATGTGACCAGGTAGCAGCATCAGGACGATGATCAACAATTTCTTGTTGACTAATCACACCATTTGCTAATTCTTGAATTAGGGATAAAGCGCGGTTACAAGCTGTTTCTAATTCCGCACGATTTACACCCCTTTCATATCTTCCCGAAGCTTCACTTCTTAAACCCACACCGCGAGAAGAACGACGAATAGCAACAGAATCAAATAACGCAGCTTCTAAAACTAAACTGGTTGTAGCTTCATAAACTTCAGTTTCTTCACCACCCATAACTCCTGCTAAAGCAACAGCTTTATTATTAGCAGTAATTAATAAATTTTGGGTAGATAAATTGCGGGTTTGTCCATCTAAAGTTTTCAGAGTTTCCCCAACTTCAGCAAAGCGGACACCAATGGTTAAATTTTCACCACCAGCTACAGATTTTAAACGTTGTTGATCAAAAGCGTGTAACGGTTGTCCCCATTCTAATAACACATAATTTGTGATATCTACCACATTATTAATGGGACGGACTCCCGCAGCAAGTAATTTTTGTTTTAACCATTCAGGAGAAGGGGCAATTTTGATATTTTCAACAACAGTTCCAATGTATGCAGGACAAGCTTTATTTTCCGAAATCTTCAAGCTTAAATTTCCTGTTTCTTGGTTAACTGTTATTGCTGGAGGTTGAGGAATAGATAATTTTCCACTGGTTAAAGCTGCAACTTCTCGCGCAATACCCACCATAGATAAAGCATCTGCACGGTTAGCGGTTGCGGTGACATCTAAAATGACATCATCTAAACCCAAAAAAGGACGTACATCACTACCCAAAGTGAGGTTTTCTTCTGTGAAAATATGAATCCCGTCTACATCAGTCGGTAAACCCAGTTCTTTTAAAGAACAGATCATTCCGTTTGAGGGTACACCTCTGAGTTTTGTGGGTTTAATTTTTAAGTCAATGTTGGGTAAGTAAGTACCTTTGGTTGCAACTGGTACATAAATATCTGCGCGGACATTGGACGCACCACAAACGATGTTTAATGTTTCCTCTGCACCGACATCTACTGTACAGACACTCAGTTTATCCGCGTTGGGGTGCTGTTCTCGTTGCAGCACTTTACCGATCACAACGCCATCCGCCCAAGTGCGTCGATCTTCTATATCTTCAACCTCAAACCCTGCCATTGTCAAGGTGTGGGCTAGTTCTTCTGGAGTTTGGTTAATTTCTACGAGTTCCCGTAACCAATTGAAAGAGATACGCATTTAGTTGTCGTTGTGTTTGGATTTGTGTTTTGTTTTTATATGTTATACCAAATTCAAATGATGCTGTATAGAATAATATTTCTAGAATAATTTAACGCAGATGAACACAGATGAACGCAGATAAAGAAAGATAAATTATGGGATTTTGTCAATAAAAGTTGTTTTGGAAGAGTGGTGTATTAACTACAACTTGATTTTTTGTATCTTTGTTGTTTATAGTCATAATCATCTTCATATTCAATTGTACCAAATAGTTCTATAATTTCCTGTTGTTTTCGTCGTTGTATATACTGTTTTAAAGCTTCTGCAATTACAGCACTTTGATCATTATAACCACTCAGTTCAAGTGCTTCTTTGATTAAGTTTTCGTCTATTTCTAAATTTGTTATCATATTGTATATTTATCTACTCTAATATTTCACTTACCAAACTATTGCCATATTTAAAAGAAATCCTGGTAAAATATCTTCACCGGATAATTCTGAGGGTGCGGTTAATATTTCCACTGGTTTACCTAAACGATAAATTTCAACTTGCTGAGTTTTGGGATTTATCAACCAACCTAATTTTACACCATTATCTATATATTCTTGCATTTTCTTTTGTGTTTCTTGCAAGTTGTCTGTAGGTGACATTAATTCTAAAACAAAATCTGGAGCAATGGGAGGGAATTTAGTTTTTTCTTCTAGGGTTAAATTATCCCATCTTTCTTTTTTAATCCATGCAACATCTGGAGAACGATTTGCACCATTCGGAAGTTTAAAACAGGTGGAAGAATCAAAACACACTCCTAGTTTATTGTGACGATTCCAAACACCAAAATCAGCATTAATTTCTGAATTAATTCTTCCTGTTTCCCCTCCTGTGGGTGACATGACTAATAGTTCTCCTTTTGCGTTGCGTTCAAATTTGACATCAGGATTTTCCCGACAGAGTTGATAAAATTGATCATCGGTAAATCTGACGATAGGGTTTAGGTTAATGGTTATAGATGTCATTGTCAATATGGGATGATAGAACCGACCATGATATTTATATTTTAATCCAAAAAATACATACCATCTATGAGCAGGATATAAAAAATGTCTCTCTCTGCGACTCTGCGCCTCTGCGTGAAATAAAAAGAAGGATATAAGGATATATATTATCCTGGATATCCTGACTCAAATAATATAAATTATCCCTTACCACCACCAATAAAATATAACAAAGCCATTCTCACAGCTACACCGCTAGTTACCTGATCTTGAATTAAACTAAATTCAGGATCATCCATTAAATCTGAACTAATTTCTACACCTCGATTTACTGGACCTGGATGCAAAACTTTAACGTTGGGTTTACAGAGTTTTAACTTACTTCTAGTAATTCCAAATAGTTGATGATATTCCCTTAAACTGGGTAATAAATGGGCTGTCATCCGTTCTTTTTGCAAACGCAATGTCATCACAAAATCAGCATTTTCTAAAGCTGGTTCTAGTTGCCAATGGATAAATAAACGTTCTGCATTTGCTGTACCTTGTAAATATTCAGCAAAGAATTTAGGTAATAATGTAGGAGGTGCAGCGAGATGGACTTCTGCACCACTGGCGGTTAAACTCCAAATATTAGAACGGGCTACACGAGAATGTAAAATATCACCAACAATGGCGATTTTTTTACCTTCTAATAGTTCAATTCTCGGTTTTTCGGGATTAATTAAACTACAAATTGTAGATAAATCTAGTAATCCTTGAGATGGGTGTTCATGTTGTCCATCACCTGCATTTAAAACGCTGACTTTTTCACCTAAACGATCCATTTCTTGGGCGATCGCCTGGGGTACTCCTGCTTCTTTATGGCGGATCACCATAATATCAGTACCCATCGCTAAATAGGTTTTGGCAGTATCTAAAATTGTCTCTCCTTTAGTCATGGAAGATGTAGCCGCAGCAAAATTCAAAGTATCTGCACTTAACCTTTTTGCAGCTATTTCAAAACTACTCCGGGTGCGGGTAGAAGGTTCAAAAAATAAATTTGCCACCACTTGTCCCTGTAAAGTGGGTACTTTTTTAGTTCTACGTGATAGTACCTCTTTAAATGAAGCCGCAGTTTGCAGAACCGCGTTATATTCAGCCGTTGTGAAGTCAGCGAGAGAAAGAATATGATGACGAGTCCAAGTAGTTGTAGGCATTGAGATTTTAGATTTTAGATTTTAAATTTTAGATTTTGGATTTGGGATTGTTTAGGTAATTGTTCATCAGTAATCATGAATCATCATCCACTACCAATCACCAATCACCAATTACCAAATTTTACGTTGGTAAATTAAATACTTTCAAAGCGATAGAAACCATGCTCAGGAAGGTGACAAAACCAATGGTATCTAGCATTGTGGTTACTAATGGACCACTCATTAAAGCTGGATCTAATTTTAGTCTTTGTAATCCCATTGGTAGCAAAGTTCCCAAGCTTACCGCCACCATTGTATTCGTTGCCATCACCGTTCCGGCAATTAAAGCTACCCATCTTTCTTGCGGTTTCGCCCAAATAAGGGAAAGGGCGATCATTGTCACAGCTAATGCAATGGCTGTTCCTAAACCTGCTAAAAGTTCTTTGCGAAGAATTTTACCAGTATCTTCTGCTGTAACTTCCCCTACACCTAAACCGCGAATTGTTACGGTTAAAGCTTGAATACCTACAGTCCCCCCAGTGTTAGAAAATATCGGCATAATTACAGCGAGGACTGGTACAGCAGCAATGACTTGTTGAAAGGGAGCGATCGCACTAGCCGCACCTATATACAATCCCATAATACCCAATAACCAAGGCAACCGTTTACGAATTGTGACATGGGGAGGAGACAAAGCTTCTTCATCACCACTTACCCCCGCCAATTTTTGAATGTCTTCTGTGGCTTCTTCTTCTAAAATATCGACGACATCATCAATGGTAATAATACCAACTAATCGATCTTCTCTGTCCACCACAGGCATAGCAATTAAGTCGTAACGCTGCATAATGCGAGCTACTTCTTCTTGGGAAGTTTCAGTTCTGACTTTAACGACGTGGGAACTGGCAATATCTTTAATTAAGACTTCGGGAAAAGTAAATAACAACTGACGCAGGGAAACAACACTAACTAATTTACGATTATCATCGGTGACGTAGGCATAGTAAATTGTCTCTTTATCTTCGTCTTGCAGACGAATTTTACTTAAGGCTTCACCCACAGTCAAACCTTGACGCAAGCGCACATATTCCGTTGTCATGACCCTTCCCGCTGTTCCTTCAGGATAACCGAGAATTGTCGCGGTAGCTTGTCTTTGTTCAGGACTAAGTTGTTGTAATAGTCTTTTGACTACTCCCGCTGGTAGTTCATCAAATAAGTATGCCCTTTCATCAGGACTCATTTCTTCTACAAGATGTACTACTTGCACATCATGGAGAGAATTGATCAGTTCTTCTTGTACTTCTGTAGGTAAATATTCAAAGACATCAATAGCTTGATCTTTGTTAAGTAAACGAAATGCGATCGCCCTTTGTTTTTCAGGCAATTCTGAGATGTATTCACCCACATCCACTGGTTGCAGGCGATTTAAATCACATTTTAACTTATTTAAGTCGGCAATATCCAAAGAATTCCGAACATCTTGCGTGAGCATAATAAATTCCTCCTAATGTCTCCCCCTCGCTGGGAGACTATTTCGCCAGCTTAGGGGAGGATACTACTGCCATCTGGTGGACTTTTGTCCATAAAATTTCAAGAACTCTATATTGATATTTAATCAAGTCATCGTTAATTTATCATCCTAACCCGGAATGGGTTGAATGGCTCAAGCCACACTGCGTTATCGGATAGCCACCTAGCAACAATGTGTCATGTTGGTGGTATTGTACACTGGTCTGTATCTGCTGCCTTGATTTTTCTTTGATGTCGAAATTTTACTACTGTTAGAACCTGTGTCAAGTCTATCAACCTACTTACTGAGAAACTTTACCAAATCAAAATATTGGCATTACAAAAAGTAGTTTTTCTTATTACTTGGGTTTTATCTGTAAAAATATGGCAATTTGAATACAAAAGCTCAAAAAAGTTAGTTATTAAACAATTTTTTTATCTTACTAAATGCTGTCAATGCTTTTATTTGGATTATTTAGAAATTAATCTCATCATTATCAGATGTTTAATAATAAAGCCTTTAACTTATATGTTTGATTTTTATGTTCTGGGAATGCACTTTGAATACTAAACTTTACCAGGGATGGAAAAATTTATTGCTGAATCTTCAACAACCACAGAAACCACCCCGATTAATCTAAAAGCCGTTGAAAATATATCGGTTCTGAGTCAAGAAAATCAAAACACATTCCACCAATTAGAAATTCCAGGAATGGAAGAATTTTTAGTTAAACCAAATGCACAGTCAAAACCAAAAGATTTAAGCAAATATAGCAACTCAATCACAACAGATGAGCGCATATTTAAAGATTGTGCTGCTTAAAGAAAAATACCATTTCTCAACCCACGCAGGTGGGTTTTGTCTGTGTAGCCCCAGAATTCTATTCTGAGGGCATTTTCGTATCATCCCACACAATACCCCACACACCACACCCCCCACGCTTCAAACCTCTGGTAAACTATCAAATACCTGTTTAACTAACTGCTTAGTCTTATCTTCCAAATGTTGCCAATCCACTTCCCCGGATTCATCGAATAAATTAGTATCAATATCAACATCTGTATTTTCTGGACTGTAATTCAAAAAACACACTTGATAACACAGATCCCACAAATCCACATTCACTTGCTGCTCTTGACGTTGCAAGCGCAGATGGTATCCTGGATGGGGAATAGGCAAACTGGCAAGATTTTCTCTGATATCTACCACCTGTTCCGGTGTAGCAGCTTCCATATCTTGCAAGAACTGTGTCACCATAGCTTTGGTTTCATCAGTTGTACCAGGTGGCCAAATCAGTACATCATGGTAAGTTCCTTTCCAAGCGGATGTATCCAGATGCTTACGAATATTATCGACAACGCGAATAAAAGCTGGTTGCATCAGGAGTTCAGCTTGCTGCCATGTAGTAGAATTTGTTATCTTAGGTGGCATTGTTAGTTAACAGAAATACTAAACAAAAAGTAACAATTTGTTGTTTTTATTAAAAAACTGCATTTTTAGTCTAAATCTTTTCTCAAGATAGCGGATTTCCTAGCAGAAAATTTGGAGATATTGACTACCGTTTGCAAAATTAGGTGTTAAAACTGGGGAGGGAACATGATAGGCAAACTACTAGACCATCGCTACCAAGTCATACGCATTTTGGCAACGGGAGGATTTGGTCAAACCTATATTGCCGAAGATACCAGGCGGCCTGGTAATCCCATCTGTGTTGTCAAACACCTTAAACCTGTCAATACTGACCAAAAAATCTTTGAAACTGCTAAAAGGCTATTTAACAGCGAAGCCGAAACTTTAGAGAAATTGGGGAACCATGACCAAATACCCCGCCTACTCGCTTATTTTGACGAAAATCAAGAATTTTTTCTAGTCCAAGAATACATTGACGGACATACCCTGAGTGAAGAACTGATACCCGGCCAACCTTGGAGTCAAAACCAAGTTATGCAGTTGTTGCTGGAAGTTCTGGAGATTTTAGAATTTGTTCATCAACAAGGTGTAATTCACCGCGATATCAAGCCAGATAATATCATTCGTCGCGCTGCTGATTATAAGTTAGTTTTGGTGGATTTTGGGGCAGTTAAACAATTGAGATCGCCTTTAGTCTCCGTAGGCGCACAACTTACCGCTACTGTAGCTATTGGCACTCCAGGTTATATGCCTACAGAACAAGGACAAGGTAAACCCCGTCCCAATAGTGATATTTATTCCCTTGGTATTATCGCTATTCAAGCTTTAACAGGAGTTCCCGCTAACCAATTTCAAGAAGATCCCAATACAGGTGAAATTCTCTGGCAGCATTTTCTGCCTGTAAATTACCACTTGGCAGAAATTTTAACCAAGATGGTACGTTATCACTTCAAAGACCGTTATCAAACAGCTACGGAAGCATTACAAGCCTGTAGAGAGTTTGTGAATATGACCTCTACATTTTCTATCCCTTCCGAGTCTCCTAAACAAATTAGCTACCCAACCCCCAAACCCCCATCTCCTAAGCGATCTCAAGTCTTTTCACAGCCTACTGTCGCTGTTTCACCTGCTAATCCTGTCGTTACTAAACCTGTTCCTCAAGATGATAGCAAAGCTGATCCTTTACCCTTGATCATCGGCTTATTATTAGCCGGTGGTGCAGCAGCTTTGGTAACAAATTTATATCCAAATGTCAAAAATGTCGCTGCTAATTGGACAGGGAAAAATAGCACATCATCAAACAACTGCTTGGCTATAGTAGCACCTAATTCTAATATCCGTTCTGAACCCAGTGCGATTAATTCTGATAATATCTTAAAGACTCTTGGTGATGCCAGTGAGTTTGATGTCACTGGTAAACGCACAAAACGCGGCTGGATAGAATTGAAACTTAAATCTGGTCGTTTGGCTTGGGCGCACTCAGATGTGATCACCAATAAAGAAGAATGGACTTCTTGTTTGCGGGATCAAGGAATTTCTATTCAAACTGTAGATGATATTCCTTTAATTGCATCTCGACCTGTTCCTAAACCCCAAGCAAAACCAATTACTTCTGTAGTTACTGCTAACCCAGAAACCTCTGATCAACCAACTACGGATGCTGAAAAACCTCCGGCTAGTCAGGATCAGCAGAAAATTGTGGAAACAGCCAGACAGAAGTTTGAATCAGGAGATTTACCGGGTGCGATCGCTCAACTTAAAACAGTTCCCAAAAATGCCACTTCTGGTATCAAAGAAACAGTTGAAATCATGAATCAATGGCAGGAAGATTGGGCTAAGGCTGAAGCACTAGCTAATGAGATTAATCAGGCTATTGATAACGGACAATGGGATAAAGTGCTAGCTTATCGAGACCAACCCGAAAAATTACCTAATATTAAATATTGGCAAGATAAAATCCAACCCATGTTTAAACAAGCAGCAGAAAACGCTGCTAAACAGGTTCTTCCTCCAGAAGACAAGACAACTAATCAAAATACACCAATCACTTCAGAAACGCCCAGTGATACAGATAAGCCTGTAAATGGTCTTTAAATTCATGGTAATGGAAATCATCATTTTCCCATTACCAATCACCCATTACCAATGACCAAATGATTACTATAGTTCGTCGTATTGGGCTGTTTCCACTCGTCTGGTTTCTGGACGGGAGGATGGTAAAAATTCAGCCCGCCGGACTGTAGCTAAAGGTGGTGTCGGACCATTGTAAGGGTGAATTACCTGCACAGTGCGGGTAGGACGCTGCTTGGGAGAAAACAAAGATAAGACTCCAGCCACAACAACACCGCCACCAATAGTCAAAGTCGCACCACCTACAGCCCAAACTATGGGTGAAGACCACCAGCGATTTTGTTCAGCTGGCAGTGCAGCTACTTTTTGTTGATGTTGCTGTTGGGCTAACTGCCACTGCTGTTGGGTGAAGTTTTGAACCTGACCTTGAAGTTGTTGATTTTGTAACCGCAGTTGTTCGTTGTCGCCTTTCAACTTCTCCATTGTCATGTTTAGCTTTTCCATTTCCAGACGTTGGTCGGAATTAGGCGCTACAGGTTGTTGATATGGATATACTGGTTGCCCATAGTTAGGAGGGTATTGCATTGATGGCTGCATTACCTGGGGCGCTACAACCGTAGCTGGCATTTGTGGTGCAACAGCGAAGTTAGGTTGTTGTATGGGGGTATTGGTTCCTTTTAGCAAGAGGAGAGCCGCCAGCCCAGCCACAGCCACTCCGCCGATAAATGCCATACTTTCACTCATCGCTTTTACCCCTCAACTACGTCAGCAGTGTAACTTGATTTTAACTGACTCACTCTATCACTCATAATTTATCGCCTAGTTTCAATTCTCATAAGACTCAAACTATAAGCAAATATATCAGGTAGTTTTTTTTCAGCCTGGTATGTGCTGTTAATATTCAAGACTATATCAGTCAAATTGTCCACCAGGGAATGATAAAAAAACTACGCTGTTATCTTTTTTAATCTAATTTTCCCAAATCATCAAGAGGGAGTTTTGATTGCTGTCTTGAGATTTTGGCAAAATTGAGCGATCGCATCTAGTCCTTGTTCCGGTGTACCTTCGGCTAAACGCTTCACCACCGCACTACCCACAATTGCTGCATCTGCTCCCCATTCCCGCACTTGACGCGCTTGTTCAACATCGGAAATACCGAAACCTACGCCGATGGGTTTATCTGTCACTCTACGAATTTGTGTGAGTAAGTCAGAAACGCGACTTTCCATTTGCGATCGCATTCCCGTCACCCCGGTCACACTCACCAAATAGATAAATCCTTGGGAAGCACGAGCGATCGCTTCAATCCGATCAGCAGAACTTGTAGGAGCTACCAACAGGGTTAAATCAATATCCATCTCACTCGCTGGTTTTAATAGCCCTGCTGCCTCTTCCAAAGGCAAATCAGGAACTACTAAACCTGCTACTCCAGCGTCCTTAATTTGTCCCAGAAACTTATCAATTCCCCGGTGCAGAATTGGGTTGTAGTAAGTAAACAAAATAATTGGTGCTTGCAAACTCGGAGTAGTAGCTTGCAACATTTCCAACACCTGATCCAAAGTAGTACCTCTTGCCAAAGCGCGGGTAGCTGCTGCTTGGATCACAGGTCCATCTGCCAGAGGGTCAGAATAAGGTACACCCAACTCAATAATATCGGCTCCAGAGCGATCTAGAATTTGCAAAGCCTTTGCTGTAGTTTCTAAATCAGGATCACCAGCAGTAATAAACGGAATCAGAGCGCACTCGTGATTCCGTCTTAAAGTTTCAAAACAACGAGAAATTGCAGTCATTTGTTAGTGGTCAGTTATCAGTTATCAGTTATCAGTTATCAGGTGATTGGTAATTGGTAATTGGTAATTGGTAATTGGGTTATTCATCTTACCCAGTCACCAGTCACCAGTCACCAGTCACCAGTCACCAGTCCCCAGTCACCAGTCACCAATCACCAATCACCAATCACCTGTCACCTAATTCAATTTCAGCTTGAATTTTCGCTAATTCTTCAGGAGAGAGTTCATCTAGTCGCTTTTGTAGGAACGCCTTTTCATACTCTTCCCGTTGTTGATGGTAGGTCATTTTTTTACTCCCCGCACGGAAAAGATATGTGGCTAACCAACCCATCAAACCAATAACCAGTAAAGCTTGGCTCCAAATTCCCGCATTTTGACCATCTAAACCGACTAGCTGTAATCCTACATAAGCCAGTCCACCAGCCAAAAAAACGCCTAAAGTAATGCCGATTGCGTCAATGCGTCGCATGAGAGTTATGACCTACCAATATACTAATTAAACAATTTGTCTGCGCCGTGGTCGAAAATTCGCAATTGGGGAGAGCAGCAACAGACCCGGAAAGAAGAAGAACACCAAAAAGTACATGAACCCACGTTCTACAGAACTGGCAGAATACCAACGCAGCTTGAGATAAAACATCACCATCATTGGTATGACTAGGAGATAAGCTCCTGCTAATGCTAAATACAGTAGTGCTACAACCATAATTCTTTGTTGAATTTGAGAAGACTATTTTGGTGCATCTACCCCCCATGATATGCCCAACCCGTCCACTAAGGAAAGTATTAGGGATTGGGGATTGGGGATTGGGGATTGGGATATGGTTAACTAACGGTTTTACCAGTCCAGAAAAAAAAATTTGCAAAATACTTGGCAAAATTGCAAAAAACAGGTAAGGTTGTGTTATAATCAAATTTCGCGATTAAATGCGATAGCGTGCTAAATAAAAAAAGTAGCGGTTGAAAATAAAACTTAAAAAAAATTTTCAAAACTACTTGCACAAAATAAACATTAATGGTGAAATAGACAAGGAGGTTTTGCCTCCAACATCTAAAACCCCTTGGGAGTGTGGCGGAATGGTAGACGCTACGGACTTAGAAAACTGAGCCTTGATTGAGAAATCTTTCAAGTGGAAGCTCTCAAATTCAGGGAAACCTAACTCTGTTTACAGATATGGCAATCCTGAGCCAAGCCCAGAAGCTTTAGAGTTGAAGTTTGATTTTTGACTGAAAAGCAAAATTCAAGAATTCAAAATCCCAAAGTTAAAATTCCGGGAAGGTGCAGAGACTCGACGGGAGCTACCCTAACGTAAAGGCGAGGGTAAAGGGAGAGTCCAATTCTCAAAACCTGTAAGGTAGTAGTGAAAGCTGCAAGAGAATGAAAATCCGTTGACCTTAAACGGTCGTGAGGGTTCAAGTCCCTCCACTCCCACTATTAATAAAGATAAATTTAGTCAGTGTGATGATTTTAGTTGCACTGGCTTTTTTGCATTTTATCAATTACTTTTATCAATTACTCGTCTGTCACTAGAAAATATAGCTAAACCTGATTATAAAGCTTTATCAGTTTAATAATTTATATAATTCAACTTTTTTCCCTTATTATTTCTTAACAATTTATTGAGAATAATTTTTATTTATTTACGCTATTGCAATACTTTCAGCCTTCTGGTATGATTATTGAGAATTTGTAAACTACTCTAATAGTGCTTATTTTAAAGATTAATTTTTTAGCATCAGCTAGAAATCATTGATATATAAGACTTTCCCAAAACTCAAAAAATCAAACATAGAAAAAACCACCCAATTTAACAGGGTTCAGAAAAACTAATTTTCCCAAAAATCAATACTGTTATTTGCGGGTTCGAGTTCCGGGTATTGACAAATAATACAACTTATGCAGTAACAGGATTCAAAAGAAAATAATTCTTCCCCAGTCACCAGTCACCAGTCACCAGTCACCAGTCACCTAACCAGAAAAACGTTCATCGAGGGAAGCTAAAGCAGCACCAGCGATTTCTGCGAAGATGCTAATGAGACGATAGAGAGCGATCGCACTAATTACCAAAGCAGCAGGGAAACGATGTTGTAAAAGAGCGATCGCAGTTGCTTCAAACACTCCCAAACCACCAGGCGCACCGGGAACAACCAAACCCAAAACCCAAGCAAAACTAAAAGCACCGAATAATAAAGGAATTTGACTCAAGTTTAAAGAAGTCAGAGCATACATAGTTAATATAAACCCAGTTCCCCGCAATCCTAAAAAAATCAATTCACCCAACAAAGGACGCAGAGGATAGCGTTCAAGACTTAAACTACTAATAGACTGATTTTCTGGTTGGGAACTTTTATTTTTCAAGCGATATAAAAAACGAACTACAGGGTTTAAAAACCAAGGGTGAACAGCACCCAGCAGCACAACTAAACTGATAAATTGCAGAATTTGTACCCAAATATTAGTATTATTAACTGCCAATTGACCACCGAATAAAACAACAGTCATTAAAGCCGCAGTAGCCATAAGTAACGGTTCTAGTAAAACGCTTAAAGTTGCTGCTCCAGTAGAAATATTAGCATTTTTAGCCGCTAAAATTCGACCGTAATAATGCCAAACATTACCAGGTAAATACTTAGCAATATTCGTCTTTAAATAAACTTGAATAAATTCCCAAGCTGATACAGATTGCTTTAACTCTTTTAATATCCAAGTCCATATCCAACCAGCCCAAATATGTGCAAGTAAAGTTACACCTGTAGCAATTGCTAAAATTGACCATCCTGCTGCGTCAATACGGATGGAAGTAACCTCTAGCCAATTATCCTTTAACGCGTTCGCCAAAAAAAACAGCGTTCCCCCGAAAATGAACCAACGTAAAACTTTTTTCATTATTTGGAGAATTTAATCATGAAAATGGTCAAGATAATTATATTAAATAATCTCTCTCTATAGCTAGATAAAATTCTCAATTAATCATCATTAAAATGTCACCTAAGCTAGAAGTAGATTTTATATTAAAACTTTTAACCTTGTAAAAGGTTGTTCACATCAATAACTCAAACCATTGTCAAAGATTTTAACTGTGATCCCGGATCAGGAGAACTAAGTGAAAAACTTGATAACTTTCCTAAAAAACCTGCAAATACGTCAGATTTTTACTATCTTTTTAGCAGGAATATTGTTGATAGTTAGCACTGCTTGTAGTGGAGTAAATGCTCAAGGTGCAAATCCCAAAAATACACCTGTGCAAGCGGGAGGTGCAAATAATCCTTATAAAAGTGGTAATGACAAATATACAAACTTGCGAATGTCAACCGATCCAAAAGTAACTACTGAAACCCAAAATCAAAAAGATGACCAAGCTAGTTTACCATTGAATTCACAACTTTTAATAGCCGCAACTAAAGACTCAGAAATTCTTTATCCTGGTGCGGAAACACCATTAGGTAGAGTTAAAAAAGAAGCAGAATTACCCATGATCACAGAAGAAGATTTCCAGCATCCTGAACCTGGTGGTTTAATTCAACGTGAACCAGATTTAAAAACTCGTATTCAAGAAAGAATAGAAACCGTCACAGAGTCCGTGGGAAAAGCTTCCGAATTTTTAAAAGACAAAGCAGATGAAGCCAGTGCTAGACCTGAATTACAAAAAAATCCAGCTGTAGGGAAATAGATTTTTTATTCAGTCGAAAAAATAGCAGGAGAAGAATATGAAAAAGGTAATTAATTGGTTACAAAATCTGCGGCCATTGAAAATTTTAACAGTATTTTTGGCAGCAAGTTTACTATTTTTAGCACAAGCTTGTAATCGTCCTACTATAGCAGGACAACCACCACAACCTGCGGGACAACCGCCAAATGTGAAAAGATATGATCCCACAAAAGATTATCCTATTTCTCCATATCAAGGAGGAATGAATAACTTTAGTGATGTAGATCCCAGAGCGAGAGAAGCTGAAAAAGCAGCTAGAATTAGAGCGGATGAGCTAATAGAAAATGCCCAAAGAAATATTGAACGGAAGGGAATTGATAGTACCGATCAATATGTCCGCAATTATCGTGAAGGTACACCTTTTGGTGAACGGGTGAAAAACTTAGGTGAAGATGTGGGAAGTTCAGCGGAAGAATTGCGAGAAGGAGTAACTAAAGGGACTAAACGAGGAGTAGAAAATCTCCAGGAAAATGTTGAAAATGCTGCCAAAGATTTAACCAGAAGTGTACAGCGTGGAACTGAAGATGTAGGGAAAAATGTTCAACGACGAGCCGAAGATACAGGAGAAGCAATAAACAGGACTTTTAGAGAAGCTGATTGAAATTAATTTCATGATTGTAGGGCAGATTTAACACCTGCCCTATTTTATTGTTGATGTTGTTAATTTTGATTATACCAATTCTGTAAAGCCAACCGTTGAATTTCCCGCCAGGGAATATTATGTTTTCGTGCTAAGTCTGCACAATCTTCATATTCTGGCTGTACATTGGTAATAACTTTTTCTGCTGTTTTTCCTTTCCAAGCAACTTTCACCCCGACTTTACCATAGGGAGTTTCCACTTGTTGAATTTCCCGTTGTAAAATATTGCGTTGTTGAGTTGTGCGACGAATTCCTAAAGTTGTGGTTTCACGGAATAAAATTTCTTCACAACAGGCTAAATATTCTGGATGACAAATCACGGTTAATAAAATTCCCGGACGTGATTTTTTCATCCCTATACTTTGAGTAAAGACATCCACCGCACCAGCAGTAAATAAAGCATCAAAAATATAGCCGACTGCTTGGGGATTTAAATCATCAATTTGGGTTTCTAGAACTGAAATAGGTTCTAAATGTGATTCTGCATGATGTTCTGAATGGTGATGAATATGAGCAACATCTGTAACAGTGGTTGGAAGATTGGAACTTTCACCAATCCACAACCGTAGTATATTAGGGATGGGTAAATCGAGAGAACCTGCTCCTAGTCCCACTTGTTTGAGAGTAATTGGCGGTGGTGAACCAAAACTTCTGGCTAAAGTAGTGGCGATCGCTGCTCCTGTCGGTGTCACCAATTCTTTTTCAATGCCGTTGCTATAAACTGGACAACTCCGCATTTCCCATAATTTCAACACTGCGGGTACTGGTACTGGCATCTGTCCATGTGCAGCGCGAACAGTTCCCCCACCGCTGGGAAATGGTGAGCAGTATATCAATGGTAATCCTTGCTGATTGCTGTCGATACCCAACCAATCTAAACCCAAGCAAGTCCCCACAATATCCACAATCGCGTCTACAGCACCCACCTCATGAAAATGAACTTTTTCCGGTTCAATGCCATGTACCGCCCCTTCTGCCACTGCTAACTGGCGGAAAACAGCTAAACTCCAAGCTGTTGCCCTGGTTGGCAAGTTGGCTTTAAGAATCATCTCCTCTATTTCTGGTAAGTGACGGCCATGATGGTGAGAGTGTTCATGATGATGATGGTGATGATGGTGATGTAAGTCAACATGGATTTTCGTTGCTTGCTGAGTTTGCCGATGGACAAGTTCTACCCGTAATTGGTATTCCTGCTCAATTCCTAAACCATTGAGTTTTTCTACTAGATACTCTACGGGAACACCCAGACTTACCAAAGCACCCAGACACATATCACCGGAAATTCCCGTGGGACATTGAAAATAAGCAATTTTATTCATAAATTATTTGGGTAATGGGTAATGGGTAATTGGTAATGGTAATACTATTCACATTACCTGTCACCAGTCCCCAATCACCAGTCCCCAATCACCAGTCCCCAATCCCCAGTTCCCAATCCCCAGTCATGGCCAAGATTTTTGCAATTCATCCTGATAATCCCCAAAACCGCCGTATAGAGGATATAAAGTTGGCGCTTTCTAGTGGCGCTATCATGCTCTACCCTACTGATACAGTCTATGCAATTGGTTGTGATTTGAATGCCAAGTCGGCGGTGGAAAGAGTAAGGCAAATTAAGCAGTTAGCAAATGATAAACCACTGACCTTTTTATGTCCTTCTCTTTCTAATGTGGCAACTTATGCCTTCGTAAGTGATACAGCCTATCGGATTATGAAGCGTTTGATACCAGGTCCCTACACTTTTTTGCTGCCTGCTACCAAGTTAGTACCGCGACTGGTGCAAAGTCCCAAGCGAAAAACAACAGGAATTCGAGTGCCAGATCATACGGTATGTTTGGCATTGCTGGAAGCGTTAGGAAATCCGATTATTTCCACTTCGGCACATTTACCACCAAATGACACAGATGATGAAATACTGGGAATGGATTCTCAATCTATTCTGTCACAGGTAGAGCTATTTGACCGTTTAGATAACTTGGTTGACATTATTATAGACACAGGTGAAGAACCTACTGCTCAAGTGTCTACCATTTTAGACTTGACGGATGAAGAACCAGTCATTACACGGAGGGGGTTAGGTTGGGAAGCAGCAGCAGCTTGGGTATAATAATTAAGCTTTACAGATACAACCCTCTGTTTCGCAAATTGTGATAAACATACACCAATTTTTACTCCAATTTTGAAATTGTCATACCAAAAGACGCTGGGATCAAGGGAACAGGGATGGCGGCAAATCTTGGCATTGCTAGGGTTTGGTTTATTTTTATCGCCTTCTGGACACCAATATCTCATCTATAGCAGGAGTCAGGAGTCAGGAGTCAGGAGTAAAACCCTCTTATAGTGGGAGTTTCATTATCAATTGATGTCCTAACTACCCTGTCCACAGCTATATAATTTAGTTGCTGATCAAAAAAGCGACACACTTGACAGGCCCCTTAACTGCTGAAATTTCTTACAGTCTTATATGTGAACAGTATCTGCGGCGTGTCTTGATGGATGTTTGTCAGCAAGATTCTCCAGTGATGTTTGTTCTTAAGCACTGTGTCTGCGTTTTAGTTAAGGTGCAATACCAATTCCAGGAAAAGTCATGAAAGCTAACTTCGTCAATCTGCCAAATTCTACACCTGCTTTTGATAGTGATGTTTCAATCGAAGATTTATCAGATACTAACTCTGATACTTTACTGCAACTTCTTTGTCAGGAAATGCAGACCCAAGTAAAAGCTTCAACAGGGTGTGTAGAGGCTGTAGCTAATCGCATAACCAAAGAAGTAGAACGGATATGTGATAAAAGTTCCCGCATCCAAACTTCTGGGCAAGTAAGGTCTTGGCAGATTACTTTAGCAAGACACCGGTTACAAAAGTGCCTGCGTTACTATCTATTGGGTTCACGACAAGGACGGGTTGAATTACATAGCAGTTTAGGTGCTATTGTTTATCGTCATGTGACGGTGGCTGGCTCAGAATTAGGTTTTGAAGCTCGTTACAATCTGATTGAGGATTTTCTCCAAGCTTTTTATATCGAAGCGATTAAAGCTTTTCGTCGGGAAAATGAATTACCTGAAGATTATACTCCCCGGACTCAACTACAATTAGCTGAATACATGGCGTTTACAGAACAGTATGCTAAACGTCGGATTAATTTACCTGGTGGTGCTAATCAACAGTTGATCGTGTTACGCGCTCAAGGTTTTGCTCGTCGTCAACCCCAGGAAACGACTGTAGATATTGAAATGGCTGTGGATTCTGCTAAAACTGAAGAAGCTGAATCTTATCAACGTAATTTAGCGGTGCAGCAAATTAGATCCCAGATGGTGGCTAAACCTAGTTTTGATCCTTCTGAGGAGTCGGAACGCGATCGCGTAATTACTGAGTTGATGAAGTATCTGGAGTCTCAAGGTCAGTCTGACTGCATGAATTATCTATCTTTGAAACTTCAAGACCTCTCAGCACCGGAAATTGACCAAATTCTCGGTTTAACCAGTCGTCAACGCGATTATTTGCAACAACGCTTTAAATATCACGTCGAGAAGTTTGCTAAACAGCATCATTGGCAATTGGTACATCAATGGTTGGGTGCTGGTTTAGAACATAAGTTGGGTTTATCTTCTCAGCAGTGGGATACTTTCTGGAACCAACTAACTGAACAGCAACAACAAATTTTTAAGTTAAAAACTGCGATGGAAAATGATCAGGCGATCGCTAAAGCTGTACAATGTACCCCCAAACAGCTACAAAAACGCTGGACTCAAATGCTAGAATTAGCATGGGCTATCCGCAATGGTCATGCTGAAGTTAAGACCTGCTGAAGAACCGGGTGAAATTCCTAAATTTATCTGCATATCTGATCACCTCATACACCTGTTCCTACACAATAACAATCTCCTCTATTTCTCCCCCAAGAACGGGAGAATTAGAGAAGTAGTTATCGCAATTAAAAATTAAAATTACTTAAATTAAAAATTATTTAAATTACGATTTTTTCCTCTTCAAATCTTTTTTTTGTCAGAATCAGGATTTACAGGATTTAAGGATTTACAGGATGGTAATTGCTCAATTATCTGTGAATTTTCAATGATCATAAATTAACTTTTTGCTAAATATAAATAATCAAATAATAAGAGGTTTTATAATATCTATAATAATCTACAACAAGAGTTTCATCGTCTAAGACTATATTTAAAACATCACATCCTCTAATAAGAAGTGACTAAAACCTCATTAATATTACCCCGCTTCTTCGCATTAGAATTAATTGATCTTGCTGCTGAAATAGTATGAATTTTGAAACTACTATAAAGCTTACGAATAAAATCACAATCTGAATTTGCAAGCATAACTTTGACTCCGCGTTCTGCTAATTCCACAAATACATCTTTTAATTGCTCTTGCTGAATTTCCCCAAAGGAATAGGAGCTATAAGCTGTAAAATTACTTGTTCCACTCAGAGGATAATATGGGGGATCAAAAAATACGAAATCATTATTATTTGTTGCATAATTCAAAACTTCTGTAAAATCTGCGTTTTGAATGTTTGCTTTCGCAAGTGATTTTGATGCAACTCTTAAGATATCTTCCTGACAAATACCAGGATTTTTATATCTACCCAAAGGTACATTAAATTTACCTTGAGAATTAACCCGATAAAGACCATTAAAACAGGTTTTGTTCAGATAAATAAAACGAGCTGCTTTTTCTAAATTCGTACCTTGATGATAGGAACGTACATCATAATAATAATCTTGATCATGTTGTTTTTTGTGTTCTTTTAGTAGAGTAATTAATTCTTCAACATGATCTCTAACACAGCCATAAGTAGTAATTAAATCAGCATTAATATCAGTTAAAAATGCTTTTTGTGGTTGCAAATGAAAAAAAATCGCCCCTCCACCTAAAAAGGGTTCATAGTAAGTCTGGTAATTTTTGGGAAAATATTGTTGATATTGCGGAATTAACCTACTTTTACCACCAGCCCACTTTAAAAAGGGACGTGGACAAATTTCTTTAGAGATTTGACTGATCATGTATTTATTGATTACATTAAAAATAATTTAGTAAATAATTTGCTAACTAAGGAACTCTTACCAATCACCAATCACCAATCACCAATCACTTATTTTATATGAACTGAGCGTTTTTTTACCCTATATATTACAATTAAGTTAAATAAGCACCTGAAAACAAACTACAGTTTATAACAAGGAAGTCTATATTCAAATGTTTGACGGATTTTGGGATAACGTATTTCGCTACCCCCGCTACTTGATTACTATCGTCTTAGGTCTTTTGCTGAATACCTTTGAACCATTAAGACCACTGTTAAAACGCCCAGTTACCTTAATAGCCATTGTCGGCTTATTTGCAGGTAGTCTGTTTTTTTTGACTCTGACTCTCCGAGCAATGCTGGGCTTGAGTACAATCTAAACTAAGACTGAATCAGGGTTTAGGCTTCAGGACTATTGCTGTTGATCTTACAGCTATGATCCTGAATTTGCATCTATTCAATCGTACAACCTCTGTGAGAAGGCGGAATCTATATGGCTACAAATCGCCGCGTTTCCCGCGTTGCTGAATTAATTAAACGGGAAATTAGCCAAATGTTGCTCAACGGTATTAAAGATGACCGTGTGGGTACAGGAATGGTCAGTGTTACTGATGTAGATGTTTCTGGTGACTTGCAACACGCTAAAATCTTCGTCAGTATTTATGGGACCCAGGAAGCTAAGGCTGAAACAATGGCGGGTTTAAAGTCAGCGACTGGTTATGTCCGCAGTGAACTGGGTGCTAGAGTAAGGCTGCGTCGTACTCCAGAAGTGATATTTGTTGAAGATTGCTCCCTCGAACGAGGTACTAAAGTGCTGAGTTTATTAAACCAACTCAAGCAAGACCGTCCACCGGAAAACATTGAAGATGATGAGGAAGATTTTCCCGAATAATTAACTTCAAGTTAACCTATTCTACAACCTGAACTTTGGTAGGGGCAAAGCTCAATGCTAAACCCCTGCTCGATCATAGTGTTAAAAATCATAGTGGAAGAATTGATATACCGTATAAATTATGACAAAATTAACGGATTGATAGGAGTACAGGTTAAAAAATTGTTAACAGATGATGCCTATAAAACTTAGTGGTGTAACTTAGCCATTGTAACTTGCGACAGTTTATACACTATATTTAATTTAAGTCCAAGATTGCTGGTCTATTTTTTCTGGAAAAATCAATCACAATAAGGATAGGAAAGACTTTATGGTGATTATTGGGAATATAAATAAAAATTTTTTTTATACGAAACATCAGAAAATACTAGATTGATTTGTGACTTTAGGTATATAGATATCAAAGTGTAAAACCTGTTAATAGTAACTGCAAGGTATTACCAGTTAGCCCATCTCAGGATTTCTGGATTCACAATTTGAAGCGGAGTTAGAATTAATGTTATCTTTCCTTGACAAACTTAACATTTCTTTAGATAATTTACAGGTCTGTAGCGTCAAAATGATAATAGTTCCGTATAGCAAACTACAAAACCTAGCCACAGGTCTAAATTATTGCCATTTTTGTTCCTGATTAAAATTGGGAATACTATCTAAATGTAAATTTGTGAGTAAAAACAATGAGTGTGAATACGGTGCCTTCTATCAATTACTACTCTCTAGACGTAATCCAGGACGAAGCACGCCGACTGGTGCAGAAGGGAATGGTGAGCCGTCAACAACCAATATATACATTGTGCCAATATATCCCAGCGAGAGAGTGGGTTTGTGTTGAATGTGAATTAGAGAAATGTGATTTCTTATTGCGCGATCGCATTGGGGACTTGATTGGTCGTGAAGAATGGGATAACGACTAATCAAGGGTTGGTTTTGGATTGGGAGTTGATTTTTGATGTGTGGATGCGAGAAAAATATTTCCCTGTCCATCATCTTTTATTGACCATAAACACAGAACAATTACAGTCTTAATTTATACTACTTTTCCAGTAAGCGATATTGACGATGGCCTACGCCAGAGCATCGTGATTTTGAATAAGTAGTCATTATTTTATTGATACTTGTCCAGAGTGCATAACTTTGGACAAGTATATTTTTTCTCAGGAATCAGGAGTCAGGAGTCAGGAGTCAGGAGGCAGGAGTCAGGAGGCAGGAGGCAGGAGGCAGGAGGAAGAATTAATTTTTCTCCCTGCTCCCTGCTCCTTTTCTTCTTCTCTGTCCCCAGTAAAGAGTCCCCAGTAAAGAGTCCCTAGTCCCCAGTAAAGAGTCCCCAGTCCCCTATCCCACTTGTTCTAAATACTGGTTAATATCTTCAATAATGCGAGTAAGTTCAGCTTCTGTAGTCAAGCGAATACCAACATTGCGGATAGTCAGCAGCACTTTGGCTGCAAAAGGGGTAGGCCAAATATTGGGATTACAGAAAACTTCTAAAAAGACATCCCCTGCGTAGCGATACTCCAAAGGAGGTTGGGGAGTGACTTTACCACTACCTGGAGTGGGTTTAGCAGCAACAGCTTTGAGACTTAGCATTAATTGATCGATTGCTGCTTTTAATTCTCGTGCTGCTGGAGCTGAAAAACTAAAGGAGATAGAACCATCACCCAGGTTAAGTGTCAGAGGGGTAGAAGACATAGAGCTTTTTGATTACAACTTCTTGGTAATTATTTATATTACCGGATAGGGAGAAATCAATTCATAATTCCTGTTCAGAGTTCCCTGTGAGGACAACAAGCTCAACGACTTCTATAAGAGATCGGGGATCACAGACTTTTCTTTTTCACAGAAAGCTAATGTTATTGATGAGAATAATAGTCTATTATCAGCAATAATATTAGCTAAATAAATCGGGATTATAGCTGATCTTAGTTAAAATAAATCTCAACAAATTGGTAGATAATTAGAGATTCTTGAGAGACTTATTTCTTACTCTGTAAGACTTTGATACATTTATTTTGTATTTATTTGTTCTTAAGGTTTTAAAGTAGAAGTCATAGAAGATGATGTGATAAATTTTTTATGACTTACGATAACCGCGCCCAAGTGCAAAAAGTTTTAATTATTACCCTACTGCTCAATTTATTCGTGATGGGGTTAAAAGCCTTTGTGGGGTACTCAACAGGTTCTCTTAGCTTGTTGGCTGACGCATTACATAGTGTGACAGACAGCGCCAATAACGTTTTAGGGTTAATTGCTAGTAAGTTTTCTTCACCGTTACCTGATCGGGAGCATCCCTACGGACATCATAAATTTGAAGCTGTGGGTGCTTTAGGAATAGCCGCTTTTTTAGGGATAGCCTGTTTTGAAATTCTCCAAGGAGCTATTGAGAGAATTATTAAAGGTAGTTCACCTGTGAAAATATCAGGTTCTGAGTTGTGGTTATTACTAATTGTGTTAGGTGTAAATATTTTTGTAGCCTTTTATGAACGTAATGTTGGTAGACGGGTGGGGAGTTCAATTTTAATTGCTGATGCTACCCATACCATGAGTGATGTGTGGGTGACTATTTCTGTACTGGGGGGGTTGATAGGAATTTGGTGGCTAAATGTTCAATGGTTAGATGTGGTGTTAGCTTTTCCGGTGGCTTTGTTAGTATTTTGGAGTGGTTGGTCAGTTTTAAAAGAGAATTTACCTTGGTTGGTAGATCAAATGGCGATCGCTCCTGAAGCTATTCATGCGATCGCAGTTTCTGTCCCCGGTGTGCTTAATTGTCATGATATTGCTTCTCGTGGCGTTCTCGGCCGCCAAGTTTTTATGGAAATGCACTTAATAGTAGATGCACCAGATGTAGAAACTGCTCACCGCATTACTGAAGAAGTAGAAAGTCAACTACAAGCAAAATTTAGTCCTGTTAGAGTTGTAATTCACGTTGAGCCACCAGCATACAAGTCTGAAAGTATTAGCTTTGGAAATGGAGCTAAATAGGATATTTTTCCGATATTTTCATTTGCTCTAATTCCCAGATTAACACTGAGAAAAGGTGACTAAATTGCCGATAATTTCCACTAATTCATCAGGCTCAACAGGTTTAGCTATATGTTTCTGAAAGCCAGCTTGTAAAGCGCGAACACGATCCTCACTATCTGCGTAAGCAGTTAAAGCAACAGCCGGTACTCTTCCACCTTCATTTGCTTTGAGCGATCGCACTTTGCGAATAAAAGTATAGCCATCTTCACCAGGCATAGCAATATCACAGATCAAAGCATCAGGTTTGAACTGGGGTAGCATTTCTAATGCTATTGCTGCTGATGGAACTGCTTCAACACTAGCTCCGTCTAGTTCTAATAGTGTACTAATGTAGAAGCAACTATCATCATCATCATCAACCACAAGAATGCGTAAGCCAGTCAGCGGGAGATTAGCTTGCATAATACTCCATTGGTGTTGTGAATTAAAAACAAGAATTGCGAATCAACTTTTCTTGCTCATCTCAATCACCATACCAATGGTAATTTTACTGCGATAATGTAATTTTTTACTGTTAAATAATTTTGTTTTTTTACTAATTAAAACTATCGTTATTTACAGCATATATTACAGTTACTATATTGCTAATATAGGACTGGTATTTGATTTTTGAAATTATCTGTGTAGAGAAGGAACAGGGGAAGTGTACGGAATGTGGGTTCAATTGGTACAGGTTTCTCGTAGGTAAAGAGGATGTTAAAAAGAAGTCATCAAGTCCTTAGCGTAAGTTTCGGAATGGATGCTCATTTCACCCCTTACCAAGCTTCACTTTCTCACACCATGTCTCTTTTAATGCTACTTATGCTCATTAAGCCTCTTAACCTTTGAATTAGCTTTAGTTATTATGTACTACTTGCTAGGCTTTTTTTGATCTGTGACAGTTCAGGGTGAGGAATGTGGGATAAAAAAGATTGAGGAAATATTAACATCCCTCAATCTTTTTACTGTTCCTTTAGGTAAGATAAATCATTAACTTTGACCTACACAATTAGACAAAGTTAACGTAGCCACTGGTATCACTATCGCTGACACTACCAGCATTCACTGTAGCCACGTTTTGATAAACCCCAAAAATGTCTTCACCACCAAATGAAACATCCAACTTATTAAGCTTGAAGGAATCATTACTACCACCGGTGAAAGCAGAAATAATGATTGTATCTCCACTTAACTCACTGTTATTAAAGTCAGCCCAACGGTCATTACCATGACTGGTAAAGTTATCTTCTTTGACAAAGCTAGATAAAAGACTGTCACTTAAAGAAGAGATATTAGCACCATTGCGATCGCCAATCCAGATCGAGATATCGCTATCAGACTCAACATACTTAAGTAGTGCTTGGTCTACGGTGACATCTTGGTCAAATTCAAACAACAGGTAGTCAATACTACCACCATTGTCTACTCGGTGATCAGAACCAGACTCATTGCGGTTGGTAACACCTAAACCACCACCATAGAGACCAACATAAGCTGTTCTCCAATCACTACCACTCTGACTAAAGGCACTGACATCTACGGAAACACCATTTTGAGTGAAGGAACGAACATTGCCGTGGCTACCGGTTGTGGAACTGTTACCAGAAAAGACAAAAGTTGTATCTTGAGAACTGGTGGTGGTGGTCAAATTTTGAGCCGCTTCTGTGGCAGAAGTGAACAACCAAGTTTCACCTGCACTGAGGATACCATCTGAGTCAACATCACTAGATGCTACCAAAGTGGGAGTAAAATCATCACCTGTATAACCAGCAGTACCGTTATCATCTGTCACTATCACTTGATTAGCTGTGAAAGCAACATTACCTGTGTTGGTGACTTCGTAGGTAAAGGTGACATCTGCACCCGCAACTATTGCTGGCAGATTATTCAGATCCGTGACATCTATACCATTGACAAATTTCTCAATGTCAATACCGGGATTGGCAACAAAAGCGGGATTGGTGTAGCCACTGGTATCACTATCGCTGACAGTACCAGCAGTCACTGTTGCTACGTTTTGATAAGTTCCAATGGTAGTTTCTTCAGCACCGACAAGATCCAACTTATTAAGCTTGAAGGAATCATTACTACCACCGGTGAAAGCAGAAATAATGATTGTATCTCCACTTAACTCACTGTTATTAAAGTCAGCCCAACGGTCATTACCATGACTGGTAAAGTTA
>JBJOKS010000038.1:0-36977 GCA_046045965.1 Cyanobacteriota bacterium | reverse complement strand
GTGGCTTGTAATTATACATGATTTTCACCAGTTCTGTTTGTTGGATTTTTGGATCTACAGATAATTTAGATACAGTGTCATAAATGCCTATGGCATTCTATCAAAAAGCCAGCTCACAACAAGGGTGTAGGGTGGTCAATTTTTCCCAGTCCCCATCTTCCCATTACAACAACTGACGTTAACTATTTTTTCCAGCAATGCAACCTTTAAAAATCAAACCCTCAAAGATGTTTTCGTCATCTATCGAGACGGTGAGCTTACATAATAAAAACTTATTGTAAATAAGTAACTAAATTTCATTACTAATCGCCGTCAATTTTCGGTTACAAGGTTTAAATTTTCCCGTAGTATCAGAATTGAAGCAAATAAAAACCAACGGCTAATCCTTTCAGGTCAGCCGTAGCTTTTGCTGAAGGATAGCTTATACTGCCGCTGTAACAAGAGAGGATTTCCAAATGCCAGTTTACAAAGTCACATTAATTGACGCAGAAGGCACTGAAACTACTATTGATTGTGCTGACGATACATATATTCTAGACGCTGCTGAAGAAGCAGGTCTTGACTTGCCCTACTCCTGTCGTGCAGGTGCTTGTTCTACCTGTGCAGGTAAATTGGTCAAAGGTAAAGTTGACCAATCTGATCAATCATTTTTAGATGATGATCAAATTGAAGCTGGATACGTATTGACCTGTGTTGCTTACCCAGATTCGGGAAATGTCACCATCCAAACTCACAAAGAAGAAGAACTTTACTAAGAGTTGGTTGCTGTCATATTGACAGCTGACCACCGCCTTACTGTGCCAGCAGTATCGCGGTGGCTCTTTTGTCTCCATTTTTGGACTTGGTAATTCTAGATTAACGCACTTCTCTACCTGTCTTAGTAGCTGAAGATGTTAAGAAAGGTTTAATCTCCTGACCAAGAATTTTAATTTCTGTGCCGGGATAATAGAACTGAAGAATTTTGGCACTTGACCAGCCTAGTTTGGCTAAATTTTGAGCGCCTGTTTGACTTAAACCTACTCCATGTCCTAACCCTCCACCGATGAAAGCGTATCCCCACACTTCTGCTTTGCCCTTGTTCAGAGGTTCGAGATAAAACAGTGTGCTGCGAGGAGCAGCAAAGGCGCTGCGAACTTCATCTTTATGCAAAGTAAACACGCCAATATCCGTTTTTACAGCTAGATCCAAAATACGTCCGCTTTCACTACGCTTTGTGATAGCTATGGCTTCGATGGTTTTAAATTTGGCATAGGGACTTTTTTTCACCCGCAAAAATTTCTGCAAGTCCTTGGTAATATCCTCTAAGCTGGTTTCCTTTTGCCAACGAAATACATTCCATCTACTTTCATTAAATCCTTGTTTGAGGTTAATAAACTCCCGGAAATTATTTTCGTCTGCTAAACTCTTCTTTGATAAGTTCCAAAGATTTGTAGGCGCATCTACTACCGGCCGCAGATAAGAACGATCTTCTCCATTCCAAACATCGCTAAAGAAAGCAGTGATGCCACCTGTGGTCGAAGAATAGAGAGCGTCTACTAACTCGTTATTATAAGTGACTACCATCCCCCGTGTCGCTGCGATCGCTTGATCTGTTGTCCGTGCCACTCCATTTAGCCCATCATAAACTTGACAGTGTGTATCAGCACATAATTGGTAGTCATCAATAGCAAATCTACGTATATTGCGAAGGGCATAGGTGCGGGCAATAATAGCCTGAGCTTCTAAGGATGCTGTTGGCGCACTTGTGCCAATTTCGTAAGGTAAAACACCACGCAGGTATGTTTCTAAAGGTACTTGATTTACTAAAGAATAAGTACCATAAGCATTGGGTTGTAAGTTCAATCTCCCTGGATAAAGACGCGCATTCCCTGGTTTTTCGGCTTTATTCACCCGAATTAAATTTTTATCTGTGGTAATTTCTAGATAATTATTGCTGTATCGCTTTCCATTAATTTCCCAGCTGATTTGCGGCACTTGTTTGAGAATTTGTGTATCTAAATATGGGAGCTTCTGTCCTGATGCTTGTATGCCTTGTAATAACAAGCGGCGTATTAAAGGACTGCTGTAAACTTCTCGTTTAGCCCATACTTGCCAGCGTTCAGGTTGGGCTATTTCCACTTCTATTCCCTGAGAACGCCAATTTCTGGCACTGTCTTCCGCTGTTTCAAAGGTGCGGTAGTTGCCTAAAACTACTACCTCCTGCACTTTTGCTTGAGGTAAGGTTTTCATCACTGTTTCCAATTGGACAGGGTTGGCAGTAACTAGGGTTTGCTGCTGATTATCTACTTTCCATTTTAGCTTTAAGCGATCGCCTTTGGTCGGTGTCAGTTGTAACTTGGCTGTAGGTGTGGCTCCAAATCGCTGGACAATACCAATTTTCAGTTCCACATCCTCGTTTTGGTTATTGTTGACAGGACTTGAGGCCGCAGTCAGTCCCAATAAGCAAAAGGTTGTCAATATTTTGTAGCCAGAACGCCAGAAGAAGATTTTCATGAAAACAAACTTTATTTTGCTACCACAGTGGGGCTTCAGGGCAGATTTTAACGGAATTTGTAGCGTTTTTGCTTTGTTGTGTATGCAGTTCCATGATATCATTACCTCTTTTTTGTCAACTACTTGCAACTTAAAATCATAATGACTATGATTTATCCATAAAGCATAACTAAACAGCAAAATCCCTGATGGTTAGAATTCAAGAAATCCCCTTAAATCAAATTCAACGTCCATTACCGCGTCAGAATGATCAAAAAAAAGTCAAAGACTTAATGGACTCCATTGCAGAAATTGGGCAACAAGAACCGATAGAAGTTCTAGAAGTAGATGGACGTTATTATGGCTTTTCTGGTTGCCATCGTTATGAAGCTTGTCAACGTCTGGGTAAAGAAACAATTTTAGCTAAAGTGAGAAAAGCTACTCCCAGTGTTCTGAAGATGCACTTGGCATGAACAAGGGTGTAGGGTGTAGGAGGAAGAAAAAACCTATGTCTGATGAAGATTTCACCCTGGAGTTGCAAAATTTAATGCAGCTTGTGGGTATTTCTAGTTTTAAAAGTCTCAGTCGCGCTGCTGGTGTCTCAGAACGGCAAATACTCCGTCTGCGACAAGGAAAGCTGACACAGATGAAAGTGGATGTGTTGTTTAAACTGTCAAAAATACTACGAGTATCATTAAGTGAATTAGTAGAGACTTTTTCTAGTTACAATTGTGAGTCCCAAGAGGGGAGTTTAACAGTTAAGACTGAAAACTTGAATTCTGATGCCACACTACAAGAAATTGCTGACTTAAAAAGGGAATACGAGCGAGTTGTGCTGATGCTGGAACAGCAACCAGAGGTATTACAGCAGGAGTTTCAGCAGTCAAGTTTGCAAATTTTGGAGTCTTTGTTGTTATTTTGGCCTACCGCAGCACAAAAAGCCAAGGAAAATCCCCAGCTAGAGGCTGTAAAAATATTGCCTTTGGTGCAAAAGCCTCTGGAAAAATTATTACAAGCTTGGGGAGTGGAAGCGATCGCTTCTGTGGGAGCCGAAATACCTTATGATCCTCACTGGCATGAATTATTGCAGGGAACAGCCCAACTTGGCGAAACAGTCAAAGTATGTTATCTTGGATACCGTCAAGGTAACAAGCTGCTTTATCGAGCTAAGGTCAATCGCCTTTAATTAGCGATTTTCTTGCTCAATATTAATTAAGTCACTAAGTAGGTTGGCGTTAAAAATTGTCGTTGGGGCAAGGGAACAGGGAACAGGGAACAGGGAACAGGAAGAGAGTTTTGGGTGATTTTACTTTTCTTCACATACCTTTAAATTTTTCTGTTCACCTACTTAATCAGATGGATGACAAAAATATGGAATGTTATCACAATTTCAAAAATGATGGCGACGGATAGAAAAATGAAAAGCTTATATAACAAGACTTTCACAAGCAAAGATCCAAAATTGTATTAACTCTTGATTCCTTGGTAATGAATTAGTAGCTGATATTAATTGTTTAGAAGTTCAAATTTAACAATTTTCTATGAATTTATCAGGAGAAAATTTCAATTTTTTATTGAAAAATTTATATTTGACAAATTATTTAAATCGTGAAAAATTCGGCTTTTTAGAGATTTTTTCTTTAAAAAATTTCCTATATTGGTATATACTAGCTAACAGAGAACACCATTGATATGAATCAGAGTAACCTAATTATGAGCCAGCAGGTGAAAGTTCTTACACTTAAATTCAATTTCAACGCTGAAACTTCATCGGAATTTCAGAAAGATATTGCCCAAATTATAGAAAGTGGTGCAAAGATTGTCTTAGTTGATTGTCAAAATATTACATTTCTAGATAGTTCTGGTTTAGGATCTCTAGTATTAGCTTTCAAAACCCTACGAGATGCTGGGATTAAAATGGTTCTCTGTTCGATTAATGAGCAGGTTAGAATGATATTTGAATTGACCAGTATTAATGAAATATTTGAAATATTTCCTAGTCAAGATGATTTCAATCAAGTTTTACTGGCTACAAATTGATCGAACTTAATTTGCAGGATAGATAAATCATCATCAAAGGCTTCTTTGGAGTTTAAATTGATTAAATATTTCAGTATATAATCAAGCTGGTAATCAACTGAATGTTGTAAGCTAACTAGTAACTGAATAAATCCATCCAGACTCCAAAGATTACCATCTGATGTAGTAATTTCATAAGCACCATCGCTAAAAATATAAAGACTACTTAATTCTGAAATCTGACAAGTTTCATCCACATACTTGGCTTCAGGAAACATACCAACTGGCATTCCCGGTGTTTTCAAGAGTTTTATTTCCGTGGTGCTGGGAGATTTTCCCGATACTAATACTGCGGGTGGATGTCCAGCACTTGCATAAGTTAATTGATGATTTATGCGATTATATACACCATACCAAATAGTAAAATATTTATCATTTTGGTAGTTGATCTGGAAAGTATCATTTAAAGCTTTTAACACCTGACTAGGTTGATAATAATTAAGTTCTTTGAGCGCACGGGAACGCAGTAAATTTAGTACAGAAACAGAGGGAAGAGTTGCTCGGAGTCCATGTCCAGCAGTATCTAAAAGGTAAATTGCCAGATGATCAGCATCAAGCCAATAATAATCCAAGCAATCACCTCCTAATTGTCGGGAAGGAAGGAATTTATAATTAATATTCAGAGGTGTAGATATAGGTAAGGGTAAAAGGGATTTTACATATTCTGCTGCTTCTGCTAGTTCTGTTTCTAACAATAGCTTTTGGGTTTGTAAATCCCGATTTAACTGATGTAGACGTAATCCTGCTCTTACTCTAGCTTGAAGTTCATTTTGCTCAATAGGCTTGGAGATAAAATCATCAGCACCAGTATCTAGTCCTTTGACGCGATCTGCAACGGAATCTAAAGATGTTAATAAAATAAAAAATGTTGTGGATAAATTAGGATCTTTCTTAATGCGATCGCAAACTTCCAACCCCGTTAAACCTGGCATGATCCAATCACAAATAATTAGGGCTGGAGGACAAGCAAGCGCCTGTAAAATTCCTTCCTGTCCATTATTGGCAGTTATTACTTGATAACCATGTTTTTCTAACATCCTTTTTAGCAGGATCTGTATTGAATAGTCATCATCAATTACTAGAATTTGAAACATAATCAATAGCGGTTACAAAAAAGGGAACAGGGAACAGGGAACAGGGAACAGGGAACAGATAAGAAACTAAAGTTGGTGAGTTTAAAGCTCAGTCAAAAAAAAAGATGTTTTTACAAGATGCGTAGCACCAAAAAAACAGTGTCATTATTTCAATCTTATGTTTTTAAACATGAGTTTTTTCTGTTAAGAGTTGCCCGTTTCCTGTTCCCTCTGGAAATCAACATTCTATCCAGAAATAAACATAAAATCCACAAATACAGTAAGTGATGAATACATAGTTAGTCATAATGATGCGATGCGATCAAAATTACTAACTTGATTTGCCAAAAATCATTTTTAACTATCCATCAATTTACTAATCTTCTCATGTATCAAATCCAGCAGGTTGCAGGTAAATGAAGTATGATATGAAATTTTCATCAATCAAAATTAAGTATCAAAAAGCGGTTACTCCTGACTTCTACTGTATTATAAAGAGGCAAGAGGGTTGAGCCATAAAAGCATGACTTTGTTTAGCTGGTAGATATCACGATATACTTCTTGCTTAAACCATTGTCCTAAAGCATCAAGGGGAGTAAAAGAATTTCCTGGTTGCCATTTAATGTCTTGACCTAAAGGTGTGGTGTGATTTCCAGATAAGGTTTGTATTGTCACCATTTCGGGAAAGCGGTTTTGTAAGATTTTTGTTAAAACTGCTGATTGATCAAGATTATCATTGCTAAATTTTATTAATAAATTACGGCGGATGTGATAACGTTCCTTTACAATTTGGTTAGTTTCCAAGGGTGTGGGAGTAAACTCGATTGCCAAGGTAGAATTTAATTGTTCTACCAGCGGTATGGCTTCCTTCGCAGTGTAGTTGTTAAAGGAGATGAGAATATTACCTGCTCGTTCTACGGGAAAAAGGCTACCAATGAGTAAATGAAGTTTGCAACCCATACTGTGTCCCACACCATAGGTAGGCAGGTAAAGCTTGCGTAATTCACCGGAATAGTGTAAGCGTTCTAGGGTGCGTTCAAAGTTCAGGAGTACAGATTCAGCGATCGCTTGATGATCCAAGGTATTGACAAAAGGCGTAGCAATAACAACATAGCCTTTAGCTGCCAACTGTTCTAGTAACCAACGGTAAGTCAGGTGAGGTGCGGTAGCGACAAATGCACCCCCCAAGAAATGGATGATACCAATGGGATGACGCGGAATAATTACCCAGTTGCCTCTGATTTCTTTCCAGTCCATATCAATGTGCTATACCTACGGTTAAGCTACGCTAACGCTTGCTTCATATTCTTTAATGTTACTCCGTTCCTGCCAAAGAAGATTAACTATAATCGTTGAGAGGGTGTAATCTTCTGGAAATACCAATATTTGGTCAGTTTAACCAAACAACTGTGCGATGCTTGCGGCCTACCACTTTGAGGAAGTAAACTACGCGTAGCGTCTTTTAGAGAGCGAAGCTATGGCATACTAGATGAAATTAACGAGGTTTTAACGCTGATTCTGCAACCTTCGCATTTCGTATTGGACATCTAAAGCAATTTGCAAAGCTTCATTCAATAACTGGTCATGTTCAGTTGCTTGTTCAGTAACTTGTATGGAAGTTAAACTAGCTAAATTATTTGCAAATAAATCAGAATTAGTCAGAAGAAAATTCTTATTTTCTCGCAAAATTCTTTCGGTTTTTAAAGCACGTACTAAATCTAATTTAGTAAAGTTTAAAGCTTCAATAACTCTTTCTCTGTGCTTGATCCCTACCTCTGGATTACCAGCTTCTTCTATTTGGTCATTAATATCTATAGCTTTAATAACAGCATTATATCTTTCAACATCATTGAGTAAAACTTTTAGGCAATTTGTCATATTCCTTTTAATAAAATTCCCTTTGCTCTTCCATAGTAAATACAATATAGTCTGGATTACACCACCAAGCCAAATACTAAATAATATTAGTAATATCCCAGAGGGAATTGTAATCCAATTGGCAAATGTTTTGATAAGAATGTCAAAAAATAGATATGAAACTACCAAAACAGAACAACTTATAAAAACTACTGTAGCTCCTTCAGAACCTTTAATCTTTGTTATTAATGATTTTTTCAATTTATCAAGAAAATTCGTAATGATGAACAATTCATTAGGGACAGGTAAATTAGTCAATTGTTCCAACTCTTGATGGCTAATTACTAAGCCTTTTAAATCATCACGCACAGCTTCCCAAACCTCACCAGAATAGTAATTTACTCTAATATAGCAATCAAATTTCAGGAATGGTAATTGGTATAAGAATTTACCAAAAATTTATATGCAGCAGATTCAGGACCCAGGAGGTAGTAAGCATAATTGTTTTCAGTTTTAATTGATTTTTATCGATCACAATTAAATCAGTTTCAGGCAACTTTAGTTAGTAGACAAAAGCTTGATTTTTAGCTAAAGCATTGATTTCATACTAGGGTATTTATTTGTTGTTTAATTTCTCCCATAACAACAGATTTTAATAAATGTAAGTCTCTTTAGCTGTGAATGAGAGTGAGTAAATAGAAGCCAGCAAAAGTAAACATAAATAAAATAGTAGCAGCATAGACTATGACATCCTTCAAAAGAAATAGTATCCAATCTTTCCTCAGTTCTTGCTTAAATTTGAGTTCCCTTAACTTGCGTTCAAGTTCTAAATTTTCTTTGGTGGGTAAGTTAACAAATCCATTGGTATATATATTTTCAAGTATTTCCGCTGTGGTGCGTGTTTCGGCTTCAGTTTCAAAAGTTTCTGCCAAACTTGGTAATTGTTGATTTACCTCAGTTGCAACAATTGGTAAATTATCCGAGTTGAGGTTCTTGATTTCTTTTTTGATCTCCTTTTTGACAATTTTGACTATTAATGCTTCTAAATTTTTATCTGCCATCTATTTGCAAATGAATATTTTCTAGGATTACCTTTTTAAGTGTAGTTTAACTGAATGCTAAATAATTGAAGTTAAAACTACAGCAACAAAAACTGCTGTAATTTCTGTAAATATTAAAAGAATGAAGAATTTAGAATTTAGAATGCAGAATTACGTTTGGCAACGGGGATTTTACCCTCACGCAAAACCCGCTGCTTGTAGAAGCAGGGGACTTTCACCCCCAAAGGTAAGTTAAAATGGTAACAATAGTTGTCCTAATTAACATCCTCATCTCACTAATGCTTCTCTACATAGCTTGGCAGCTATGGCAACTTAAGCACAAGCTGGGAATCTTAGCAGACAGGTTAAACAGCTATGAAGGTGCTATTCATACAGCACTGTATACAGCACCAGAAAACATTTATACAGGGCAGGAGCAAATTTATAACTTGCGGCAAAAACACCAAAACCTCAAACTGCAAATTCAACAAGTGAGGCAAATTCTCAACCTCATCCAACTAGGAAGAAAAATTTGGCAGAGGTCAGGGGACAGGTTATAGGTGACAAGTGACAGTATGAAAAGTCTTTTGGGATCTAAGTTTTATCAATGGCTTACACCACGCTGCTTTTGTCCTCTTCTTTCACCAGATCAAATCCTTTCACTATTGCCAGAGGATAAAACACACCTAAAATAAGTGTATGGAGATAAACAATCAAAATGTCTAATAATCGTTCTGGAATATTTATTGGCGGCTTGATGCTGGGAGCTACTATTGGTGCTTTAACCAGCTTGCTCGCTGCTCCCCGCACAGGGAGGGAAACACGTAAACTTTTGAAAAAATCAGCCGATGCCTTACCAGAGTTGGCAGAAGATATATCAACAAGTGTGCAAATTCAAGCAGATCGGCTTTCTGCCAGCGCATTGCGAAACTGGGATGATACCTTAGAGAGACTACGAGAAGCGATCGCTGCTGGAGTAGATGCTACTCAACGCGAAAGTCAAGCCATAAAACGGACAAACCCATCTGATCCCGAAAACACAGATTCTCAAACCCAGAATTTATCATAAAAAAGGCTTAAAACCTCATGTTACCCAGTCCTCTCCATCAGACTTTTGATATTGGTTCCTGATCATCCAATCTCACCCATTTGTCAGGACTGGTGCAAGATATAAGTAAAATGACTAAAAACGCATTTGCAGGAAATATGACCAATCAATCTACCATCCCCGTAATTGTCAATGGTGCAGCTGGTAAAATGGGACGTGAAGTCATCAAAGCGGTAGCCCAAGCACCGGATATGATTTTAATGGGCGCTCTCGATACCTCACCGGAACATCAAGACAAGGACGCAGGAGAACTGGCAGGTTTAAGCGAACCTTTGGAAGTTCCAATTACCAATCAACTAGAGCCAATGTTAGGTTATGTAGCAGGGGAAAGACAGCTACAACCAGGGGTAATGGTAGATTTTACCCATCCTGATGCGGTTTATGATAATGTGCGGAGTGCGATCGCCTATGGTATTCGTCCAGTAGTGGGAACCACGGGTTTAAGTCTTGAACAAATTCAAAATTTGACAGATTTTGCTGAAAAAGCGAGTACAGGTTGTTTACTAATTCCTAATTTTTCCATTGGTATGGTACTGCTACAACAAGCCGCAGTCACCGCATCCCAATATTTTGATCATGTAGAAATTATCGAACTACATCACAACCAAAAAGCCGACGCACCAAGCGGTACAGCCATTCAAACAGCGCAATTATTAGCAGAATTAGGTAAAACTTTTAACGTCCCTCAAGTTGAAGAAACAGAAAAAATAGCAGGAGCAAGAGGCTCTTTAGCCGACGAAGGGATTAGAATTCATAGTGTACGCTTACCAGGATTAATTGCCCATCAGGAAGTCATTTTCGGCGCAGCAGGGCAGATTTACACCTTACGCCATGATACCAGCGATCGCTCCTGCTATATGCCCGGAGTCCTACTAGCAATTCGCAAAGTCAACCAGCTAAAGTCATTAGTATATGGATTAGAAAAAATACTGTAAGAAAGGAGTCAGGAGTCAGGAGTCAGGAGTCAGGAGTCAGGAGTCAGGAGTAAAATAAATGTGTACTCTGTTTTCAGAATTATATTGATATCCTGATTACCCTGCCCATTGATATTTATGTGATAAATTTTCGATTTGCGATTTTTCCTATCCAAATTCTAAATTCTAAATTCTAAATTCTAAAATATGCTTGTTCCACTGACTCGCCAAAAATTTGAACAAATCATACCTCTTATTGCCAGTGGTTCACAGTATAAATACTACTGGGGAAAATTTAACAGTTTTTTACAGCGGCTATTAATTTCTGTAGTGACTGTAGTTGTAATTTTTCTGGTCAGAATCTTTTTGAAGCTGGATTTTGGGTTAATTTTCACCTTCGGGGTATTTGGTGCTTTTTTTTGGTTGTGGTATCCCGTATTTCAAGCCAGTATTCGCAATGCAAAATGCCGCCGTTACAAGTACAGCGGCTTTTTCCGTGGACGAGTGCTAGATTGGTGGATTACAGATAAATTGACAGGTAAACAAGAAACTGTCAACAATAAAGGCGAGTTGGTAATTATCGAAAACCGCGAAAAACGGATTAACTTAGAACTGGGTGATAACACAGGGTTTACTGTAGAATTTGATGCCCCATTACGTCCTGCTCATAAAGCGATCGCTCGTGGTCAAATCGCAGAAATGATAGTCATGTCAAATAGCCCAGATTTAAGCAGCATCGAAGAATTTAGCAACATCTACATCCCCAGTCGTAACCTCTGGGTAAGTGACTATCCCTACGTGCGAGAGGATTTCTTTAATGAAGTCAGTCTTCGCTTACGAGAAAACCAACAGGAAAAACCACGTCGCCGTCGTCCAGAACCACAAAAATACAGAGACGATGATGATTATTAGGTGACAGTTGACAGGTGACAGGTGACAGTGAGAATAGAACAGTAGTTCAAAATTGTGAATTTTTTCAGTTACTAGCCCCACACCCCACACCCTAAAAATTTAACTTACCCCACTTCTCTCTTGACCATAGGCTTGCCAAGCTAAATCAACCAAACCATCAACAATAGCAGATGCTACCACCGCATTACCTTTACGACTGTCAATAGTAATATAAGGTACTAAAGATTCTTGCAACCGTTCTTTATCAGTATCCACATTGATAAATCCTGCTGGTGTAGCAATAATCAAAGCTGGTCGAATTTCTTCCGCTTCAATTAAATCAACAAGTGCAGTTAAAGCAGTTTGGGCTTGACCGACCACAAAAATTCCCTCTGGATACCGCTTGGCCAGAGTTTCAATCCCCCAAGCAGAGCGAGTTCTTTCTTTTTGGGGACGGGTCAGAGCTTCCATACTGCAATACACCGGGTTGGCAAAGGTGTTTTGAATATCGTAAGCAATACCAACTTGTACCATTGGCACATCTACCACAATAGTAGTACGTGCTGCCAGTGCTGCTGCTCCAGCTTGTAAAGCGTGTTCCGAAAAGCGAATCAAAGACTTGTACTCAAAATCAGACGTGGCGTATATTATTCGCCGGACTATCTCATACTCTGCTGGTGAAAAGACATGATCGCCAATTTCACTATCAATGATTGCCAAGCTTTGAGCATCAGTTACGTGCCATTCCATTGCTGTTAAGCTTCTCACATATCAGCTTTCAGCTTATCATCACAAGGTAGGGAATAGGGGATTGGGGATTGGGGATTGGGATGGGGAAAATATTTTAACCAATTACCAATTACCAATTACCAATTACCAATTACCAATTACCAATTAGCTAAGATTCGCTACTAGAAGGAGGACGACTGAAACCTGGAGATAGATAAGCTACCAAAACCCCAATCAAAAAAGCGGAAATATTGCGAACCAGAGGAACCCAATCGCTAGTACGGGTTATGACTGGAGCAATACCGAAGGCAATAAACAAAATTCCCCACAAAGGTGAAAAAATTAACGCCCATTGCCAAGCAAAAACTTGTTTATCATTGCGGGGTTGAGCAGCAAAGCCACAAATAATGCCACCAATAGCTGAGGTAATGACGGTGAGTATCCACTGTTCCCTTGGTAGTCCAGGAACGACATTACAACCACCTTTGAGTAAACAGCCTTTAACCGAATCTAAAGCTTGTAGGATAGCTTGGTCTTCCCCTTGTTCGCGCACAAAGTACAAGTTACCAAAACGGGTTTGTAGTTCAATCCAGAATGTACGGGGTAAAAGTTCATAAACTGCATCACCCACACTAAAACTGAGAATATTACCACCACGGGCATCTGCAACCAAGAGAATACTTTTGTCATCCAAACCCCAATATTTGATTACTGCTCTTCCAGGAGTGCGGTCATACTGGGTTAATACTCGCAATTTCCAGCCAGTATCAGTTTCAAACTGTTCTAACTCTTTGACCAGGTTTTCTTCTTGGGGGTCGGGGAGAGTTTTCGCTAAATCGACAACTGGGGTAAATGTGTCAGGTAGTAAGTCAGCATTTTCATAAGCTAGGGCTGATGGTGAATGAACCGCCCAAATTGCTCCAGCAAAGAAAAATACTGCAATGGATACCAAAATTTGTCGCCAAAAACAACGCTGCATGGAATTTTTTATACAAATATTAACGGCAAACGTGAACAAGTGCTTTTTAAAGAGTACGAGAAAAGTGATACTTCTTTACACTTCTTTACTTTACTCTAATCTCATGTCAGTTGTCAGTTGTTATTCTCTCCCTGCTCCTCTGCTCCCCTGCTCCCCTGCTCCTCTGCTCTCGTTCTCGCAGGGTCAGCTCTGGTTTTTCATTCATGGGTAAGCGTTCAGGGCTTCGTCTAGCAGGTTGTTGGCGCGTGAAGGTTTTCCAGGCAGCTTTCACACCAACTACGAGACTGCGTGTGCTGACTTGAATATTCTGAGCTTGTTTTTTGGCATGATCGAGACTTTGATCTACTTGTTTAACGACTTGACCAGCACTTTTGACACCTTCACTAACATCATCTGTTAAGTCTGTTATTTCTAAACTGGTATTACGGATGGCTTTGAGAGTGGGCGGTAACTCCCTTGAAAGAATATCAAAAAACTTTTCGGCACTACGCGAGGCGCGTGCTAACTCCTGTAAAGCGGGTATAGCTGCCACTAAAACAGCAGTGAGACTAGCAGCGACTAAGAGGATGGATAGTCCCAGCCAAAACAGAGGGTCAATCACCAAACACCTCGCGCCGTGGAAGCCCCTGGCTTTAAAAATGGGGGGAAGGCGCAGGCAATTTTAATCGCCGTCAGAATTGCTTCAAAATGCATAACTATATCCATCCTTTTTATGAATTGCTGAACAATATTTGTAGCTAATGCCTGTAATTCTCCCCATTTTGGTAGCGATATCAAATGTTAGCTTCGCCAATGTTTAAGGCCGGTAACTATCCAAACTGCACTTCCTTAACCCTTGTACAGATGTTTAACAGTTCGGTTCTAGAGCAGGGAACTAGCGGGAGCATTCTCTGGTAGGTCTTTTAACTCTTGCCTTAAACGTAGTCAATTAAGACTTAGGCTGGTCAGATAGGCTTTTTCAAGCCCCCGGCTTTAGCCGTGGGGTTTCTGACAGTTATGCTATTTATAAGGAAGTAGGCTGAAAACCCTTGAGGTTGAGTCTCGTAGCTTGGCGAAGAGATTCAATCGTACTTGATAGCAGGGATGAAAGCCTATTGAGGCGTTTGCGCCTCAGCGTTTTCATGATATCATTTTACTAAATTTTTGATTTATTTATGTTTAAAAGGTAGTGATATTTTTGTACGGTTGACACCAAAATCTTATTAATCCTAATCAATAATTAAAAGCCGTCATCGTGTTGCTCTCTATGGAAATAACCTGAAGAATTATTATCTATTTGGTCAAATATTTTACAAAAATTTAAGTATTTTCTAGGGAAAAAGCTTAAAGCCTAACTCATCTTTGGCATTAAAAAAAGTAACCGCACCTTGTCAAGAAAGCCAAGGTGCGATCATCATTGAGTCCGCGCAGGCAATTTTTGTTTGTGTAGAAGCGTAGCTTGGCAGATATATATTTCTAATCGCTTCGCTAACTCATCTAATTAAACATCCTGTTCACTCAACTCACGAGTCATATAATCAAAAGGCTCATCCACAAACGCAGTATTAGTAATACCCGCAGATGCAGCTTGCTCTCTAGCAATATCCTTCATAATTTGGATACCGCGAACAGTAGGACTAATAGGTACACCCAAAGAATTGTAAGTTTCCCGTAAACCTTGCAACACACGCTCATCCAACACATTCATATTACCAGCGACTAGCGCATAGGTAGCGTAGCGGAGATAATAGTCCATATCTCGTAAACAAGCAGCAAAGCGACGAGTTGTATAAGCATTACCACCAGGACGAATCAATTCTGGTAGTTCTTCAAATAGCTTAGAACCAGCTTGCTTCACAATAGCTGCCGCATTAGAATTAATCGCTGCTGCGGCTTGCACTCTAGCTGTACCAGTTTCAAAGTAAGACTTGAGGCTATCAATCGCATTCCGGTCAAAATATTTTCCGGCTACGTCATAATTCTTAATTAAAGTTGTAACTGCATCGCGCATTCTGGTTTCTCCCAATCGTTACTATCTATGATTTGATATTAATTTGGTTGCACTCATGCACCAGTAGAATTTTGTGCCATTCACATAAAAAAATAGATACGGCACAAAACCATCCATACCACTACTTAAGGATTCTATGCCAAAGTTGACCCCGTTAAGATGAAGTTTCTTGTTTTGTGCAGATTCAGAAAGAAAGGTTAATATAACCTGTAATCCAGACGATCTGTAACAAAAACCACAACATCATGTCAAGTCAACTATTTACGATATTCCAGGTGGTGTGTGACAACTTGGGTTAGCGTAACAGGGTGAGGATGCTTGGGCAGGTTCTGGCTTTATATTAGGTAATCGGCTACAGAAGGAGTACAGTAAAAATGACAACCCCAAAAGAAGTCTTGAAAATGATTCAAGACAAAAACATTCAGATGATTGATTTGAAATTCATTGATACACCAGGGACTTGGCAGCATTTGACCATGTACCAGGACCAAATTGATGAAAGTTCATTCTCTGATGGCGTACCTTTCGACGGTTCTAGTATTCGGGGTTGGAAAGGTATCGAAGAATCTGACATGACAATGGTACTTGATCCTAACACTGCTTGGATCGACCCATTCATGAAAGAGCCAACTCTAAGTATCATTTGTAGTATTAAAGAACCCCGCACAGGCGAATGGTATAATCGTTGCCCCCGTGTAATTGCCCAAAAAGCAATTGACTATCTAGCTTCTACCGGACTTGGCGACACTGCTTACTTTGGTCCTGAAGCTGAATTCTTCATTTTTGATGATGTCCGTTACGACCAAACCGCCAACGAAGGCTACTATCATGTAGACTCTGTTGAAGGTCGTTGGAACACTGGTAGAAAGGGTAAAAATGGTGAAGTAGATGGTCCTAACCTGGGCTACAAAACCCGCTTCAAAGAAGGTTACTTCCCAGTGCCACCAACAGACACCTTTCAAGATATGCGGACAGAAATGCTGCTAACGATGAAAGACTGTGGCGTACCTATTGAAAAACAGCACCACGAAGTTGCTACCGGTGGTCAGTGCGAACTCGGTTTCCGCTTTGGTAAACTCATCGAAGCTGCTGACTGGTTGATGACTTACAAATACGTCATCAAGAACGTGGCGAGAAAATACGGCAAAACCGTTACTTTCATGCCTAAACCTATTTTTGGTGATAACGGTTCTGGTATGCACTGTCACCAGTCTATCTGGAAAGGTGGTCAACCCCTCTTTGCTGGTGACAAGTACGCCGGCATGAGCGAAATGGGACTTTACTACATCGGTGGTATCCTCAAACACGCACCTGCTTTATTGGCTATCACCAACCCCACTACAAACTCTTACAAACGTCTTGTACCTGGTTATGAAGCACCAGTAAACTTGGCTTACTCCCAAGGAAACCGTTCTGCTTCTGTACGTATTCCTCTGTCTGGTAATAACCCCAAAGCTAAACGGTTAGAGTTCCGTTGTCCTGATGCTACTTCTAACCCCTATTTAGCGTTTGCGGCTATGCTTTGCGCTGGTATTGATGGTATTAAGAACAAAATCCATCCTGGTGAACCCTTAGATAAGAATATCTATGAACTTTCTCCAGAAGAACTAGCTAAGATTCCTTCTACTCCTGGTTCTTTGGAATTGGCTTTAGAAGCACTGGAAAATGACCACGCTTTCTTAACCGAAACTGGTGTGTTCTCAGAAGATTTCATCCAAAACTGGATTGACTACAAGCTTGCTAATGAAGTTAAGCAAATGCAGTTGCGTCCACATCCCTACGAATTCTTCTTATATTACGATTGCTAATCATAGCAGGAGTCAGGAATCAGGAGTCATAAGTAAAACCTTTTTTTAGTAAGCGTTTTATGATTCATTGATGTCCCAACTACTCTTTCTACTGCTATACAATTTGTAATCTCAAATATTTAAGCCACCCTCACAGGTGGCTTTTTTTGTATTCATTGTTTTGAGACTCGCACTCAAGCACAAATATTAACTCATGGAAGCATGACTGCTGCTGTAAAGGGTTTGTGTAGTCGGATCTACCTTCCCTTGAATGGGGTTCCAATAGTGGCATAATTCTGCGGGAAGACCGAGTTCCTGTGTAGCACGCATCAGCATGGATTGTTGACGATTCTTAACTTGCTGATGTTGACGTACCATTAACGCACGAGATTTTTCTTGAATAGACATAGTTCGATCCTCTCTAGTTTTTTACTAATAGATGATTAATTTTTTTCCTTCACATATTTATATTACCAAAAATTCTGTAACTTACAATACTAAATTCAGGTTTTGTAATAAAAATTCATAAATCAAGCGATCGCAGTTGTGAAAAATTAATCAAACCACAGGCTGTAATCATTCCCCAGAGAGATGTCTAATCCTTTAACTTGCTCCACACTTCTGAACATTTTCATCAGCACAAAATGAGTATTTATGCTGGTTTCAGTTGCAGAATTGGGGATTGAGGATGGAAACTTAAAATCCTACCCCACCCACAAAAGAAAGTTAGTTCCCATCGTGAAAAGACTTGATTGCTGATATTGCGTTACCAAAAATGAGTGAAGTTTTATTAACTTCACCTATTATTTATGTTTAATAATGTAACTAACCTGACTTATCAGACCCAAAATTACTTTAGACTGACTCACATCATCCTCAGTTCACATTGTTGAGCAAATATTTTATCGCTTATAAGCCAGCTTAAAGCAATGCAGAAATACTCCTTTCTTTCAGGGGCATAACTGCGGACAGTTCATGACACGAATTTTGGATTTGAGATTTTGGATTAACAGTAGAGGCCGGATCACAAATCGTATCCATGACTTTGAATAGATGTCTGAACCTGCCCCTACACTAATAGGCTGTTCCATGAATCTCAAACTATACTAAAATATTCCAACTTGCTTGGTATAGCAACCGCCAAGGTGCTGAGGACATCACATGATAGCGCAGCGTGGTGTAAGCCCTTGACAAAACTAAGATACAAAAAGACTTTCCACTCTGTCACCTGCTATATCACACCAAATTTGACGGTTTGATCACAGCAATAACAGTCCTATTTTCACTCTGATTTCCCAACTTGCCCCTTCAACCTGTAGATACTGAACGGAACACAGCAGCAGTTGAAAAAGCCAGATTAGTACGTATATGATTTACTAAGCCACCAATATACGCCAGGTTTACCGCAATTACCGGATGTTGTCAGGAAATTCTCAGTCGTTGCTGATTTGTGAAGTTGTGTAGTGCTTTAACTGTTTATATCTCTGTCAGAGAAGATAAAGTCTGGAACCATGACCGAGTTATGTAGTGCTTTAACTGTTTATATCTCTGTCAAAGAAACTAAAATCTGTAACTGTGGATCAGGAATGTAGTGCTTTAACTGTCTATGTCTCTAGTCTCTGTTCTACAACTTGTGTAAAGGACGATAAACACCCAGTTATTCCGTTATGTGATGGCTTTGCTGGCAACGAATTCTCCTACAAGCAGTCTGAAGCTAAGGTTGTTAAACAAGAGAATGGAAATTGCTGAAGAATTCCATTGACTCTTTACGTCCACTACCGCGATGAGGCGCTGGCTGTTCTGGTTGGTTAGGACCGGGTTTTGAATTGTCTGCAAGCAGAAATCCTGAACCAGAATAAGCAGTCAGCAAACGCGAAAGGCTAGTGAACTCTGCTTCGTAGTTAAAAGCTAAGGAGCCGAATACCAGACTCGATACTAAAAGTGAAATGGCAGCACGCATAGTAGATGTCTATTTTAGAACTCTCTACTTCACTGATACTTAGCTTTTCTCTAATGATCCGGACGATTTATAAAAAAGTATTGTATTTAACTGCAAGAAAACCAATTTTATACTTCGTCGATATGTTCGACAAGCATCCAGTTACCAGATGAATTTGGACGACCCCAGACGGTGAGCTTTTGATTTTGGGTCAGGAATTGCAATTGCTCATCGACAGAAGATTCCCAAGTCACAATCTGCCAAGTTTTTGGTAATAATTGAGTTGGGTTTGTGATAGTAAATCTATAATCTTGTTGGTCTAGGCTATTAAAAATGCCTATGAAAGAATTAAGATTCAAGTAATCGCACTGATTAACCGATGAACAAGGACAATTACCACTGGCAGGATAAACTTCTGGGTGATCTAAATAATGAATTTGCCAGTCTAACCACTCTGGATGATGATTTGGTAAATTGAACAAGGGAACAATTGCTGTTGGACATTGCTCATCAGTTAATAAAGCTGTTTGTAACATCCTCACGGGTAAATCCCTGGGCTGACAATTTAGCTCACAACAGAGAGCAGCGGCCATACCTGCGGCTTGACCAATACCCATCACTACTGGTTGTAGTCTGGTAGCACCATTAGCAATATGGGACACAGAAATATTTTTCTCACACACCAGCAAACCATCTGTAGACTTAGGAATCAGGCAACGATAAGGAATAGTAAAGGGTGTTCCTGTCCAACGTCCCCCCCAGCGAATAGATTTAGGTTGCAGTGAGAACTTAACACCCGGATAATGGTGATCATTGGCGTAGTTACCAATAGCAACCGCATCATCAAACTTAGCTGCAACTTGACCGTCTGCAATGGGCAGAATATCTTGCTCAGAGACGGTAACAAGTCCCTCTAAGCGGCGACTTTCCCGAAAATAGGGATGAAGTGCAAAAGCTGGAGAGAGACTGGGGAAAACTCCTTCTGCTAAACCGTAGCGTCTACCAAGGTGAGTTTGAATATAATGGGCAAAGTTTTGACTATGCCAGAAACATTCTTGGGTAAACTCACGTCTTGCTATCTTTGACTCTATCAAACGATTAGCTTTTTGGCCGTAGTCGTTGCCACAAATAGGCCAGTTAATCATAAACCAATTTCCTGGCAAACGTCCATAGTTTAAAAATTTTTCTGCTCCATAATCATCCCAAGCGCCTGTAAATAAAGATGGGTCATAATTAGGCGCTCTTGGAATTTCTGGAGCGACATTTTCACCAAAATCGTGCATTATCACTACCCAAGTCGGTGATTGTACGCAGTATCTTTCTGTAAGCGAGTTAAAACTTTCTGGTGCGCTAGGTTCTCCCCACTCTGATTTTAGTTCCCAACCCCAACGATAAGGAACATCTCCTAAAGCTAATAAATCGCCTAATTCTGTACCATCAAGAATTATTTTGGCGTTGACTGTGAAATCTGCAAAGCGCACACCTATAATACAGTCTTCTCTCCGTAAAACTTCTATAGGTACTTTACCGGAAATCCATTGTAAATTAGGTAATTCTTGCACCCAGTCTGCGAAAATTTCTGCACCTATATGGGGTTGATAACTAAAAAAACTCACCCAACTATTATCTAAACCTCCTGGTTGTCTTTTGCGTAATTCTTCAAGAAATGAACCCCATAAACCTGTTTGAAAAGATTTTAATTCATTGCCATCAGGAGCAGATACGCCAGCAGATGTTAGCATACCTCCTAACCAGGAAAATTCACTGACAAGAATAGTTTTAGCGCCTCTTCGTGCTGCTTGGATAGCGGCCGCAGTTCCACCTGTTCCTCCACCGACTACGAGGACATCTGTTGTATAAATTTCATTCATTATGATTTTAGATTTTGAGTCTTCAACGGAATTGATAATACATAATTTTGTGATGTAAGATTTATATTACATTTTTTTTCTCATATACCAAATTAATATGAAACTGCATAGAAGAAAATGTCAAGAATAATGGAACGCAGATGAACACAGATAAGGATTAATTGATTACATGATTACAGGAAAATTGATAGTGTTCTCAATTGTAGGTTGGGTTAAGCAACAGCGGAATTCAAAAATCAATAAAAACTTTAACAATAAATATGAATAACATTTTACCCATTGGTGCTATTCTCCGAGAGCGTTATCAAATCATAGAAATTTTATCTACTAAAACCGGATTTGGTATTACCTATAAAGTTAAAGATCGAAATCATCCCAATCAAAGGATGTTAGTTTTAAAACAACTCAAAAAACCAACACCTGCAAGTTTAAAGATTGAACATTTACCAAAAGCAGAACAACAGGAGAAAATTAATCAAGTTTGGGCTAATTATTTACGACTTTTTAGTAAAGAAACTCAAGCATTAGCGAAACTAGGAGAAACATATCATCAAATTCCTACTATTCATGAAAGGTTTACAGAACTAGGAGAAGAATTTTATGCACAGGAATATATAGAAGGACATTCTTTAGCAGCAGAAATTCAACCAGGAAAGAAATTAACAGAAGATCAAGTTAAATCTTTATTAATGGAGATTTTAGCAGTGGTTGAATATATCCAAGACATTAAAAATAACAAAGGTTATGCAGTCATTCATCGAGATATAAAACCAGAAAATATAATTCGCAGAAGTGAAGATAATAAATTAGTCATCATTGATTTTGGTTTAGTTAAAGAAGTAACAGTTCCAGGAACAAAAATCGGGTCAATTTTAGGAGGAACACAGGGATATATTGCACCAGAAATTGTATTAGGATTAGTATCTTTTGCAAGTGATATTTATTCTATCGGAATGATTGGGGTTTTTGCAATCACAGGTGAAGATCCTTCTTTTACACCTAACTTATTTAAAAATTGGCAAACAAAAGTAAATGTAAGTTTTGAATTTGCTGATTTTTTAAATAAGATGATTTGTGAAGATTATAAAAACCGTTTTCAAAATGCACAGGAAGCGTTAACAGCATTAACCACAAATAAACCACCTACACCCACTCCACAAACAACACCAACACCTTCTATTCCCTGGAAATTGATTAAATTAATGATGATGGGAATTTCAGGAATTATGTTAATAATTGGTGTAGTTATCGGTGTAATTGCTATTTTACCGAAATCTGATAGTCAATTAATAGCAGATGGAAAAGAAAAATTAGGACAATTAACAACAGCAGATAATAAAGAATTAGGTAGTGGTAAAAATTTTGATGTTTACAAATTTAAAAGTGACAAAAGGCAATATTTGACAGTGGAAATAGTGAGTAATGATTTTCGTCCTATTTTCACAATTAGTAAATTAGAGGATAAGAGTTTTATGAAAGTGGAAGATGTGGCAATTCAAGATAATAACTTTACAGCTTCTATTATGATAGAAAAAGGTGAATATGAATTGAAAATTAAGTCAGAAAGTGAGAGTTTAGGAGATTATCTAATTAAAGCTTGGGTGACAGATATATCAGGTGACAGGTGACAGGTGACAGATAAATTATCTCGTTCCCAGTCTCCAGACTGGGAATGCTGTGATAGAGTCTCCGACTCGACTATCACGGAAGTCAGAGACTTCCTTTATTCATTCCCATACAGAGTATGGGAACGAGATATGAGAGACAGCTAATTCAACAATTATTTACAAAAAATTTATACCATAACATAATTAAATTATACTATACTACAAGTAGTAATTTACCATATCCAAAATTGCCATTATGAAAAGTTATCGGTGGTTGTTATTTATCAGTTTGTTTATTGTCAATCTTATATTAACAGGATGTAAAGAAACAGAAAAAGTTGTTTTCTCCTGTGAAACAGATAACAATGGAGAACACACAACCAAAGTTACATACCAAAACCAAACAAGAGATTTAATAGAGTGGAGACGTACCGATTTTGTAAAAGCTGGGTTTCCTCCACAACGGAGATGTCAAGAAGTCACACCAAAATTACAAACTGCTTATGATAATGGAACTTTGAAAACTTTAACTTGGGGTTATTCGGAAGCGGAAAATAATCCTAATCAAAGATTTAAGTCTTTATGTACAACCACAGGAAAAGATTGTCATACTCTGATTTTAACATTATTAGAATCAGATGATCCTGTTAATGAATTAAGAAAATTTACTGCGGTGTTAAATGGTGATGCTTCCAGCGCATATCAAAATTCTTCCGACTGTAAACCACCACAAGAAACAGGTGCTAATTTAACTTGTACAGTTAATATTTTCAATGTGTTTAATAAATAAGGAGAAATAGCATCTACCATGAGACGAGATACAATTTTTTATCAACTATTCAAACAATTTCCCAGTTTAATATTTGAACTGGTAGACGAGAAACCACCCACAGCAGCAGAATATCAATTTGATTCCATCGAAGTCAAAGAAACAGCATTTAGAATTGATGGAGTATTTTTACCTCCAGATCATGCTAATCCAAAAATAGCATTTTTCGCTGAAGTGCAATTTCAAGAAGATCAAGATTTGTATCATCGGTTCTTTACTGAATTAATGATATTTCTATATCGTAGTAAAGTGAGGTATGATAACTGGTATGGTGTGATCATTTTCCCATCCCGGAGTTTAGAACCATCTAATTACCTAATTCATGATGTATTGGTAGACAGTTACAAAGTTAAAAGAATCTATTTGGATGAATTGGGAGATTTAGAAAACCAACCTTTAGGAATAGGGTTAATGTTGTTAACTACTACTCCTGAAGATAAAGCAATAGAAGCGGCTAAATTTTTACTCAGAAAAACAAAAAATACTGAGGTGGACATTTTTGAGCAAGAAGCGATAATAGATTTAGTAACGAAAATCATTGCTTACAAATTCAAATTCAGTCGAGAGGAAATAGAAGCTATGTTAATACCAACCGAAGAACCTAGAGCAGTTAGAGAATGGAAGGAAGAAGCATCAAAGAAAGAAGCTTTATTGCTGGTTACACGACAATTAAACCGTCGTTTTGGTGAAATTACTCAAGAGTTATTAGCAAAAATTGAACGGTTAACTAGAGAGCAAATAGAAACATTAGCTGAAGATTTGTTAGATTTTTCTGTTGTGTCAGATTTGGAAAATTGGTTGCAACAACATCAATCTGAGCAATAAAAATTGTAGGTTGGGTTAAGCGACAGCACAACCCAACAAAAACCTTCTTAATGTTGGAAATGTTGGGTTTCGTTCCTCAACCCAACCTACATCAATCAATATACCAGGTGTATCATCTATGAAATTACACAAATTTTCCCATCTATTATTATTCTTCCTTCTCCTATTTCCCGCTTCTCCGATTATTATCACTGGTTGCAGTTCGTCCCTATTCGCACGCAAACCAGGAACTTTATCAGAATCAGAATTAAAGAATATCTTAAAAGAAATTACGGTCAAAATTATAGTAGATGACAGAGAAACCGCATCAGGAACAATTATCAAAAAACAAAACGGGTTTTATACAGTTCTCACTAATGCTCATGTGATAGAAAATGCTAAATCTGTAAAAGTTGTCACTCCTGATAATAAAACTCATGATGTGGAATTTTCTAAATTAGATAGACAAGATAATAAAAAAGATGATTTATATGATTTAGCTAGGTTGACATTTAGCAGTGAAACTACTTATTTAGTCGCTGGTTTAGGGGAAGAGAATATTAAACCAGGGGAAAAGGTATTTGCTGGAGGATATGTTAAAGGTAATTTGCAAACTACCAAAGGTACAGCGAAATTATTTTTAAATCAGCCCTTAATTAAAGGACAACAAATAGCTTATAATAATGATATTCAACAGGGAATGAGTGGGGGAGCAATTATTAATGAAAAAGGTTATTTGGTGGGGATAAATAGTAAACTTGCTAACCCGGTTTTACAAACTGATTTTCGCTATTTACAAGGTGAACAACCTGATGAGAAAACATTAAAAGAATGGGGTAATTATAGTTGGGGTATTGCTGTTAATTTGGTGGATGAAGCAGCACCTGATTTAAGTTTGTTTCCTGAGAGGTTAATTAGGAAAATTGGGGGTATTCCGGCTAAGGTTTTAGATATTGCTAAACAGTCTTCAGTGAAAATTGAAGGTAAAAGTGGTATTGGTAGCGGGGTTATTATTGCTAAGGATAAGGATGTTTATTATGTGTTGACTGCTGCTCATGTGGTGGAAAATAAGCAGGAGTATCAAGTTGTTGCACCTGATAAACAAGTTTATAAGGTGGATAATGAGACTATTCGCACCAGAAAGGGACTTGATATGGCTGTTTTACAGTTTCGTAGTTCTCAGGTTTATCAAGTTGCTACTTTAGGGGATTATAAGTTGTCTGATGAAGAAATAGAGGCAGTTTTAGAGTTTCGTAATTTTAAATCTAACACTAAGTTAGGAAATCAGAAACTATCTGGTAAAGGACAACTTGTTTTTCTATATGGTTGGAAGGGGGAAGAAATAAATCATCCATCTTTATTTAATGTTGGAGGTATGCTAGATGCAGATGGAAGAGAGATTTGGGCTAAAAAAAAGGGTTATGAATTGGCATATAGTAATGAAACTTATTCAGGGATGAGTGGAGGAGGTATTTGGGATACTGAAGGACGATTAATTGGTATTCATAATTATGCAGAAACTGACTTTTTAGGATACAGTTTAGGTTTATCTATTCAAAGTTTTTTGTTTTATCAAAAAGAGGATTTATGCAAGTTACCACAAACTGCACTAAATATTGCTAACAATCAACCGAAAAAAAACGCAGATGAAAGTTCTTTTTTTCTGTTATTACTGCCTATATTTGATAGACCTAACAATGTGAATAGCAGTGGCTATAATTGGCTTAATTATGGAATTACATTGTGGCGTATTAGAGACTATGACAATGCGATCAATATAATGTCTAAGGCTATAAGTAAAGATCCAAATTTATGGCAAGCTAACTATAATATCAGTTTAATTAAGTTTTCATTACAACAATATAATGATGCGTTAAAATACATAAATAAAGCAATTGAGAAACAAGATAATTTTTATCGTTTATATTGGCTGAAAGCTAAAATTTTAGATGAATCGAAAGAATATACAAATGCTTTACATACTTTGAATAGAGGAATTGAAGAAGCAAAAAAACAAGAAAAAGAGGAATTTTACATTTATAACTTTCGTGGAGATATATTTTATAAACTAAACCGATATAATGAAGCAATTGCAGATTATAGCCAAGCTATTACCTTGAATCCTCAGTATGCAGTGGCTTATGACAGCAGAGGTGTTGTTTATGGTCAACAAGGCAATTTAGATCAAGCTATTCAAGATTTTAACGCAGCCATTAATATTAGTCCTCAATTTACAGAGGCTTACATTAATCGTGGTGCTGCTTATGGTCAACAAGGAAAAATAAACTTAGCGATTGTTAATTTTAATCAAGCTATTTCTATTAGTCCTCAATTTGCAGAAGCTTATGTTAATCGTGGCAATATTTATTATAAACAGGAAAAATTTAAGGAGGCTATTCAAGATTTTAACCAAGCTCTTATGATTAATCCTCATAATGATAAAGTTTACTTTATTAGAGGAATTGCCTATGTGAAACAAAATAATTTAGACAAAGCTATTCACGATTTTAATCAAGCTATTACTATTAATCCTAAATCCAAAAATTACATTAATATTTTATTATTAGTAGCTTATACTGAACGAGGTTTTGTTAAAAATACTGAAAGAAAAACAGAACAAGCAATTCAAGATTTTAACCAAGCTATTACTATCAGTCCTAAATCAGCACGTCCTTATTATGGTCGAGGGTTAGCTTATGCTTTACAAGGTACTAAACAACAAGCAATTAAAGACTTAGAAACTGCTAAACAACTATTTCAACAACAGGGTAATATACAAGAATCTCAAAAAATACAAGAATTATTGCATAAATTATAACTTATATTCTCATTCCTGAATTTACCTTCTATTCTCCACCAATGGGTTAAACTAATCAAAAACAACCAAACTAACACCACAACGACTAGCTGCTTCCGCTAACCGAGAATCAAGAATTGCTAAAGGTAAATTTAACCGCAAAGCAAACCCTAAATAAGCAGCATCATAAGCAGCTAAACCTTCCCGTCTTGCTAGTTTAAAAGTTATGAAATATTCAATACTGTTGCCAAAACCCTGAAACCCTATTGATATCGTAACGATTTTATTGGGTTTCAGCCCTACTTTTGGAAAATTGGCAAAGGTATTGAAATATTAGATTAGGATTGGTGTGTTTGCATATAATCTCTTAATAAAGCATTGATTTTATTTTGATAAGATTCTCCCTGAGATTTAAACCACTCAATCACGTCTTTATCAATATTCAACATTACTGGTTCTTTTTTTGGTATAGATTTTGTCCGACGATGGACAGTTGATTTGGCAAATTGAGATGGGGTAATCTCTGGACAGTCAGAAAAATCAATATCTTCGTCTTCCATTGTCTCTAATCTTTGCCAATCAGTCAGCGATTTGTTCAAAATAGGTTCGTTGTTCATATTTGGTGGCTTTCCTAGCTGATATAATTCTGATAATATCCTCACGTTCAGTATAGACAATAACTATCACCCATCCTTGAAGAAGTCCTAAAGCAATAAATCTTTGTTCATTATAGTTAAACCGATCATCTTCTATAATAACATTGTCATTTTCAAAAATGATCACCGCATCTACAAAATCAATACCATGTTTACGAATATTATTTAAACGTTTGTTTTCATCCCATTCAAATTGTAATGCCATAATTTATTGATTAATACTATTTTTTTAAGCTAAATTGTACAGCCTCACTTAATACTTTATCTCTAATTAACTCATGTAAATTACCAGGTTCAGCAATATCCACTTTTCGCCCTAATAATACTGCTAAATCTTGCATTAAACCAATATAATCAAATAAGCTACTTTGTGGTTTTAATTCTACTAAAAAATCTACATCACTATCTGGTGTTGCTTCACCTCTAGCAACAGAACCAAAAACCCGCAAATTATAAGCACCATATTTATTGGCAATTTTTAATATTTGTTCTCGAAATGGTAGTAGTAATTCTTCAATTCCCATAAGTTATTTTTAAAAATAATAACTCTTTCTATTTTATTAGATTACATCAGTATTTGTCAATAGATTAAAACAAAAATAGCAACATTAATCATATCAAATGTTACTAATCGTAATTTACGTCAACTTCTGAATTTTACTTTACCTGATGCGTTGGAAAAATTACGCCAAGGAGAAATGATTGTAGAAATCAATAATAGATTGTAGGGTGTATTAGGATGAAATTCGTAACTTACCATGATCAAGAGTTCGCTGAGTTCGTTATCAAAAATGATCAAAAATCCCCTCATCCATAACCTAAAGTTCACCACAAAATGTTAAATCTAGTAACGTTGAATTATCAAAAACCAACGTGAAAGCACAGGTATTTAGAGGCGTAAATCAATTATCCTACGAAGAAATCCCAGTTCCTACCCTAGAAGCGGATGAAGTTCTAGTACAGGTGCGGGTTGTGGGTTTATGTCAGTCAGATATTAAAAAGATTCGCTATCCTCTGTATGAACCACCACGCATATTTGGACACGAAACCGCTGGAACTATTGCAGCAGTTGGTTCACAGGTGAAAGGGTGGACAGTAGGACAACGGGTAGCGGTGATGCACCATATACCATGTATGCGTTGTGCCTATTGTTTAAATGATAATTTCTCCATGTGCGATGTGTATAAAAATATCTCCACTACCGCAGGTTTTAACGCCAGTGGTGGGGGTTTTGCTGAGTATGTGAAAGTTCCAGGACACATTGTGGAAAATGGGGGCTTAATTCCCATTCCTGATGATATCAGTTTTGAAGAAGCGAGTTTTGTTGAACCAACCAACTGCTGTTTAAAAGCGGTGAAAAAAGCTCAAATTGCACCAGGACAAACGGTATTAGTAACAGGTGCAGGTCCGATTGGGTTAATGTTTATTATGTTGGTGAAGTATTTTGGAGGAAGAGCGATCGCTACTGACCTCCTACCATCTAGAATCGAAAAAGCTATGCAAGTGGGAGCAGAAGCAGCTTTTGATGCGAGAGATCCTAATTTACCTGCAAAAATTCAAGCTTTAACTGGAGGAATGGGTGTTGATGTCACCTTATTAGCAGTACCCAGTGATAAAGCATTTTTTCAAGCTTTAGACTGTACCCGCAAAGGGGGAAAAATTCTCTTTTTCGCAGAATTTCCCGATGAAGTAGAAATACCGATCAACCCAAATATTCTGTATCGTCGAGAAATAGACCTGATGGGTAGTTATAGCTCATCCTATAGATTGCAAAATCTATCTGCGGATATAGTTTTTAACCGCCGCATTGATGTTAAAGCATTGATCAGCGATCGCTATCCCTTACAAGATTTATCACAAGCAGTAAACCAAGCGATCGCACCCACACCAGAAACGTATAAAATTTTAATTTATCCCTAATTTGGTGATTGGTGATTGGTGATTGGTGACTGGTGATTGGGAAAGGATTTTAGGTGAATCTTGTTCATTCTAAAATCCTAAAAATCCTAAAAATTAAAAATTAAAAATTAAAAATTAAAAAACATCCTCTGAAAATCCCCATACAGACAAAAATGATTATAACCGCCTTCCTAGCCTTCTACGTCGCTTTTAACCTGGGAGCAAACGACGTTGCTAACGCAATGGGAACATCCGTAGGTTCAAAAGCAGTCACCCTCACACAAGCCATCATCATTGCAGGAGTCTTAGAATTTACAGGTGCTGTATTATTTGGACATGGAGTAACAGAAACACTAGGGACAAAAATCGCCAACCCGGACTTATTCATCACCACACCCCAAACCCTAGCATTAGGGATGGTAACTGTACTTATCTCAGCCGGGGTATGGCTACAAATAGCCACATCAATGGGTTTACCAGTTTCCTCATCTCATGCAGTTGTTGGTGCGATCGCCGGTTTTACTTGGATAGCATTAGGCAGAGAAGCAATAAATTGGTCATCTATAGGTTTTATTACTATTGGTTGGATATTAACACCTGTAATTAGTGCAATTATCGCTGCTTTATTTTACAGCCTGATCCAGAAATGGATTTTATCCCAACCTGATCCCCGCTTACAGTTGCAAGAATGGATTCCCTGGTTAAGTGCAATTTTACTGAGTATATTTGGTGTAATAGTTCTACCAACACTAACCCAACCACTAACAAACTTTTTAACTGAAAAATTCGGTTTAAACATCCCCACTTACGACATCCCCATCTTCACAGGTGCAATAGCAGCAATAGGACTGACATTATATAGTTGGAAACAACTTAACTCCCCAGTCCCCAGTACCCAGTCGCCAGTTCCCAACCCCACAGAGCAAATATTCGGACGCTTTCAACTGCTCAGTGCTTGTTTTGTTGCCTTTGCACATGGTTCAAACGATGTCGGAAATGCGATCGCACCCCTAGCTGTAATATCCTACATCAACCAAACACACAGCGTCCCCAACAACGGAATTACCATCCCCCTATGGATTATGATTCTTGGTGGCGCGGGAATAGTTGCAGGTTTAGCAATTTGGGGCAAAAAAGTCATCGCTACCATCGGCGAAAACATCATCTCCTTACAACCCAGTAGCGGCTTCAGTGCTGAACTAGCTACCGCCACCACCATCTTACTAGCCTCCCGCTTAGGTTTACCTGTATCCACCTCTCACGCCCTCGTTGGTGGTGTAGTGGGTATTGGAATGGTACAGAACCTGAAATCAATTAAATTTCAAACACTCCAGGGGATCGCCGCAGCCTGGGTAATTACAGTCCCCATCAGTGCTTTAATCAGCGTACTAATATTCAGTATTATCCGGATACTCTTAAATTTAAACTGAAATTTATGAAAAATCTTACCTACTGGATATTATTTGAATGTAATACATTCAAGATAAAAAACTTTCAGTAAGATTGCTGTTTCACAATCAAACTTTCGGTGCTGTACCCCCACATTGAATGCACATCCTATTCAATTACAAACCGCTATCTTCTGCAATTATCATTAAACATTATATTTTTGCAGAATTGCTGGCTATTTATTAGAATATTGAGCAGGAGATCAAATTATCTTCTGTTTTTACCAGAACAATATTTTAATTCCCCAAAGCAACGGAAACTGTCACGCAATTTACATTTCGCACAAATTTGTTTTTTAACAACCTACCAATCTGCAAGGCTTTGAAACAATTATCAGTTATCAGTGAACAGTGAACAGTAAACAGTAAACAATGAATAGTTATCAGTGAACAGTAAACAGTAAATAGTGATCAGCTTGAAAACTGATAACTAAGTAACTGATAACTGATTTATCTTCAAGGTGTTAGAGGTTAGAAACTAATGGGGCGACTTGAGAAGCGACCAGAAAACCCACGAAACAGAAGTGACCTATCCAGAGCAGCTGAAAATGCCCTCTGGGATATAGTTGAAGACTTAGAAAATCTCCAACAGAATGTTCTCAGGTCTTTACAAGACGATGTAAAGCGCCTGGAGGCTGAAAAAACCCGTTTAGCCACTGACATTCAACGACTAATAGAGGAAAAAGAAAAATTACAGCAAGCCAGACAAATTACCGAACAACAAGTATTAATTCGTCAGCTGGCGGAAGTTTTGGCAAAACATATATCTTCCCAACTCCAATCTTCACTCAAAACCTTAGCTACCCAATCAATAGAAGGGGACTCTCCCGACCGTGCGGCGCTCAGGTCTGCTGAAGTCAACTCAGCAGTAGCTAGTGACATCAATGAAAATGTTGGCCAGATGTTAAACAATCTGGATGATACTGTCACCATAGCCTTTAGTTCGCTGCAACAAGAATTAAAAAACTATCAAAGTCATATTTCCCAGCAGTTGTTAAGAATGTACGACCAACAGCAGCAAGGGGAAGAGATTTTAGCAGAATTTGTCAATCGTTTACAAGGGGAACTGGATAAAACCAAAGATGCAAATTCCCTAAAAGTGGTGACAGGAGGAGCGCCAACAGTATTGCAACTGGGGGAAAACCACAAAAACGGTTTCTCGGAAAAACCCCCAGAAAGAATTGTTGCTCAACCAATTTCTTTACTTACTCAGGAGCTGTCAAAAAGCGAAAACTCATCATCAACAGAGGCTGTGGTTACATTACCACCACCCCAAGAACATCCACTAGAACCAATTTCTGTGCTTGCTCTTGACTCTTCACAAACCCAGTCAACATCAGAGTCATCAACTCAGGAACATCCACCTGAACCAGTTTCTGTTATTGTTCCTATTCCTGACTCTTCACAAACCCAGTCCACATCAGAGTCATCAACTCAGGAACATCCAGCAGAACCAGTTTCTGTTATTGTTCCTATTCCTGACTCTTCACAAACCCAGTCCACATCAGAGTCATCAACTCAGGAACATCCACCTGAACCAATTTCTGTTATTATTCCCATTCCTGACTCTTCACAAACCCAGTCCACATCAGAGTCATCAACTCAGGAACATCCACCTGAACCAATTTCTGTGCTTGCTCCTGACTTTTCACAAACCCAGTCACCATCAGAGTCATCAACTCAGGAACATCCACTAGAACCAATTTCTGTCCTGACTCCTGACTCCCGACCCGCAAAATCAACCGCATACCAACCCCCAGCAGCACCAAAGCCAGAACTCACACCCCGACGACAACGATCCAGCAGTTCCTCAAACCTGTCTTCAGTTCAGGTAGGTTTCCTACTGGTTGGGTTGTCAGCGGTGATGTCATCCCTTTACAACGTTGTCGTTAAGGCACTTTTCTATCAAGGTTCTGATCTGTTGGGAGACTTCCAGACACAGCAATTTATCTCACCAACCTTGGGGAATATCTTCTTAATCTTGATGCTCAGATTATTGGTGGTTGTTCCTTTAATGTTGCTTTTGGCTCCCATTTTGCATCCCCCAGTTTGGCAAGACTTACAAAATATATTCAACTCAGTAGGTAGAAATTCTGCTGCGAATAAAGCAAACACAAAACAGGTGTTACTGTTGTCAGTCGTGAGTGGCGGCTTGTTGTTTTTGTCTCAGGTACTGATTTACATTGCTATTGGTCAAGTAACCACTGGAGTGGCGATCGCCCTGTTTTTTATCTATCCCATGATCACTGGACTCTTAGCTTGGTTCCTCTTTCGTGAGCGTCCTAGCTTATTAGGTGCTAGTGCGATTTCTAGCATTTTTTCTGGTGAATTATTAATCTTGGGTAGTTATTCAACGGGTACGAGTAATACCTCTTTAGGAATTATTTCTGGAATTATGTCCGGAATGGCTTTTGCTGTTTACGTAATTCTTACTAGGTTATGCGCTCCGAAACTTCATCCAGTTTCTTTTGCTTTAATTAACTTCGCCACCATGTTGCTATTAAGCTTTATCTGCTTATTAGTACCTTTACCAAGCGATTGGAGTTTAGCTATTAGATCATCCAATTTATTGGAAGTGATTTTAAGTGCTTTTATGTTAGGTGTCCTCACTCTTTGCGGCTATTTATTCAACAATTTTGGTATTCGCAAATTAGGAGGACCTCGCTCCGCTATAATTGGTGCTGTTGTCCCAGTTTTAACTGTGATTTTCGCTGGATTAATAATTCAGGAAAAATTAGATCTGATCCAAATTTTGGGAGTTTTATTAGTAACTGGTGGTGCAGTAGCTGTCAGCTTTGAAAAAATGCAAAATCAAGTAAAATCTTCTAGTAATAAGCATTAAATGATCAAGAACAATGAGAACAATTACTGTAGGCAAAAAACCTATATCAGCTGAAAATGAATGCTAAAGATCAAACAGGGGAAACCCAAATGAAATCTGATTTTCTGCATTTTCAATTGGTATTACCTTTGACCTCAAGTAATGTTCACATTTCTCAATCTCGCTCAAGTTAGTGCTAAACTAAAGGTTGGTTTTATCAGTGAACAGCCAGACAGCAAAAATTGTAGTTGGCACAATAAAGCAATTTAAATGCGCGACAGATCATCTCTAATTAGCTGCATTAGTCTTTATTGATCTGATGTAGCGAAATGTCATAATTGGTGGTGAGCCTTACTTTTGCTGTTACAAATTAGCGATTTGCACCCTGGGGAATTTAGCACCATATCAATATTCATGGTGAAAGCATAATAAATCTTCAATGTGAATGAAGACAAAAATCCCATTTAGGTGTATAATAGATAATTTAAATTTGACGACCACTTTTTTCGTAAACGTGCAATTCATCTGTCTGTGAATATGACTAACGACATCGATCTGATCAAGCGTCTTGGTCCAAGTGCGATGGATCAGATCATGCTTTATCTAGCTTTTAGCGCCATGCGTACAAGTGGACATAGGCATGGAGCATTTTTAGATGCGGCTGCAACCGCAGCAAAGTGTGCAATTTACATGACCTATCTAGAGCAGGGACAAAACTTGCGAATGACAGGACATTTGCACCACCTTGAGCCAAAGCGAGTCAAAATTATTGTTGAGGAAGTAAGACAAGCTCTGACTGAAGGTAAATTGCTAAAAATGCTGGGTTCCCAAGAACCACGCTATCTGATTCAATTGCCTTATGTCTGGATGGAAAAATATCCTTGGCAACCAGGAAGATCCCGTGTTCCCGGTACAAGTTTAACCAGTGAGGAAAAAAAACAAATTGAGCGCAAGCTGCCTAAAAACCTGCCTGATGCTCAGTTGGTTACATCTTTTGAATTTTTAGAGTTAATTGAATTTTTACACAAGCGATCGCAAGAGGAGTTACCACCCCACCACCAAATGCCCCTGAGTGAAGCCTTGGCAGAACATATCAAGCGCCGTTTGCTCTACTCAGGTACAGTTACACGCATTGACTCACCTTGGGGAATGCCTTTCTATGCCCTAACTCGTCCTTTTTATGCCCCAGCAGACGACCAAGAACGTACTTACACAATGGTCGAAGACACTGCTCGCTATTTCCGCATGATGAAAGACTGGGCAGAAAGAAAAACCAATTCTATGCGTGCTGTGGAAGAACTGGATATACCTATGGAAAAAATGCAGCAAGCTATGGAAGAATTAGATGAAATTATCCGTGCTTGGGCAGATAAATATCACCAAGATGGAGGTACACCCATGATTTTACAAATGGTTTTTGGTAATCAAGACGATTAAGCCAACAAAAGTTAGAAGTCATCTTCTAATTTTTGCTGACACCACCACCACCTTGAGCTAACTATTTTCACCCACAGAAAGCTAAATTCATTCGGAACAGTCAAAAACATCTTTCATAGCCTTAATTGAAGCCATCAGTACGGCTAATATGTGTGGAAAGCAAAGTTCTCACATAGTGGTAGTAGTCCGTAAATTTAAAGGGGTTAGATGTAGTTGAAGCTCTTCCGTGTCTCATAAATTCCCCTTGCTTGCCAGTACCCGTTTTGTTTTCTTTGAGTAGGGTAGACTCGTTGCCAACCGTGGACAAGGCGGTTAGAACATCAATTGTTAGCGCAGCTTGGCGTAAGCCATTCATGAAATTCGCACTACAAGAGAGTTTTACCCCTGTACGGGCGAACGGCCGCTCGCCCCTCCTGACTCCTGCTACACAACGAAGTTTAACTGCTACCTCAAGCTACCATCGGGAATTGATGGCATAGGCACAGTCTCAAAACGAGGCATAAATCCCGGTGGTTTTTTAGATCCACTCCCAATACCAGTAGCTCGTTGACTGGCAGCAATACAACTATCTAAAGACTGAATTGGGGTTAAATCAATTTCTTTCCGCAAGCCAACCACACACTCAGCAAAGGTCACGGGTAATAAACTGCGTCCACAATAGGTTAAAGTGGCTTGGTTAATTTCCTGTTGGGTACTCTTACTAATGCCCACAACACAGGTAGCTAAATCCTCTGGACGACGAGCTTGACTACATGAATAAAGCGCATCAGTTGGTGTAATTTCGGTCTGCTTTGTGATTTTAGCCACACAAGTAGATAACTCTCTTGGTCGCAGGGCTGTTGCACAACCTTGAGATGCTGCTTCTGCTGTCACTCCCGCACTCAATAATTGAGCCGCACAAGCACGATAATTATTTCTATAAGAGCTGATGATAGCTTGACTTGGTAACATATTTATGAATAATCCAGCGATCGCCATCACTGGAATTGTGAAAACTTTCAAGACATGACTACTTTTGTCGTGATCAAAACTGCTCATTTCTTTTTTGCGTTTTAACATAGCTATTCTCCAAACAACCCAAAGTTATGCTAACTTAGAATTTGCTGAAACTCCTCTATAATCAAGGAATTTCATTGTCATCACCCAAATACTTCCAAAAGTCTGATACAGCAGGAGTCAGGAGTCAGGAGTCAGGAGTCAGGAGTAAAACTCTCTTGGTGTCTAGGTTTCAATTTTGATTCTGTACCTCATTGATCTGCAATTTGCTGTATTTATCATTTAAACAAAAATACTCTAGCTAATTGCTAAGAGATATGTGATAATAGAATATTTGGGTAAAGTTTAAACAGGATTAAATTAAGGAAACTCATGTCCCGATATAGAGGGCCTCGCCTCAGAATTGTCCGCCGCTTGGGCGAATTACCAGGCTTAACTCGGAAAAGTGCTAGACGTGCCTATGCACCAGGCCAACATGGTCAGAACCGCAAAAAACGGTCTGAGTACGCTATCCGTCTAGAAGAAAAGCAAAAACTCCGCTTAAACTACGGTTTAACAGAAAAGCAAATGCTCCGCTATGTTCGTAAAGCCAGAAGAGTAACTGGTTCTACAGGACAAGTGTTGCTACAACTGTTAGAAATGCGTTTAGACAATACTGTTTTTCGCATGGGTATGGCTCCTACCATTCCCGCAGCACGTCAACTGGTAAACCACGGTCACGTTACCGTTAACGGTCGTGTAGTTAACATTGCCAGCTATCAGTGTCGTCCTGGTGAAGAAATTGCTGTTAGAGATAGAGAAGCTTCCAAGAAATTGGTAGAAACAAACTTGCAATATCCCGGTTTAGCTAACCTTCCCAATCACCTAGAATTTGATAAAAACAAATTGACTGGTAAAGTTAATAGTGTGATTGAAAGAGAATGGGTAGCACTCCAAGTTAATGAACTGCTGGTT
>JBJOKS010000037.1:0-39319 GCA_046045965.1 Cyanobacteriota bacterium | reverse complement strand
TGGTTAATATCTTCACCTGATAATTCTAATAATGCCGCATGGTAATAATCCATTTCTAAAACTTTTGTTTCCATGCGTTCAAAAACTTGCATGGGAGTTTCTTTAAATTCGGAATTATCTAATACTTTAAAAACACCATAAGCAGCAAGTCCGAAAACCGCACCTATTACCGTCATTGGTACAGCACCAATACCATAAGCTAAACCAATTTTAGGCGCTACAAATCCTATGCTACCAACAATTTGCGAAAAACCCAAACCACCAATACCACCTATTCCCATTGTGCTAAAAGCGGCTGTATCACCTGTTGTCATTCCTGTAAATGCACCGTATATAGCAGCACCCACAACCGCACCCGCAGCAGTGACAGAAGTTGCACCTATTCCCACTGCACCAAAGCTTCCTGCTATTCCCATACCTCCCACAGTGGAGGAAATACCCGCACCTGTGATAGTTCCGGTAGTAATGAATGCTACACCTGTTTGAGATGTTGGTTTCATCGTCTGGTATTAAGTAATGAAATACAATAATTTTATCTTAATCAACCATTTAGCCCTAAGTAGTTGTTTGGGGATACAACTGAGAGAAAGCAGGTAGTTAAGAGTTTTTGTAGGTTGGGTTAAGCGATAGCGCAACCCAACAAAAGCCTATCAATGTTGGGTTTCCTAACGTCAACCCAACCTACATATTATATTTTTTGGGCTTAACCGAAAAGTATTGGGATGGTTTGTATTGAGAGAAAGTAGGTAGTTAAGTAACTACTCACCCAATCCAAAAGCGTTATTATATCTACTTTATCCTTAAATGCGCCCTGCTGGAATCGAACCAGCCTGAAGACGAATTATGAGTTCGTTGCCTCCCCAATCGGCCAAAGGCGCTTGTTGTGCTAGATTTTAGTTTTGTCTACTTAAGCTTTAATGCTAACTCTTTGTTATCATTTGAGCTTGAGTCAATTATTTTTGACTTTTAGACAAACGCACGTCTATGAGTATAGCATGATTTTACAACATGAGCAAAATTTAAAAAAATTCTAGTTTAGGCAGGTAATTGGTAAGAATTAATTTATTACCCAGTCCCCAGTCCCTGTCTTTCTTGACTAATATATAAACTACGTTTTTTCTGTAATAGCTGGTCAGCGATGAAAATAAACTCCACTGTAATTCTGACGTTGATTTTGTTAACCCTGATGATGGGAGCAGGTTCTGTGAGCGCATTTTTGGGGTTTTCAATGGGAAGCTCTGCGCTTAAGGGTGTGACATCACCAGATGGCCGTCCCACATCTAAATTAGCCAGTAATAAGAATAATAACGCTCAATCGGCAGGAGTAGCTCTTTTAAAAGAGGAAGATATTATCAAAAATGTAAAAGCGCGAATGCAGGATAATAAACCTGATCACAAAGCCAAAAACCGAGAGGAAGACGAAGAAGAAATCAAAGCTAAGAAGCCTGAACCAGAGGAAAAGCGCGAAGAGGTGGTAGAAGAAAAACTAGAACCGGGATTTCCGGTTGTGGCAGAGAGTGAAGGTGTAACAATGTCCGTACAATCGGCTCGATACTCTGGTGGGGATCTATTACTAAGAGTCAAAATGCAAAATAAAGCTACTGATTCGGTAAGGTTTCTCTATAGTTTTTTAGATGTCACTGATGATAAAGGCAGAACTTTGAGCGCCATTACAGAAGGACTACCCGCCGAATTACCAGGCAAGGGACCGACATTTACAGGTACAATCAGCATACCCACAGCTTTACTGGATGATGTGAGTAATATATCACTGGCGCTAACAGATTATCCCGCGCAAAGACTAAAATTACAGGTATCCGATATTCCTGTGGAAAAATAGAAATGCTATTGTTAACGGTTTAGTATCGGCGTAATTTTGACACGAGCTTTAGAAGTGAGTGCTTTTTCTCAGTTAATTTGGACAGATTTAGGGTTAAAATTGTTGTCAGTGCTACTGCTGATTGCGATTAATGCCTTTTTTGTGACAGCGGAATTTTCAATGGTGACAGTGCGGCGAACACGTATCCATCAGCTGGTTCAGGCTGGTGATATACCTGCGATCGCTGTAGAAATGTTACAACGTAGTATTGATAGGTTGCTATCTACTGCTCAATTAGGTATTACTCTCTCTAGTTTGGCATTAGGTTGGATTGGAGAAAGTAGTATTGTTGTGCTGGTGGAAGCATGGTTAAAATCTTGGCCTTTACCCATTAGTTTGAGTAATTTTCTAGCTCATTCTCTATCAGTTCCCATTACCTTTTTTTTAATTGCCTATTTGCAAATTGTTTTAGGGGAATTATTCCCTAAATCAGTTGCTATGCTGTATTCAGAAAAACTGGCAAGGTTTTTGGGTCCTTCAGTGAAAGCCATTGTCCGGTTTTTTAGCCCTGTAATTTGGATTCTCAACCAATCAACCCGTTACCTGTTACGATTATTTGGGATTGAATACACAGGTCAAAGTTGGAGACCTCCAGTTACTCCTGAAGAATTACAACTGATTATATCCACAGAACGAGAATCAACAGGTTTAGAATTATCAGAACGAGAACTGCTGAATAATGTCTTTGAGTTTGGAGACATAACCGCCCAAGATGTAATGATCCCCCGCACTAACATTATTGCTTTACCAGACGATGCCAACTTTCAGTCATTACTTGAGGAAATAACCTCTACAGGTCATTCCCGTTATCCCATCATTGGGGAATCTTTAGACGACATTCGCGGTATTGTTTATTTTCAAGATTTAGCAACACCGCTATCCGTTGGGAAAATGACATTAGAAACACAAATTTACCCTTGGATGCGTCCTCCCAGGTTTGTCCCAGAACAGACACTGTTGAGCGAATTATTGCCAATGATGCAGCAAGAAAAACCAGCGATGGTAATTGTTGTCAATGAATTTGGCGCTACTGTGGGAATAGTGACAATTCAAGATGTGATTGCGGAAATTATTGGGAATGCAAATGAACCAGGAATTAGTGATGATTTGCTAGTTCAAATGTTAGACAAGCAGACGTTTTTAGTGCAAGCACAGATAAACCTAGAAGAACTCAATGAAGTTTTACATCTTAATTTACCCTTGACAAGAGAATACCAAACTTTGGGAGGCTTTTTACTTTATCACTTGCAAAAAATCCCCGCTAAAGGGGAAATATTCAACTATGAGAATCTTGAATTTACTGTAGTCTCAGTTAGCGGACCACGCTTGCACCAAATTGAAATTAGAAGATTGTCAGATGAACCTTTAGGTTAAATATAGCAGGAGTCAGGAGGAGGAGCAGAGGGAGCAGGGGAAGCAGGGGAAGCAGGGGAAGCAGGGGAAGCAGGGGAAGCAGGGGAAGCAGGGGAAGCAGGGGAAGCAGGGGGAGAAAAATTAAGTTTTTATCCTGACTCCTCGCACTCACAGATTACTTTTATGCCTGACGGCACGCTACGCGGACAGCAAGACCCTAATTATTTTGACTAGCTATAAATTGACGAATTTTGTCAATTTCTATCCCTAATTCCTGGGCGATTTGTTCAATATTTAATCCTAGTTTTAATAACAAAGGTACGGTTTTTAATTTTCCTTCCTCTTCACCTTCTAGTTTCCCTTCTATTTTCCCTTCTAGCTTCCCTTCTAGTTTCCCTTCTTCTTTGGCTTCTTGGTAGAATTTTGTTTGTCTCCATTCAGTTAAGTTGAACATTTTTTCTAACTCCTGACGGCTTTTTTGGGGAAATTTATAGACGATGATTTTTTCAATTAATTCTATTACATTCTGTTGAATCAGTTCATCAGTAACTTCCTGTTTAGCTTGGTTAATTAAGGATTCTACTTGTTCAGTTGCTTCAGCTTCTGAAACTGTGATAAATTTGATAATCCCTAAACCTAGAGAGTTGGTAGATACTTGATTGAGTTGATCCAAGTATATCTTGTGAATGTTTTGATTGACCAGCAATTCTTGATAAGCTAATGGTAAACTTTCATCTAAGCTACGTTTTGCCCAAATAACTATGGCATGACAAGGACGCGAGGGTTTATACTGATTTAAGTATATGAAGATTTCCGTGATGAATCGCCAATAAAAATCATCATCCTTTTGAAACTGAACTTCAACAAAGTAAATCGGATAATTAGGGTGATTTTCATCTGGTAAAAATACACCATCAAGTCTAAAAGCTAATTCTTTAATTTCTACTGATTGAAATTTATAGCTTTCGGCAAGATGAGCAGATTTTCCTATTAATTGAAATATTAATTCTGGAAAAACTTGAAAGAGCGTATAAAATATTTTATCGGTTTTCATGTTTCTGCATATTTGCCTGATATTTTTACAGTCATTCTCAGGTAGTGGTAAATTGAGTTTAAGACCAACAAGTGATAGGATTATAAGCTAAACATAATCCACAGGATCTTGTAAACCCAACTCAGTAAAAGCAGCTAACCGCAACCGACAAGAATCACAAACCCCACAGGCTTGATCACCACCAGCATAACAAGACCAAGTTAACTCCCAAGGTACACCCAACTGGTTGCCAAGTTGGATAATTTCGGTTTTCTTCAAATTAATTAGCGGTGCAATAATTTCAATAGGTTGTCCTTCCCGACCTTGTTTAGTTCCCAAACGGAAAACTTCCTGCATCGCTTGGATATAATCAGGACGACAATCAGGATAACCAGAGTAATCCAAAGCATTAACACCGATGTATACACGTTGTGCGCCGATAGTCTCAGCATAACCCAAAGCAAAACTTAAAAAAATAGTATTCCGGGCAGGGACATAAGTGACAGGAATATTTTGTGACATTTGCTCAAGGGAACGATCTTCAGGGAGAGCGATCGCATCATCCGTCAACGCTGAACCACCCCATAGCCGTAAATCAAAATTCACTATCTGATGTTGAACTACCCCTACAGATTGCGCTACAAACAAAGCTGATTGTAGCTCTCGGCGGTGTCGCTGCTGGTAATCAAAGGAAATGGCGTAACATTCACAACCATCAACCCTTGCTTGATAGAGAACCGTAGCAGAATCCAATCCCCCAGACAAAAGAATAACAGCTTTCATCAGTCAAAACCCTCCAAAAAAACTAACACCAATTTCATCCAAAAAGTGAGACAATCAACAAAATGCAACAAACCGAAAATTAAATTCAAAATGCAAATCAAAATGCAAATCAAAATGGAAAAAATAATTTACAGTATCGAGGGCAACATTTTTGCAGAAAATCTTGCTGAAAATTACAGTTATTGATAATTTTACTGAAAGCTAAATGTAAACAATTTATCCAGATGGAAATCAAGTAGTTATCCTAGTTATTAATTGCCTAACTGCCACCTGAGAACTATCACTTAGGTATCACAGAGATTGTAAAGTCAGGAAAACAACACATTTTCGTTGGTGTCAATTACAAACAACAGGGCAATTAATAACTATCTATCGAAAAGTTAGCAAGATAGTGGGAACTGAACATAAACTTTGAAATTCTTCATAAATAGAACCACTATGTTACCATCTGGATGGTTTTAGACGGATCGCACCAGGCAGTTCAGTATAAATGCCAACGACCGTAGCGTTTCTAAATTTGGTGGTTGAGGAGAAAATAATAGTGCAGAATAGCATGTCAGTGGCAGAACCAAATCTATATTCACAGCGCAACCAGCCACGAGCAATCCGCATAGGCGTGATTGGGGTGGGTAACATGGGACAACATCACACCCGCGTATTGAGTTCAATGAAAGATGTTGAACTGATAGGCGTTTCCGATATTAACGTTGAACGAGGCTTAGAAACTGCCAGCAAATACAAAGTCCGTTTTTTTGAAGACTACTGCGACTTGCTACCCCATGTAGATGCAGTTTGTATTGCTGTACCCACTCGCTTACATTATGCCGTAGGCATCAACTGTCTGTTAGCGGGAATTCATGTTTTGATTGAAAAGCCAATTGCTGCGAGTATTTCCGAAGCAGAATCACTCGTCAACGCCGCCGCTGAATCTCAATGTATTTTGCAAGTAGGCCACATTGAGCGTTTTAATCCAGCATTTAGAGAACTCAGCCAAGTCCTGAAAACAGAGGAAGTCTTGGCGTTGGAAGCTCATCGGATGAGTCCTTATTCAGCTAGGGCGAATGATGTTTCAGTAGTTCTGGATTTAATGATCCATGACATTGACCTACTTTTAGAATTAGCTGGTTCTCCCGTCGTCAAATTGACAGCTAATGGTACTCGTTCCCTAGACTCTGGTTATTTAGATTATGTAACTGCCACCTTGGGCTTTGCCAATGGTATTGTTGCCACTCTCACCGCCAGTAAAGTCACTCATCGCAAAATTCGCCGCATCGTTGCCCATTGCAAAAATTCATTCACAGAAGCTGATTTTCTCAAGAATGAAATTTTGATTCATCGGCAAAACAGCCACACTACAAACGACCATCGGCAGGTACTTTACAGGCAAGATGGTTTGATAGAAAAAGTCTATACTAGTAACGTTCAACCTTTAAGCGCAGAGTTAGAGCATTTTGTCAACTGTGTACATGGAGGGAATCAGCCTTCTGTGGGTGGTGAACAAGCCCTAAAAGCCCTGAGATTAGCGAGTTTAATTGAGCAGATGGCTGTAGAAGAAAGGGTTTGGAACCCATTAGACTGGGAATCCGAATCGAGAGTACAATCATTAACGCCAACTGTCTAGAATAGGGGACTGGTGACTGGGGACTGGTGACTGGGGACTGGTGACTGGTGACTGGGAAGATTTCTTCTTTTAGTACATACAGATTTTTAAGGATTAATTTTCTAATTACCAATTACCAATTACCAATCACCAATCACCAATCACCAATCACCAATATGCTCGAATGGATAACTAACACTATCAACTCCTTGGGATATTCAGGAATTGCTCTACTGATGTTCTTGGAGAATGTATTTCCCCCTATACCTTCTGAATTGATTATGCCACTGGCGGGATTTACAGCCAGTCCTTACCAACCAGGAGGGGCAAAACTGAATATATTGGGCGTATTTTTATCAGGACTTTTGGGTTCAGTAGCTGGCGCACTGATCTGGTACTATCCAGGTAAATTCTTGGAAGAACGACGCTTGAAAAGATTAGCCAATAAGTACGGTAAGTGGCTGGCTATATCTAGCGAAGATATTGATAAGGCTAAAAGCTGGTTCAACAGACAAGGTGGGAAAGCAGTATTAATTGGTCGTCTTGTGCCGGGAATCCGTACCTTAATATCTGTTCCCGCTGGTATGAGCAATATGCCCTTGTTGCCGTTCTTATTGTACACCACCCTTGGTAGTGCTGTCTGGGTCGCCTTGCTCACATATTCCGGATACTTGTTAGGGACTCAGTATGAACTTGTGGATACATACCTTGCCCCTGTATCTAAAATTGTCCTGGGGGGTGTAGTGCTGGTATTCTTCCTTTGGGTACTCAAGCGCAAACGTCAAGGAACAGGCAGATGAATTTAGTTCAGTCAAACAAGTATGTATAGCAATGTATAGCAGTTGCCAAGGTGATCAGGACAAGCTCAAATTCTCAACTCCTGATTAGACAAAGGTTTTCCCAATCTGACTGCTTTAGGGACCTGCTACCGGAACGTATCCATTGACTACTTGCTATATGTGAACATCTCACCTATACGATGAAGCCAAAATAATGCTAAATTTTCCATCGCCTACAATAAATTTTGACGTATTTCTAGCTACACTTGACCCAACTGAAAATTTTTTTGATCTTGCATTTTTGTAAGATGGGCATGATAACTTTTTACAGTTAAGTCACCACATAGGAGCTTTCATGACAGACCAACCTCCCGTAGCTAACCCAATGAATGCCGCTGCTATACCAATGAATCGAGTAGCGTCAACCCCTATAAACAACGTTAATAAGCCAGTTGGTGTTTCAGGGAAAAATATTCTCAGTGTTGACTTGGGTAGAACCTCCACCAAAACTTGTGTCAGCCGCGAACCAGGAACTGTAGCCTTCATCCCTGCCAATGTCAAGCAAATGTCAATGGAACAAATACGCGGTGGGGTGTTTGAATCTAAGGCAACTGATCCTTTAATGGATTTGTGGCTGGAATATCAAGGTACTGGATTCGCCGTAGGACAGTTAGCAGCGGACTTTGGCGCAGGTTTAGGAGTTGGACAATCTAAGGTAGAAGATGCACTGGTCAAAGTATTGGCTGCTGCTGGCTACTTTAAACTCAAAGACGAAATTTCCGTTGTATTGGGTCTGCCTTTCCTTTCCTTAGAACAATTTGAGAGAGAAAAAGCAAAGTTAATTAGCTTGGTGACAGGTCCCCATGTTTTTAACTTCCGGGGTGAGTCTTTGTCCTTGAATATCACCAAAGTTTGGGTAATGCCAGAGGGTTATGGCAGTCTTTTATGGACAGAAGCTCAACCCAACAAAGGTCCGGGAATTCCTGATTTGACCAAAATTTCTGTAGGTATTGTGGATATTGGACATCAAACCATTGACCTCATTATGGTTGATAACTTCCGGTTCGCTAGAGGTCTTTCTCAAAGCGAAAATTTTGGTATGAGTGAGTTCTATGAACTTGTTGCTAAGGAAATTCCAGGGGCTGATAGCCAGTCTCTAGCACTGATTTCTGCCGTTAACAAACCCAAGGGTGAGCGTTTTTACCGTCCCAAAGGTGAAAGCAAACCCACCAATTTAGACGATTTTCTCCCTAACCTTACCGAAATGTTTTCACGGGATATTTGCTCTCGTGTATTGGCTTGGTTGCCAGAGCGTGTAACTGATGTGATTATCACTGGTGGCGGTGGTGAGTTCTTCTGGGAAGATGTACAACGTTTACTCAAAGAAGCCAGAATTAATGCCTATTTAGCTGCACCTTCCCGCCAAGCTAACGCTTTGGGGCAGTATCTTTACGGAGAGGCGCAATTGTCTGCTAGTCGCGCTGCTAGGTCATAAAACTGATGTTCCAATGGTCAAAAAAAGTAGTTAAATCTGTCACTTTTAATCCAGAAATTGGTGATGAAAGCTTGTTAGCACAGGTAGAAAGTTATTTGGAGGCACAGCCGGAAAAGACTTTCAGTGACCTTTGTAAAGAGGCTCTTTGGCAAGCTTTATGTGTAACAGACTCTGTACGACCTGCTCCGAATACAGCAGCACTACCGATGGAACAACAACTCGGTGAATTGCAACGTCAAATAGCTGGACTTGAGGAACGTTTTTTTGCTAAGGAATCTAATCGTTTGCAAACGATGGAAAGCCAGATGTTGCAGCTTAGTCAACAAGTTGCACAACTGGCTATCATGGTCAATCAAGCAGCGTCTATTCAACCTGCAACTTCATCAGTACCAACGGTAGAAGCAGTTAACAATACTGCTTACACTCCCGATCCCACTCCGCCCCAAGAGGTTGACCCTGTAATCAGTCGCTTGAGTTCTTTGGTTGATGATTTCTAAGGAAAAAGCCAGTTATAGCAGGTGACAGGAGATGGGGAAATGGGGAATGGGGAGAAAATTCTTCACCTGTTCCTTGTTCCCTGTTCCCTGTTCCCATTGACAACTGTTTTTAGCCCAATTTCTGGGTTTTCCACAAATAGCTAGATAACCAATTTGTGAGGATATGAGCTATTATTGGCACTAACAAGTTGCCACTGAATAGGGCGCTATATGCCAAGATGATCCCGATAATTGTTGCCCAAATTACATAAGGCCATTGTTCGGCACCACTGAGGTGTAAAACTCCAAAACAAAGACTGGAGACAATAACGGCTACATGATCAGCACCTAAAGCTGGTAGCATGACACCGCGAAATAATAATTCTTCACTTAAACCCGGCAACAACCCTAGCCAGATCAAGTCTGGTAAAGCTAAAGGTTTAAGCACCATTTCTAGATAATAATCTGCGCTTTTACGATAGGGAGGAGAAAAGCGATAAGCTAAACCACTGAAAACAGTGATGACTAAACCCAACCCCAAACCCAAAAATAAATCTCTGGGCTGCCAGTACAACTTAAAGAGAGGAAAGTTACCAAAGCGTAACCACAGCTTGGCGACTATCCATAAAATAATCGCGGTCGCGCCCATAGCCACCAGGACTTGAGTGCGTGTGAGATAAGGAATTTCTGGATCTTGTTTTTGTTCAACCACAGGCGTTTAAATAATAGGGACTGGAGACTGGGGACTGGGGACTGGGGACTGGGGACAGAAAGCAGGGGAGGCAGGGGAGGCAGGGGAAGCAGGGGAAGAAACAACTAATGACTAATGACTAATGACTAATGACTAATGACTAATGACCAAGGATTAATTCCTGCTTTGTGAGCGACTAAGACACCTACTGCTTCTAAATAAGAGTTTACCTGTATAGATTTGATTCCTAACGCTGGGGCGGAAACTTGTATTAAAGTTTTATTTTCTGTAACTGTAATTATTTGGCATTGCTTCTGGCTTAAACTTAGTAAGGTGCTGCTCCCACAGGCGTTTGCTGGTACTATAACAGCATCAACTTGATCTGCCCAAATATCTGCTGGTAAAGAATTGATAAATTCTCTGTTGACGATAAACTGGGGAGCGCGACTTAAACCGACAAGAACGCATGGTAAAAAAGTATAACCTAATTCTTCGGCGGCGGAACGGGGCGATAAACTGGGATCTGGGGGTGCTGGTGCAAGGGCGGGAGCATGGGCGCAAGGAATTTGAAAGGTTCGCACTAATAAATGGCTAATTACGGCTTCTGCTCCTGCTAGGGGGTCTACGCCTTTTCCATGACGGTAATTTTGCGTTGCTTGTTCATCTATATTATCGGGGAAACGAGCTACAACAGCGATCGCTTCTGCTTGCTCTTTTTTAATCAATATTTCCGCAGCCCGTAATAAACTATCTGGGTTGCCAATTGTTCCCCAACTTGCACCGGATGATGATATGCGTAATTCTACGTCTAATGGGGCATCTGTAATTACATGATTTGTAATATTTAATCCTAACGTGGCTCTGGCTGCATCTGCGGCTTGCAGGTGTCGCAGCATTAATTCTGGTTCTATTCCTTGGTCTAAAAGTAAACCAACGCGGTTACTATGCACAGGTCTTAAACCCCATTCTCCAGCGGCAAATTTATCTAAACCATATCCTTCCACATAGAAGGCGTTGGGGATATTCCAGTATAAACTTGCACCGTTGAGGACGTTGGGATGAGTGATCAAGCGATCGCACACCTGTGATATAACTCTAGCTACTGGTAATGCGTCACCGGCATAACCACCAATGGTCGCGCCTATGCCAGTAGGTATAATTAAAATCGCTGTATATGGGCGTTGCATCATGGCAGTATTAATTATGTTTCGCGCCAAGGCACAAAGGAGCAAAGGCGCAAAGTTGAAGATTTTGATAGCTTGCGTGGCGTAGCCATATTTTTAATTTCTTTTATGCTCATTTAGCAACGCCTTAGTTTTAGTAATTCAGCAATTATTCAGCATTTGCTGTGGTGACGACTGCTTCTACTGTGGCTTTTTCCTGTTCTTCATCAACGGAAGTAACCGCCCAGCGTAAGGGTTCACCTTGTTTTTTCAATTCGGCTTCAATGGCTTTTTGTAATTCTGTGGGTGTTTCTTGTAAGTCGATTTCGGCAGTAATAAAATGGGTAGTCATGATTGTAAAATATAGAGTTTTGGTTATTTCTAGAATACAGCTATTTTGGGTAATTGGTAATTGATAAAACAGCATTACCCATTACCAATGACCCAGTTTACTAACCTTTACCAAATTGCATCTGATAAACGATGTCTTCTTTTTCTGTCGCAACTTTTAAATCAGAACGAGGTTTAGCTACACAAAGTAGGACATAACCTTGTTTTTGCAATTCTAGACTTACACCCATCCCGTCAGTTTGGTCTACAGTTCCCTCAATAAGCTGACCAGCGCAAGTGGTACAAACACCAGCACCACAGGAAGTTGGCAAGTCTAAACCAGAACTTTGAGCAACTGTAAGGATAGCTTCATTTTCGGGAACTTGCAAGGTATGAATTGTGCCTTGGTGGTGAATTTCAACGGTGTAAGTTTTAGACATATATAACAGCAGAGTCTTTCAACGGATAAATCACTTATTTTATCTGATAATGTGCAACTTTAACAATGGTTACTCCTGACCACAAATTCTGCTAGTCATGACTCCTGACTCCTGAATGCTTACTAAAGATTATCATTTCATTACCCACAACTGGACTACGTGCAATTAATTTATCTTGAGAATCAAAAAGTTGTAAATGAGTGAAATCTAATTCTTGAGAACGTTTTAATATATCCGCTGCTAATTGTTGCTGTTGTGATGGTTCTAGGGTGTACCAATCATCACTTATTGTAATGGTTAAATCGCTGGTACGGAAATTAGCTTGAATTGATTTTATCAAGTTAACGGAAATTTTTTCATCTCCGTTGGTTTGTACAGAAACGGTAATTTCCGCCAATTGATTTTCAATAGCCGCAATTAAAGCTTGTTCTGGTGTCAATTCTACAATCTTTTCTGGTGTTGGTTCTGGTTCTGGAGTTGGTTCTGGTGTTGGTTCTGGTGTTGGTTCTGGTGTTGGGGTTGGTTCCGGTTCTGGTTCTAGTATTGGAATTGGTTCTGGTTCTGCTGTTGGTAGTGTAGGTGCGGGAACTTCCTCAACTGGGGGAAGGGTTGCTATTTCAGCAGGTTTGGAAGTAAAAACCGTTGCAGTTGTCCCAACTATCACCACAGTAACTACCGCAAAAATTCCCGTTAAAACAGTATCTGATACATTATTAGAAACTTTTGATGGTAAAAACAAGCGGAATGTCTGTAAAAATCTATCCCATCCTCGCAAAACCCTTTCTAAAAGATTAGGCTTTTTTTCAGTAGTGGGAGGTGGTTCTGTTTCCAGTTTGACTACTGTATTTTCTAATAACCCTATTGTTCCTCGCAAAAATTGAATTATTGTTGTCTTCCAAATTGGCGGGTTTTTCTGGTAGGGTTTTGAAGAAGGTTGATTTTTTTGCTCATCCTTTGGTTTTCGTCGTTTGTCTTGTGACATGGAACTTTTCCTCAGATTAATGAATCAATGGAAGAATTCAGGAGTCAGGAGTCAGTAACCCCGACCGTACAGAAGTCAAGATGCTTTTTATTGTGCCATTTAATTAATTTACTAAGTTATGAAACTCAAACGCCGTCAATTTTTATTTTTAGGTAGTCTTAGCACCATTGTTTCAGGATTTCTCGGTTGGAATTTAGCCTATAAAAATGGGGAAAATCCTTTTTCAGAAACAGCAATAGCCGCAAATTTAAACCCAAAAGATTTGTTATTTCGTTTTGTATCTGTTGCTGATACGGGAACGGGTGCTAGAGGACAGTATGCTGTAGCTAGAGCGATGAATTTTTATCACCAAAAAAATCCCTACAATTTAGTTATTTTAGGCGGAGATAATATTTACAACAATGGTGAAATTGAGAAAATAGGCGCAGTTTTTGAACGTCCTTATCAACCTTTGCTCAAAAAAGATGTGAAATTTCAAGCCTGTTTAGGTAATCACGATATTAGAACTGATAATGGTGTTCCCCAGGTAAATTATCAAGGTTTCAATATGAAAGGAAGGTACTATACATTTATTCGTGAAAATGTACAGTTTTTTGCTTTAGATACTAATGGTAATGCTGATTGGAAAAATCAGCTAATTTGGTTAGAGAAAGAATTGAGTTTAAGTAAAGCAGCTTGGAAGGTGGTATTTGGTCATCATCCAATTTATGCTTCTGGTGCTTATGGGAGTAATGCGAATTTTATTAAGACGTTTACTCCTTTATTTCAAAAATACGGTGTTCAGCTTTATATTAATGGTCATGAACATCATTATGAACGCACTCGGTCTATTAATGGTACAACTTATTTAATTTGTGGTGCTGGTGCGGGAAATCGTCCTGTGGGTCGTTCTGCGTGGACTGAATATTCTACGAGTAATTTAAGTTTTGCGGCTTATGATGTGTATGCAGATAGAATTGAAGTGAGTGGTATTGGTACTGATAATCGTGTTTTTGATAAAGGTTTGATTCGGGTGAAGAGTGTTTGATTTGTCTTAATCAGGATGTCCTGCATTTGAGGATTTACAGGATGTTTGATTTGATGCTGTTATTCAAGATATGTGCAAGATATGAAAATGAGCATCTTTTTACATATAGTTCAAATTTGTGGGTATCGTCTGATTCTCGAAAAAGGAGAAGAGCGTATTTCTTTAGTTGCGTAAATTTTAACTTCTCTATTAGAGTATGATCTGGGTAAAACGGAATTAATATCATGGTATTTTAAATGATATGTAGAGCCATTTTACCAACCTACCTACAAACAACTAATATTTTTGTAGAGGATTACGAATATGACCCCATTTACCATTAACTTGTACCGCTGCTAATCCTTCGTTAAATCTATCAGCATAATCAAATTGAGGACTAATAACTTCTTTACCCTGTTTATTTATATAGCGATATTTATCACCAATTCTTACAGGAGCTAAACCTTCTCTAAAAGTAGAAGCAAAATCAAACTTGGGAGAAATAATAAATCGTCTCACTTTATCTATAAAACCCCATTTACCATTAATTTTAACTGGTGCTAATCCTTCACTAAAAAACAGAATATCCTCGAATTGAGAAGGAATAACTAATGTTCCTTGATGATTGATAAAGCCCCATTTCCAATTAATAAATACTCCCGCTAGTCCCTCCCAAAATACCTGATTAACTCCTGTTATCCTCCTTTCATCAAATTGGTATGGAATAATGAGTTTACCTTCCTTATTAAGAAACCCAATTTTACCACCAAGACCAAATGTATCGAAGAAAGTACCATCTGTTTTTTGTTCAATAACTGAAGCTAAACCTTCATAAAAAGAACTAACTAGACCAAATTCATTCGGAATAACTTGTTTACCTTTTTTGTCAATAAATCCCCATTTACCACCTATATTTGGATCGGGACTAAAGCCTGGAGTAGCTCCAATATTGACCGCCGCAAGTCCTTCGTTAAACGGAAGTACACGATCAAAATTTGCTGGAATCGCTTGTTTACCTTCTTTGCTAATAAAACCCCATTTATCACCTATCTTTACTCTACCCAGTCCTTCAGTAAAGCTTGAAGTAAAGTAGGGTTTAGTACACGATTTAGATAGAATTTAGTATCAATTTAGTGGGATTTGGTATAATATATTTTTATACATATCTTGGTGTAACTACAGATGAATGATATTGATGACGTTTTACAATACATGGATACTTTAATCTTTGAAAATACTAGTGAAAATCTGACTCCTGTAGAGGAAGCAATTCTCAAAGGTGTTTGGCAAGGTCAAAAATATTGGCAAATAGCTGTAGAATTTAATAATTGTAGTGAATCTCATATCAAAAAAGAAGCAGCTAAATTATGGAAAAAACTAGGTCAATCATTAGGAGAAAATTTTAATAAAGATAATTTTCGTTCTAAGCTAGAAAAAAATAAGAATTTTATTGAATTTCATTCTTCTAGTTATTGTTTATTACAAAATAATCAAAATACTATTAATATTGGTAGTAAATTTATACAAACAACTAGCAATAGACGAAAAAGTTATAATTCTCCCAAACCTCAAAAACAAACCTCAAAAATAGACCTAACAAAAGCACCAGAATTAAACTATAAATATGGACGCACTTCAGAAATTAATACTCTCAAACAATGGATATTAGAAAATAAAACTCGACTAATCACAATTTATGGATTAAGTGGAATTGGTAAAACCGCATTAACCCTGAAATTAATCTCAGAAATTCAAACAGAATTTGATTATATTATTTATCGCAGTCTTGATAATCTTCCTAAACTGATAACTCTTAAAAATGAACTTAAACAATTTTTTTCTCAATCACAAAACCCATTACCTGAAGTCATAGATTATTTTAACTCATCTCGTTGTTTAGTAATTATTGATGACCTAGAAAATATTTTTCAGTTTGGTAACTTAGCAGGTCAATATTTCACAGAATATAAGGATTATAGTAAATTTTTTCAACAAATTGCGACTTCATCTCATCAAAGTTTTTTAATTTTGATTAGTTCGGAAAAACCCGCAGATATAGAAACTTTAGAAAATGAAAACCAATATACAAAAACATTACATCTACAAGGTTTAGAAGAAGATGCTAAAGCAATATTAAAGGAAAAAGATTTAAAAGATAATGACAAATGGGATGAATTAATCAAACTTTATCAAGGTCATCCTTATTGGTTAAATATTATCACATTAGCTATTAAGGAATTATTTAATGGTAAAGTTTCTCAATTTTTAATAGATGAAGATGAGGTATTTTTAGGAGATATAGAAGCACTGTTAGAAAATCATTTAGAACGTTTATCAGAATTAGAAAAAAAGGTTATCAACTGGTTAGCAAAACAAAATGAACCTATAGATATTTTTCAAAAACCTGCTGAGTTGGAATTATCAAATGCTAGATTTTTGAAAGTTTTACAATCTTTAAATCGTCGGTGTTTGGTAGAAAAAGTGTTAATAGAAGAGAAAGTGAAATTTCAGGTAAATTCTTTATTCAAAATATATATTAATCAGTAATTAACTTGAGCAGAAGTGTCAATCACCATTATTCAGGAATCCCAAACTCATTATAACCAATAATTTCATCAGGAGTTCTGCTATCAAGCATAGGTAAATTTCTAATTTGATTACAGATACTACGCACAGCATTAATATCAACTTCCCGCTTTTCTTGGGTTGGTAATTTACTAGGGTTAACTTGATATAAAAGTTGACCTATGATTTCCATACCAGCGAAATTATGTGGCATTTTCAAGTATAAAAAACCATTTTCATCTACACGAGCATCAACATTTATTTTTTGCATAGTTTTATCTTCTCAATTGAATTAGTGATTTATTGATATTTTAACATCTTATCAGAATCAGGATTTCAGAATTTACAGGATTTTCATTGATGCTAACTGCTAAATTATTATAGTCTGTTAAAACAGACTTTCGCTATGAGACTGGGAATTAATTCCCAGTCATTAAATATTTTCCTGAACTCAAACATCCTCTTACAACGAACTGGCCATCAGTGGTGCATAAACTACGCTACCATCGACTCTTCGCATAAATTCTTTAGCTAGTTCCATCATTACTTCATGTCCATCACCATATTTTTGTTTATAGGTTAATGGATGATGAAAATCTAAACCTTCAGCAATTCTCGCTCTTTCTGGTATTTTCGTGGCAAAAGTTGGCGGGAAAAAGGGATTAACAATAATAAAATTCAAATTGTGCGTTTGGGAAACAGTACCATTATAACGGGAAATTAAAGTACCAATGGGACTAAGTTTATGGTCGTAATCTTTCTTAAATTGTGCAATTTGTTCTAATAAAAGTTCTAAACCATGAATTGACATCCGGCTGGGTACACAAGGAATTAAACAAAAATCACTGGCATAAAATGCACTTTTGATCACATTATTAATACTTGGTGGACAATCTATTAAAATGTAATCGTATTTGTCTAGTAAAGGAGTGATAATGTTATGCAGAATTGCCACTGCATTGGCTGGTAAATATTCCTGCACTTCAAATAATCTGGGACTGCTAGGAATTAAATGTAGACAATTGAATGAGTTTTTATTTCTGACATTGGAAACTTCTTCTTTAACTATGAATTTTTCACTATTACCCTTTTCTAAAAAATAATCAGCATTTTTCAAAAGAAAAGGTAAAGTCAATCCTTTTTGATTATATTGCCATTCCCAAACCTCTTCTGACATCATGGCGCTAGTTAGGTTACTCTGGGGATCTAAGTCAATAGCGAGTATCCTTTTACCATACATGGTATCGCCGGCTAAATATTCTGCTAAGGCCATGACGTTGGTGGTTTTACCTACTCCACCTTTGAGGTTGCAAACACTAATTACTTTAGCTGTCATAGTTTTTGGGTAGATGGACACATTAGGAGGTATATAATTCTATTGTTGCCTGAAAGTGTGCAAAAGTAACAAGTAAAAATTGCTCTATTTATAAATGACCCATAACACCCAAATAGATACCCCAATAAATAAAAGTTGGCATGGTAAACTGAATTTAGTTTATGCTAAACGGCAAGATTCTACACAGTTAATTTACAACCATAACCAAGCACCTTTCAAGATTCAACGTCCTTTTTACCCAGAGGGTGAAAACGTCTGTCATAGTGTTATTTTACACACTGCTGGGGGTGTGGTGGGAGGAGATAGCTTATCTTCGCAGATTCACCTGCAAGCAGATAGTCAAGTCTTAATTACTACCGCTGCTGCTGGTAAAATATATCGCAGTAACGGTTTACCGGCAAAACAAACTGTAAATATTCAAGTTGATGCTGGTGCTTGTTTAGAGTATTTACCCCAAGAAACTATTTTATTTAATGGAGCGGTTTATCGCCAAGATTTGCGGGTAGAATTAGCTACGGAAAGCAGTTTTTTAGGGTGGGAAATTACGAGATTTGGTAGAAGTGCGAGAGGGGAGAAATTTGTACAGGGAGAGATGCGATCGCACACAGAAATATGGCAAAATAATATCCCATTATGGATTGATAGACAATATTTACCCGGTAACGAAGAAGTATTTGATAGTCCCCACGGTTTAGCAGGAAAACCCGTTGTTGGTAGTTTTGTGTGGGTTGGTTTTCCCATCTCTCAGGAAATTATTAAACAAGCACGTTCTTTAATTATTCACAACTCTGATGCAGGGGTAACTCGTTTAGAACATGGATTTTTGTGTCGATATCGTGGGAATTCTACATCTGAAGTCAGAAGTTGGTTTACAAATATTTGGCAAAATTTACGAGTATCGTTGTTAAATCGTGGTAATTGTATACCTAGAGTCTGGCAAATTTAAACAAACCGCAGAGGAGAGAAGAATGCAACTGACACCCCAGGAAAAGGATAAGTTATTAATTTTTACAGCGGCTTTAGTAGCTGAAAGAAGAAAAAATAGAGGATTGAAATTAAATTATCCAGAAGCAGTTGCTTTTATTTCTGCTGCGATTTTGGAAGGTGCAAGGGATGGACAAACTGTAGCAGATTTAATGAGTTATGGAACAACTTTATTAAGTCGTGATGATGTGATGGAAGGTGTACCAGAAATGATTCATGAAGTGCAGGTAGAAGCAACTTTTCCTGATGGAACAAAGTTGGTAACTGTGCATAATCCTATTAGATAATTCTCACGCAAAGACGCAAAGGAAATAAGTCTATGATCCCCGGAGAAATCATCACCCCAACAGGGGAAATTGAACTAAACACAAATCGGACAACTACCAAATTAATAGTAGCAAATACAGGAGACAGACCCATACAAATTGGTTCACACTTTCACTTTTACGAAGTCAACAACGCCCTACAATTTGACCGAGAAAAAGCGCGAGGAACGAGATTAGATATTCCCGCAGGAACAGCAGTCAGATTTGAACCAGGAGACGAAAAAGAAATCACCCTTATTCCCCTAGTTGGTACACGCCAAATATACGGATTCAACAACAAAATCAACGGAAACCTCTAAAATCTTTCTCTGCGTCCTCTGCGCCTCTGCGGTTCGTTTAAAAAACATGAATGAAATTTTCAAGAGAGAAAAAAAATCAATTACAGTAATCACCAAAAGGAAAAAATATGCCCTACAAAATGAACCGCCGCGCCTACGCCGACACATACGGACCAACCGTAGGAGACAAAATTAGACTAGCAGACACCGAACTATTTATAGAAGTAGAAAGAGACTTTACAACCTACGGCGACGAAGTAAAATTTGGAGGAGGAAAAGTCATTCGGGATGGTATGGGACAATCTCCCATTTCCAACGCCGATGGTGCTGTAGACTTAGTAATTACTAATGCTTTGATTCTCGATTGGTGGGGTATAGTTAAAGCAGATATCGGCATCAAAAACGGCAAAATTCACAAAATTGGTAAAGCCGGAAATCCCTATATTCAAGACAATATAGATATCATTATTGGACCGGGAACCGAAGCTTTAGCCGGTGAAGGAATGATACTCACCGCAGGGGGAATAGACACCCATATACATTTTATTTGTCCCCAACAAATTGAAGTAGCGATCGCTTCCGGTATCACCACCATGATCGGCGGCGGAACAGGACCAGCTACGGGAACAAATGCCACAACTTGCACACCAGGACCCTGGAATATTTACCGAATGCTGCAAGCTGCTGACGCTTTCCCCGTTAACCTGGGATTTTTAGGTAAAGGTAACACCAGTCAACCCCAAGCACTCAAAGAACAAATAGAAGCTGGCGCAATGGGCTTAAAACTCCATGAAGATTGGGGAACAAACCCTGCAACTATTGATACTTGTTTAACCGTGGCTGATGAATATGATGTGCAAGTAGCAATTCACACTGACACTTTAAACGAAGCCGGTTTTGTTGAAGATACTATTGCCGCTTTTAAACATCGTGCTATCCATACCTACCACACCGAAGGCGCTGGGGGAGGACACGCACCAGATATTATCAAAGTCTGCGGACAAACCAACGTTTTACCATCTTCCACTAACCCCACCCGTCCCTATACAGTTAATACCTTAGATGAACACCTAGATATGTTGATGGTATGTCATCATTTAGATACTAGCATTCCCGAAGATGTAGCTTTTGCTGAATCGCGTATTCGTAGAGAAACTATTGCTGCTGAAGATATTTTGCACGACTTAGGCGCATTTAGTATGATTGCTTCCGATTCCCAAGCAATGGGGCGTGTAGGTGAGGTCATAATTCGTACATGGCAGACATCACACAAAATGAAGGTACAGCGCGGAAGTCTTGCTGGTGATAGCAATGCAGACAATTTGCGGGCTAAAAGATATGTAGCTAAATACACAATAAACCCAGCAATTACTCATGGTATTGCTGAATATGTGGGATCTGTGGAAGCGGGAAAAATCGCCGATTTGTGTTTATGGCAACCTGCGTTTTTTGGTGTCAAACCGGAAATAGTTATTAAAGGGGGAATGATTGCTTGGTCGCAGATGGGAGATGCTAATGCTAGTATTCCCACACCTCAACCTGTACATTCGCGTCCAATGTTTGGTAGTTTTGCCGGTGCGCGTCATGCAACATCATTAACTTTTGTTTCTCAAGCAGGTTTAGAAAGAGAAATTCCCCAAATGTTAGGTTTGAAAAAATCAATTGTTGCTGTTTCTGGAACTCGGCAAATTACTAAGCAAGATATGAAATTAAATGATGCTTTACCTCAGATTGAAGTTGATCCAGAAACCTACGAAGTTCGCGCAGATGGAGAGTTATTAACCTGTGAACCAGCGACGGTTTTACCAATGGCACAAAGATATTTCTTGTTTTAGTTTATGACTGAACAATTATTCCGGTTTATTGACTGGATAATGGTTTTACCAGAAGAATTGGCAATTAGTTTTAAAACAGAAATCAGAAGTTACGAAGAGGCAAGAAAAATGCGCTATGTAACAAGTATTGAAAGATTAGCAAAACAAGAGGGAATTGAGGAAGGACTGCAAGAAGGAAGGCAAGAAGGAAGGCAAGAAGGGATTTTACAAATGGGACGAGATAATCTCATTGAAGTGTTGGAAACAAGATTTGGTGAAGTACCAATATCTATAATTGATGTGGTGAATAATATCAATGATTCATCTGTTTTGAAAACTCTTCTAAAAAGAGCGATCGCTATTCCTTCAATCTCGGAATTTGAACAACTATTAAGTAGCTCAACCTCATAGGAAATAATACCCATATTCCCGAATTAATAAATCTGCAAATTCGGGGATATATATATGTAAATTAATCAATTATCATAATATTGATACTGAAAATCATTTACAATTGGATATAAAAGAACGACCAAATTATCATGATTTCCAAAATTAAACGTACTGGTAAAATACTAATTGTAGACGACTCAACCGATAATATTTTTCTCGTTAAAACTATCTTGGAAACAGAAGGATATACAACTAGCAGCGCCAAAAATGGTGTTTCCGCACTTTCCAAACTTCAAGCATTTGCCTATGATTTAGTATTACTTGATTTGATGATGCCAGAAATGGATGGCTATGAAGTCACCAGACGCATTCGGAACGAACTGAACCTACAGCAATATATACCCATACTACTCATCACTGCCCATGATACACCCAATGTCGCCAAAGGATTAGATTTGGGTGCAGATGACTTTATTCACAAACCTGTTAGCGTCGATGAATTACTGGCCAGAGTGCGATCGCTCCTGCGACTCAAACACAGTATAGATGAACGTGATGAAATTGCCCTTCAGCGTCAAGATTTTGTTTCCCGTCTTACCCATGACTTACGCACCCCTTTAGTCGCAGCAGATCGAATGTTGATGTTATTTCAACAAGGTGCTTTAGGAAATTTATCACCACAAATGCAGGAAGCTATTACTGTGATGACACGCAGTAACAGCAATTTGCTATCTATGGTTAATACCTTATTAGAAGTTTATCGTTTTGAAGCTGGACGTAAAACTTTAGTATTTCAACCAGTAAATCTCAACCAATTGCTAACAGAAATATCTGGAGAATTAACCCCCCTAGCTCAAGCAAAATCATTAACTATTAATTTAGAATTACCTGATGATTTAAACACTAAAACCATCAAAGGCGATCGCTTAGAATTACATCGTCTTTTTACCAACCTCATCGGTAACGCCATTAAATTTACAAATTCCGGTTCTGTTACTCTTCGTCTTCTTTTACCAACTCATATTCATGATATAATCACCATTGAAATAGCAGATACAGGTCCAGGTATTTCTCTAGAAGAACAATCCACCTTATTTGAAAGATTTCATCAAGGTAATCATCATCATTCTGGTAGTGGCTTAGGACTGTATTTAGCACGTCGTATTGTGGAAGCACATCAAGGTACTATTAGCGTTAATTCCGAATTAGGTAAAGGTAGTGTTTTTATAGTTAATTTACCTGTAAAATCATGAATATTTAGGATTAGTAATTATCATGATAGCTGAATTTGCAATTAGTGATAACATCAATAAACAACGTACTTATTTCTCCAGTGGTAAAACTAAAGAAATAGATTTTCGTCGTCAACAACTCACCATCCTTAAACAATTAATTATTGACAACGAACAGGCAATTATTCAAGCATTACAAGCAGATTTGCATAAACCAGAACTAGAAGCTGTAACTTCGGAAATAGTGTTTGTTTTAAAAGAAGTAGAATTAGCAATTAAAAGTCTCAAAAATTGGACTAAACCCAAAAAAGCAGCAATTCCTTGGCAACTATTACCAGCATCAGCCAAAATTCAACCAGAACCCCTGGGAGTAGTATTAATTATTGGGGCTTGGAATTATCCATTTCAGTTAGTAATTGTACCTTTAATTGGAGCGATCGCATCTGGAAACTGTGCCATTCTCAAACCTTCAGAAATTGCCACCCATACCTCCCATCTGATCGCTGAACTTATTCCTAAATATTTTCATTCAGACTATATTTCTGTCATAGAAGGAGGTATAGAAACCAGTCAAAAACTACTCACAGAAAAATTCGATCATATCTTTTTTACAGGTAGCCATCATGTAGGTAAAATTATTATGGCTGCTGCTGCCAAAAATCTCACACCTGTCACCTTAGAATTAGGTGGAAAAAATCCCTGCATCGTCGATGCTGATATTCATTTAGAACATACAGCCAGACGAATTATTTGGGGTAAATTTATCAACGCTGGACAAACTTGTATTGCTCCAGACTATCTTTTTGTTAATCAAAAAATCAAAGATCAATTATTAGCTAATCTGGAAAAATGCCTCAAAGAATTTTATGGCGAGCATCCAGAAAAAAGCCCAGATTATGCTAGAATTATCAATCAAACAAACTTTGATAGATTGGTTAATTTCCTGAAAAATGGTAAAATAATTATAGGTGGAGAAAATAACCCTAATGAATTTTATATTGCTCCCACCTTCATAACCAATATCTCATTTACAGATCCAATTATGCAGGAAGAAATTTTTGGACCCATCCTGCCAATAATTGAATATACAGACATAGAAGAAGCTATCACCTGGATAAATTCTCAACCCAAACCCTTAGCTTTATACTTATTTTCTCAAAACAAAAACTTACAACAACAAATCTTACAAACAACATCATCGGGTGCAGTTTGTCTCAACGAAACAGTCATTCATTTTACTGTTCCATCTTTACCATTTGGAGGTGTAGGTAATAGCGGTATTGGTAGTTATCATGGTAAAGCCAGTTTTGACACCTTTTCCCATTATAAAAGTGTCCTCAAAAATCCCTTTTGGCTAGATATCAAATTAAGATATGCTCCCTACAAAGGCAAATTGTCAATATTAAAGCAACTTTTAAAACTGTGACTAAAAAAAACTGGGTTTTGAAAAAATTTCATCACATTATCTGCTGGAAACATCCGCTATAACACGCAGCCTCTAGCGGGTGGTAGTTGATGATATCAGCAAAGCCAAGAAAAAGCACTCCCATAGCTGCGTGGTTTGTGCTTTTCCTGAGCGAGAGATTATGACTCTTCTTCTTCTTCAGCAGTGGGATAGACGAACTTAGAACGTCCAGACAAAATAGATTTGCCCAGAGAGAGAGCTTTTTGAGCTTCAACAACAGCCTTGTGTGTCCAGGTAGCGCGGCGTTTGTCTCGTTTGGATTTGGAAGTTTTCTTCTTGGGAACAGCCATGATAGCGGATATCGTGATTCTTGACAACCTTTTTATTTTAGGCCATCAATTGACAATTTTTGCCTTTCTCACCATAACCGTTGTTATCGCTTTTTTCCAGGTGGTTGATTTGTCGGTTGCGCTCCAGGTTTCTTAACTTTGGGAGGAGTCGCGGTGCTTGGAGGAGTCGCAGCAGGATCAGAATTGCTGGCTGTGGTTGGTTTCTCAAAAAATAGCAGCGATCGCGCCGTTTTAAAGTAAGTCGCCCAACGTTGGGGATCAGGGCGCTGTTTCCATTGAATGCGACTCACATCCAAAGCTAAAACCTGGGCGATCATGCCCTGATTTTGGGCAGTGACAATTATAGAAACTTCTGATACTAAAATATCTTGGTCAAAACTACGTTGAGCAGCAGCCCTAGCAATTGCTTCTGCCCTTCGCAAAACCGTTTCGTAGTTTTCCTGCGGCAGCCGATCAATAGCTAAATCAACCCTAACAGTATAAGCTTGCACAACTTGGGGGGCGATCGCTTCCGTAGCCAACCAGAGCGGAAATGCCAACAAAAGCCAACATCCAGCCTGAATTATCCGGATTTTCCTGCCAAATTGGCCAATAAATGGAAAGGGGATGATTGATGATGGTGAAAAAGTGTAAATCCTGTTCATAAACTTGAGCTACTTCTGAATGATGACTGAGCATTTTAACCGAATGCAAGTATTTTCCGACATCTTAACGTCATAAGAACTACTTTAAACAAGCAAACAAAAACCGACAATGAGCGGGATGGAAAATTACTGGGCGATCGCTATTGGCATCAATCAATATGAATTATTTCAACCTTTAAACTGCGCTCAAAATGATGCTGAGGCACTAAAGGAATTTTTGGTGACAGAAGTAGGTTTTTTACCCCAAAATTGCCTACTAATGACAAATACTTCACCACCCATAGGAGAAAAAATCTCCTACCCAACTAAAGACAATATTCTATTTTTGTTGGAGGAACTAGCAGCAACATCCTGGCAACCAGAAGACCATCTATGGTTTTTCTTCAGTGGTTATGGTGTTAACCACAATGACAAAGATTACTTAATGCCAGCAGATGGTAATCCCGAACAAGTGTTAGAGACTGGCATAGAAGTACGACAAATCATGGCAAGTCTCCAAGTTGCCAAACTGAATGTATTACTAATATTCGATATTAATCGCGCCTTTGGCACACAAGCTGATGCTCCAGTAGGTCAGAACATTATCGACATCGCCAAAGAATTACAAATGGCTGTCATGCTTTCTTGTCAACCAGAGCAATTTTCCCACGAAATCAGCGAACTTGGTCACGGATTCTTTACAGCAGCTTTATTACAAGCTTTGTATTCTGGCAAAGGTAGCAGTTTAACAGATTTAGAAACCTATATCAGTTATCTCACCCCAGAACTATGTCAACATCATTGGCGGCCTATTCAAAATCCTGTAACTTTCATTCCCGAAACTCCGCCAGCCATTTTGCCCATCTTGACATTAGATAACGACTCTCAAACAGAACAACTGATTTTTCCTGAAGAAAACTTTGCCGTTGCTGCTATTTCCCTGGGAGAGAAGGAGTCTAAAACTTCCACCACAGACAAAGCTTGGTGGGGAGAAAATAAAAATGCAGAAACTACCCTCCACAAGAGTTCCTCAAAAGTAGATCAGTCTCTAGTCCCCTCAACAGCAGATAGTCCTCCAATTTTGGCAACTTCCCCAGCATTAAACACCGGCGCTAGATTTATTCCCTCTGCTGCTAAAGACTACGCCAAGCCTTCAGTTCAGGAAAACACCCCCATTTGGCAACAATTTATCTTGTGGGGGGGAGGTAGCATGACTATAGTAGCTTTAATTCTTACTTTTGTTCTCCGCAATCAGACGAGTTTTCGCTTCAACAAGTTATCAGCATCCCTGAATAACACTACTAGCAACTCGGAATTTTCCCAGAGTTTACCGCCTATTCCTGCTAACGTTGCCACAATACAACCTTCTAGCATTCCTATAGTTTCCACTTCTGACTCTCAGACGCGTCAGCAAGCAGTTTTAGAGCTAGAAAAAATGTCTCTTAGCCCCACTAAAGCTAGTAATTTGAGTCAAGCGATCGCCAATGCTAACAAAATTCAACCTGGTGAACCGCTTTACCAACAAGCACAGGAAAATATTCAGGTTTGGAGTCAAATGATTTTAGATTTAGCCCAGGAACAAGCTAAACAGAGACAATATACTGATGCTATAACCACTGCTGAGTTAATTACTAAAAACACAGTTCTTTATCCCCAAGCTCAAGCAGTAATTGCAAAATGGCGATTAGAAGCCAAACAGTATATCAGTAATCAAACTCTGTTAGATGCTGCTAATGCGTTAATTCGACCAGGACAAGCTTCTACTTATAATCGGGCGATCGAAGTAGCGAAAAAAGTCCCACCAGGACAACCAGGGTTTGAAATAGCTCAAACATCTATTCATCAATGGAGTGAACAGATTTTAGAGTTGGCTAAAACTCGTGCTGCTCAAGGAGAACTCAGTGCAGCCATTGAAACCGCTGCTTTAGTTCCAAACCTAACAGCCGCTTACGAAGACGCTCAGGATGCGATTCAAAAATGGCGCAGTAAGGTTAAAGGTTAATTGGCTATATTTAACTGTTAAATCCCCAATTTCTTGGAGAATTTGGGGATTTTATGTTTCACAAATGCTTGGTAAATATTTTATGTGCGCTTGTTTAGCAATACTGTGAAATATCTTCGCCGCATTCATCGGCTAAATAACACATGGCGCGAAATCTTAAACCTACTACTTCTTCATATAAAGGGTTCAGTTTACACATTGGGGGAATATGAAACAGGGTTTTACCAAATAATTTGACATCACGCTCAAAAGGACATTGAGCCGGAATTAATTGACACAACCAATGAGCAAATTGGCGATCGCCCACTTTTAAGTTATCCAACCACTGTCGTAAAGGACGCAGAAAACCCCAACCTGACTGGGGATGAGAAGCCTGTAACTGGGTGACATCAGCCTGATTAGTTTTGTTCGTCTCTGCTTGATGGAGCGATACCCAGCTTGCTAAAAAAATCTTTTTCGTGGTACTTTCAAATACCTTCATGGTTACTCCTCTCTTTTTATGAGGGTATTCACCTTACTGATGAATATACAATATGACAATCACTCTGTCCGGGAGAATAGTATTCTGACGGAAATTCTGGAAAAAGTGTGAGTAGCCACTTCAAATCAGAACCTGTGTGTTACTACGTCAAGTTAAACTCATTTTCCCGAAAATAGGTACTCTCGTCAACTAATCTTTTTGATAACTTGACACACTTTAAATTCTAATGAAGTCCTCTACCTTTAGACAGGTTTGGCTGTAACCGTTACAAAACTTAATATATATCATGATTATAGCTAGGTTTCATAAGTATAAATGCTGTTTATCTACTATTTAAGGCAGTGATTATGCTGCAAGTTGCTATTTTTAAAGTATTGCCGTTAACCCAGATAGGGTTAGTAGTAACATGATAAATAAAAAATATTTGTGTAAATGACTGTGGGAGGTAAACATAGTGTGATGTTTTGGGAAAAAGACTCAATCAAGTATGAGATATTTAACCATTATGAGTATGCCTTATCTGCTGTAGGTGTAGATTTTGAGCAAGAAGATGTGCAAGCTGCGCTGGAAGGATGTTCCTTTTGGGCTTGAGGATGTTTTAAAATCAGTTATATCCTACTGGGTTTGGTTAAAGGAACAAGAAAAAATCATGGAATATCCCAGTGCTGTGTTAATACGCGCGTTGGGTGAACAGTGGGAACCTGAAGAAGAGAGTATATTGAATTCACCAACGGTAAAGAAAAACATGAAATTCTAGCGTAAGGTAACTTTATGACATCTCTTACAGAAATCGAAGCAGCAATCACCCAACTTTCTGAAGTTGAGATGCGTCAGCTTGCAGATTGGCTACAAACATACTTAGAGGATGCTTGGGATAAACAAATCGAAGCTGATGCTAAATCTGGTCGCTTAGATAAATTAATTCAGCTTGCTGAAGCTGATATCACCGCTAACCGCGTTAAACCACTCAATGAAATCTTTATGTCAATTAGCTAAAAAAAACGCAAAGATGCCCAATAACACCTTTGCGCCTTTGCGAATTTGCGCCTTTGCGTGAGCTAACTCTTAAGAAGCTACAGCAGTAGAACGAGTACGCCGTCTTCTACCATCAGAAACATTAACAGCAGGTGCTGGAGGTCCATCAGGGACTTGCATCAACAAAGTCAAAGATGGTTGACATTGCAACTCACGACGCAGAGAACGCTGCAATTCTTTTTCTAAAGTTACTTGCAAACCGCCCCAGTCTATATCATTTTGTCCGCTTCCCGTCACAAATTCAGACCAACGGACACTGAGAATTTCTTCAATGCGTTGTTGTACCCATTTCAGTAAAAGCGATCGCTCAATACTTGTCACCACACCCTGCATATGGATTTCTGGTTTTGCCAACAGTTTACCACTCCAATCAATAGCAGCAGCAATAGTCACCAGTCCTTCAGAAGCTATGCGTTGACGTTCTTGCAACACTTTTGAACTCACCATCCCCGAACTTGTAGTATCCACCAGTTCAATACCCGATGGTACTTTACCAGCAACGCGGATGGAGTGTTCTGTCAGTTCTATCACATCCCCATTCTGAATAATAATCATATTTTCAGCGGGAACACCCATACTTTGAGCAGTTTCTGCGTGCTTCACCAACATCCGGTGTTCACCATGAAAAGGCACAAAGAACTTGGGACGAGTTAAAGCAATCATCAGCTTTTGCTCTTCTTGGCAGCCATGTCCAGAAACGTGAATACCTTTATCCCGTCCATAGACTACTTTTGCCCCCTGAATCATTAATTTGTCAATGGTGTTAACCACCGCAATTGTATTACCAGGAATGGGGTTAGCAGAGAAGACAACTGTATCTCCTTCCCGAATTTTAATGTGCGGGTGTTCTTTATTAGCAATCCTGGTCATGGCTGCCATAGTTTCGCCTTGAGAACCAGTTGTCAGAATTAGTACATTTTCATCCGGCATACCACGGACAGTATGCAAGGGTTGAAATAGGCTATCTTCGCATTTGATATAACCTAAATTCCGGGCATGGGCAATTAAATTCAGCATCGAACGCCCTACAACTGTCACTACCCGGTTATGTTTCCTGGCCAGTTGCAAAACCATGTTGATGCGATGCACGCTGGAAGCAAAGGTAGTAACAAATAAGCGCCCTGTGGCTTGAGAGAATACCCGGTCAAGGTTGGGATAAACTGAACGTTCTGATGGTGTAAAACCAGGAACTTCGGCGTTAGTAGAATCACTTAATAAACACAGTACGCCTTTTTCCCCATGTTCTGCTAGGCGTTGCAAGTCAAAGTTCTCGCCATCGACTGGAGTGTGGTCAATTTTAAAATCCCCGGTATGGATAACTACACCCAATGGAGTATGAATAGCCACTGTAAAACTGTCAGCGATGGAGTGGGTGTTACGGATATATTCGACAAAAAAGGCTTTACCAATCCGTACCATATCACGCGGCATGACAGTTCTTAATTCTGTGCGATCGCGTACCCCTGCTTCTTCCAATTTACCTTCTAGCATTGCCATTGCTAGTCTCGGTCCATAAATTACCGGGATGTCAAATTGTTTGAGGTGAAAAGCAATACCACCAATATGGTCTTCATGACCATGAGTAACGATCATGCCTTTGATTTTGTGGCGATTTTCACGGAGATAAGTTGTATCGGGTAAAACAATGTTTACACCGTGCATGGCCTCGGTGGGAAAAGCCAAACCTGCATCCAAGAGAATTATTTCATCCTCATACTCAAAAACACAGGTATTTTTGCCTATTTCATGTAAACCACCCAAAGGAATAATTTTTAGGGCAGAAGTAGCTTCGTTTTTAACCATTTTATCCTGGAGATTGTGTTAGTTGTTAATCAGTTGATAGTTAGCGTTCTTGTATGAAAGACAACATCAAATGTTTATTTAATTGAATGTAAAAACAGCCAATTTCGATTTTAGATATCCAATCAATTTTTCATTGAATAAATAAAAAGGAATTGACACTTTTGCGGTAGCGTCTTATAGAGAATCATTCTTATATTGTTCAGTTATCGTTCAGTTGTAGCACAGATGTTTAAATTGCAGCTTACTAGCAATTATTACCATTTATTTATAAGTATCTTGGGAAACCAGCATTTGGCTAGTATCCAACATATTGGCACTCAGACTAAACTCAGTTTGTGCAACACGTCCTCTAACTTTTGACAGATTTCTACGTCAGCTTCGCACAGAGGAGGACGAACTGAACCAACCTCCCAACCTTGAAGTTTTAATGCCTGTTTAACAGGAATGGGATTTGTTGTTAAAAATAAAGCTTTAAACAACGGGAATAATTGTAAATGAATCTCAGTAGCAGTTTGGACTTTACCCACATTAAAGCAATCAATCATCTGTTTTAGTTGATTACCTACCAGATGAGAAGCTACACTTACCACACCCTTAGCCCCAATCGCTAACAGAGGCAAGGTTAAAGAATCATCTCCAGCGTAAATCTGAAATTCCTGTGGTGTCAAGCGGCGAATTTCACTAGCTTGGTCTAAGTTCCCACTGGCTTCTTTAATTCCCACAATGTTGTCGATTTGTGCTAACTGCACAACTGTTTCTGGACTCAGGTTTTGACCAGTCCGACCAGGAATATTATATAACAACATTGGTAGGTCGGGACAGCCTTGGGCGATCGCCTGAAAGTGTTGATAGAGTCCCGCTTGGGGCGGTTTGTTGTAATAGGGTACAACTTGTAAGGAACCATGTACTCCTATTCTAGCTGCTTTTTGGGTGGCGGCGATCGCTTCTGTGGTGGAGTTAGAACCACAGCCAGCAATTACTTTGGCTTTCCCGCCTACAGCTTGCAACACTTCGACAAACAGCTGGTATTCTTCGTCCCAGGTTAAGGTGGGAGATTCACCTGTTGTCCCACAAATTACTAATGCGTCTGTCCCATTGTTAACTAGATGTGCTGCTAATTTACCTGCTACGTCATAATTAACGCTGCCGTCTGCTTTAAACGGCGTAATCATAGCAGTTACAATTGTGCCAAAATCTCCCACCCGTTTTTCACTCCTGATTTGTCATTTGTCATTGGTCATTGGTCATTGGTGATGAGGTAGAAGAAAGGAAGATTACACAATTATCTATTACCAATCACCAATTATTAAACTACGCTGTAGTTGATTTTAGTAGGTTTTTTTCTATTAATAATTCGGCAATTTGTACCGCATTTAAGGCTGCACCTTTACGGATTTGATCGCCACACAGCCATAATTCTAAGCCACAAGGATGAGAAATATCTTGACGAATTCTCCCGACTAAAACTTCATCCCGTCCACTAGCTTCTATGGGCATGGGAAAATAATTTTTCTGCCAATCTTCTACCAATTTAACACCAGGAGCATTACTTAAAATCGCTCTTGCCTCATCTGGATCAAAAGGCGTTTCAAACTCTAGGTTAATTGCTTCTGAATGGGCGCGCAGTACGGGAACCCGTACACAAGTGGCAGTAATTCTGATTTCTTGACTACCAAATATTTTTCGGGTTTCGTTGACCATTTTTAGCTCTTCCTCACAATAGCCTAAATCGGTCATTGGGGAATTATGGGCAAATAAATTAAAGGCCAACGGATAAGGTAGTACCTCAGCTACTGGTTGCTGTCCTTGTAATATAGCACTGGTTTGGGTTTTCACTTCTTCCATTGCTTTTGCACCCGCGCCACTAGCAGATTGATAGGTTGCGGCGACAATTCGTTTTACTGATTTTATTTGATGCAGTGGCCAGACTGCCAAGGTCATTAAAATTGTGGTGCAGTTAGGATTGGCAATAATGCCCTTGTGACTTGCTGCGGCTTGGGGATTTACTTCTGGGACTATTAAAGGTACATCCGGTTTCATACGGAAGGCACTGGAGTTATCTATTACCACTGCCCCTTTTTCTACAGCTACCCCAGCCCAGGTTTTGGATGTTCCCCCCCCGGCACTAGCCAGCACTATATCAACTTTATCAAAAGAGCGATCGCTTACTGCCTCAATTACAAGATTTTCTCCTTGAAATTTGAGCGTCTTTCCCGCACTCCGTTCTGATGCTAATAATTTTAAATCAGCTATGGGGAAATTCCGGCTTTCTAGTAATTCCAGCAACTCCGTACCTACAGCACCAGTCGCACCCAAAATAGCTACACGATAGGATTTAGACAAACTCGACTCCTCCTTTAAGAGGTTACTAAGGTTACTAACTTTTTTTGTACAACTCAAAATATCTATAAAATGGAAATATTGGGAATATTTAGCAATCCAAGAAATTTTAATACTTGATAAGCTTCTTTAACTTAACCTCAATGGTTTTCAGCCTATTTTCTTATAATTGCCTATGCTCCTGATAGTTACAAATCATAACTGAACCGGGAACAAGATGCACAGGAAAGATGAGTGATTTCGTTCCACAAGGCTGATAGAATCAATGGTACAACCTTGGCAACAGTGCTACCATAAGAAGCTACCATGTTGAAAGGATATCACAGAGTTAACAATCTGAGTACCATTTTGCGTTTAACTGCTTCATTGGCAGCTATACACTCCAACAGCAGGTAATTAAGCAGATTTTTTAGGACTAAACACCGTATAAATGATAAATTCTCAGAAATCGACTTTGGATATTTTATCAATAGATAGCTAATTATCTAACCATTTCGTCAAAATCTCCATAAATTGCACAAAACTGATTTATAACTAGAAATGCTCTATTGATCTAGATAAGAGCGATGTTTACAAGTTCTGTGCTGTACATCAAGTTGAAACGGCGAGAGTTCCGCAGCTTGTGTATACCATCAAGATGACAACACCAAAAAACAGAGACAAAGCATGAAAGTTACCCAGGAAAAACTTGAAAAAAGCCAGATTGGACTAGAAATAGAGATAACAGCCGAAATTACCCAACAAAAATACGAACAGGTAATTAAAAACTTGGGTGGTACTGTAAATATTCCTGGGTTTCGCAAAGGCAAAGTACCCCGGCAGATATTATTACAGCGCCTGGGAGCCGGTCGCATCAAAGCAGCCGCACTGGAAGAACTAATTCCCGAAGTCGTTGAGCAAGCAGTCAAACAAGAAGCCATCCCCGCCATTGGTCAACCGCGATTACGCTCCTCTTTTGATGATTTGATTAATAATTATCAACCAGGAGAACCCCTAAACATTGCCGCTGCTGTGGATGTGGAACCAGAAATCAATATCCAGCAGTATAGCGGTTTCCAAGTTAAAGCCGAGGAAATCCAGTACGACCCCACAAAGGTGGATGATGTATTAGACAAGGAACGGCAACAAATGGCTACTTTGATTCCCGTAGAAGGACGAGCAGCCCAAATTGGGGATATTGCTGTAGTTGATTTTAAAGGTGTCCTGACCAAAGCTGAAGGTGAAGACGAATCCACCGAACCTACACCAATTCCCGGTGGAGAAGCAACTGATTTTCAAGTCGAGTTACAGGAAGATAAGTTTATTCCTGGTTTCGTCTCTGGTATGGTAGGGATGAACCCTGGAGAAACCAGAGAAATTCCGGCTCAGTTTCCAGACCCTTATGCCAGCCCAGAATTAGCCGGTAAACCTGCACTGTTTACAGTGACACTCAAAGAAATCAAGGAAAAAGAACTACCGGAATTGAATGACGACTTCGCCCAAGAAGTAAGTGATTTTGAGACTTTAGCTCAATTACGGGCATCTTTAGAAGAACGTTATCAAAAAGAAGCTCAAGAGCAAACCAAAGCCAATCAGCAAGAAGCTTTGTTAGCAGAACTGCTCAATCACGTAGAAATTGACTTGCCAGCAACTTTGATTGATAAAGAAGTTGATGCCATGCTCACACAGACAGCCATGAAACTGTCAGAGCAAGGTCTAGACGTGAGAAAGCTGTTTACTCAAGATATTATTCCCCAATTGCGCGAGCGATCGCAGCCAGAAGCAATTGAACGCCTCAAACGTTCTCTAGCTATAGAAGAAATCGGCAAACGGGAATCTATCCAAGTGACAACGGAAGAAGTAGCAGCCAAAGTCAAAGAACTGTTAGAACAGTACCCTGATGAGGATATAGATGCAGTGAGACTGCAATCGGTGGTGGAAGCACAATTGGTAAATGAAAAAATCATGGATTGGCTTTTAGCCAACTCATCTGTGGAACTCGTACCCGCAGGTTCTTTAAGCACTCCCCCAGAGGAAACCGACTCAGAAGCTGAAAGCACTGAAGCTACTGCGGAAGCAGCAACTACAAATCCTGAGTAAAGGGAACAGGGAACAGGGAACAGGGAACAGGGAACAGGGAACAGGGAACAGGGAACAGTCAAAATTAGAGAACTTCTGCCTCCTGCCTCCTGCCTTCTGCCTTCTGCCTCCTGCCCCCTGCCTCCTGCTTCCTGCCTTCTGCCTCCTGCCTCCTGCCTCCTGCCTCCTGCCTCCTGCCTCCTGCCTTTTGCCTTTTGCCTTTTGCCTTCTGCGGGAACAGCTTATAAGTGGCATAATGGTTAAAACATAGCTCAAATACAAATTCAAATTCTCAAAAAAGCCGTCATCAGGACGGTAAACTCTGTCCCACTTATTGTTAAATATTCTTGTATGCTTGTATCGCAGTCGGGAAATTACCCAATCAGTAGCTTAAGTCCCATCGGCATTAGCTGTAACTACAGCAGCCCTAACAACATTGTACCGATGGTGGTAGAACAGTCTGGTATGGGAGAAAGGGCTTTTGACATCTACTCCCGCCTACTGCGAGAGCGGATTATTTTTTTGGGAACGCCCATAGATGATGTTGTCGCTAATTCAATTGTGGCGCAATTGCTATTTCTAGACGCTGAAGACTCAGAAAAGGATATTCAACTTTACATAAATTCTCCTGGCGGTTCTGTTTACGCAGGAATGGCAATTTATGATACAATTCAACAAATACGTCCCGATGTTGTTACCATCTGTTTTGGTCTAGCTGCCAGCATGGGTGCATTTTTGTTAACATCTGGGACTGCGGGAAAACGTATGTCTCTACCTGACTCCCGGATTATGATTCACCAACCCCTTGGTGGCGCTCAAGGACAAGCGATTGATATTGAAATTCAAGCGCGAGAAATTCTTTACATTAAGGGTAACTTGAATCAATTAATGGCCAAGCATACTGGTCAACCTTTAGAAAAGCTCGAAGCCGATACGGAACGGGACTTTTTTATGTCAGCAGAAGAGGCGAAAAACTACGGTTTGATTGATCAGGTTATTTCCAGACAAAATCTCCCCACAGCAGGGGAAAACGTCACCATTCTGAAATAAGAGGCTTGGTATGTCTAAATACGACTCCCATTTAAAATGTTCGTTTTGCGGCAAGTCTCAGGAGCAGGTGCGTAAATTAATCGCGGGTCCGGGAGTCTACATCTGCGATGAATGCGTTGACTTGTGTAATGAAATCCTAGATGAAGAGTTACTCGATACAAATGCTGCGGCCTCCCAACCAGCACCACGGTCAGAACAACCTCAAAAACGCCGTACCAATTCTGCCAATCTCTCATTTAACCAAATCCCTAAACCTAGAGAGATTAAAAAATATTTAGACGAACACGTAATTGGTCAAGACGAAGCTAAAAAAGTCTTGTCAGTTGCAGTTTACAATCACTACAAGCGGTTGGCTATTGCTCAGTCTAAGGGTAATGGCAAAGGTGGGGCTGATGATGCCGTAGAACTACAAAAGTCCAATATTTTATTAATGGGACCGACCGGTTGCGGTAAAACCCTGTTAGCGCAAACTCTGGCCAAAATCCTGGATGTACCCTTTGCAGTCGCAGATGCTACAACTCTGACAGAAGCGGGTTATGTTGGGGAAGATGTGGAAAATATCTTGCTGCGACTTTTACAAGTGGCAGATTTGGATGTGGAGGAAGCCCAGCGGGGAATTATCTACATTGATGAAATTGACAAAATTGCCCGCAAGAGTGAAAACACCTCCATTACTAGAGATGTTTCCGGGGAAGGGGTACAGCAAGCTTTACTGAAAATGCTGGAAGGGACAATTGCTAATGTACCACCCCAAGGCGGACGCAAGCACCCCTATCAAGATTGTATCCAGATTGACACCAGTAACATCCTGTTTATCTGTGGTGGCGCTTTTGTCGGTTTGGAAAAAGTCGTAGATCAGAGAGTGGGTAAAAAGTCAATTGGTTTTGTGCAATCAGGGGAAGGGCAATCTAAAGAAAAACGGGCAGCAGATACACTCCGTCATCTCCAACCGGATGATTTGGTCAAATTTGGCATGATTCCCGAATTTATAGGGCGGATGCCAATGGTGGCTGTGGTAGATCCCTTGGATGAGGATGCACTAATGGCAATTTTGACCCAGCCACGTAGTGCTTTGGTGAAGCAGTACCAAAAACTGCTGAAGATGGATAATGTCCAGTTAGATTTTAAACCAGAAGCCTTAAAAGCGATCGCTCAAGAAGCCTACCGCCGTAAGACTGGAGCGAGGGCGCTGCGGGGTATTGTGGAAGAATTGATGCTGGATGTGATGTATGAGTTGCCATCTCGTAAAGACGTAACTCGCTGCACAGTGACGCGGGAAATGGTTGAAAAACGTTCTACTGCTGAACTGATAGTACATCCCTCTTCACTACCTAAACCAGAATCAGCATAATTGGGGACTGGGGACTGGTGACTGGTGACTGGTGACTGGGAAAATACAAATAATTTCTCCCCATCTCCCCATCTCCCCATCTCCCTAACTTCCCAGAAGTTTAAAAATATGCCTTATATCAATGTTCGGGGTGTTGAGCATTATTACGAGTGGATGAAACAACCATCAGATGTGGTAAAGCCTGTGATGGTTTTTATTCATGGTTGGGCTGGTTCGTCTAGATATTGGCGCAGCACGGCTGAGGCTTTATTAGACAAATTTGATTGTTTGCTCTATGATATGCGCGGTTTTGGGCGTTCTCATGGTAAACCCACTATTACCCAAGCTGCGGAGTCTGTAGTTGAGTCGCAGTCAAACCAGGAAAAAACTGCGGCTATTGCTGAGTTAAGTTATGAATTAACAGAATATGCAGAAGATTTAGCTGTTTTATTAAATGAGTTAAATCTTAATCGTGTCTATATTAATGCTCATTCAATGGGTGCTTCCGTTGCTACTTTATTTTTTAACCGCTACCCCGAACGAGTGGAAAAAGGTATTTTAACTTGTAGCGGTATTTTTGAATATGACGAAAAAGCCTTTGCTGCTTTTTATAAATTCGGGGGAATGGTAGTTAAATTCCGTCCTAAATGGTTAGGGAAAATACCATTGGCTGACAGAATGTTTATGGCGAGATTTTTGCATAGTCCTATTCCCAAATCCGAAAGACAAGCGTTTTTACAAGATTTTATTGATGCTGATTATGATGCTGCAATAGGGACAATTTTTACTTCTGTGAGTAAGGAACAAGCGGAATTAATGCCCCATGAATTTGCGAATTTGACTGTTCCCACGCTGTTGGTAGCGGGAGAATATGACATTATTATTCCGGCGGAAATGGGACGGCACGCAGCATCATTAAACGATAAAGTTGAGTTTGCTTTGATTCCTAATACTGCCCATTTTCCCATGTTAGAAGACCCAAAAACTTACTTGGAAAAGGTGCGCGAGTTTTTGAATAATTGATAATTGCATAGTGTGTTATTTTAGAGGTAAATAGGGGGTAAATTTATGACAATTACTACTAATTTACAGCAACTCTATGAAACTGATGATTATTTGTGGTTATTAGAAACTATTGAATTATTGAAACAAAATCGTTTTGATGAATTAGATTTAGAGAATTTAATTGAGGAGTTGGAAGATTTGGGAAGTGAAAAGAGAAATGCTGTAGAAAGTCTTTTAGAACAAATTATTAGACATTTATTATTATTGCAGTATTGGACGGAAGAATCTGAAAGAAATGGACATCATTGGCAAGCAGAAATTGTGAATTTTAGAAACCAACTCAAACGACGTTTAACTGGTAATTTGCGTAATCATTTAACTAAGGAGATGTTAAATATTTATGCTGATGCTTTAGAATATGTAAAGGTAAAAACTAAATTTAAGGTTGATTTTCCTGAAGAATGTCCTTATACTCTTGAACAACTATTAAATAAAGATTATTTATAGTAGGTGACAGGTGACAGGTGACAGGAATAAGTTAAAAATTAAAAAACTCTTGCCTCCTGACTCCTGACTCCTGACTCCTGACTCCTCTCAAATTAAACCAAGTTCGCGTTTGAGTAAATTAATTGATAGAGAACCAATGTAGTTTTCACAGCGAATCAGTTTAGGTGGACGAATCAGGTCATCTAAAACTACTTGCATTGTTGCTTGTGCTGTTGAATAACTGACCTGATCTGTACAAAATATGATTTCTGACCGCTTAACGATCGCGTTTAGTTTATAAGCATCCTTGGGTTGAGAAGTCATCACCAGTAGTTCATCTCCCCGTAAACCGTGAAGGATAACTTCTGTAGCTCGGAGAATACCAGGACTGAGGCTGACTATACCGATACAAC
>JBJOKS010000036.1:0-41790 GCA_046045965.1 Cyanobacteriota bacterium | reverse complement strand
ACGGTATCTGTGGGGAAGCTGATTAATTTTCCAGCTTTTGCAGAGTTGATCAGGACTTCTAGAGAAACATTCATAATATTAGAGTGAGTAGAGGATTTTGATGAATTAAAAAATTAGCGATCGCCTATACAGCACTAGCCATAAGTCTTACTGTAGGTCTATCTGCACTGGTTGGTAAGCGGAAACAATTTAACATTCAGAATTAACGCAGACGAGTTTTGTCTAACTCCATGAGAATATCATCTTTGCCCAATTCGCAATCACAACTCATCTCCATCATAACTACCCCATTAATTCCTGGTGGGGTAAACCATGCAGCAACAGAATATCCTGAATCAGATTCGGTAATAAGTACCTGTTTTCCACTCAAGTTATAACGATAGTTTTTACCATCGTATAAACCTTGTTGTTGAGCCAAATTGAGCAGTGTTAAATTTCTAGGATTATTGACCAAGCGAATAGTGAAGCTGCTCATCCCACGCGCAAAAGGTGCTGTTCCTCCTCTGGAAATACAAGATATAAGTTCAAAATTTCCAGGGTCAAGAATTTGCACAGAACCATCATTACGAGCTAATGCTCTATAGTTTTCGGGAATATCAATACTAATACCAAATTGCGGAAGCTCTAAAGTACGTAAAGTGTGAGCAGGAGAAACTTCACCAATATCTCGGCATAATTCCTGTTGTGCTGTAGCAGGGTGAATATTTCCAAAGACACTAAACAGTATTGCGTTGACCAGCGTAACAAGTGTAAGGATTGTACTGAGAGGAGATTTGGTATTCATTCTGCTAGTAAAAACTTATATCTTGGTGAAATGGATTAATTACCCTGACAACTTAATTCTATACTTTAAGCTTTCCTTCTTGCTGTAATCTTTCAAAAGCTGTATGAATGTAAGGCGATAATTCTCTAAAATCAATTCCTCGATGGTTGATTTCTTCTATAAAATGTGTTGATAACTCCATTAGAGAGAAAACTTTTTCTTGTGGTGGTTTTTCATGTGTTCCTTTTATAAAAGCTGGAAATATTTCATACCACAAATGATGACCATAATCTAGCAATTCTTCCTTGCTTAAATGTCTCAAATTCTGGTTTTCTATATATTGTTTTTTCCACAGTTCACTCCGTGAAATTTTTTCAGGAGGATTTAGCTTTTTTCGTTTTGAAAATTTATTTTGTATATCAAACTTACCTTCAATAAAGGGAATTTTATTATACGCAGCCCATTTTCGTTGAAGCCAATTAACATAATCATTTGCCGCTTCCCAAGACACATTATCATTAATAATGACGATACTTGGTAGAAGTTCTTGACCTGTACCAGTTTTCAATACATGAATTTCACTAATAATCCAAACGACTGAAATATGAGGATATCTAATATCTCCTGATTGAGATTTTTTATTAACTAATTGATGAACTCTGTAGGCTATAATATCAGGTGACAGAATCTCTACCAAATCATTAAGAATAATTAAAATTCCTTCAGAATCATTAAGATTAAAAATCTTTTTCGTTTCTCTAATTTGCCGATTAGCTTTCTCGAAACTCTCTTCAATTGCAGAGGTTATAGAATAAAATATCTGCCGATTAATCTGCTCTCCATCAGGCAAATACTTTAATATTTTACCAACTTCCCATTCTCTGAAGAAGATTGGGAAATCAGGTCTATCTTCATGCTTTTTTAAAATTGTTTCACCTTTAGGCTTCATATCTGTTTTGATAGACTTCATTTCACCAATAAATTGTCTTTCAGAAAAAAAGAAATCAGGCTTTTTAGCCATCGTCTGTGATAGGTTAAGCTGTAGCTCATCAAAAATCTCTGCGCTTTGTAGACTGCGTATAAATTCTGTAAACCTTTCCTCAAGTGTCATAATTATATTTCAATGCTGTACTTACCCATAGTATAAATTATAATCAATACCACTGTCTACTACATTACATTTACTTAAACAACCAGCTACATCACAAAAAAATGGGAGTTGTTGTTTTATTTACAACCACAAACGCTGAATAGAATAGGCATCAAAAGCCACATCACGACTAACTAAAACCAGAGAATGATTTATAGCCTGTGCCACCAGAATCCGGTCAAAAGGATCACGATGATGGAGGGGTAAATAACGGAATTGAACAGTATCAGTAAATGTAACAGGGAGAATCTTAATATCCGCCGCAATCAGTTGAGGTTCAATCTCTTCAAAAGTACCCTTTAGGCTTAGTTTTCCAATGTTGAGTTTAATTGCTATTTCCCAAAGACTGGCAATACTCAAAAAAACAGCTTCAGCAGATTCAATTTGCTCTTTAGTTGATACTGGTAAGGTTACATCATTTGAGACAAACCAGATAAAAGCATGAGTATCTAATAATAATCTATTCATTCCATATATTCCTTCATATCTTCCAGTGGCTCATCAAAATCATCGGGCAGTGGTAGAACAAACATTCCTTTCATTGTTCCGGCAACACGACGTTTATTTGTCGGTTCTACTTGAGTAGAGTTTTTAGCGTGTTTATCTATTAAAAATTCAATGTAATGAAGTACCTCTGTTTGCAGAGACTCAGGAAGTTCTTCTAATTTTTCTAAAATGACTGGCTGTATCATTATCTTCTCAACTCCAAACCTCAGTTAATTCTAACACAAACCCAGGTAAAACATCTTCCCCAGACAAACTTACAGGACGATCTAAAACTTCCACATCTTTACCCGGACGATAAATTTCCACTCGTTGATTTTTTCGGTCAATCAACCAACCTAAACTAGCACCATTTTCTATATATTCTCTCATCTTCGCTTGCAACTTTTCCAAAGAATCAGTTTTAGAACGTAATTCCAGCACAAAATCAGGACAAATAGGCGCAAAACTTTCCTGTTGTTCTAAACTGAGAGCATCCCATTTTTCTTGTTTTACCCAAGCTACATCAGGGGAACGATCAGCACCATTAGGAAGATGAAAACCAGTTGAAGAGTCAAAAGCTTTTCCTAATTTATACTGACGATTCCATAACCACAATTGTCCAGCAATATCAAAGTTTTTATTGCCTGTATAGCTCCCCGTAGGTGGCATAATAATTAACTCTCCCGTAGCAGTTCGTTCTAATTGTAAATCTCGGTTAGCAAGTGCTAAATCAACAAACTGCTCATGGGAGATGTGCAGAGTAAGTGTAGTAGGAATATTGACAGCAATAGCGGGAGATATATTAGTTTGTGTCATCATTTTTTCCCAAAAACTGGTACTTGTATTGTAGCCAGTTCCAGATTAACATTTAAACTTAAAATAAAAGGCAACAGACAAGAAGTGATTCTTTATCTGTCACCTGTCACCTGTCACCTGTCACCTGTCACCTGTCACCTGTCACCTGTCACCTGTCACCTGTCACCTAATTAATGATGATGGTGATGATGAATAGCTAACTCACGATTAACTGCCTTAGCTTCCTCTTGCATCAATTCTGCAATATGAGAATTTGCCCATTTAGCAGCCATATCCATAAATTGGGGATGGTCATTTACACAAGCCATTTGTAAATAATCAACACCAGGATATTGTTTTTCTAAATCATGAATAATGTGATGAACATCTAACAGCGTTTCGTGGTTTTCTGTAGCAAAACCAATTGGCATAAATAACAAAACTTTTGCACCCAATTGAATCAGATTTTGGGCTGCTTGGGTAGCATTTGGCTGGGTCCAGTCAATTAGTGGTGTGTCGTGGTTTAACCAACCCACAGAAATTAAAGGATAACGGTTAATTAACTTCTCTCTGACTAATTCGTAAAGAGCCTGACTTTCATCAATTCCTGATGTAAAACCTTTGGCTTTGTGAGGACAACCATGATTCATCAACACAATACCAATTTGTGATGGTAAATAAGCTGCTGCTACATCTGTGTTAATTTTTTCTTCTACCAACTGCGCCATTAAATTAATATATTCCGGCTCATTGTAGAAAGAAGGAATATAACGCATTCCTTTTACCCAATGTTGATCACCATCAGCCAATTCTGCTAAAGCATTATTAACTTGTTCAATAGCTATTCCACTGGTGAAAATAGAATCTACCACCAACAACGGATAAATTAAGATTTTCTCAAAACCTTGATTTTTGATTTCTGCTAAAACCTGATGAGGCAAAAAAGGAGCGCAAAAGTTAAAAGCTTTGAAAACTTGAACACTACCACCCCATTTATGTTGTAATTCGTGTTCAATTCCAGCCCGTTGCCGTTCAAAAATGGCATTATGGGGAGAGATGAAATCATGGTGTGTGTGTCCCCATTCATGGCGATCAAATAACGCCAACAGCTTTGCTAGGGGGGGATATATCCAAGTGGGGACTGGTGCGAATTTGGCAGTGAGTAGATTTAAAGCTTGTTCATTATAATTAGCAAAATCTTCGTAGCTTTCAACTTCACCATAACCCATCAGCAATACTGCTACGCGGTCATGGCCTGGTAGATGCTCGTGAGTATGTTGCAGTTTTTCTGGAGTTGCAACCACAATAATTTCCTCGATATAACCGAAATGGAGAGATCCTCAAAGGGAACAACCGTATTATTCCCCATACTCGTTAATTATTAACCCATCCAGGGGGATAGGATAGATGTAAACATAAAAATATATATCTCACAACTAAAAATTACAAATTCAAAATAAAAATTAACTTTTGAATTGCTATTTCCTCTTACCTTCCACCAAAAAAGCTCATGAACATCATTATTTGCCCTGGCATCCATGAACTAGAATTAACGAAAAGCTTTGTCAGAGAGTTGTTAAACCCAGATCCAGAGAAATATGATGGACAGTCGCTAAATATACTGGTTTTTCCAGGAGAAGGTATTTTAGCTGTATCAGCATTTCATATTTTACTGTTTCTGATCGCTCGCTTAGGTAATAAGCTAGAATCGCCTGTTATATTCATTGGCTTTAGTGCTGGTGTAGTTGGGGCGATAGGTGCGGCGACAAAATGGCAACTCTTGGGCGGTAATGTCAAAGCCTTTATTGCTGTGGATGGTTGGGGAGTCCCACTGTGGGGTAATTTCCCTATTCATCGTCTGAGTCATGATTATTTTACCCATTGGAGTTCTGCTATTTTAGGTAGTAGGGAAGATAATTTTTACGCCGACCCACCAGTTGATCATTTATCAATGTGGCGATCGCCCCAAAAAGTACAAGGTCATTGGACAGATCCATCAAGTGGGTTTTCCCAGCCCCAAAATTCCCTAAATGCTGCTGAATTCCTGCATTTTCTGTTAAAACGCTATGAAGAAAAGGGGACTGGGGACTCTTGACTGGGGAGACGGGGAGATGGGGAGATGGGGAGATGGGGAGATGGGGAGATGGGGAGAAATATTTACCTCCTGCCTCCTGCCCCCTGCCTCCTGTCACCTGTCACCTGTCACCTGTCACCTGTCACCTGTTCCCAGTCCCCAGTCCCCAGTCACCCATTACCTATTTCCGATGCTTCCCACTGAACCGACTGTAGTTAGTAGCGGCTTTGGCGCACTACTAAAAAACCGTAATTTTATGCTCCTGTGGATCGGACAACTGGTGTCACAGATGGCAGATAAGGTCTTACTGATCTTAATGATTGATTTGTTAGAGAAAAAATACTTAACTGACAATTTACCAGAAGGCACAGGACGCTTTTATCTATACATGGCATTTACCCTGCCAGCCATTTTTTTCGGATCTGCTGGTGGTGTCATTGTTGACCGGATGCCAAAAAAGCTGATCATGATTGGATCTGATCTCGTGCGTGGTCTACTAATACTGAGTATACCTTTCTTACCCAGGCAGTTAGGAATATTATTAGCATTAAATTTTGGGATCTCCACTGTCACACAGTTTTTTGCTCCAGCGGAACAAGCCACTATTCCCCTGATGGTAAAACGAGAAAATTTAATGGCCGCAAATGCCTTGTTTGGCAGCACGATGATGGGCGCATTAATTGTCGGTTATGCTGTGGGAAAGCCGATTTTGAACTGGGCTGAATATCTCAACGTTGAATTTGGCAAAGAACTATTAGTAGGTGGTTTGTATCTTTTATCTGCTATGATTATGATGCCGATTCGCTTTAAAGAACACAGGCAAACCTCTGTAGTTAACCCCTTCACTGAATTCTTACAAGGTTGGCAGTATCTCAAACAAAATCGCCTGATCTGGAATGCAATGATCCAAATTGTTGCTTTGTACTGCGTGTTTGCCGCATTACTGGAATTAGCCATTAGATTAGCTGCCAAGTTGAACTTAGAACAAACTGATTTTAGCTTTTTTGTCGCCGCTGCTGGTGTGGGCATGGTTTTAGGTGCAGGAATTCTCGGACACTTTGGCCATAAATTACATCAAAAACCCCTGCCTTTAATTGGTTTTATATTTATGGCATTGGCATTAGTAATGTTTATTGTTACCCGTAATCTGTTTTTAGTTCTGGGACTGTGCGTTTTCTTAGGCTTGGGAGCATCCTTTATTAATGTGCCAATGCAAACTTTAATTCAACAGCACACACCCCCAGCAATGCACGGTAAGGTATTTGGCTTTCAAAATCATGCCATTAATATTGCCCTTTCTGCGCCTTTGTTGATTACAACCAAACTAGTTAACGCTTTTGGTTTATCAATAGTTTTGTGCGGAATGAGTCTGACTGTAGCAGCGATCGGTTTTTGGACTTGGAAAAATACCCGGAGAGTCTTGCAAGATGTGATCTAAAACTTGTAGAATCATAATCCATCTCTATGGTGATGGATAAAGATTATCTCAGCATTTCGAGCAAATTTTCCACTAAAATGAAATTCTAAATACACAATCTAAGCGTTAATTTTAGCTATATTTTGAGGTTAACCGTGCGCTCCCCTTCTCAAATCAGTCTCCCACAATCGGAAAATCACAAGTCTTCCCCCATCTCCCACTCGTCAGCTGTTACTCCCAAGCGGGAAACTGGCGGTTTTGCTCTGTTAGATAGTCTAGTCCGTCATGGAGTTGAGTATATTTTTGGTTATCCCGGTGGAGCAATTCTCCCGATTTATGATGACCTCTATAAAGTAGAAGAAACTGGTACTATTAAGCACATCTTGGTTAGACACGAACAAGGTGCTTCCCATGCTGCTGATGGTTACGCCCGTGCCACTGGTAAGGTAGGGATATGCTTTGGTACTTCTGGTCCAGGAGCAACTAACTTGGTGACAGGTATTGCTACTGCTTACATGGATTCAATTCCCATGATTGTAGTGACAGGACAAGTACCAAGAGCAGCAATTGGTACAGATGCTTTCCAAGAAACAGATATTTATGGAATTACTCTACCTATTGTCAAGCATTCTTATGTAGTCCGTGACCCCAAAGATATGGCGCGAATTGTGGCTGAGGCGTTCCACATTGCCAGCACAGGCAGACCGGGACCTGTTTTGATAGATGTTCCCAAAGATGTGGCTTTAGAAGAATTTGACTATGTGCCTGTAGAACCAGGTTCTGTTAAATTACCTGGATATCGTCCCACTGTTAAGGGTAATCCTAGACAAATTAATGCGGCTATACAGTTAATTAGAGAAAGTCGCCGTCCACTATTGTATGTCGGCGGGGGTGCGATCGCTGCCAATGCCCATGCAGAAGTCCAACAACTGGCAGAATTATTTAATATCCCTGTGACTACCACTTTGATGGGGATCGGTGCATTCGATGAACATCATCCTCTATCTGTGGGAATGTTGGGAATGCACGGAACCGCTTACGCTAACTTTGCAGTGACAGATTGTGATTTGCTCATTTGCGTCGGTGCAAGATTTGATGACCGCGTAACCGGGAAATTAGATGAATTCGCTTCCCACGCTAAAGTCATTCACATCGACATTGATCCAGCTGAAGTTGGTAAAAACCGCGTTCCTGAAGTTCCTATCGTTGGCGATGTCAAGAGTGTTTTAAGTGATTTACTCCGTCGATGTCAAGACTCAAAGGGAAAAACCACACCTAATCAAAATCAAGAATGGTTAAACTTAATTAACCGTTGGAAACAAGATTATCCCTTGGTTGTACCTCATCATGCTGACAGCATTTCCCCCCAAGAAGTCATTGTGGAAGTTGGCAACCAAGCACCAAACGCATTTTATACCACCGATGTCGGTCAACATCAAATGTGGGCTGCCCAATTCCTCAAAAATGGACCAAGACGCTGGATCTCTAGTGCAGGTTTAGGAACAATGGGTTTTGGTGTCCCTGCGGCCATGGGTGTGAAAGTTGCCTTCCCCGATGAAGAAGTAATCTGTATCAGCGGTGATGCCAGTTTCCAAATGTGCTTACAGGAACTGGGAACATTAGCACAGTATGGCATAAATGTCAAGACCGTAATTTTAAACAACGGTTGGCAGGGCATGGTGCGACAATGGCAAGAAGCCTTCTATGGTGAACGTTATTCCTGCTCAAATATGGAAGTTGGGATGCCTGATATTGAGCTTCTAGCACAGGCTTATGGGATCAAGGGGATGGTGATTAGCAAGCGGGAAGAGTTGGCGGATAAAATTGCCGAAATGCTGGCACACAAAGGACCTGTAATTGTCAACGTTCATGTCACCAGAGATGAAAACTGCTATCCAATGGTAGCGCCTGGTAAGAGTAACGCGCAGATGTTTGGTTTACCTAAGCCAGCACCTACAGCTACAGATGAGCCGGTTTATTGCAGTCATTGTGGGACAAAAAATCCACCTAACCATAATTTCTGCGCTGAGTGCGGAACTAAGTTGTAAGTATCATACCCAGATCCCTGACTTCTTGCAGAGGTCGGGGATTTTGTGTAAAAATCACCTTCTAGATTGGGTTATATAGCTGTTGAGTTTTGCTAAAATCTCCTTGATGTTAAAAACAGCACTTATGTGTGCTAAAAGCCAGATGTATGAAAAAAAGTAACAGCCTCTGTGATTTTCTGCAATGATTTGGGAATCTAGGAAGTTAGCTACATCAAAAGGATCATCATGTCTAAATCTGAGTTGGTCACAACCAGCAGCAAAATCCCAGTTAAGCTAGAACCAGAAGTTGCGATCGCCATCATCGGACTTCTTTCAGCCTCTACCGAGGAAGAAGGTATTATTACCCCTGAAGAATACCCTTTAGCAGAAATGCTGGAAGGTATTGATGTGTTTGAAAATTACTCTGAGGAAGACTTTGAGCAGTTAACAGCAAAAGTTAACAGCGTGATCAAAGAACAAGAATTAGAGAATTTAATTCCTGGTGCGATCGCATCCTTAACAAAAAAGAGCTATCGTGAAGCTGCTTACATCACTGCTATATTGATAGTGGGGATGGAAGAAGAGATACCCGAATCAGACGAAGATTATCTCTTTGAGCTTCAGGAAGCATTAAAGATTTCCGATGATCGAGCAGAAGAACTGATAGACGAAGTTTTCGAGGAATATGAAGAAGAAGAAGAGGAAGAGGAATAAATATTTGTTTATTTTCTGATCAGCAACTTCGATTTAAAAAAACGCAATTTCCAGATCCCCTACTTACAGCAGATTTCGGGCAAATGAGGTACAAACTTGAATAATAAAACTCTTGTGGTGCGGGCATCTTGCCCGCTAGATGTGTACCTCATAACCACAGGAATTGCTGTATTTAATAAGTCGGGGATCTATTTCTAGGTTATTGAATCAAAACTAGCTCAAATTCAAAATTCCTGTGATATCCAAAAGAATTTCTCTTAGCTTGATGCTGCTATTTGTTAGCATTCAATTTAGTGTTAACCAGCAAATAGCTCAAGCACAAACCCCAGTAGCACCAGCAACAACCACAAAATATACTTGTCCTGCTCAATTAGAATCATCTATAAATAATGTCATCAACCGTCCTTTATTTAAAAGAATGCGGTGGGGAATTTTAGTCAAACCCCTATCATCTCCACAAAATCTTTACAGTCAAGATGCAGAAAAATACTTTATTCCTGCTTCTACTACTAAGTTATTCACAACAGCAGCTGCATTGCAAAAACTAGGTGCAAATTTTCGCATTCGTACCTCGGTTTATCAAGATAGTGAAGGTGTTTTACGTGTTGTGGGTAGGGGAGATCCAAGTTTAAAAAATGCCCAATTAACAATATTAGCAAAACAGTTATATCAACAAGGTATTCGGCAAGTTAATCAATTAATTGCTGATGATAGTTATTTTCAAGGTGAAGTTGTGCATCCTAGCTGGCAATGGGAAGATGTACAGGCTTATTATGGCGCACCTGTTAATAGTTTAATTGTCAATGAAAATGCGTCTTTATTAACATTTTTACCCCAAAAAATCGGACAACCATTACAACTTCAGTGGGCTGATCCGACAGAAGCATATAAATGGAAAATTGAAAATAATTCAGTCACTACTCAAGAAAATGAGCCTGGTTTTGTGGAAGTCAACCGTGATTTAAAAGGACAAATATTGCGGATAACCGGGCAGTTAGCAGTAAATTCCCAACCAGAAATTACAGCTTTAGCCGTATTTGATCCCATTGATAATTTTTTAAGACATTTCCGATTCAGTTTAGCAACAGCAGGAATTAATGTTAAACAGACATCTACCGCTAAGGGTGAGACAAATGAACAAGAAATAGCAGCAATTGAATCTCCACCTTTGTCGGAATTATTGACAGAAACAAATGTCAATAGCAATAATTTGTATGCTGAGGCTTTACTGAGAAATTTAGCTGATAAACAAACATTGACAAAAACTCAAACTACTGATGCTGCTGGGTTACAAGTTTTAAAATCCACCTTAACGGAATTAGGAGTTGAACCCAATAACTACATTTTAGTAGATGGTTCTGGCTTATCTCGGAAAAATTTAATTAGTCCAGAAGCTTTGGTACAACTTTTGCAAGTGATGGGAAAATCTGACCAAGCAGAAATATTTCGTGCTTCCTTACCTGTTGCTGGTATTAGTGGTACTTTAAAAAATCGCTTTCTTAACACATCTGCTCAGGGAATTGTGCAAGCAAAAACAGGTACAATGATGGGTGTGGTTTCCCTATCTGGATATATCAATGTTCCTCATTATGAACCTTTAGTTTTTAGTATTATAGTGAATCAATCTGAACAACCGGCAAGTGTGGTAAGGAAAGCAATGGATGAAATTGTAGTTTTATTATCACAGTTAAAACGATGTTAATACTAACCTAAAGACAAAACCCACATATTCCTTCTCTTCGAGATACTACGCGAACGTGGTTTCAAAAGTTGCGGTTTTACTTAAGCAAAAATTTATTAAAAAGTATATAAACGCTTTGTTAATAATGAAAGTAGTTTTTTGTGTTTGCTCAAGATATGAATTAAATCAAAAGTGGGTAGTCTAAATACAGCACAGCCATTCAGAATGCTTGTAATTAGATATCTGAGAAGTTTAATCTGATAACTGATAACGGTTAAAGCTATGAAACCAGAACAATTTCAAAAAATCATAGGCTACTTTGTCGAAGAAGCACAAGATCACCTGAACACAATCTACAATGGTTTAATTCATCTGCAAAATACAATTGATGATAGAGAAGAATTAGCTGCTATGTTCAGGGCTACTTTTAGCATGAAAGGTGGTGCAGCAATGCTAGGATTTACGAGTTTACAGAAACTTGTATATCATTTAGAAGATTGCCTAAAACTACTTCGTTATCCAATAATTGCCGATGAAGCTTTACAGTTATTGTTCTTAGATATTTATCATGCCATCAAAAGGTTAATTTTAGAAATTAAAAGTCCTGATGGTTTAACAGAAGCTAAAGTAAATGATATTACTTTAAATATTGATGCTATTTTTACTGTCCTCAATTCTCATTTAATGTTTCTGATTGCTCAATCAAACTACAAAGGCAAAATTACTAACATAAATGCCTGTAAAACCTGGGGTTATGATATACCATTAAAATTAATTCTGCTAGATACTAAAACCTTTTTATGTAGAACTTTTGCTGATTACTTTGCAGGTTTACCCAATGTAGAAATAGTCAATGGCACTTTTGAAGAATTGGCTTTTTTCGATTGTGTAGTTACTGCGGCTAGTTCTTTTAAGTCTGCTCAAAATAATATTGATGCAGCAATTCTGAAATTTTTTGGTGAAGATGTCGAGAACCTATTGCAAAAACGCATTCAAGAAGAGTATTTAGGAGATCAACCTATCGGGACATCTTTAATTGTGGAAACAAATCATCCTTTACATCCGTTTATTGCTCATGCTCCGGCGCTGAGAATGCAGATATCTATGGCTGGGAAGGATCATGTTTATCAAGGTATGTGGGCTACTCTGTTAGCTATTCGCCAACATAATAAATTGTACTGTAATTATATACAAAAACAAATTAACATAGTTGCTATTCCCGGTTTGGGGACTAGCTTTGGTAGTGTTCCTATTGATGAAGTGGCTAGACAAATGTCTATGGCATATCAAAATTTTCTTTTCAGTCTTTCTCCCTGGCAAAATTACTATCAGCAACAAAGTCAGGATTTACTGACAGTTTTTTAAAAGCGCCAAAGTAAACTTTTCTTAATTTCCGCAATTGTCACCAAGACATTTGGAAAATACTGGTTTATTCTTGAATAATAAAGGTATTGGTAGTGGAAATTTATTTATCAAATATTTTCTTAAATAAAATGCCAACTACTCCTGAAGCAATTTTATAATATTTTGTTCCTCCTATGGCTCCCAAACACACAAAAATTAAATTTCCTCTTTGGCATTATTTGAACCAGCCCTTATTTAGTCCTGATACTAAATTGATTTTGAATCCTCGTCAGTTCGCGGTACTGTGGCGGATTCAACTTTTAGAACGGTGCTGGGCTAAACATTCCGACGCGAAAGGACATCAACAGTCTTAGGTTACAGGTTACAGTAAAAAGCGATAACTGATAACTGAATTATGCCTCGTTTACAAAACGGGGCTTTTTTCATCCAGTCCAACAGAATCTAAATTCCTGTGTTAAACTCAGATGTTAGCTTTCCTCTGTAGTGAGGAGCTTGCAGAAGATTTCCTGTGTTTATCATGGTAGATGCCATGAAATAGCTGCATAGTAAATTGTTAATTTTAATTATTAATTTTTAATTGCTTATGTCTTTTGTACCTTTGCATATTCACAGCGACTATAGTTTGCTAGATGGTGCTAGTCAGCTACCAGAATTAGTAGATCAAGCGATCGCACTAGGAATGAAAGCGATCGCTCTCACAGATCATGGTGTCATGTATGGCGCAGTTGAATTAATTAAAATCTGCCGTAGTAAGACTATTAAGCCTATTATTGGCAACGAAATGTATATCATTAACGGCGATATTGACAAACAAGAACGCCGTCCTAAATATCATCAAGTCGTATTAGCTAAAAATACCAAAGGTTATAAAAACTTAGTTAAATTAACTACAATTTCTCATCTTCAAGGTGTACAAGGTAAAGGAATTTTTTCCCGTCCTTGTATTAATAAAGATTTACTCAAACAATATAAAGAAGGTTTAATTGTCACCAGTGCTTGTTTAGGTGGAGAAATACCCCAAGCAATTCTCAGTAATAGACCAGATGCAGCCAGAAAAATTGCCAAATGGTATAAAGAAGTATTTGGTGAAGATTTTTATTTAGAAATTCAAGATCACGGTTCACAAGAAGACAGAATTGTGAATGTCGAAATTGTGAAAATTGCCCGTGAATTAGGCATTAAATTTATTGCCACTAACGACTCTCATTATATTTCTTGCTTTGATGTAGAAGCACACGACGCTTTGCTTTGTATTCAAACTGGCAAGCTAATTACAGAAGATAAAAGAATGAGATATAGCGGCACTGAATATCTCAAATCTGCCGCAGAAATGAAACTGTTATTTCGGGATCATTTAGCCGATGATGTTATAGAAGAAGCCATAGCGACAACAGTTGAAGTAGCGGATAAAGTCGAGCCTTACCATATCATGGATGAGCCAAAAATTCCGACTCCTGATATTCCTTCTGGTCACACTCCTGACACCTATGCAGAAGAAGTTGCATGGCAAGGACTTTTAGAAAGATTAAATCGCAAATCCCGCAACGAAGTAGAACCCGTCTATAAAGAAAGATTAGAATATGAACTAAAAATGATTCAGCAAATGGGTTTTTCCACCTACTTTTTAGTAGTGTGGGACTACATCAAATTTGCACGAGATCATAATATTCCTGTCGGTCCAGGTCGGGGTTCTGCTGCTGGTTCTTTAGTTGCTTACGCCATGCGAATTACCAATATTGATCCCGTGCATCATGGCTTACTATTCGAGCGATTTTTGAACCCAGAACGGAAATCAATGCCTGATATTGATACAGATTTCTGTATTGAAAAACGGGATGAAGTAATTGAATATGTCACTAATAAATATGGTGCTGATAGAGTTGCCCAAATTATCACCTTTAACCGTTTAACATCGAAAGCAGTATTAAAAGATGTAGCCAGAGTATTAGATATTCCCTATGGGGAAGCTGACAAAATGGCGAAATTAATTCCAGTAGTGCGGGGAAAACCAACTAAACTCAAAGTCATGGTTTCTGATGAAACCCCAGCACCAGAATTTAAAGAAAAATATGATCATGATCCCAATGTGCGTCGTTGGTTAGATATGGCCATGCGAATTGAAGGAACTAACAAAACCTTTGGTGTTCATGCAGCAGGTGTAGTTATTTCCGCAGAACCATTAGATGAAATTGTCCCCTTACAACGTAATAATGATGGTTCTGTAATTACCCAGTATTTCATGGAAGATTTGGAATCCTTGGGTTTGTTAAAAATGGACTTTTTAGGGTTACGGAACCTGACCTTAATTCAAAAAACTTTAGATTTAATTGAACAAAGTAAAGGTTATCGTGTTGATCCTGATGAAATTACTCGTCAGGAAAGAAAAGCCCAAAAAATATTAGCTAAAGGAGAACATAGCACCTTACCTAAAGATGTTTCTCAAGCTTATTCTCTGTTAGAATCAGGTGATTTAGAAGGTATATTTCAATTAGAATCTTCAGGAATGAAGCAAATAGTTAGAGATTTGAAACCTTCTAATATTGAAGATATTTCTTCTATTTTAGCACTTTATCGACCAGGACCATTAGATGCGGGCTTAATTCCTAAGTTTATTAACCGCAAACATGGCAGAGAAGCAATTGACTATGAATCACAAATTTTACAACCCATATTAAATGAAACCTATGGAATTATGGTCTATCAAGAGCAAATTATGAAAATTGCTCAGGATATGGCTGGTTATTCTTTAGGACAAGCTGACTTACTGCGTCGCGCTATGGGTAAAAAGAAAGTTTCGGAGATGGAAAAACAAAAGCAAAATTTTATAGATGGTTCAGCAAAAAACGGTGTAAAACCCCAAGTTGCCGAAAGTCTTTTTGCGGATATGTTGAAATTTGCCGAATATTGTTTGAGTTATGAAACAGAAGTTTTAACTGTAGAATATGGCTTTTTACCCATTGGGGAAATTGTCGAGAAAAAGATTGAGTGTAGTATATTTAGTGTTGATAAAAATGGGCATATTTACACTCAAACCATTGCCCAATGGCATGATCGGGGAGTACAAGAATTGTATGAATATTGTTTAGATGATGGTTCAACCATTCGCGCAACTAAAGACCATAAATTTATGACCACTGAAGGGGAAATGTTGCCCATTGATGAGATTTTTGAGCAAGGTTTAGATTTGTTAAAAGTCACAGGTTTACCGGAGTAAATATTCCTCTTAATCCTATACTAATTTCGGGAGCATCCCAATTTTGTAAAAATGCAAAATAAGTGTCTGAAAAACCTCTTCTTTCTTCTTACCTTCGTGACCTTCGCTTCTTCGTGGTTCGTTCATTTGATGTCTTGTTTAAGTTAGAAGCTCAGAGAAAAATAAACTTACACATTTGGGATGCTCCCTACCTAATTTCTATCTTTAGGCTTATGAACTTTAAAGAAAAAAGCATTACATTACCCTTGAAACCTTTAGGAAGTACCAATGGTTACAACAACCCGACCAACACAACAAGTTAAAATTGGTCCTACCCAACTGCTAATCAATAATGAATGGGTGGAAAGTATTAGTAGACGCAGATTTGCTACAATTAACCCAGCTACGGGTGAGGTAATTTGTGAAGTTGCAGAAGCAGATGCAGAGGATGTAGATAAAGCAGTACAAGCAGCCAGAAATGCTTTTAATGGCGAATGGCGAAAAATATCTGCTACGGAAAGGGGTAATTTACTTTACAGGTTAGCAGATTTAATTGAGGAAAATATTGATGAACTGGCACGTTTAGAAACCCTAGATAATGGTAAGCCTTTACATGATTCTGTAGGGGATATAGAGTTAGTTATTGCCTGTTATCGTTATTATGCAGGTTGGGCTGATAAAGTGCAAGGAAAAACTATTCCTATTAATGGTCCCTATTTCTGTTACACTCGCCATGAACCAGTAGGAGTAGTTGGTCAAATTATCCCTTGGAATTTCCCGTTATTGATGCAAGCTTGGAAATTAGCACCAGCTTTAGCTACTGGTAACACTGTGGTGATGAAAACTGCGGAACAAACTCCTTTATCTGCGTTGCGGGTGGGTGAGTTAATTATTGAAGCTGGGTTTCCTGCTGGTGTGGTAAATATTTTATCAGGATATGGTCCGACTGCTGGATCTGCGATCGCATATCATCATGATATTGACAAAGTTGCCTTTACCGGTTCTACGGAAGTCGGCCATTTAATTATGGAAGCTGCTGCAAAAAGCAACCTCAAGCGGGTAACATTGGAATTAGGTGGAAAAAGTCCTAATATCGTTTTTGCAGATGCCAACATGGATGCAGCTATTCAAGCCGCCCATGATGCCATATTCTTCAACCAAGGACAATGCTGTTGTGCTGGTTCGCGGTTATTTGTAGAAGCAAAATGCTATGACGAATTTGTAGCTAGAAGTGTAGAAGCAGCTAAACAGCGTACAGTAGGCGATCCTTTTGACCCCAACACCGAACAAGGACCCCAAGTAGACCAAGAACAATTTAACAAAGTCATGAGTTATATTGAAGCAGGTCAACGGGAAGGGGCGCAAATGCTTTATGGTGGTGACAGAGTGGGAGACAAAGGTTATTTTATTACCCCGACAGTGTTTGCAGATGTCCGCGACGAGATGAAAATTGCCCAAGAAGAGATTTTTGGTCCCGTGATGAGTATCATCAAATTTCAAGATGTGGAAGAAGTAATTCAACGGGCAAATAATATCATGTATGGCCTAGCAGCGGCGGTATGGACACAGGATATCACCAAAGCTCATGCGATCGCTAACAATGTCCGTGCAGGTACGGTGTGGGTAAACTGTTACGATGTCTTTGATGCAGCTGCACCCTTTGGCGGTTTCAAACAGTCCGGTATGGGTAGAGAACTGGGTGAATACGGTTTACAGCAATACACGGAAATTAAGACTGTAACAATTAAATTGTAACTTTTGATTTGGTAATGGGTAATAGGTAATTGGTAATTGGGAAAAATCTTCTTCCCCTGCATCCCCTGCATCCCCTGCATCCCCTGCTCCCCCTGCTTTCTTAAGAGTCCCCAGTCCCCAGTCATCTATTTACCGACCTTCCCGCCAACTCAGCAACCACGCTGACCAATTGATCCGGTTCAACGGGTTTCTTAATATGCAATTGGAATCCTGCGGCTAGAGATTCGGCCTGTTGTGCATTTCCAGTATAACCACTTATGGCAGCAGCGGGAATTTGTCCTCCTTCTTCGGTACTCAGCGCCCTAACTTGACGAATTAACGCATAACCATCTTCACCTGGTAAACCAATATCAGATAAAAGCACATCATAGCCACCAGGATGAGCTTTAAGTATTGATAGCGCCTCTTGTGCTGACGTGGCCTGTGTTACTTGAACTCCCAAATCTTCCAGTAAGATTTCAAATAATTGACGCAGATCAGGTTCATCATCTACAATTAGCACCCGCACACCTGCTAAAGATGGGTAAGAAGTTGGGGAAGTTGGGAAAGTTGGCGAAGGAATTTCTAGCTGGGTTGTTTCCAGAGGTAGCTTGATGGTGAAAGTTGCACCTTTACCCTCACCTAAACTGCTGACTTCCACTGTCCCACCGTGGAGTTCTACCAAATGACGCACTATGGCCAGTCCTAGTCCTAAACCTGAACTTGATTTACTTGTACTGCTATCAGCTTGACGAAATTGTTCAAACACATGAGGGAGAAATTCTGCACTGATACCCAACCCAGTATCTTGAACTTGAATTTCCGCTTGAGAATCAGTGTAATTGAGAGTGACATCAATTCTTCCACCCGCAGGCGTAAATTTAATGGAATTAGAAAGTAAATTCCAGATTATTTGCTGTAAGCGAATTGGATCTCCGATCACAGTTCTCGGTGTAGGATCTAATCTTGATTGAATTGGAATATTTTTCCCATCTGCGGTTAGATGTACAACCTCTATCGCCGACTCAATTACAGACACAAGCTGCACAGGTTGTCTATCTAGATGCAGTCTACCAGAACTAATGCGAGAAATATCTAACAAATCTCTTATTAGCATATTTTGAGCGTTAGCAGCCCGTTCAATGGCTTCTAATGCTTGATCAGTCTTAGTTTCTTCAAGTTGCTTCTGACGTAACAACTTAGCCCATCCCAGCAGAGAATTCAGAGGATTTCGCAACTCATGGGAGAGAATAGATAAAAATTCATCCTTAGCGCGGTTAGCTGCTTCCGCTGCTTTTGCTAATTGTTCTTGTGCTTGGAGTTGACTGCGTTCTGCTTCTAACTGCTTTTGTTGGGTAATGTCTTCAATTGCTAGAAGAATCAGATATTTATCATCTATTTGTGGCATTCTTCGGGCATTAAAACGCATAATTTTGTGGCCAACTTGCGGGAAATTATGCTCAACTTCCACATCTTGAAAGTGGGTTTGCTGGTTGATAATTTCTGCTAACAGCGATCGCAATTGGGGAATATTCCAGTCTCCATTACCAATTTCATAAATGAGGTGATTTTCGGTTTCTGTTCGCACCATCAGAAAGGTTTCATAGAAAAACCGATTAGCAGTAACCACCCGTAAATTGACATCTAATACTACTAAAGATTCCCGCACAGTATCCACAATTGCTTCTGCATAATCACGGGATGCTCGCAATTGTTCTGCACTACGTTTGAGAATATCAATATCAACCAAAACTACTACAGCACCATCAATTTTATTATCTATTGTCCGATAGGGTCGAATGCGTAAATCATACCAATGACCATCTTGATCTTGCACTTCCTGAGTTTTCAAATTCAGCGTGTTAATCACCTCTAAAATTTGTGCTTCTAAATTGGGAATATTTAATTTATGTTTAATATCACTCAATGGTCTTCCCACATCTGTAGGAATCAAATTAAAGACGCTCCCTGCTACCGGAGTAAAGCGGCGAATTTCTAAATTACCACTTAACATCAGGATCGGAATATTGATACTATTTAATAGATTTTCTAAATCATTACTAACCTGATTTATTTCAACATTTCGCCGTTGTAGTTCATCATTTATAGTATTCAGTTCTTCATTAGTCGCCTGAATTTCTTCCTTAGCTGTTTCTAATTCTTCATTGGTACTTTGTAACTCTTCATTGCTGGAGAGAATTTCTTCATTAGCTGCTCTCAACTCCTCATTAGTCGCCTGTTGTTCCTCAATAATTGATTGCAAATAATCTTTAGTCGATTTCAGTTCCTGTTGCAGAGTAGCAATTTCCTGATCATATCTGTTTTTTTGCCGCTGACGATCAGATTTAATACTGCTAATTTCCGACGACATAGAATTAACAACAGTAGATGTATCTTCAAATAAAACTAAGCAAAGTTTTTCTGCCTCTTTACCAGATGTTTGAAAGGGAAATACATCAATTTTTACCAGTTTAACTTGGTTGTCATCTATAATTTTTATTCCCTCTTTTTGGACTGGCATTTTTTGCTTTTGAGCCTGATTAATGCTACTACTTAACTCTAGGCGTAATTCTTCCCTGGCCATTTTCAACAAGTTAAAACTGGGTTTACCAGGTGCAGGTTGTAAATACTTACCAGTGTTACCACGAAATTGCAAAATCTCTAACTCTTCGTTAATAATCACACCTACAGGCGCGACTTTTTCTAAAATAATTCTGTCAGCTTCTTTGTTTAATTCCCCATCATTCCCAGAAGTTTCACCTCCTAACAGTTGATATTTTGCTGTTTCCGCAGCATAATTATTAGTTCTAAATTTAAGCGCCGATCTGTTAGTCCCAATTTTCCGGCTATAAATCTTGTACTTTTTATCTACTAGAGTAAATAAATCAGTAGATTCCCCCACTGTTTCCGATGTGCCTAACATCAAAAAGCCTGTAGGGTTAAGACCATAATGGAAGACGGGAATCACCCTTTTTTGAACCGCAGCACCCAAATAAATTAAAACATTACGACAAGATATTAAATCTATTCGGGAAAAAGGCGGATCACTGATAATATTTTGTCTTGCAAAAACACATAGTTCGCGGACTGATTTGCGAATTTGGTAGCCACCTTCTAGCTGAATAAAAAAATGTTTTAATCGTTCTGGAGAAATTTCTGCTACATGGTTAGGTTTATAAATAGCAATTCTGGCTTTCTCTATGGCTACCTCATTAATATCTGTAGCAAAAATCTGGATGGGTATATCAAGTTCCTGGTTTGTTAAAAATTCCAGTAAACAAATTGCCAGAGAATAAGCTTCTTCACCAGTTGAACATCCAGGTACCCAAATACGGATAGGATCATGGCTTTGCCGCTGATTAATCAGAACAGGAAATACTTTCGTTTTTAAGGCTTCAAAGGCTTCAGGATCTCGGAAAAAACTGGTAACGGTAATTAAAACATCTTGATATAAAGCGGTAACTTCTGCTGGATTATTCTGGAGATAATGAACGTAATCTTCTATTTTATCCAGTTTATACAACATCATTCGCCGTTGTATGCGCCGCTTGAGAGTGTTCGGTTTGTAATGGGTAAAATCAACACCTGTTGCTGTTTTGAGCAAATTGAAAATCTGCAACAGATCATCTGTTTTTTCTGGGAGAATCACTTCAGTTGGTTTGGCTGGTTTTACTTGCTGAATATAGGAATGAGTGCTAAGGTTTGCTAGTTGTTCAGCAATTTGTTCAGGGGTGAGGATAAAGTCTACATAACCAGAAGCTACCGCTGTATTTGGCATACTACTAACTATTGCTGATTCCTCACACTGAGCAAAGGTAATACCACCTGCGGCTTTGATGTTTTCTAAGCCTCTTGTTCCATCTCCATCACCTCCTGAGAGGACAACACCAATGGCTTTGTTACCCAAATCTTCTGCTAAGGAGAAAAAGAAAGTATCCACTGTCATGGATATACCATAGGTTTTCTCACGGGGTTTGAGTTTTAGTATCCCTTCCGCAATGGTCATGGTGGCATTGTGGGGAATTATATATATATGATTTGGTTCTACAGCCATTCCTTCCTGTGCCTCAGTTACAGGCATTTGGGTGACGCGGGAAAGAATCTCTGTTAACATACTTTTTTGTTGGGGGTTCATGTGTTGAACCAGCACAAATCCCATACCCGTATCTGTGGGTAAATGGCTCAATAATTCTGAAAATGCCTCTAGTCCCCCCGCAGATGCGCCTATACCGACAATGGGAAATAATTCTTTGTTTTTACTCTGTTGTTCTGGGGATTTTGTTGTGTTAGATGCTTTAGCTGGATATTTTTTGGGCGATCGCTTAAAATTCATAATATACACACGATTAATGTCCAGGATCTAATGTTTTTATTCCTCTTTTATTAAATTGAGGTAAAGTTTTTGATTAAGGTTTTTCTCGCAGACTAAGCTGAATACAGCTTCGGTTAAATAATGATTATTCTTGCTGACAGAAAACAGGATGTGGGAAAACGCTGTTTACCCGCTTTTCGGCAGTATCTTAATTTGACATAGATATAGGAGTCCTATAGTTTTACTCTAGCGAAATATAAATTCTCTGGTGTAAGTATTGATATGAGTGCAAAAGGCTACACAAACAAAGTTCGTCCGCTCGGACTAATATTTTGTCCGCTAAATCTTTACCCTATGTTTCGTTTTTCTGTATTCAATTTAGCTTTCGCCTGTTGCCAGAGTGCATCCAATTCTTCTAAACTATAATCAGTTAGAGGACGATCAATTACATCTTCCATTTTTTGTAAACGTTGAATAAATCGTAAACTTGTACCTTGCAAACCTGCACTCGGATCAAGTTTATGCCATCTGGCTAGTTGAATAATTGCAAATAGTAAATCGCCTAATTCTGATTCTTGTCTTTCTGGTGTTTCTTCAGCTAATGCTTGTTGAAATTCTCCTAATTCTTCATGAAATTTATCCCAAACTTCATCAACATTACTCCATTCAAAACCCACAGCAGCAGCTTTTTGAGATATTTTCATGGCTGCATTTAAAGGTGGAAGACTGCGACGATAACGATCTAATTTATTACTCAATTTTTGATTTTCTAAGGTTTCTCCTTTTTCTGTGGCTTTGATAGTTTCCCAGTTTTGACGCACCTCGTCCACATTTTCCACTGTCACATCACCAAAAACATGAGGATGACGACGAATCAATTTTTGAGAAATACCTTCTGCAATTTCTTTTAATGTAAAATCACCGATTTCACTGGCAATTTGTGCTTGTAAAACTACTTGTAATAATAAATCTCCTAATTCTTCAGCGATCGCCTTTTTATCACCTGTTTGAATCGCGTCTACTACCTCATAAGCTTCCTCTATTATATAAGGAGTAAGACTTTCGGGCGTTTGTGCTAAGTCCCAAGGACAACCACCTTCAGGGGATCTTAACTTCGCCACTACATCAATTAATTCTTGTAACGCTGCTAATGTCTGATTTTCTTTCATTCTGCCTTACCTCTGCGTTTTCTCACCGGCTTTACACTCTGCGTCGGTTTACGCTTCTTAATTTTGCCATAAGCAAGTAACCCTTGAATACCCTGCTTTTGAAAACGTTTATAAGCTGAATTAGTCCAATCACTAATAGAATGACTCATAGCACCGAGTTCACACCCCAAAAACAAAGCAAAAAATTCCCCATAATATATAGATATAGTCCGTCCCACACTTTTCCACACTTCCCCCCAGTTCAAAGCCACATTACCCAATTTAGCGAAAACCACCAAAACCAAAATCGCTGCGATCGCTACAAAAGTCGTCAGATAAACCACCCGCAGAGTTGTCCCAATAATTGGACCGTGGGATAAAAACGACCGATGACGCAGACTTTTTTGATAAGGTAGCCATATCCAACGCAGAAACCCCCAACGCTGAAACTGACGGGAATAAATATCTAAGTCGGGTCCAAACATCAACCCCCCAAACATAAACCCACCCGCCACCAACAACGTCACATTACTGCTGCGAGTGGCCATCAAAGTTACACCCGTCACCACAGGGATAGACCAAATAGTAATGCGATCGTGCGTTTGACCAGAAGGCATCTTTATATATAAAAGTCAAAATTGAATACTGAGTAAGTATAGCTGACAAGCTACCTCAAGCCCTAAAAAAGAATTTTCCCAAACCCCTTGCACAATTTTAAAAGCCTATGCTATATTAATAAAGTGATGAAAAACGGGCGGTTAGCTCAGTTGGTAGAGCGCCTGCCTTACAAGCAGGATGTCATCAGTTCGAGTCTGGTACTGCCCATTTAAAATTAAATTCCTATTTTAGCAGTTTACAATTAATTTGTAAGCTGCTAAAAGCTTTTTGGGGATAAATTATCTACTACTTTTTTTAAGCATAGTTTTTAGATTTGACAAATCGTTAATACGCTAATTTGTATATTATCTCGAATTTGAAACGCAACCTCTCTAAGAAGTCGGGGATATTGTTCTCATGCCAGATAAGCAACGGCTATCTATAATATTTACAATATTCTGTCAAGTCCTCTTGACACTTTGTAATAATCTTGTTATATTAGTTTACATAAGGCAGCAGACAAATAACAAACAAAGGAAAAAAATTATGTATACTACCACCGACGAAAAAGGCATCCTCAATAACTACGCAACAGAACCACAACTTTATTACGCGGAATATCCTACTAAAGAGCAACAAAACCGCTACCTTTTCCAAGGTGCAGTAGCAGTTTTATTTGTAACCTCTATAATTTTGATTGCTTTGGGTGTTAGCTAAGATTTTCAGTATTTTTCAAGTAATTTACACAAACAAAGGAAAAAAATTATGTATACCACCACTGACGAAAAAGGCATCCTCAATAACTACGCAACAGAACCACAACTTTACTACGCCGAATATCCTACTAAAGAGCAACAAAACCGCTACCTTTTCCAAGGTGCAGTAGCAGTTTTATTTGTAACTTCTGTAATTTTGATTGCTTTGGGTGTTAGCTAAGATGTTTTAAATTTTTTCAGCATCGGTATTGGAATTTAATCGTCATTCTCATTTCTCCTAATCAACCTCGGCCAGTTTCACCGGGGTTTTTTATTGTTTAATTATAGTAGGTTATTTGAACAGTATATAATAATTCAAGAGGGGCTTAACCATGTCTGAATGTTTATTAATTATTTATGATGAACTGATGGAACGGGTGAGAGAAGCAATAGAACTGTGTTTAGAAATTTGAATATTCATCTTTTTCTTCTTTTATATCTTTGCTCCTTTGCGCCTTTGCGTGAAACAAAAATAGGTTCGCAGTCAGCACTTCAGTGTAATGTACTAAAGTACCAACTACGAACCAAAAATCAATCCTATTCTTTCCCTACTGCCAAACGTAGATAAGGATAAACAAAACAATCCAGATAACATCAACAAAGTGCCAAAACAACGAAGTTGAATTAACACCAAAGTGACCAGTATCGTAATTACCGGGAATAAAAGAACGAATCAAAATCATCAACTGCAACAAAATCCCGGTGAAAACGTGCAAACCGTGAAAACCTGTTAATAGGTAAAACATTCCGCCAAAAGTACCGGAAGTGAAGCCGAATTCTAACTCACTCCATTCTACATATTGACCATATAAAAAATAGCTACCCATTGCTATTGTAGCCAACAAATATAGGCGAAATCCTGGTAAATTATCACGTTGTAAACATCTTTCAGCAAAGTAAATCACAAAGCTGCTAGAAACCAGAATAATTGTGTTAATTGTCGGTGCTGTAACTTCCAGTCCTGAAACACCAGCAGGAAGCCAATTAACATTTGTGGTTTTGTAGAGAATATAGCCAGCGAAGAAACTTAAAAAGATGACACTTTCTGATAACAGAAAGACAATAAAACCAAACATTTTATTGCCTTCTTCATCGTGTTCATGTTCATGGGCAACATGATGTAATTCTTCAGGTTTAATTGAACTATCCATTGGTGTATTTCTCCTTTTGATTTGGCAATACGTTCAGTTAAGTTTGATTTTTTTAACTAACCGCAGAGACGCAGAGGACGCTGAGGTAAGAAAAACCTTTAACTGAACTGTATTGTTTTTATTCTGCTGTTTTTAAGGTTTGAGGTTCTAGGTTGGCTGTTAATGGTTCTGATTTTCCGTAACCGTAAGGTCCGCTAATAATGATGGGAATTTCTTCAAAATTCTCAACAGGTGGAGGTGAAGAAATCAGCCATTCTAAACCAATAGCCCGCCAAGGATTATCAGGTGCTTTTTCACCTTGAAGCCAAGAAATTAAGATGTTGAAAATGAAGGGTAATGTGGACATTCCTAATAAGAATGCACCTAAACTAGCGAGAATATTCCAGAAAGTATATTCTGGAGCGTAAGAAGCAACTCGGCGTAACATCCCTTGCAAACCTAATGGGTGCATGGGTAAAAAGTTAAGGTTAGTACCGATAAATGCTAACCAAAAATGTATTTGTCCCCAACCGTCATTAAACATCCGCCCTGTCATTTTGGGGAACCAATGATAGATGGCTGCATACATTCCCATTGTTACTGTTCCGTAAAGAACATAATGGAAGTGTCCCACTACAAAGTAGGTGTTATTAACATGAACGTCTACTGGAACAGAGGAAAGCATAATTCCTGTAATACCAGCAAAAACAAACATAATTAAACCACCCAAAGCAAACATCATTGGTGTAGTTAATTTAATTTTTCCACCCCAAATTGTTGCCACCCAAGCGAATACTTTAATTCCTGTGGGAACAGATACAAACATGGTTGTCACCATGAAAAGTAACCGCATCCAGCCAGGAGTACCACTCACATACATATGGTGTACCCAAACAATGGCACTTACCACAGCAATTAACATCGAAGAAATTGCAACTACCTTATAACCAAATAAAGGTTTGCGGGAATAAACGGGGAATATTTCCGAGAAAATTCCGAAGATAGGCAGAATAATTACATAAACCGCAGGGTGAGAATAAAACCAGAAATAATGTTGAAACATTACCGGGTTTCCACCTTTGCTGGGGTCAAAAAATGCTGTTCCAACTGTTAAGTCAAACAGCAACATTACCGCACCAGCAGTTAAAGCAGGTAGTCCAAATAATTGGATAATTTGGGCGCTAAATACTGCCCAGACAAATAAGGGCATTTTAAAAAATCCCATTCCTGGCGCACGCATTTTCACAATTGTAGTGACAAAATTCACTGCGCCCATGATAGAAGAAACACCGGAAATAGCAACAGCTAATAACCAGAGAACTTGTCCATTAATTAAATGTCCTGTGGGGTTTTGTAAACTGACAGGAGGATAAGCCCACCAACCCGCTTGTGCTGGTCCACCAGGGACAAAAAAGCTGGACATGAGGAGAATTCCCACCACGGGAACCATCCAAAAAGCGGCAGCATTGAGGCGAGGAAATGCCATATCTCGCGCCCCGATCATGATGGGTACGAGATAGTTTGCTAAACCAACAAGAGAGGGAAATGTCCACAGGAACAGCATAACTGTACCGTGCATAGTGAACATTCCGTTATAAACAGTACGGTCGATTAAATCAGATTCGGGGGTGATGAGTTCGCCCCGCAAAATCATTGCGAATATACCACCAACGAGAAAGAAAATAAAGGAAGTAACGAGGTATTGAATACCTATTACTTTGTGGTCTGTGCTGAAAGTGAAATATGTTTTCCAGTGAGTTGGCGGTTCATGGTGATGTGATTCACCAGTAATTTCAAGAGAGATGTTTGTCATGGGATTTTGGATTTTAGATTTTAGATTTTGGATTTTGGATTTTAGAAAAATCCTGTAAATCCTCATGCAGAGAAAATGAAAAGCTCACGCAAAGTCGCAAAGATGCAAAGGAAGAAAGAAAGAATTAATTAACCATGCAAGCCAACGAAAAATCTCTCTGAAAACTCTTTTCTTCGTGTCCTATCTCTTCGAGACGCTTCGCGAACGTGCCTTCGTGGTTCATTCCTTAATTCCTTACTTCTAACCCGAAAAATTAACTACTGGAGGTGCAGCGGGTTTGACGGTTTCCCAACCAGTTTTTACACTTTGGTTTCTGCTTTGGGTGTATTCAGTCGCAGCTTGATTTTTTGCAGCTGTGGGGATGTGGCTGACAGCTTTTTCTAACCACTCGTGATATTGTTCTGGAGATTCAACTATCACGTTTGCTTGCATGGTTGCAAAGTATGTACCACTATATTGGGAGTCGGTGAGGCTATATTTACCGGGACGGATGGGGGTAAATTCAAAGTCTATGGTTTTACCAGGAACGATGTCTTGTTTAACGCGAAATGCGGGAATATAAAAACCGTGGAGTACGTCTTCTGATTGTAAGGCTAAACGGATTCGGCGATCGCTCGGTAAATGCAATTCTGTACTTGTAATTCCCTTTTCAGGATAATGAAATATCCACGCCCACTGTTTAGCCAGGACATCAATTTGTTCTAAGGGTTCGCTAACATTTACCCCTGGTGTTTCTGTCTCTTTTTCTGCTAAAGCAACTTGGATGGGAAGGGGGTTATGTAAATGTAACAAATGAGAAGGTCCTTGAATTCCCATGTGTTCATACACTTCATAACTGTAACTTGCTATCCACAATACCAACATGATGGGGATAGCTGTCCACACAACTTCTAAGGTGATGTTACCTTCAATATGTGGACCATCACTCAAGTCATAACTTTTGGCGCGGTGGAAGATAATAGAATACAAAATAACACTGGTGACACCCAAAAATATAAAAGCACCAACTGTCACCAAAAAGCTAAACAAATCATCAATCAAATGTGATTCAGCCGCAGCTTGGGGGGGAAGCCAAAAATAAGCTTGCTTACCGATGAAAATACTCGTAATTGTGATAACAAGCCCCCCAGTCATCACTAGGAAAAAATTTAAAATCCAGCGAATGTTCATAGTTAGTCATTGGTCATTGGTCATTGGTCATTGGTCATTAGTCATTGGTAACAATTTCTTACGAATTACCCATTACCCATTACCCATTACTGCAATACCTTGTTGATGTCTTGTCCCATTCTCAACAAATTATCTGCTGTGTTATGTACACCAAATTCAGCTGCTAATTGCGCTCCTAATGTGCCATGTGCATACATCAAAACCATGATAAAAACTCCGGCAAAAATGTAACTCCAGCGCACTTGCATATCGGAATCTTTACAGGTAATATAACGTTGCCATCCCCGCCAAAATGTCATTCCTACCATTAAAGCTAAGAGAAAAACACCGCCTACACCATGCCACATCATGGTTTCCATTGCTTGCAAACCCCAAGAACTTTTTAAGTTTACTGGTGGAGTTGCTAACAACATTTCATAAAAACCAGCCGCAACTGTGAAAAATGTAATCACAGAAGAAGCTACCATGTTGTACCAACCAACTTCAAATAATTGGGCGCGTTCAACAGCTAAACCCAAAGATTTAAACAGCCAGTTTTCTAAGGGAAAAAGTACAGCAACTAAATCAAAAATTACCCCAATGATGAATAATCCCAAAGTCAAGTGAACTAAATTAGGATGAATAGGAATGGTGTAAGGTAGTCCATTTGCTCCCATTTGGGCGCTGACTTGATCAATTAATTCTGAATTCATGGTAAGATTCCATCCTTTACGGCTTCCACAACTGGTACTGTGTGTATCCCATAAACCCACACTAATTCATCACCAAGATAGACTTGAAAACCAACAAGTATGGTTAACAGTAAACCAACTGCTAAATAATGAATTGGTAATTTTTGTGGGTTACGTGCGCGAAGTACATAACGCCAAGCTGTTATTGCAGCCAGAATTCCTGACAGCGACCAACCGATTAAGGTATGGTAATTTAATACTGATTTTACGATGTTGTAAGGTTTGGCTAAACCTGCTTCAAATTGACCAAAGATAATGGCAATGAAAATGGATACAGTGGCTACAAATAAATTCCACCAACCCACCTCAAAAAAACGAGTTTTCCCGGTTAGAAACCCAATTAAATCACAGAAAACTGCAAACAATATCATCGCAATTACAAAGTGAACTACGATGGGATGCAATGGATCTGGATATGGTAAATTATGATCGTTCAATGACGTTAAAGACTCTAGCATTAAATTCTCCTAGATTTCTTTACTACTTCCCAGATAAACTGGAATAATTGCTCAATTTCCGCTTAATCAATATCACTACTATTAATCACTCCTAACCAGATGTTTTATAATATCTGTGTGATAATATTCTGTTAACCTGGTGTCAGTTTTATATTGATTAATAGGTGAGTTGGCGGCAATGTGTAGCGAATGATTTGCGGTCAATTCCTATACTCATGAAAACAGTCTGCAACAGCAATTTTTGATGTAGTTAAATTAAATTGCTGTTGGGGTGCTGTTGGGGCTTTGATTTACTAGACCTATTTTTTAGGTTACGTAAATTTTTATAAATTGTCAGAAAAACTAAAAGTTAAACTTTTAGAATGGTAGATAGCAAGAAAGGGAATATGATAATTTCATTACCCTGGCTTTATTTAATTATTATGAAATAAAAAGAAAGGATTTTGATGTCTAGCAGTGTACATTTAATAATTATTTCTTTGTCTTATAAATAACAGAACTTTAGATTATTTCTGGTATATAGAGAAAATTTCTATCAGTTTAATTGAGGTTAGTTAAGAATTATTGTAAATTAGATTCTAGTAAAATAAAACATAAAAGTAGAGATATTCCAGCGGAACGTCTCTACTAACTCATGATTTTTTTTTACTAGATATTTGGAAGTTTCACCAAATATAAAATAATCCCAATTAGTGAACCTAAAATTAGTGCAATACTGCTCAAAGAACTAATACCGAAACCTACACCTCGCTTTTCTGCTGCTTGATAATATCCCCATGCGTAAGCAATGCGTCCTATTATCCACGCTGTACCTAAACCAGATGCCCAAATTGGACTAATATAAATAGAGAACAACCATAAAGCTGGTAAAAATAAAATTAGTTGTTCTAAGGTATTTTGTTGAACGCGCAGCACTCTTTCAAAATCTGGGTTTCCTGTGGTTTCAGGAGGGATGATTTTATATTTAAATCTAGCTCTACCAACGTTAATTGTCACCACAAAGTAAACAATTAGTGCTAGAACTGTAACCAGGCTAGTCCAAGGAGACATAAAAAATTTAAAATTGCAAATTACTAAATAAATTATATTATATAATGACAATTTTTGCAATCAACGCAACTGTGATATTTGCAATATTGATAAAAATGTACATTCCCAAACTAGCTGGGGTTGAGCATAAGATAATAAATTTTTGCGCGTTTTTTCTAATTGTTCAATAATACTCCTTGTATGTCTTTGCTGCCAGTAAAATTGTTGTAGATAATCAATTAACCATAATTGCGCTTCTGTGTCTAATTCTTTATCAATTTTCTTAGCTAATTCTAAAGCATGGCGATAAGATGTCGGTATTTTTTTTACTTCTAGCAGTAATTCACTATTGATTGTTTGTAATTGTTGGTAAGCTAAAATTGCAGTTCCTGGACTCCCAGCAGCTAAACTTAAAACTTCTGGATGTTGCAAAACCTCTACATTTCCTGTTTGTGTTAATACCTGATTCATAGCAACTGTATCTAATCTATAAAAAGGTATTTTTTGACAACGGGAAACTAAAGTTGGTAAAACAGATTCTGGGGAAGGTGCAATTAAAATCAATGTTGCTTTCCCCGGTTCTTCTAGAGTTTTAAGTAAAGCATTTGCAGCAGATTCAGCCATTGTTTCTGCTTGTTCCAAAACTACTACATTTCTTGGTGCTTCCAACGGTGGACGGGATAAAAATTGGGTAATTTCGCGAATTTGTTCTAAACGAATAACCGGAGGTGCTTTGCGTTTAACTCCTTTCTCTGATGCTTCTGCTGCTGTTAATCTTTGTCCTTGATATTGATAAGTAGGTTCTACCCAAAATAAAGCAGGATGATTTCCTTGACGGATGCGATTTTTTAAAGTAGCTATTTGATGAGGTTGAACAGAAGTAGAAAACAGCAATTCAATAAAACATTTTGCTGCTAAACTTCGTCCTATACCATCAGCACCAACAAATAAATAAGCTGGTGCAATGCGGTTTTGCTTAACAGCTTGAGTTAATAATTCTACAGCTTGTTTTTGTCCTCTTAATTCTTCAAACATAATTTGTCAGGAGTCAGGAGTCAGGATAACAGAGAAATAAAAAATTATTAATTAAAAATAATCAAAAAAATGATCATAAAATCCAGAACAAATCTAATTTCTCTGCGTTCTCTGCGTCTCTGCGGTTCGACACAAAAAAATCCTCACTGATCATTTTAAATAACCTGTCAAAATTAGAGACTTAGAAATTAAAATTTCTTTGATAGTTTTTTGTACAACTTCTTTACTCAAACTTCCATCTACCCGAAAAATTCGTGATGGATAAGTTGCTGCTAATTCTGTATATCCTTGTTGTACACGACGATGGAAAGCAATTGTTTCCTGTTCAATTCTATCTAAAGTTGCTTGACCACGTTTGCGAGCAAGTCCTACTTCCACATCAATATCTAACCAGATAGTTAAATCACTTTCTAAACCACCAGTAGCAATATAATTTAATTGATTAATTAGACTCATACTCAAACCTCGACCGTAACCTTGATAAGCAATAGTAGAGTCAGTATAGCGATCGCACAAAATATATTTACCCGCTGCTAAATTTGGCTTAATTTCTTGTTCGATATGTTGCGCTCTATCAGCAGCATATAATAACAATTCCGTAACTTCTCCAACAGGCTTATCCTCACATTTTTCCAACAATAGCTTTCTTAAATGCTTCCCTAACTCCGTTCCCCCCGGTTCACGAGTTAGTAAAACCGATACACTTAAATCTTCTAACCACTGACTACACAGTTGCATTTGGGTAGTTTTACCACAACCTTCCACACCTTCAAATACAATTAACTTACCGCTCATATTTTGAAAATTTCCTATAACCAATTTTTTTAACCCTGAAACAAAATAGATATCTATGTCAAGTTCCCAAAGTCCAGTCTCCCATAAGTTTCCATTTCAAAGTCTACCAAGAACTATGAGTACCTTGGAAACATGGACATTTGGTATCACAAACCATCTTAGTTGGCCAACATTAGCAGCAACAGTTCATGCAGACCTGGGAACAGCAGCTATTTTTGTGTGGATACCCGCTGTCATTGTGGGAATGTTAGTCAACTATCAAGTTAAACATCTAGGAAGAAATTTATTAAATGTATCTGGGGGGACTCCTAACTATATCACTCGTTTATGGCCACGTGATCCTATTATTGCTCGTTATGCTGCCATTGGATATCTGATCTCGTGGTTGTCAGTCATACCACTTAATTCTGTCGTCCTCACAGAAATCATTGATGCAAACCTAGAAGCATTGAATATTCCCTGTCCAGAAGCAATTCTCAAACTCAGCTTTACATTATTACCCTTTGTTGTTGCCTTTAGTGGCAATCGCGCCTTAAGTATTTTACATCTATTATTTTCATTGCCAGCTTTAGTATTACTATTATTATTTTGTTTACAAGGACTAAGTTTTTTAGCTTTTACTCCTCATAGTCCTAGCTTTTTTCCTGAACATTGGAAATCATTCAATTTTATTGATTGGGCTAAATGGTTCTTTTTTATTAGTTATACAGCCTACAGTTGTGAAACAGTTTCATCATTTGTAGCTGATAGTCGTCATCCCCAACAAACTTTAAAATTTCTAGATATTGCCGCTTGGTTGATGATTCCCATTTTTATTGGTGGTTCTTGGGTAATCATGCGTTTAGCAACAACTGAAGGTTTAGGAGATAATGCTTATCTAAATTTTGTAGCAGCATCTGGATCATTTTGGGGAAACTTTGCCCCAGCAACGATAACTTTTTTATTAGCTAGTTGTTGTTTATTAGGTTCAGCCACCACAGTTTCTAACTGTCCCCGCATTATCTACCAGTTAGCTGTAGATAAACACTTAGCACCAGTATTTTCCTTAGTTTCATCTCGTGGAGTATTTGGAGCATCGCTGGTTTTAAGTTTATTTATCTGCATGATCTATTTAATTTGGGGAGATATATCGCGAATCGTTATAGTTGGCAATGTAGCCTGGTTTGTAGCGTTCATGCTCATGCATTTAGGATTGTGGCGCAAACGAAATCAACCAGATATATTATTTACTAAAATATCTTTAGGCATCTTTTTTCTTGAAGCTGTAGTTTTATTAGTCACTGCCTATGCTTGGGGTTGGCAGGATTTTTTGGCAGGATTATTAGCTCCATTATTTGTATTAATAATTGATGCCTTAGTACGTTATTTTCCCCTACCTGTTTTTCGTCCTTATTGGTGGATAAAACGATATCAATTACAACGGCGAAAATTCCTCAAATATTCCCTATCTATCCAAGTAGGAATATTAATATTTTTGATGTGTGGTGCTTTTTTAGTAGGTTGTTTATTTGTATGGTTGTTAAATGTAAATTTTGTCCATAATGCTAAAAATTTGGTTGTGATCTTGTTAATCACAATTGCATTTGTGGGAGTAGCGATCGCTTGCTGGACAAGTTTACCACAAGTAATTGCCCTAGAAGAAGCCAGAGAAGAAGCCGAACATCTATTTATGGTTGCCCAAGATAGCATTTTGGTGTTAAATGAACAAGGAATTATTCAACAAGTAAACCCCGCCACTGAATCTGTATTTGCTCTTGAACCATCGACATTATTAGGACAACACCTCAATAATTTACTGCCTCAATTAAGCAAAGATCCCGAAAAATGGGACAAGCGCAGTGAACATACCCTAATCCAAAATACTAGAAGCATAACTCTAGAAGTTTCCATATCTGATCGCACCCAGCAAAATTTTTATGAATATGTTGTAATTGTTCATGATATTACCCAACGCAAACAAGCTGAAGAAATATTGAGACATTCTGAAGCCCAATTGAAACAAGAAGCTGAACAATTAGCTACTCAATTAGTGCAGAGTGAAAAAATGTCAAGTTTGGGACAATTAGTAGCAGGTATAGCCCATGAAATCAACAATCCAGTTAACTTTATTTATGGTAATATTCACCCAGCTAATCAATACATTCAAGATTTAATTGAACTCATAGAACTTTACCAGCAACACTATCCCAAACCAGATTCAGAAATTCAGAATCAAATAGAAGCCATTGACTTAAATTTTATCCTCACAGACTTACCTAAGTTATTAACTTCAATGGAAGTGGGTTCTAAACGCATTAAAGAAATCGTCTTATCTTTGCGGAACTTTTCCCGACTGGATGAAGCAGAAATGAAAGCGGTCAACATTCATGAAGGAATTGATAGTACATTAATGATTTTACAAAATCGTTTCAAGGCTACATCTGATCGCCCAGCAATTGAGGTAATTAAAGAATATGGTAAATTACCATTAGTCGAATGTTACGCCGGACAACTCAACCAGGTATTTATGAATATTTTGGTCAATGGTATTGATGCTTTAGAAGAATCAATTGTTAATGGTCAGAAAATTGAGGAACCACAAATCCAAATTTATACTCAACTAACCAAAGATGAACAAGTAATTATTTCCATCCAAGATAATGGTTCTGGTATTCCCGAAAATATCCAAAAGCATTTATTTGAACCATTTTTTACTACCAAACCCGTAGGGAAAGGCACAGGTTTAGGCTTATCTATTAGTTATCAAATTATTACAGAAAAACATGGTGGCAATTTAAAATTTATTTCTTATCCGGAAATGGGAACAGAATTTGTGATTACTATTCCCTTAAAACAGAAAAAATTACCAACTCAATAATTCATCTCATCAATACAGAAGAAATGGGGAATAGGGGATAGGAATATTAATTTTTATCCCCCTGCACCCTGCACCCTACCTCATGACTACACGGGAATATACTGAGCTAGAGTTTTAGCTAAAGTAGTTTTTGGAACTGCACCGACAACTGTATCAACTTGCCGTCCCCCCTTAAATACCATAATCGTGGGAATGCTACGAATACCGTAATGACTGGCAACCGTGGGATTCTGATCCGTATTCAATTTTACAACTTTCACCTGTCCTTCATATTCAGCAGCAACTTCTTCAACAACAGGAGACAGCATTCGACAAGGTCCACACCAAGGGGCCCAAAAATCCACTAAAACTGGAGTTTCGCTATCCAACACTTCCTGTTTGAATGTGGCTTCTGTAACATTGGTAACAGTCATAGTTGTTCTCCTGAATTGATTCAGTAATTCAATATGATCGAATGACCATAAAAGAGCGAAATTTCACCATGCTCAAGGTAAATAACCCCAGTGCTGTAATCTGAGAGGTTCAATATTGAGTTATTTAGCGATTTTACCCCAGAAACAGGTAGTTTCTAAATGGCAATAGTTTAAATCATTATTACAATACATCCACATTCAGATATGGTCTTATTACCTAAGAGTTAAAATAGAAACAGAAAAATCAAGAGAGGGATTTATGATGAGCGATCGCGACTATACACTAATTATTGATAAAAGCGGCAGTATGTCCACTCCTGACCAAGTTGGTGGTAGAAGTAGATGGGATATAGCCCAAGAATCTACCATAGCTTTGGCTAGAAAAGCTGAACAGTTTGACCCCGATGGCATTACGGTTTATGTCTTTTCTGGACGCTTTAAACGTTACGAAAATGTAACCACCGCCAAAGTTGCCCAGATATTCCAAGAAAATGACCCTGCGGGTACAACCAATTTAGCCAGTGTACTACAAGATGCCCTCAATAATTATTTTCAGCGTAAAGCTTCAGGTCAAACTAAACCAAACGGAGAAACAATTTTAGTTGTGACTGATGGTGAACCTGATGATCGCAAAGCCGTATTTGAAGTCATTATTAGCGCCACTCGGCAAATGGATCGAGATGAAGAATTAGGAATTTCTATAATTCAAGTCGGTTCAGATCCTCAAGCCACAAAATTTCTCAAAGCTTTAGATGATCAACTGGTGGGTGTTGGCGCTAAATTTGATATTTGCGACACAGTAACTTTAGATGATTTAGAAGATATGAGCCTAGCAGATGTCTTGATGAATGCCATCACTGACTAATCGCTGAACTTCCATATTTCTTCCTCACAAGAACAATTTAAAAGTTTTTTGGGAAGAAATAATAAATGTAAGTATTCAGTCAACAATTAACCAGTCGCTCATATCAATACTGTGAGAACTGCCAAAATTTAGCTGCTTCTGACTCCTGAATTCAGGCTAAACATGGAAAATTCCAAATTGCATAACTCATCCCTGGAGAATGATAAATGTTAGAAAATCGGGATTATACACTGATAATAGACAATAGCGCCAGCATGGCTCAACCAACTGCAAAAGGAGACAAAAGTAAATGGTTAGCCTTGCAAGAGTCCACCTTTGCGTTAGCTTGTAAATGTGAAGAATTTGATCCTGATGGTATAACTGTTTATCTATTTTCCCGAAACTTTCAACGCTTTGATCATGTTACCTCAGCTAAAGTTTCTCAGATTTTTGCAGAAAATCAACCTGCGGATACAACAAATTTAGTAGGTGTACTGCAAGACGCAATTAATAACTACTTTACCCGCAAAGCAGCTGGTAAAACCAAGCCCAATGGGGAAATAATATTAGTTATTACTGATGGCATACCTTATGATCGCCAAGCAGTTTGTGAAATCATAATCAATGCTACTCACAAAATGGAACATGAGAAAGAATTGGGAATTTCTATTATTCAAGTAGGTTCAAATTCGCAAGCTACAAAGTTCCTGAAAGCTCTAGATGAGCAATTGCAAAGTATCGGTGCTAAATTTGATATTTGCGATACTATCACATTAGAAGATTTAGAAGAAATGAATCTCACTGATGTTTTATGGAATGCGATAAATGACTAATTTAGCTGATTTTGTTGTTTTAATTCCTTGATAACTGGAGAATTAACAAATGTTAGAAAATCGTGATTATACTTTAATAATTGACAAAAGTGGTAGCATGGCCACCCCAGATCAAAAAGGTGGAAGAACCAGATGGTTAGCAGCACAAGAATCTACTTTAGCTTTAGCCAGTAAATGTGAACAATTTGATCCAGATGGCATCACAATTTATTTATTTTCTGGCAGATTCAAACGTTATGAAAATGTCACATCTGCTAAGGTAGCACAAATTTTTCGAGAAAATGACCCATCAGGTACTACAGATTTAGCAGGTGTACTAAAACACGCCACTGATGATTATTTTCAGCGCAAATCTAGTGGTCAAACTAAAGAAAATGGGGAAACAATCTTAGTTGTAACTGATGGTGAACCTGATGATCGTAAAGCGGTGATGAAAGTTATTATCGAAGCGTCTCGTCAGCTTGATAGAGATGAAGAATTAGCTATTTCTTTTATTCAAGTTGGTACTGATCCCCAGGCTACCCGCTTTTTGAAAGTCTTAGATGACGAACTGCAAAGTGCTGGTGCAAAATTCGATATTTGTGACACAGTAACAATGGATGATATGGAAGATATGAGTTTATCAGAAGTGCTACTGAATGCGATTACTGACTAGATCAACGCATAATTAGAACTGAAAACTATGGACTCAATTGATAAGTTATTAACTGAAATTCAGGCTGAATACACAGCAGGAAAATCCCAACAACAGCCAACAGTAACTACAGGAAAACCCTTTATTACTTCTGCTTCTAAATCAGATGCTTTAATAGATAACTTATTGGCAGAAGTTAAAGCTGATGTTGCCGAACAAGAAGCTGTTGAAGAATTGAGAAAACAACAAGAATTAGAACAAGAAAAAATTCGTCAAGCACAAATCAAAGCCCAACAAAGAGAGAATTTGAAAAAACAAGCTCAAGCATGGTTATCTAAATTAGATCCCTTCTCACCGGAAGGACTTTGGTTTGAAAGGTTTGCTGAAGCATATCCATCAAAATTAGATGCTGCTATTGAGTATTTACAAAACAATTAGAAGTAATACCCTGATCCCAGATTTATTAAATAAGTCGGGGATCTTATTTATTTTCCATAGTTTTTACCAACTATGAATTATGATCAAGACTACGCACTAAAATTACTTGTACAGATAAAAACTAGGAGGAAGTAAACAGTGAACGGTGATAACTGATAACTGATAATTGATAACGTGGGTGAGTTAATGTTAATGCTACTTTTTCAAATCAATAATCAACGCTACGCCATAGGTAGTCAACAAATTGTAGAAGTTATACCCCTTGTTAACCTTACCAAGCTTCCCCATACACCTGGGTATTTTGCAGGTGTTTTTAACTACCGTGGGCGGATTATTCCCGTCATTGATCTTTGCCAGTTAATGGATAATCAAAGTTGTGGAGAATACTTGAGTACACGGATTATTTTAATCAATCATTGGGATAGGGATGTCACAGAGGAATCTGCACCCCATATTATGGGTTTAATGGCACAAAGAGTTATAGAAACATTGCAAAAATCGGATATTGATTTTGTTGATGTGGATATTCAAATAGATAAACCGCCTTACTTGGGTAAAATGATAGTAGATGAGCAAGGACTAATTCAGTGCCTTCACGTAGAATATTTATTGTCAGAGGTGCAGCAAGCTTATCTTGTCGCTGAAGTTCATAGTCAATAACAATAATTAATGCACCGCTTTAAAAATGATATATCCTGAAGGGGAAATTTTACTGAGACACAAAATAGGGTTAGATCCTAACTCAATAGGTTCTGATGCGATCGCTAGAGCAATCGAGCAACGCATGATAGAGTGTAAAATCACAAATATCAACATTTACCTAGAAAAAATTCAGGAATCTCCACAAGAATGGGATGCACTAATTGACAGTTTAATTATTCCTGAAACCTGGTTTTTTCGAGAACGAGAATCTTTTAAATATTTGCAACAATATATAATATCTGAATGGTTGCCAAATCACAAAAATAGTGTTTTAAGAGTTTTAAGTGTACCTTGTTCTACAGGTGAAGAACCTTTTTCGATAGCTATATCTCTGTTAGAAGCCGGGTTAAACCCAGCTAATTTTCACATTGATGCAGTTGATATTAGCAAAAAATGTTTGTTCAATGCTCAAAAAGCAATATACAATCAATACTCATTTCGTGGTAATTCTCTTTCCTTTCAGGAACAATATTTTCAAAAACATGAATCAGGATACCATCTGCATGAAAAAATCAAATCTCAGGTGCATTTTATGCAAGGTAATCTCGCAGCACCTGATTTTTTGATCGGGATGCCTAACTATGATATTGTATTTTGCCGTAACCTGTTAATCTACTTTGATATTACAACTAAAGAACGTACCATGAGAATTTTAGAAAGGTTATTAACTTCAGATGGACTATTATTTGTCGGACACGCCGAAGCAGGTTTATTGCTGCACTCTCGCTTTACATCTATACGCCATCCTTTAGCTTTTGCTTATCGTAAATCTGCTATTTCTCATACTTTACTCAAACCTAAAGAACACAAAAATATTCTCAAAAGTTATCGTCTCACTCACTCAAAAAGACCCATAATAGACAAGAATTTAACACAACCTCCTGTCAATTTAAACGTAAATAACCAACACCAAAATACTCAAAATAATTTACTAGAAGCCGCCAAATTATTAGCAGATAAAGGTTACATACCAGAAGCCATTGAACTATGTAATAACTATATTAAACAAAACAAAGTTAATGTAGAAGGCTATGTACTCCTTGGTCAACTACAGCAAGCAATGGGAAATAATCAAGACTCTTTACAATCTTTCCAAAAAGCAATTTATTTGCAACCTACTCACAGAGAAGCTTTAACTCACCTAGCTTTACTCAAAGAAAATCAAGGAGATATAGAAAGTGCTAATATTCTTTGGCAACGCATTCGACGGCTTTAGAATCCAGCTAAGTCTATAACAACAAGATGATTATATTGTGAAGTAATCTAAAGTTTTTTATTGTTTATTTGCAATTCTTGGGATCAACTTGCTCAACTGGGAAGTATTGCAGGTACAGGTATTACAAGGTATGGTACAACCTTTAAATAAGTGATAAAACAATTTTCATAGACAAGTTACTGAATAGTAACAATTCAATAATATGAAAAACATCAATCTTCAATGGCGACTGCTGATTGCTTTTGGCTTGATAGGAAAATTGGTTATATTCGTTGGTATAGTGGGATGGTTTGGCATTTCCCGCTTATCTAATCACATTAATACACTTGCCAATAACAATTTACCTAGTTTGACAAGTATCTGGAACATCAATGAATCTCATACCAGAATTGATAGTTTACAGAAATCCCTCTTAAACCCAGATATAACAGAAGAACAAAGACTAGCTATACTAACAGAAATAAAAAAAACTTGGAAACGGATAAATATAGAATTAAAAGCTTATGATGCTGCTCCTAGAAATAATCAGGAAGATGAAATACTTTATGCTAAATTACTGCAAGAGTGGGAATTGTGGGAGCAGGTACACAAAAAATTTATGCAATTAGAAGCAGAATATCATGTCCGGCACAAAAAATTTGTGCAATTAGACGAAGCATATCATAATCATAACCAAAGATTTGTAAGAATTAATAACACAGAAAATAGCCATCAAGAAAAAGATAATTCAGTAGAAAATACATCTATAAAAAATGCCCTATTAGCCAGAAATGAGTTAAACCAGTTCTTACTGAATGAGGCAAATAAACACTTTCTAATAGTTGATACAGCATTCTTTGAACTCATTAGAAATAATCAAGAATATGCAAGTTATATCCAAGATAAATCAATTACAGATGTGAAATTTAGTACCTCATTGATATTTCTAGGTATATTATTTTGTACATCACTAGGTATATTACTAGGAATCATTATTTCTCGACAGATTTCTAACCAGGTTAACAGAGTTGTTGGTTTTGCAGAAGAGATTTCTCAAGGAAATTTAACAGTTAATATCAACGCAGATACTCAGAATCAAGATGAAATAGGAAAGTTAATGATGTCTTTTAAAACTATGACTAAAAATCTCAATATTTTAATCAGACAAGTACAAAAATCAGGTATTAAAGTTAATACTTCAGCCACACAAATAGCAGCATCAGGAAAACAATTAGAAGCCAGCGTTACGGAACAAGTAGCATCAACCAACCAAGTAACAGTAGCAGCAAAAGAAATCTCATCTACATCCAGAGAATTAGTTAAAACAGTAGAAGAAGTAACAACAATGTCACAAGCAACAACAATAGCAGCAAGTGATAGTCAAAAAGACTTATTGCAGATGGAAACTACCATGCGTCAATTAGTAGAAGCTACTAATTCTATTGCTGGAAGATTAGGAGTAATTAGTGAAAAAGCCAATAACATTAATAATATTGTTGTCA
>JBJOKS010000035.1:0-43944 GCA_046045965.1 Cyanobacteriota bacterium | reverse complement strand
TTCAAGGTTCGGTGTCCCTCCGAGTCCCGCTCTCTCGCGGCTCTCTCTCAGGCACTTATTCAATATAGCGAACCTCCTTTTGAATGTCAACTACTTTTTCAAAGTTTTTGGGGAAAATTTTTTTAATGGCTGGAAGCTGCTCAGAATACTGGGTTTAGGCAACAATGGTGTAGGCGTTGTTGACTCATAGGAAGAGTAGATAGTGAATTTTCAGTCAGTAATAGCGGTTTTACATCAGTTTTGGGGTGAGCGTGGTTGCTTGATTGCTCAACCTTATGACATGGAGAAGGGAGCAGGAACTAAGAACCCCCATACTTTTTTAAGGGCTTTGGGTCCAGAACCTTGGGCGGTGGCTTACGTTGAACCTTGTCGTCGTCCTACAGATGGGCGCTATGGGGAAAACCCGAATCGGTTTCAACATTATTATCAATATCAAGTTCTGATTAAACCTTCACCAGATAATATCCAAGAAATTTATCTTGATTCTTTGAGGGCTTTGGGTATTCGTCCAGAAGACCATGATGTGCGGTTTGTGGAGGATAATTGGGAAGATGCAACGGTGGGGGCTTGGGGTACTGGTTGGGAAGTGTGGTTAGATGGGATGGAAATTACCCAGTTTACTTATTTCCAACAGTGCGGGGGTATTGATTGCCGTCCTGTTTCCATTGAGATTACTTATGGGTTGGAGCGACTAGTTATGTACCTTCAACAAGTGGAGGCTATTACTAAGATCCAGTGGACGGAAAACATTACTTATGGTGATGTTCATCTTCAGGGTGAGATTGAGCAGTGTACTTATAACTTTGAAGCGTCGAATCCTGAGATGTTGCTGAATTTGTTCAATATATATGAGCAGGAAGCATCCCAACTTACAGAAAGGGGACTGGTGTTACCTAGCATGGATTATGTGATTAAGTGTTCCCATACGTTTAATTTGCTGGATGCACGCGGTGTAATTTCGGTGACGGAACGGACGCGCTACATTACGAGGATTCGGCATTTGGCGAGGAAAGTGGCTCATTTATATGTTGAGCAAAGGGAAAAGCTGGGTTTCCCGTTGTTGAAAAATTCACAACCAGTTATACAGCCATCTGTTTTAGCACCTGTTGTACCAAAAATGCCTCAAGAATTAGTTTCCAAGCCAGTAGATCAATTCGATTACCGTTATATTATTGACTTGCTGTTCTGGATTCCAATTGCTTCTTATGCAATTTGGGTAATTCTCTCGTTATTTCGGTAATAAATCTCCTATTTAACAGGACTTACGGACAATATCTCTGAAACCCTCTTTTCTTCGTGTCCTTTGTTTCTATCCCTAACGGGACGCTGCGCGAACGGGGTTCATTTTTCTTTTGCTGCTGCTTAATTCTTGTTTACGAAGATGCAGAGCATCTAGATATTCGTTACCAGGCAGAGCCTTGTAACGAGATAGAATAAGCAAAGTGTAAATTTTTGTAACTCCTCCTTTTTGGGGGAGTTGCTGTTCGTGACAAAAATAATGGTGTGTGTCAGATGATAAATATAAATGAAGCTTTAGAACCTATTGCGGCTTGGTTTCGTTCTTTGGGTGTTCCTGAACCTGTTGTACATTGGGGACATCCGGTGATGATGGGTATTGTGATTTTGGTCGTGGGTAGTTTTGTCGGTGTGTCTGGTTGGCGAGGTAAACTACTGCAAGATACAGATAAGGATGCTGCTGTTAAAAGTAGAAGCGCCCATCGTCAGTTAGCACCTTGGTTATTTGTATTCTTGGCGGGTGGTTATACAGGTGGTGTGTTGTCTTTGGTGATGCAGCATAAACCACTGTTTGAAAGTCCTCATTTTTGGACTGGTTCTATTGTACTGTTGCTGTTGTTGGTTAATGGTGCAATTTCTCTGAGTGGATTTTTTGGCGATAAAGCAGGTTTGCGGGTGGTTCATGCTTATTTGGGAAGTACAGCACTGTTAATTTTGTTTGTTCATGCTGTATTAGGATTTAATTTAGGTATATCTTTGTAAGGTTGGTGTTTCTCCACTTTATATATTTTGTTGGGTTGCGCTGTCGCTTAACCCAACCTACAATTATTTGTTTAACTAAAGTAGATTTGTTTATATAGGTTTGTTTATATATGAATTTTATTCACTGGGTGCTTTGGCAATTAAATTTTTATGATGCAGAGTAGTGGCGTTATTATTTGTCTATTTTATATTTTAGGGTTGCTGTTAACGGCTGTTCCTTGGGGTGGTGCATGGATTTTGGGACTGGGGATATTAGCAGCAATTTGTTTTCGTCCCAGTTACATTAGTCTGCGACAATTTGCTCTAAAACGAGAAAAGTCTATCACTAAAGGAAAGGCTGGGGCTAATATTCCATTAATTACTCCTCATCCTAGAGTATGGTTGATAGCTGGCTTAGTGGGTTTGTTGGCAACTTTGTATTTTCAATTCCGGATACCACAACCAGGACTTAAAGATATTAGTCAGTTTGTTTCTAGTGAAAATAATAGTAATCAAGAACAGTTAGTAATTGTGCGTGGGGAAGTTGCAGATACTCCCCGTTTAACTCGCAGTCAAAGGGGTCAATTTTGGCTGAATGCGACTCAGCTAGATGAGGTAAAAAATGACCAAGGTCCGGCAAGTTTACCAAAAGGGGTGACGGGTAAATTATATGTGACTGTGCCTATTCTTCAGTCTACTGGTTTATATCCTGGTCAACAAATTGCTGTGACTGGGATGTTATATAAACCTAAAACAGCCTCAAATCCTGGTGCTTTTGATTTTCAGAAGTATTTGAAGCAGGAAGGTACTTTTGCGGGGTTGGTTGGTAAACAGATCAATTTTATTGATGAAGATAGAAAATGGGGATGGTGGAAGATTCGGGAACAAATTGTGCGATCGCAAGTTCGTTGGTTGGGTGTTCCTGAAGGTCCTTTAGTTAGTGCGATGGTTTTGGGTAGTAAAGCTGTAGATTTACCTTATGATATTCGTGATTTATTTGTAAAGGTAGGATTAGCTCATGCTTTAGCTGCTTCTGGTTTTCAAACTTCTTTAATTTTGGGTGTAATCTTACAACTAACTAGGCGAGCAAAAAAGGGAACGCAGATTATTTGTGGTGCGTTGGGTTTAATTGCTTTCTTATGTTTAGCAGGGTTTCAAGCAGCAATTCTGAGAGCAGTAATTATGGGTTTTGCAGCATTAATTGGTTTGGCTTTGGAAAGGAAAGTTCAACAATTAGGATCTTTATTATTAGCTGCTACTTTATTATTGTTATTTAATCCTGGTTGGATTTGGGATTTAGGTTTTCAACTCAGTTTTTTGGCAACTTTGGGGTTAGTTGTTACAGCAACACCGATAACTAAACGTTTGGATTGGTTGCCACCTTCTATAGCTTCTTTAATTTCTGTTCCTCTTGCTGCTACAATTTGGACTTTGCCTCTACTTTTACATATTTTTAGTGTGGTTGCTGTTTACAGTGTGCCATTAAATATTATCACTACTCCTTTAATTTCTGTGATTAGTATCGGTGGTATGATTAGCGGTTTGGCAAGTTTAATTTTACCAGATTTAGGCAGCACTTTAGCAAGTTTTTTATACTATCCAACTCATTGGTTAATTCAATTAGCAGAATTTTTTGCTAATCTACCAGGAAGTTCGGTTGCTGTGGGTAGTATATCTATTTGGCAAATGCTGGTAATTTATGGATTAATCATCTCTACTAGGTTGGTACGTTGGTGGCAAAAAAGATGGTGGTTTGCGGGTTTAATGGCTGTGGTTTTAGTGATAATTCCTGTTTGGCATTCTACCAATAATTTGTTACGCATCACATTATTAGCTACTGATAATGAGCCAGTTTTGGTAATTCAAGATCAAGGAAAAGTGACTTTAATTAATAGCGGTGATGAAGGTACAGGACGTTTCACTATTTTACCTTTTCTACAACAACAAGGTATTAATCAAATTGATTGGGCAATTTCTAGCAAGTTTTTAGGTAATGAAAATGATGCTTGGCTAGAAATTATGGAAAATTTACGTATTAATAATTTTTATGCTTATGCTTCTCAACAAGAAAATAATATTGAAACTCAAGCAATTCAACAAAAACTGCAAAAATATCAAGGAATTTATCAGCCTTTAGCATTAGGTCAAACTATTAATACTGGTGCTATAATTGGACAATTCATCAATGAGAAATTACCGATTTTAAAATTGCAGCTTTTTGGACAAAATTGGTTATTAGTAGGTAGTATCACGTCTCAACAAATAGCACAGTTAATTAAAACCGGTGATTTGTCATCTCCGCAAGTGCTTTGGTGTCCATCAGAATCTTTACAGGATTTGGTAAAAGCATTGCAACCACAGGTAGCTATCGCATCTGATAATAACCTTGATCAAAAAACTCTAGACTCTATCAGCAAAGGACAAACTAAACTGTTCTTCACAGGTAAAGATGGTGCAATTCAATGGACTCCTAATGGTGATTTTGAAGCTTTTATCCAAGTCACAGAAAATAAATCTTCAGATTTGTAGTAAATTAATCAATGAATATGCTATAATATCAAGACCTTTGTTCAACCAATTCTGTTAATTGTGTGAATAAATGTTTGGAGAGGTGTCCGAGTGGTTGATGGTGACGCACTCGAAATGCGTTTTGGGGCAACTCAACGGGGGTTCGAATCCCCCCCTCTCCGTTATCCGATGCTTGCAAAGGCCGCAAATTGCCTTATAGAAAATTGCCTTATAGAATATATATTCTGTTTCTGCTTTTAGCTGAGGTCATACCAATTGCAGTGTAACTGTTATGGTGACTCCAAAGATGCAAAAAGTAGGACAAAATTAGAAGTGTTAGGCAATTATAGATGTTTATATAGTTGCGATTGATTTACTGTCATCTGCTTTATAAACAAATTAGCAATAAAGGAAAAAACGATGCGACTATCACAAATGTTATTTGTTACACTCCGGGATGAGCCAGCAGATGCGGAAATTCCCAGTCATAAACTCTTACTTCGCGCAGGTTATATCCGTCGCATCGGTAGCGGTGTCTATGCTTATCTTCCTTTAATGTGGCGAGTTTTACAGAAGGTTTCCCAAATTGTACGGGAGGAAATGAACACCACCGGCGCACAAGAATGTTTGTTACCTCAGTTACAACCTTCTGAGTTATGGAAGGAGTCGGGAAGATGGGATACTTATACTAAAGCTGAGGGGATTATGTTTTCCCTCGTTGATAGAAGAGAACAACAATTAGGTTTAGGTCCTACTCATGAGGAAGTAATTACAACAGTTGCTCGTGATATGATTCGTTCCTATCGGCAATTGCCAGTACATTTATATCAAATTCAAACTAAATTTCGTGATGAAATTCGTCCTCGTTTTGGTTTAATGCGGGGTAGAGAATTTATCATGAAGGATGGTTATTCTTTCCATGCTGATGAGGAAAGTTTAAAGAAAACTTACCAGGATATGTACCAAGCATACAGTAATATGCTACGCCGTTCTGGTTTGGCTTTTCGTGCGGTGGAAGCTGACTCTGGTGCGATCGGTGGTTCTGGTTCGACAGAGTTTATGGTGTTAGCAGATGCGGGTGAAGATGAAGTTCTCTACACTGAAGATGGGAAATATGCAGCGAATGTAGAAAAGGCTGTTTCTTTACCTGCGGATGCGGAAATTTCAGCTTTTACTACTTTTGAAAAACGGGAAACTCCGGGAACTGATACAATTGAAAAACTCTGTAAATTCTTAAACTGTTCTCCTACCCAAATTGTCAAAAACGTTTTATATCAAATTGTTTATGATAATGGTTTGACTGTTTTGGTGTTGGTGAATATTCGCGGTGATCAGGAAGTTAATGAAGTCAAATTACAAAATGAGTTGACTAAGTTAGCTGATAATTTTGGTGCTAAAACTATTCTTTCTCTGAGTGTACCCACTAATGAAATAATTGCAACCTGGGCAGCAAAATCTTTACCTTTGGGTTATATTTCTCCAGATTTAGGTGATGATTATATTGCGGGAAGTAAGCAGGTAAATTCTCAGTTTTTGCGGTTGGTTGATCAAACTGCTGTGGAGTTAAAGAATTTTGTCACTGGTGCAAATGACAGCGGTTTTCATGTTGTTGGTGCAAATTGGGATGAGCAATTTAAGTTACCTGAATTAGTAGTAGATATTCGGAAAGCAAAAGTAGGCGATCGCTCTCTTCATGATCCAACCCAAACTCTACAAACAGCTAGAGGTATCGAAGCCGGTCACATTTTCCAACTCGGTACAAAATACTCTCAAGCGATGGGTGCAACTTATACGAATGAACAAGGGGAAGAAAAACCTTTGGTGATGGGTTGTTATGGTGTAGGTGTATCACGTTTAGCACAGTCTGCGGTTGAGCAATCTTATGATAAAGATGGGATAATTTGGCCAGTAGCGATCGCACCTTATCACGCTATTATTTCCATTCCCAATGTCAACGACACACAACAGGTAGAAATAGCTGAGAAACTCTACACAGAACTAAATAAAGCAGGTGTCGAAACCTTGCTGGATGACCGCAATGAACGAGCAGGTGTAAAATTTAAAGATGCTGATTTAATTGGCATTCCTTTTAGAATAGTTACAGGTAGAGCGATCGCTAATGGTAAAGTTGAAGTAGTAAAACGGGCAAACCGTGAATCTCAAGAAATTGCCATTGAGGAAGTTGTAAATACCCTCAAACAATGGGTTAAAGAGGCGATAGAAGGATAAAATTAAACTCAGGTGGGGTGGGTAAGATACCCACCCTGATCAGCAAAATTTTGATAAATTTAAAGCAAGAATCTCCAATTTTATGAATATAAATAAATCACTTTCAGCAACAGATATTGACTATGAAAAACTAGATAAATTATTATCAGCAGGTAACTGGAAAGAAGCAGACTATGAAACAGCAAGACTAATGCTGAAAATAGCAGCAAGAGAAAAAGAAGGTGTTTTAGGATTAGAAGATATTAAAAATTTTCCCATTAAAAATCTGTTGATAATTGATAAATTGTGGGTAAAATACAGCAATGGTCAATTCGGTTTTTCTGTCCAGAAACAGATTTATCAAAGTTTAGCAGGAACACAAAAGGATTACCAACAAACTTGGAAAGCTTTTTGTGAACAAATAGGATGGAGACAATCAGGAAAATGGTTAAATTACAAAGATATTGATTGTAATTTAACAGCACCAAAAGCCCACCTTCCTAGCCGTGCTTGGGGGTGTATGGTGGCTTGGTGGTGGGTAGTTCAGTGGAATGAAGCTATATTAGCAAGGGTTTATCTTCTCTCTCATCCAGATTTGTAAATTGAAATTGTGTACATATTCACCGATTTCAGGAAATTGTCATTGAGAAATTGATTAAGATATTAAAGAGCAGATTCAAGGAGTCAGCAAAAGCACAGATAAGGTTAGCTACTTCATACTTATGGATATTGAATTTCACAAAAAAGAAGGTATTAAATACCTTGCTGTCCAACCGCTTAGTATCCGTATTTCAAGAATTGATTATATTTACATTAAAGTTGAGGTGACGGACTAGAATTGTCAACCTAAAATTAAAGATGAGATAAAGTTACTATGGGTGCATAATTACAACAAATTGCTGAAACAGGCAAAATAAAAATTCAGCAGCATTAAGTTAGCAGAATCTCACACATTAAGGCATCTCTAGATTTTAAGAAACTCAACAAGCATCCCTATCGTCTTTAACCAGGCTGCTCCTCTAATCAACACTATTTCAGCCCTTTGTCAAGCAGGTTTTATATATGAATGAGCAACAAAGAACTAACCGTAATATTTCTTCAGGTGTAATAGCGGCGGTCTCAGCTGCGGTTGTAGCAGTCAGTGGTGGGGTAGCTTGGTTGACTTCCCAAACTCCTGAGACTCCCACACCAGGAGACCCTTCTCAAAGCATTAAACAACCACAACAGCCATTAACTACCCAGCCGGGGAAAGAAGAAACTGCTAATATATATTGGCTCAAACCAACAGAAAAAAGCTTTGAGTTGGTTCCTCAACCGATAAAAATTGCTGCTGCACAACCTAACCAAGCTTTAGAAGCTGCTTTTGAAACTTTGTTAGCCGGTCCAACTGAAGGTACAGAGTCTACAACCATTCCTCAAGGGACAAAACTACTAGGTTTGAAAGCTGAGAATAATGAAGTCCACGTTAATCTCTCAGAAGATTTTACCAGTGGTGGTGGTAGTTCCTCAATGGTTGGTCGTGTTGGTCAAGTTGTCTACACTGCTACTACTTTAAATCCTAACGCCAAGGTGTACATTGACGTGAACGGTAAGCCGTTGGAAGTTTTAGGTGGTGAAGGTGTGGAAATAGAACAACCACTAACTCGTAAAAGCTTTAACGAAAATTATCCTCTTTAGTCAGTAGTCAGTAGTCGTAGGGGCGAAGCATTGGGAAAATAGCCTGTGACAAAAATTGATAATTGGTTGGCCGAATGCTTCGCCCGTACAGTAGTCAGTGGTTGATGATTTTTCGTTGCAACTGACAACTGACAAAGGACAACTGACTAAATCTTCTTAAAAACTCTAAAGGTAGTAAAGCAACTATTACAAACCTGTAAGTATTTTAGAGTTTTAACAAAGACTCATGCCATCATATTTTTACAATACTTAATCGGGATTAATTCGCATCAAAGGTTGACCATATTCTACAGGTTCACCATTTTGAACGAGAATTTCCATAACCTGTCCAGAGACTTCGGCTTCGATTTCATTCATCAGTTTCATTGCTTCGATAATGCAGACTGATTGATTAATTTTAACGCGATCGCCCACTTCCACAAATGGCGCTTCACCAGGTGCAGGTGCGCGATAAAAAGTTCCTACCATCGGGGACTGCACCTCTACTAACCTAGCTGAAGACGCATTCACCGCCAAAGGTGATTGCCCTCCAGCAGTAGAATTATCACGGCTTGTTGCTGCTTCTGGTAGTTGTGTGGGTGCTGTCTGGTTTCCCGCTGGTGAAACCGATGTCAATCCCGAACCTACCGTACCGCCTAGCGTTGCTTGACCTACCGACAGTACAGAATTGTTTGTACCTTTACGCACTGTTAGCTCAAAATCATCACTTTTGAGCATTACTTCGGTAATATCCGTTTGTGCAATAGTTGCTAATAGTTGGCGGATTTCATTAAAGTCTAATGGCACAGTATTTTTTACCTCGACCTAACCATAAATCAGAATCTTATACCATTTTGGATTTTGGATTTTGGATTATGAAAGTCTTACTATATAAGGTTTTCATCTTTCCATGCGTCGCAATCATTTTTCAAATTGGTATTAAGTGTGGCAACGGAATAAGTAGTTGAATCATGGATACCAGATGACGGAGAGTGATCAATACACTTGAAGAGGGCTAAATGTTGTTCATTTTTCCCATTTAGGAGGTAATACCGAGAAATTTGGTTTTATTTCCAGGTATTACGGGAAATTGTTCATTTCTCCTACCTCGCTGGATGACAAGGACTAGAAAACAATCTGGGATATCCACAAAAATGTGGCTTATTCCCTGCCTAAATATTTATCTTCTCTGGTATCTATCTTGATCCGTTCACCTTGAGAAATAAACAGGGGAACCATAATGGTTGCACCAGTTTCCACAATTGCTGGTTTAGTTCCACCTGTGGCGGTATCACCTTTAACACCAGGGTCAGTTTGCACAATTTCGAGAACCACAGAATTAGGTAGTTCAACTTCTAGCACTTGTTCGCCCCAACGAATAACGTTGACTTCCATACCTTCTTTGAGGTACTTTACGCGATCGCCAATTTGTGCAGTAGTTAATCTACCTTCTTCATAGGTTTCCATATCCATAAAGACGAATTCTTCACCCTCTTTATAGGTATGTTGCATTGTGATTTTTTCCAAAGTAGCTTGGGGTACAGTTTCCCCAGCCCGGAAGGTTTTTTCCACCACGCTACCACTCTGGACATTTTTCAGCTTGGTTCTCACAAAAGCAGAACCTTTGCCTGGTTTAACGTGGAGGAATTCAACTACTCGCCATACAGACCCGTCTAGGACAATAGAAACACCGGGTCGAAAGTCGTTACTAGAAATCATGAAACTTGCAAATTTGGGAAGACAGTCGGCATTTATTGTACCTGTAATTAGGGAACAGGGAACAGGGAACAAGGAACAGGGAACAGGGAACAGGGAGATAGGGAGGTAAATATAAGTCAAAAGTCAAAAGTCAAAAGTCAAAAGTCAAAAGTCAAAATTAATAACTTCTGCCTTCTGCCTCCTGCCTTCTGCCTTCTGCCTCCAATATGGGAAGATGAATGATGGGTTACTTCCAGTTAAAAATTTGATGCTGCATTTGAGAAATTCCATGTTTAACTTCATAAAATCCTGGCTGAAATACAGCCTCAAGGCCATACTGCTGGTAATAATACTTATAGGCATAAGCACAGCTGGGTGGACTCCCTCTAGTCACGCCGCCCTACCTTCTGGTAATGCCATCACCGATGGTAAAGCCTTGTTACGTTATGCACTCCCAATCGATAACAAACCAGTACGCAAACTCCAAGCTAGTTTAGAAGATATTTCCAACCAACTGCGTGCTAATAAGCGATGGGGTGCGGTTTCCAGCGACCTTAGCCAAGCATCACGGATTCTTGATAAACCCTCCCAAATCTTAACAAGCGTTCCCCAAGAACGCCAACCCCAAGCGGAAGCCTGGATTACTGAGTTAAAATCTGGCATAGCAGAACTGCAAGAAGTAGTCAAAAACAAACAAAAAGACTCTATTCTGGAAGGCAGAGCTAAGTTACTCAAACTTGTTAGCTTGCTAGAAGAGTCAATGGTGAAAGAATTCCCCTTTGAAGTTCCTGCTAAGTACAGTAATTTACCTCAACTCAAAGGTCGCGCTACCATTGCCATTAAAACAAACAAAGGGGATTTAACTGTAGTAGTAGATGGTTACAGCGCCCCTGTGACTGCTGGTAATTTTGTCGATTTGGTACAACGGGGTTTTTATAACGGTTTAGAATTTACCCGTTCTGAAGAATCTTATGTATTGCAAACTGGAGATCCAGAAGGTAAAGAAGTCGGTTTTATTGATCCCAGCACTGGCAAATATCGGGCTATTCCTTTAGAAATTTTGGTAGAAGGGGAAAAAGAACCAACCTACAGTATTACTCTTGAAGATGCTGGACGTTATCTTGATATGCCGGTTTTACCTTTTTCGTCCTTTGGTGCTTTAGCAATGGCACGTCCTGAAGGTGATGTAGATGGTGCTTCTTCTCAATTTTTCTTCTTTCTTTTTGAACCAGAACTTACCCCCGCTGGACGCAATCTTTTAGATGGTCGCTATACAGTTTTTGGCTATCTGACAGAGGGTAAAGAGATTTTAGATAAGCTCAAAGCGGGTGACAAAATTGAATCAGCTACCGTTGTTCAAGGAATTGAAAATTTAGTTCAGCCACAAGCAGCTTAATTAATTTTAGATTTTAGATTTTGGATTTTGGATTTATTCTGAAATCTAAAATCTATTAATTTTTTCAAGGCTGGCATTAATAAATATGATTATACGGTTAGAGAACTTAGAAAAATTTATATATTACTGCTGTTAGTTTAACCTTGTTTTTGGGAAACCTGTAAATACAGGTACTACAATAAAGTGAGGTTAAGATTTATGACTAATTCAAATTCAGAACTCAATTTAGCATCTTTAGCAGAGCGAATTTCTCAGGTTGAACGGGAACAGGAACTAAGACGCAAAAATATTGCTTGGTTAAAACAGTATTTTGATGAATTGAAACAGGATTTTAATAATAGACCTGAATTAGTAGAAGTTCAAAATTTGCAACAAGAGATAATCAATTTAAATGCTCAAGTTGCCGATTTACAACAGCGTCTAAATGAGTCAGATAATGGAAGTGAAAATTTACAGGATTGTGAAAATTCAACTGAGGTTAAAACTATAGATGATGCGGAAATTGTTAAACAGTTTTTTGAAAGGGTAGAACGTCAAAAAAGTCAAAGTGAGTTGATAGAAAAAGCGGTTGTTGTTGAAAATGTTGATGTTGTTGAAAGTGAGGAAGAAAAGGAAGTTGATGTAGTTGTTGAGGAAACGGAAGATAGCAGAAATTTAAATGATTTAGAATTTAAGATTGAGCGGGTGATGTGGTTAGTTAATAGGATGTATGCAGCAGAGGAAGATGATCAGGATATTCCTGTTAGTGCTGAGGAATTTTGGCAAATTTATAAAGCAGGAGAACGGGATTTTACAGGAATTAATTTAGCTGGTGTAGATTTGAGTGGGAAAAGAATAAGCAGCGTCAAATTTACTCAAGCTAATTTTAAAAATGCTAATCTTCAGGGTATTGAAATGCACTCTGTAAAATTAGACGGTGCAAATCTTCAGGGTGTAGATATTAGTAATAGTATCTTATTTGATTGTACCTTGAATGAAGGTAATTTTTATAATGCCAATCTTGAGAATATCAAACTTACCTCAGTCAGTCTAGAAAATGCAAAACTCAGAAAAGCAAACCTAACTGGAGTTAATCTTTATCAGATTAACATGAGCGGTGCTAATTTAACAGACGCTAATTTGAGTAAAGCAAATTTGAGTAAAGCAAAGCTAATTAGATCAGATTTGAATAACGCTAATTTGAGTAATGCTAATCTTTTGGAAGCAAATTTTGAAGGTGCAAATCTTGAAGGTGTAATTCTCCAAAAAGCTATTTACAATCTACAAACTATCTTACCTCAAGATTTTGCTATTTCTGAAGCTGGTGCTTATTTAATTGCTCCTGGTGCTTCCTTGGCAAACGCTGACTTATCTCGTTATTACTTACCACAAGTAAATTTAACTGGTGCTAATTTAGCAAATTCAAACCTCGAATTTACTAATCTGGAAGGTGCAGATTTAAGTCAGGCTAACTTGAGTAGCGCAAATTTAACTAAGGCAAATTTGAACTATGCAAAACTCATTCAAGCAAATCTACTGTTTGCTAATTTAAGTGAAGCAAATCTATCTTCTGCTAATTTAACTGCTGCAAAACTGACTAATACAAATTTAATGCAAACAAAACTAGAAAGTTCTAATATGACTGCTGCTGAACTATCTGGAGCAAATTTAATAAACGCAAAATTTAATGGTGCTAATTTCAGTGGAGCAAATCTTAGTGGAGTAAACTTGGTTGGTGTGACTCTTAGCGGTAATTTCAGTGGTGCTAATTTGAGTAACGCAAACCTTTGTGGTGCATCTCTGTACAATTTAAGATTAGATGGAACTAACTTCACATCAGCCGACTTGCGTGGTGCTAATTTGAGTAATGCGAAGCTAGAAAATGCTAACTTGAAAGATGCAAATATTAGCGGTGCAAACCTAGAAAAAGCAAATCTTACTGGTGCAATAATGCCAGATGGAACAACCCATGATTAGAAAATAAAGAGGTTTTGAAAAAGAGCGATCGCTGATTATAAAAATCAAGTATGATCGCTTTCATATATACTATTTGCAACTACTCTTGATCATCTGCTGTAACTTCCATTTCTTGCATTTCGTTAATATCAGAGGATTCAGAAATCATCACCAATTCACCATCTATTTGATGATTATGCCGCCACTCATCTAACACATCTTTAACTAATACTTCTTGTACCCAAATTTTAGCGACAACAGTTAAAGGTAATGCTAAAAACAATCCTAAAAATCCAAAGAAGGTAACAAAAAATAATTGAGAAATTAAGGTTACTGCTGGTAGTAAAGATACCTGATGTGCCATAACTATCGGCGTGATAAAATTACTCTCAGCTTGTTGAATAAAAAAGTAGAGAATTAAGACAGCAACAGGTTTCCAGGGAGAATCTAAAAGAGCGATCGCCATTGCTGGAACTACACTCATTGTCGGACCCAAATTGGGAATTAAATTCATAAATCCCGCTAAAACTCCTAATGCTAAAGCAGCCTTAACACCCAAAATTGACAAGCCTACCAAACTCATCAAACCCACTACCAATACAGCAATAAAAGCCCCTGTCACCCATCTTTCTAAAGAAATTTCACACTGATTTAAAATTCCCTCTACTCTTCGTCGATAAAATGAGGGAAATAACCGTACAAATACTTTCCGATAAGCATCAGGATCAGCTAAAAACATTCCCGTTAAAACTAGCACTAATAAAATATTAAGAACAATTACCAAAGAACCAGAAACAAAAGCAAAAGAGTTTCCCAATACCCTATTAATTAAAGGTTGTGCTTCAGCAATTAAGTCATTAAGATCAGGTATAAAGGGTACTAATTGCTCAGGAATATGAGTTCTTTGTTCATCAATCCAACTATTAATGCGCTCAAATCCTTGGGGAACTCGTAAGGTGAGTTCTTGAAATTGTTGAGTAAAAGGTGGCACAATTAACCAGAAAAAACCGATCACACCAGCAAAAAAGATCGTTACTGACAAAAAAACTGCAAATCCACGTTTCATTCCCAAGTTTTGGAAACTTCGTGCTAACCAATTCAAGGTAGTGGCTAAAACAACAGCAGCAAATATCAGTAACAGCACTTCACGCAACTGCCACAATATATATAAAGATAGAACTAAGGCAATTAAGCCGATCCATTGGCCAAGTTTCACAGACTAACTCCCAAAGCTTGGTGTGATGAAATTTTAGTCAGAATTAAGAAGTCAGGAATCAGAATGTTTGGTAAATCGGTAGATAGGTTAACTGAAAACCTCTAAACTCATTCTAAACATCGCTTTTAGTTGACTTCTGACTGCTAACTGCTGCTTTAATTTTGTTTCTGTGCTGGCATTCGCCAAAGTAGAAGAGTTATCATAATTACAGTAGGCAACAAAATTAGAATCAGCGCGTTTATTGAGGTTTCAGGAATCGAAAACATCGGTCCTGCATACTTAATCAAAAATGATATTAAAGTTGAGAGCAGAAGTAGCTTTAGCAAAAAACCTAGTTGATGTTTCATAAAAGTGCGGTAATACACATTTTTTTAGTAGGGTATACACGAATTTAGACTTCACTATCCAATCTCTACAATAGATATCAGATACAAAACTTTACTTGACCACATCTAACACCTGTAACTGTAACCATACTGTAGATTTATGATTCCCCAATGATGGAGTAAAAGCATTTCCTAGTTACTTGGAGATTTTTCCAAGACTGAAATTAATGCTTCGGGTTCCCAAGTCATTCTATTTTCTCATCCCCATGATCTATCTACCAGTTTCATTACTGTTATTTCTGGTTTTGTTGCTGCTACTGCCATTTATTTGGTTTGCTGTTGCAGTAGATGTGGTGGAAATTGCTGTAGCTAAGTTGGGTTTTTCTCCTAACATTGCTTTTTTATTATTGCTGCTAGTAATTATTACCAGCACCATCAATATTCCTATCTACCGCTTAGAAACTTCAGTACAGTTGACAGATGAATTTGCCACACTTTGGTTCAGAGAATTTTGGGGTATTCCGTTAAGGAAAATGCAAAGTTCTACCGTAGTAGCCCTGAATTTAGGCGGTGGATTAATACCTGTAACTTTGGCATTATACCAATTTTCGCAGGGAAATGGACTGGCAATTTTATTAGTTACCGCCATTGTGACTGTTGTTAGTTACTTTGCAGCACGGGTAGTACCAGGAATCGGCATTCAAATGAATCCGTTGTTAGCTCCCCTCACTGCGGCTGTATCGGCAATGGTAATAGCCTCACCTCATGCGGCTCCTGTAGCTTTTGCAGGTGGTATTCTCGGTACTGTAATTGGTGCTGATTTGCTACATCTCAAAGATATTCAGTCTATGAGTTCGGGAGTGTTGAGTATTGGGGGTGCGGGTGTGTTTGATGGGATTGCTTTATGTGGACTATTTGCTTTGTTATTAAGTTGAGAATAGGTGACTGGTGACTAATAACTAATGACTAATGACTCATAACCAAATTTGATTGAGGTAAAGAAAATGCCTGTAGAAACTAATAATAAGAACCAAATGAAAACGCCGAAAATCCGGCAGTTTGGTGGTAGCTTCCTACTTTTATTGACTATTTTGTTGTTGCTGAATCTCATAGTTCCGAGTTTATTTGGTCCACGTCTATCCCAAGTTCCCTATAGTGATTTTATTGCTCAGGTGCAAGCGGGTAAGGTAGAGAAAGCTGTTGTGGGGAGCGATCGCATTGAATATGCTATCAAAACTCAAGACTCTGAAGGTAAAACAGTAGAACAAGTATTTAGAACTACACCTGTTGCAATTGATTTAGATTTACCCAAAATTCTCCGTGAGCATAATGTCGAATTTGCCGCACCACCACCAGATGAAAATGCTTGGATTGGTACTTTATTAAGTTGGGTTGCACCTCCATTAATTTTCTTTGGAATTTGGGCTTTTTTAATGAGTCGTCAAGGTGCTGGACCGGCAGCATTAACAGTAGGTAAAAGCAAAGCGCGGATTTATTCTGAAGGTAGCACGGGGGTAAAATTCCTGGATGTTGCAGGTGTGGATGAAGCAAAAGCCGAATTAGAAGAAATCGTTGATTTTCTCAAAAATGCCACCAAATACACCAACTTAGGAGCAAAAATTCCCAAAGGTGTATTATTAGTCGGACCTCCTGGAACTGGTAAAACATTATTAGCAAAAGCGATCGCTGGTGAAGCTGGTGTACCTTTCTTCAGTATTTCCGGTTCTGAATTTATTGAATTATTTGTAGGTGTCGGTGCTGCACGAGTTAGAGATTTATTTGAACAAGCAAAACAACAAGCACCCTGTATTGTTTTCATTGATGAATTAGACGCTTTAGGAAAATCTCGCGGTGGTGCTGGTGGTTTTGTCGGTGGTAATGATGAAAGAGAGCAAACATTAAACCAATTATTAACAGAAATGGATGGTTTTGATGCTAACACAGGTGTAATTATCATCGCAGCTACCAACCGTCCTGAAGTTCTCGATCCTGCTTTACGTCGTCCTGGTCGTTTTGACCGGCAAATTGTAGTAGATAGACCTGATAAAATTGGTAGGGAAGCTATTCTCAAAGTTCATGCAAGAAATGTCAAATTAGCAGAAGATGTTGATTTAGGAATTATCGCTACTCGCACTCCTGGTTTTGCTGGTGCAGATTTAGCAAATTTAGTAAATGAAGCAGCATTATTAGCAGCAAGAAATAACCGTCAAGCTGTCTTAATGGCAGATTTTAATGAAGCTATTGAACGATTAATAGCAGGTTTAGAAAAACGTTCTCGTGTGTTAAATGAAATCGAGAAAAAGACTGTTGCTTATCATGAAGTAGGTCATGCTATAGTTGGTGCATTAATGCCGGGAGCAGGTAAAGTAGAAAAAATTTCTGTTGTTCCTCGTGGTGTTGGTGCTTTGGGTTATACAATTCAAATGCCAGAAGAAGACAGATTTTTAATGGTGGAAGATGAAATAAGAGGACGTATTGCTACTTTATTAGGTGGACGTTCTTCAGAAGAAATCATTTTCAGAAAAGTTTCTACTGGTGCATCTGATGATATTCAAAAAGCCACAGATTTAGCGGAAAGATATGTGACTTTGTACGGTATGAGTGATAAACTTGGACCCGTAGCTTTTGAGAAAATTCAACAACAATTTTTAGAAGGTTATGGAAATCCTCGACGTTCAATTAGTCCTCAAGTTGCGGAAGAAATTGATAGGGAAGTGAAGGAAATTGTGGATAATGCTCATCACATTGCTTTGAGTATTCTACAAAATAACCGCGATTTATTAGAGGAAATTTCTCAGGAATTATTAGAGAAGGAAATTCTTGAAGGTGGTTATTTACGAGAAAGATTAACTCAAGCAAAAGCACCTGATGAAATGGATGAATGGTTGAGAACTGGTAGGTTAGATGCTGATAAACCTTTACTGCAAAGTTTGTTAGGTTAGTGTGTGATAAATGTAGGGGTTTAGGATTGCTCATTGGTGTCAACTTAACGTAAAATCCATAAACAGACTGGGAATTAATTCCCAGTCTCATAGCAGAAGTCATCTGAAGATGACTAAAAATTCTTGCTTTTGCTGAATGCTGAATACTTACGTAAATTTTTTTAACATCAAATACATAACTCAAACCCTTACCTGGTAAGCATTCCACACACCTCAACGAAAAATATAGGGTTTCGGGGATTTGCCGAGGTGTGTCGAAGGTGATGATACAATTTTTGTGTGTAAATCGCTGAAATGGATAACTGGTGATATTTTCAGCCTTTGTAACACCAAAAAAATCACCCACATTCCTACATTAAACAGTTTCAAGATCCCAGTTTATAACTTACATAAGGATTCAAACTGACATTTTCTTCTGCTGCTTCTATTGCTAGTTTACGATGAAGTTCTGGAGTAATACGAACTTGAAATTTACCACTGTAGGTTTTTTCTGCTATAGGTTCGGGAATTTCTTCACCATTAACTTCCATATCTAATACTATATCTTTGACCTAATTTGTAATACCTTCTAAAGCCAAATTACGATTTTCATGAAGATAAGATAAGCTAGCAAATTCAGCACATAATCCTACAAATTCTTGATCTTCACTAGCTATTTTTGTGTTTCAGCTTGAGTATTGATAACTTGAAGTAAAGTAGTTTGAAGTAGACTATGTTCACCCTCTGGTATTGGTTTTTGTATTATTTCCCCGTTAATAAATTCTGATGCTGGTTTAGTTTCTGGTAATTTCAGAAACTCATCTAGAGTAATTTGGATTTCTTTTGTTATAGTCATAGTTATCAATGAGAAATATTATACCAATTCTATATCATTTTTCCATGAGAAAGATACCAAATCTTTGGTAAAATTCAGAAATATTAAGACAGACTTTTATCCTGGCTCCTGACTCCTGACTCCTGACTCCTTAATTTAATTCTCACTTCGTTGCCAAATTTTAATAGTTTTATCCAAACTTCCACTAACCAACATTTCCCCAGAAGCAGTAAAAGTCAAAGCTGTAACTGTGTTACCATGACCGGAAAAAGTTCCTAATAATTCTCCTGTTTCTAAATGCCACAATTTAATAGTTTTATCAGCACTACCACTAGCTATAATTTGTTCATCAGGACTCAAAGTAACTGCATAAACCCCTTCTCGATGACTTTTAAGAGTGTGCATTAATTCCCCAGTGACTAAATTCCAAACTCTAATAGTTTTATCTTGACTACCACTGACTAAATATTTAGCATTAGCACTTATGGCTAAGGAATTAACAATATGAGAATGACCCATTAAGGTATGTATTTGTTTGATTTCTTGCTGGTTTTTATTATTGAATGAAGATGTTAATTGCCAAACTTTGATTTTACGATAGCTACCTGTAATCAAAATTTTTCCATCTTGACTTAATACCATTGAATGGGCAGCAGTATCATCTAAACATAAAGTATTTTCTACGAGGCGATCGCGCAAATTCCAAAACAATATTTTTCTGTCATCTCCACCAGTTGCTAACATTTTACCATCTGGTGTAAAGCCAACACAACGTACATTTCCTTGATGTTTATGCAGAATATCAATTAAATCTAACGCCCCAGTATGCCAAATTTTAATAGTAGAATCTGCACCTACACTTACTAAAGTTTGTCCATCGGTACTAAAAGCTAAAGAATTAACTTCATCTACCACACCAGAAACCGACCAAGGAGATTCTGCTAAAGTTTCAATTAATTCACCTTTAGATAAATCCCATAATTTTGTTTCTCCACGACTACCACTAGCTAAAATAGGGATAGTTTTGACATTATTAACCCCCAAATTTTCCACCGTCAAAGCCTTGATAGAATAGGCTAAACAGTTAATTCCTCTAGTGTGTCCTTTTAATGTTTGCCAACATTCCCAGTCACCAATGATATGTTTTTGTGGATGTTCTGATGGCAAAGTCTGAATAACTTCAACCATCATTTGATTCTCATTTATATGTAAATCATATCTCTTACCGTTGATAGATTCTAAATACCAATTTAATCCCCCAGCATACAATAAACTACTAGGATAAAGATACAGCTTAGGTTCAGAAAACTGCAATTGATTTGTAGGTAAAAAACCAGTGATAACAGTTTGCTTCTGATATCCTAATTTGGTATTTCCTGGATAAAACAAACAAAGAAAAATTAATACTTGATGGTTTCTCACATCTTCCTGGGTGACTGACCAGCGAATTTTGTCTTTTTTAATACCGTTAAAACTTTCTCCATCGGCTACATGAACTTGTAAACTTATTTGAGAATTATTGCTTAATACATAAGTAAACTTACTTTCACCCCGCAAATTTCCCTCATCATCCAAAATCATATTTTCTAAAGTGTCTTGTGGCACTTTTTTCACTAATTTACCCAAGCGTTCTGTAATTACCCGATCTACAATTTGTTCACGCACAAGATAATCTTCCGCTTGACTTTGAAAAAATTTAGGAAAGGGAATTGTCCAGTCCGGTGGTTCAGGATATTCTGGAGGCATGGGTGGTGGATTTTTGGCGAGAATTTCCGCTTGTTTACGGGAACATTCCCGAATTTTTGCGAAAGAATCGCCCCAAAATACCATTATTTCACTGTGACAACCTTTTACTTGACCTTCCAAGAGAGATAGATCAATTGTCTTGGGTTTTTTCACCCTTTGCAGGAAGTCCGTTTGTTGCGCTTTGAGTAAACTAATCCAATCCATCTGCATGATAGTGGTACAATATTGCATAATTAAGGTAACTTATACCAATGCAATTAAACAATTTCATCACTTCTAGATAAATAAAAATTAAGTAAATTTGGCCGTCTTATAGAATACAAACTTAAACTGATGTTGATACTCAACATACACTTGAATATTCATCAGCCATTTACACAACTCATTCGATAGAATATAGATATTTAAATGATTTCCATAGATTCTAACCAAATCAGACAACAACTTACTGTTTCTCTAGGAACAGTTATAGCAAAGAATGAGTGTATGTCAATAAATCAAAATTTTTGATCAAATAATTTCTGAACAGATAATTTCTCAAATTGAGCAAACCAGGATATATTTATTATTTGTGTAACCAAAGTATCTATCTGAGAAAATTAATATGTCAACTACATCTTACATTTTTGTAGCCGGGGCTAGTCGTGGTGTTGGTCAAGAAATCGCTAAATATTTGACAGCGCACAACATGAAAGTAAAAGCACTTCTGAGAACAGAAACTGCTGCTAAGGAATTAGAAGCTATTGGTGTTCATCCGATTTTAGGAGATGCTTTGAAAGTCGATGATGTGGAATCGGCAATTTTAGGAAACGAACCTATTCAAGCTGTAATTAGTACCCTTGGTGGTTTACCTACAGATGATATCAAACCTGATTTTATTGGTAACAAAAACCTAATTGATGCCGCTGTCAAAGCAAAAGTGCAGAAGTTTATTTTGGTAACATCTATTGGTAGCGGTGATAGTGTAGTTGCTATGCCTCCCCAAGCTTTAGAAGCACTCAAACCAGTCTTAATTCTCAAGGAACAAGCCGAACAATACTTAATCAATAGTGGACTCAACTATACAATTATTCGTCCTGGTGGTTTAAAATCAGAACCAGCCACAGGAAATGGAATTTTAACCGCAGATCCGCGTATTGTTGGTAGTATTCATCGTGCTGATGTTGCCCAATTAGTGTGTAATTGTTTAAATTCAACTAATGCTAATAATCAAATTTTATCCGCATTAGATAAAACTATGATTTATCCAGGTTTACCAGAATTGGTAGAGTTTAATTTGGATTAGTTTTTAGTGATTCGTAATTGGGAAAATTTTTCAATTCCCAATTATGAATTATGAATTATGAATTATTATCATCCCTTTGACTAATCTTTCTATTCCTGCTTTTGCTGTATCTTGTTGCAATGCACCATAAGCAACGCGCAAATAACAACCGTCTTTCATCCCAAAAGTTGTTCCAGGAATAACGGCTACTTGATGTTCTTGAATTAATCTTTTCACTAACTCAAAAGCATCCATTTGGATATGTACTTTTAAGAAAAAATAGAAAGCACCATTTGCAGGTGTGATGGTACATAAACCTTGGAGTTGGTTGAGTGCATCAATCACTATTTGCCGAGTTTTGGCAATTGTTTTAATGTTATCTTTTAAATAATTTTCTTTTGCTTGTAATGCTCCCAATGCTGCATACTGAGAGACAACCGGAGGACAAATCAAAATAGTATCTTGCACTTTTTTGACAGCATTTAATAGATGTTGAGGAATTACCATATAGCCAATTCTCCAACTAGCAAAACCATAAGCTTTAGAAAGACTATAAAGGGAAATTGTATATTCACTACTTCCTGAAAATGCACCAGGTGAAATGTGCTTTACTCCATCATAAGTGAAATATTCATAAGCCTCATCACTAATATGATAAATACCACGTTGCCGACAAATTTGATTAACTTGTTTTAATGCTGCTTCTGAATATACTACACCTGTGGGATTGTTAGGTGAAATTGTGACAACAGCACGAGTTTTATCTGTAATTGCTGCCTCTATAGATTCAGGAATTAATTGATAATTTTCGTCTGTTCCTACTAATACAGGATGACAACCAGCCATTGTAATTGCCATTTCATGATTGAAATAATAAGGAGCATTTAAGATAATTTCATCACCTGGACAAGTAATGGCTAAAATGGCATTCATAAAGCCCATATTGCTGCCGGCTGTGACAACAATACAATTTTTATCGTTAATTTGAATACCGTTAAATATTGATAATTTGCTTGTTAATGCTGTTAATAATGGGGGAATACCTTCAACAGCTTTGTAGAGATTGTTTGTTGAGTCATTGAGGAATTTTGGTAATATTTCTATTGCTTCCGCTGGTGGGTTATAGTGAACTACACCCTGTCCTAAAGATATTGTACCGGGAGAGTTTTTGATTAGTTCGCCAACTACGGGAATAATTGGCGATTGTACCGCATTCATGCGAGATGATTTATTATTCAAATGTTAAGTCTCCTGCTTAGTCAACAAAATAATGATTAGTTTTTTCTTGTTCTGTCATGTGGTTTAGATAAGTTTACCAGAGTGATTTTTAGATAATTTTAACAAAGGTTATAGAAATCAAGAAAATTAATACTAATTGCTCTATTATTTCATGATTAATAAAAATAAATCAAATATTTTTATAGTATTAATCTAGTTTTCAAGTATTATCTAATTTTTCTTGTGATCGCTCGTTGGTATAAAGTTTAGTTTTAATCCCCCTCCTTGTCGGCAAAAATTTGAGGCTTTAGCTGAGGTTGTGGGGGTTAATTTTGTGGGTGGTGTCAAATGTGTTTTTTATCGTTGGGGGAGATGCCAGAACATCATAAGACTATTTGGGCTAAATTTCCCACAACTTACTCACTACAATTAAGACTCAACCAATTTGTTTAAACGGTCTGGATTCCAAATTTCTTCTGCAATCTTTTGATAAAGCTTTTGCCGTGCATCCAAATCAGATTTTTTAAACTCATCATGGGGCTGGAACTTTAGCCCAGAGCGTTCTTTGTATGCCAAGAAACTGGGATTACGTTCATAACATTGAGGGTTGAGAGATTTAGCTAAAAGGTTCTGCCCGTAGTAATGAGGTAATTTTTTATCATATGACCAAGAACCATAACTAGCGTTAAAAGACTTTTGCAAAAGCAACAGTCCCCCAATGCGATTACGATATTCCTGGAAATCTATTGGCTTGGGAAATTCATCTAGGTGGCGTTGAGGCATATCTGCCCAAATATGCTCAATCTCATATTTATTTTTGCCAGTGGCGACGTATTCACTGTACCGTGAACTTAGCCCCGATTGTCGTTCTATATGGTCTGTGATACGAGCAAGAAACTGGTAAATAGCTTTGTAATTTTGCTGATTCAATGTCAGTCGGTCATTAGAAGCAAAAACTTCTCGTTCTCCATCTAACTTACGACGCAGAATAGTTGCTAGTTGAGCAGGGATTTTGCCTCGAATCTCCAGCATAATCCCAAACATAGTATACTGCATCGTGTCGTAGGTAATTCTTCGGGAGTTCCACAGCCTTCGAGCGAGCATAATATCAAGAAAACTTGCCACTAACCGAATCTTTTGGTTAATGATACCTGGCTCATCGTCAGGGTTTAGAGGTGCAAGCAGCAAGGGATATTGAAGGGTAAAACCATGCTGGGCATTGTAGAAAACCTCCTCCAGTCCTACTTGCAAGGAATTTGAGGCTTCCCGCAGGATTAAATATTGATTAGTATAAAATGTAAAATCTCGCTCTATGAAGCGCACAAAATCAGTGCTTTTGTTAAGTCCGATGTTCAGCTTATAGTCACGCACCCAACGATGAAACTCTGTACTGATGCGCTCAAAGTCACTAGGGACAGCACCTTTTTTACGGTCACGAGTCGTCTGGGCGTACTGACTGCGAAGCCAAGTTTTAATGGCATCAGTTTCTTCATCTTTACCCAAATCTACCAACTCATTTACCCGCTTTTTCCAAAGATTATTTGCCTGCACCTTTTTGGCTTCATCGCTGATATTCGCCAGCAAAAAGCCTTTCAGCATATCCGTAGGCGTAAGAGATAGCCCCCGGTCATTCATCGTTTCAAAAATGGTATAGGCATCCTCATCGGTGTAAGCTGTAATTTCCACAATATGGACATTCTCTATTAGCCAATCAATAAAGTAGGGTAAAGCCTCTCCAGTTAAATCTTCTGGGAAATATTCTTTAATATCGGCATAACGGGCAACAATATTTTTTACTGACTCTGGTTGTTCTGTCTCATCGAAATAGGTTTCATTAAATAGGGATTCCATGCAAGAATTACGCTCTTCAACATCTAAGTTGAAAGATTTTTTGGAATACTTCTCCGAAAAAATTAAGTCATTTAGTTTTACTTCGTCTGGACGATCTTTTTGCAGATTATGCAGAAAAATTAGCAATAGAGATAGGGTAGTGAGTCGTTGTTGTCCATCAATAATGAATTTCTTAATTTCCTTATGACTTATAATAATTGACCCCAGGAAGTAATGCCCGTAACTTTCAACAGCTTGGCGTTCATGACTTGGATCAAAATCATTAAAAAATTTACCTGCTAGGTCTTCCAAAAGTTCTTGAAGCTGTTTAGTTTGCCACTTGTATTCTCTTTGGTAATAGTCAATGGAATATTTATTCCCACTGAGAAGTTGACGAATCGTTTTAGCCTCGCCCCGAATCTCTTTCATTTTACAATTTCCCCCCGCTAACAAGATGGCGATCTCATTTCAATAATGAATTGTATAGCAATCCTCAATTATTCATGAACACAACCGCAGATTAGAAGCCCATGCTAAAAGCTTTCCGACTGGACTCTATTCACAACTCAAATAGAATCACTATATCAGTTTAAAGCACAATTGCTTCTAATTTAGAAGGTGAGTTTTAATTGTTTCTTAGTTTCATTGCTAACTCTTGATAAATAACATCTAACCACACGCGAATGACAGCCTTACCTTCATCCAAAGATGCGTAGACGTGGATCGGCTTGCCGTCAGACATCGCTCTATTCCGATCAAATTATACCAAAGAAAGTGAATTATCCTGTGCTGATAACAACAACACAAACCGCTTAACCATACCAGAAATAAACAACTCCGGTTCTTATACCTTCAGACTTTCCAGAGTTTCACAGCCAATTCCACCAAAAATGATGAGGAAATTTAGCCACACAGACATCAATCTGTCAACGCGTATTATTACTTAATAGACAAAAAAATCGGGATGACTGGATTCGAACCAGCGGCCCCTGCGTCCCGAACGCAGTGCGCTACCAAACTGCGCTACATCCCGCCACAAAAATGGCAATATAAAACAATAATACCACAACCAGCACAAAATTACAAATCTTTCATCTTCCACAGATGACTTTGCTTGCTAGGATTATATCTGTATAACTAAACAATGGTAAAAGTAGACTGTGACTGTAAAACCAGACTGGTTGCGGGTAAAAGCGCCTCAATGGGAGCGCGTCGGTAACGTTAAAGAAATTTTGCGGGATTTAGCCCTGAATACGGTTTGTGAAGAAGCATCATGTCCCAACATTGGTGAATGCTTCAATGCTGGAACCGCCACATTTTTAATTATGGGACCTGCTTGCACCAGAGCTTGTCCTTATTGTGATATTGACTTTGAGAAAAAACCTCAACCCCTAGATCCTACCGAACCCACGCGACTAGCAGAAGCAGTCCGACGAATGCAGCTTAATCACGTTGTGATTACTTCCGTCAATCGGGATGATTTAGCCGATGGTGGTGCATCTCAGTTTGTCCGGTGTATTACCGAAGTTCGCAGCGTCTCACCTAACACTACAATAGAGGTGTTGATTCCTGATTTATGCGGAAATTGGAATGCTCTAGAAATCATTCTTCAAGCTGCACCAGAGGTACTCAATCACAATACAGAAACCATCCCCCGCTTGTATCGTCGAGTACGTCCTCAGGGCAACTATGAACGGACAATAGAATTGTTACAACGCACTCGCCAAATTTCACCCAGCACATACACCAAATCCGGTATCATGGTCGGTTTAGGTGAAACTGATACAGAAATTCGCCAAGTCATGGAAGATTTACGAGCGGTAGATTGTGATATTTTGACTATTGGGCAATATCTCCAACCCAGTCAAAAACACCTGCAAGTAGCTGATTTTATTACTCCCGCACAATTTGCGGCATGGCAAGCTTATGGTGAAGAAATCGGATTTTTACAAGTTGTTTCTTCTCCATTGACAAGAAGCTCCTATCATGCTGAACAAGTCCGGGAATTAATGAAACGCTATCCCAGATAAGACGCAGGGGAGCAGGGGACAGGGAGTAGGGAGCAGGGAGCAGGGGGAGGTAAATAACCCAATGACTAATGACTAATGACTAATAACCAATGACTAATGACAAAATCGAAAATTCAAAATCTATTGTTATTTTGGGTGCAGGTGCTTGGGGTGCAACCCTAGCGAATTTAGCGCGGGAAAACGGTCATCAGGTGCATTTATGGTCACGTCAGGGAACACTAACTTTGGAGACAGTGTTAAAAGATGCGGAAATAGTCCTCTCTGCTATCTCCATGAAAGGTGTCAGAGATGTAGCCTTATTAGTCAAGTCTTTTCCCTTGTCTCCAGAGACAATATTTGTTACAGCCACAAAAGGCTTAGATCCTCAAACTACCTCCACTCCCTCGCAAATTTGGCAAACAGAATTTCCTGAGCATTCAGTAGTTGTGCTTTCAGGTCCTAATTTATCTGAAGAAATTGCACAGTCATTACCAGCTGCTACCGTAGTAGCCAGCAAAAATACTGCTGCTGCCGAAGTCGTGCAACAAGTCTTTTCATCTAGTCGTTTTCGTGTGTATACTAACCCTGATCCTGTAGGTGTAGAACTAGGTGGTACACTCAAAAACGTAATGGCGATCGCATCTGGTGTCTGTGATGGGTTACATTTAGGAACTAATGCCAAAGCAGCGTTAGTAACTCGTGGCTTAACGGAAATAATTCGGATAGGCAAGATTTTTGGCGCAAAAACGGAAACATTTTATGGTTTATCCGGTCTAGGAGACTTGTTAGCAACCTGCAACAGCCCTTTAAGCCGAAATTACCAAGTTGGCTATCAGCTCGCTAGTGGGAAAACGCTGACAGAAATTCTCGCCACCTTACCAGGAACCGCCGAAGGAGTAAACACTTGCCGAGTTTTGATGCAAATATCCCAGCAGCAAAATATTACTATCCCTATTACTGAGCAAGTTTATCGGTTACTGGAAACTGAAGTTACACCTCAACAAGCCCTTGACGAACTAATGTTAAGAGATATTAAACCAGAATATCAACCATAAAGTTACAGCTTGTGCCATGCTGTGCTATCAGCATTATCTCGTAACTCACATCTACTGATTACCAAATTATCACTAAAAAAATTGTTAAATCATCAGGAAACAACCTTTACCGCCATGTAAATATAACTATGTAGTTTATCAACAGCAAAATTACTAGGAATATATTTTACTTAGTTATTAAAATAGCAAGTAAGATTCTGAAAAATTCCCTGTTGAATAGATCATTTCCTATTTCCTGCCCAGCTAAAGCTGTAAAAGGCTAGGAGTTCAATCAAAAAAACTACACTCACCGATTAACCCCGGTAAAAATGTATCCATAACAAGTTGATTAACAAGACTAATTTTATACTAGATATAAATTTTGTTGTAGTCCGTGCAGGGTAAGTTTGTTGGTGTACTAGCGAATTATATTCGCCACATACTTTTCAGACAGCCCTGCCAACTTAGTACAATCTTTACTTTTGCAAAGAATTGTACTGCAAAACTCAATTGTGTTATTTCAGCGTGAATTACGGGAACAATAACAACAGTTGATTAACCGACCAGAATTTTAGCTGACCGTAATCTATTAGTACATTCACAATAAGACATTATGCCAGCAACATCTTTCTACACAGATGCAGGTTACGATTCTCAAAAGTCTAGCCCCACATTAAACTCTGATCTGAATGATGAGGGTGATTTGTCCCTGGATGACCTACAAGATATAGAAATAGTTTCTGTCGATCCACATAACTTAGCTGCTAACAACAACCGTCGCAGTACAGATCTGGTACGTTTATACCTGCAAGAAATTGGTCGTGTACGTTTGTTAGGGCGAGATGAAGAAGTTTCAGAAGCTCAAAAAGTGCAGCGATATTTGCGGATGCGGATAGTGCTTGCTAACGCAGCCAAACAAGGTGACACTGTAATTATTCCTTATCTGCGGTTAATTGAAGTTCAGGAGCGTTTAGTTTCTGCACTAGGACATCGCCCCTCCTTGGAAAGGTGGGCTACTACTGCTGGTATCGACTTAGTGGATCTCAAGCCGACTTTATCAGAAGGTAAACGTCGCTGGGCGGAAATTGCTAAGTTAACAGTCGAAGAACTAGACGCAATTCAATCTCAAGGACTCCAAGCCAAAGAACACATGATCAAGGCTAACCTGCGTCTTGTGGTGTCTGTGGCTAAAAAATACCAAAATCGTGGCTTGGAATTATTAGATTTAGTTCAAGAAGGGACTCTGGGTTTAGAACGAGCCGTAGAAAAATTTGACCCCACAAAAGGTTATCGTTTTAGTACCTATGCTTATTGGTGGATACGTCAAGGAATTACTAGAGCGATCGCTACCTCTAGCCGGACAATTCGTCTACCTGTTCATATTACAGAAAAACTCAACAAAATTAAAAAAGCACAACGGAAAATTGCTCAAGAAAAAGGTCGGACTCCAACTTTAGAAGACTTAGCAATTGAATTAGACATGACACCTACCCAAGTGCGGGAAGTGTTGTTGCGTGTCCCCCGTTCGGTTTCTCTAGAAACCAAAGTCGGAAAAGATAAAGATACCGAGTTAGGTGACTTGCTAGAAACTGATAGTGTTACCCCAGAAGAAATGTTAATGCGTGAATCTTTACACAAAGATTTGCACAACTTACTAGCAGATTTAACTACTCGTGAACGTGAAGTTATTCTGATGCGGTTCGGCCTATCCGATGGACATCCTTACTCTTTGGCCGAAATAGGTCGCGCTTTAGACCTCTCACGAGAAAGAGTACGACAAATCGAATCCAAAGCATTGCAAAAACTCCGCCAACCCAAGCGTCGTAACCTGATCCGCGACTATTTGGAGTCTTTAAGTTAGATGAGGGAACAGGTGACAGGGAACAGTAAGAAGGCAAGAGGCAAGAGGCAAGAGGCAAAAGGCAAGAGTTTCTTCTTCCCAATTACCAATTACCAATTACCAATTACCAATTACCAATTACCCATTACCAATTACCCATTACCCATTACCAATTACCAACTACCAATTACCCATTACCAATTACCCATTACCAACTAACAAATATTCTCAATAAGTCATGATTGTTGCAAATCGATCCCAACATTTGTTATATTCTCAATTAACAGGCTTTGTTGAGAAAATTTAGTATGACTGTCTACACAACTGGTTCACTTAAGGCAGAACTAAACGACCGAGGCTGGCGTTTAACTCCCCAACGAGAAACAATCCTACATATTTTTCAAGAACTTCCCCAGGGTGAGCATTTAAGCGCAGAGGATCTTTATCATCGCCTAGAAACCGATGGCGAGGGTATCAGCCTATCAACTATCTATAGAACTTTGAAGTTGATGGCCAGGATGGGTATTTTGCGGGAATTAGAGCTAGGTGAAGGACATAAACATTATGAACTTAACCAACCCTATCCCCATCACCACCATCATCTTATTTGTGTTAAGTGCAATACTACAATTGAGTTCAAAAACGAATCTATTTTGAAAATTGGCGCAAAAACAGCCCAAAAAGAAGGATTTCACCTCCTTGATTGTCAACTGACCATTCATGCTGTCTGTCCCAAATGCCAACGAGCATTAATGCCACTTTAACACCTGTAACGGCTCAAAAAGGGTCAGCATAGCGTGCTGTAGGCAGGAAAGCCAGATTAAACCATCAGATATAGCAGGATTCAGGAGTCAGGAGTCAGGAGTCAGGAGGGGCAAACGTCCGTTCGCCCGTACAGGAGTAAAACCCTTTTGTAGTGGGAGTTTCATTATCAATTGATGTCCTAACAACCCTGTCCATGGCTATAATTGAAAGTTATCGGAGGCCAGTAATTAGTGAGGGGGAATCTTTCTGTTTTGTCTGAGCGGAAGAGTAAAAGCTTCCGCTTTTGAAATATAGTAGCTGATCGTGTCATTTTTCTTCGATCGCACCTTCTGCTTCATGTACTAGATTTCGCAAATTTTCCAAAGTTTCTTTAGGTACATCTGCCCATAAACCCCGCTGATGTGCTTCCAGCAACCTTTCTGCTATATCACGCAAAGCCCAAGGGTTCTTGTCTTGAATAAATTCACAAACCACCGGATCTTGTAAATAAGTATTTACTACACCCTGATACATATAATCTTCCACACATTGAGACGTAGCATCATAGGCAAATAAGAAATCAACCGTTGCAGCCATTTCAAAAGCGCCTTTATAACCATGACGCATGACTCCCGCTATCCATTTAGGGTTAACCACACGAGAACGGTACACTCGTGCAATTTCCTCCTTGAGTGGGCGGACTTTTGGCTGACTAGTGTTGGAATTATCACCAAAATAGGTTTCGGGGTTTTTTCCTTGGAGAGAACGTACCGCCGCAGTTAACCCACCTTGAAATTGATAATAATCATCAGAATCGAGTAAATCGTGTTCTCGATTATCTTGATTATGTAGAACTATTTGCATTTGTTTTAATCTTTGTACAAATACTTCTTGAGAGGTGACAGTATTATTATTCTCTGTTCCCTGTTCCCCGTTTCCTGTTTCCTTGTAAGCGTAGGAACTCCAGTTGATGTAAGTTTGGGCTAAGTCTTGATCAGTTTGCCAATTTTGGGAAGAGATTAAACCTTGAAGTCCAGCACCGTAAGCACCGGGTTTTGAACCAAAGACCCGATAAAGCGATCGCTCATTTGCAGTTTCCACACTTAAACCTTGTTGGGTCCATAAATTAGTATCTTGACGAACTGCATCTGCTAAAGGGTTTTCCTCCGCTGGTTCATCTAAAGCTGCAACCGCTGCCACTGCTTGAGAAAATAGATCAATTAAATTAGGAAAAGCATCACGGAAAAATCCCGAAATTCGTAAAGTGACATCAACACGGGGACGACCTAAAATTGATAAAGGTAAAATTTCAAAATCTACAACCCTTCTTGCAGCACCATCCCAAACAGGTTGGACACCCAATAAAGCTAAAGCTTCAGCAATATCATCACCTCCGGTTCTCATAGTAGAAGTTCCCCAAACAGATAAACCCAGAGTTTTTGGATATTCTCCATGTTCTTGAGTGTAAGTTTCAATCAGAGTTTCCGCTGCTTTTCTCCCCACATCCCAAGCAGTTTCTGTAGGAATAGCGCGAATATCCACAGCATAGAAATTTTTACCTGTGGGGAGAACTTCCGGCCTACCGCGTGTCGGTGCGCCAGAAGCAGCACTAGGAACATATTGACCATCAAGTCCTTTGAGTAAGTTGGTAATTTCTTGGGTTGTGTTTTCCAGTGCTGGAAGAAGTTTTGATTTTATCCACTCCATCACCTCTTTTACTGTTCCCTGTTCCCTGTTCCCTGTTCCCTGTATTATTTGTTCGACTAAAAAAGCCGCTTCCTCTTCCAAAAGTTCGACAACATCGCCGTGAGTACGACAGGAATGAAGTTTCACGCAAAGACGCAAAGGAGCAAAGTGGGTTTGAGGTAAAATGAATTTATTGCTGAAGTCTGTTTTCAGAGGGTCGATGTCTAAACCCCAATCTTGAGCTATGGCACGGGTAATACCGATAGAATAACGGTTAGGGATACGAGCGATCGCTACAATTAAATCTCGTAGTTGTTTACCTTGGGGAACTTGTCCGAAAATGTGTAAACCGTCGCGAATTTGAGCTTCTTTGAGTTCGCATAAATAACCATCAAGGGAATTTAAAATTAGAGATTCAAAATTGACAATATCTTTAGCATCAGTGATACCTAAATCTTTGTAGAGATTTTCCTTAACGACTAATTCCTGGATGCGATCGCGTAAAGTAGGTAAACGGGAAGGATCTAAACTTTCAGCTTCGTAATATTCATCAATTAAATTTTCCACCTGTTGCAGCGCCCCATATAACTCAGCGCGAGTCATAGGTGGAGTAAGATGATCAATAATCACAGCCTGAGAACGACGTTTAGCTTGAGAACCCTCACCTGGATCATTAACAATAAAAGGATATAAATGAGGCATAGCGCCAAAAGCAACTTCAGGATAACAACTTTCTGATAAAGCCACACTTTTACCAGGTAGCCATTCTAGATTGCCGTGTTTTCCCACATGAACGATCGCATCACAACCAAAAACTTCCCTTACCCAAAAATAAAAAGCCAAATAATCATGAGTTGGTTCTAGATCCGGTGCATGATAATTTAAACTCGGATCATTTTCATAACCCCGCGAAGGCTGAATACCCACAAACACATTACCAAACTGAACACCAGCAATAGGTAAAAACTCTCTTCTCTCTGCGTCCTCTGCGTCTGGGCGGTTCGTTTCCCAAAAAGAACCCCAACGCTCAACGATCTCCCCTTGAACAGTCTCAGGTAAACCTGCAAAATACCCTGCATACTCCTGGACAGAAACAGATTGATAAATAGGTTTCCAATCCTTTCCTTCTGGGTCATTAGTCACTCCAGCAGTTAGCGTTTGGATTAACTCATCACCATCAGCAGGTATATTACCCACCTCATACCCAGCTAAATGTAAAGCTTTGAGAATTTCCACACAACTAGCAGGAGTGTCCAGTCCTACGCCATTTGCGAGACGGCCATTAGTATTGGGGTAATTTGCCAAAATTAAGGCTATGCGACGTTCTTGGGGTAGTTTATGGCGTAATCCTACCCAATTCGCAGCCAGTTGGGTGACAAATTCAATGCGATCGCTCACTGGTTCATAAACTACCACATCAGTTTCTAAGTCATTATTGCGAGTCTGTAAAGTTTTAAAAGACACAGCCCTGCTAATAATGCGCCCGTCTACCTCTGGTAACACCACGTTCATCGCCATATCACGGGGGGTCAAACCTTGTAACTGTGACTCCCACTGTTCAACAGAACTAGCACAGAGAATAACTTGTAAAACTGGAACATCCAATTTTTCCCACAGTTCGATTTGAGGTGTTTCCGTTTCTAAACGCGCTAGAGAAAAACTGGTAGTATTTAATAACAGACTAATAGGTTCAGAATCTTCAGGTTGAAAAAACTTGATCAACTCATCAGTCACACCAGGTTCACGCAAAGAAGAAACAAAAACCGGCACTGGTTGTAAATTTTTCTGTACCAAAGCAGCACATAGAGCGTCAATAACTTGAGTATTTCCCGCCAAATAATGAGCGCGGTAGAATAAAATACCTACTTTGGGGATTGGGGATTGGGGACTGGGGATTGGGAAATAATTTTCTCCTCTGCTCCTTTGCTCCTCTGCTCCTTGTCCTTTATACATTCCCACACGGGGAATAGGTTGTGGTAGTGGTGGGTTGAATGTGGTTAATAGGGAAATATCAGCAATAAATTGGAGTGCGTTCAGGAAATTTTCTATACCACCTTCTCTAAAGTATTGCCATATTTGCTGCACAACTTTTGGGGAAATAGTAGATTTGGAGATTAAATCAAGATCAAGAGCGTCGTCTCCTGGCATTACAATTAAGGTTGTACTCTTACGTTCAACAATTTCCTGCACTACTTCTAAACCATAAGCCCAATAGGAACTTCCTCCTAATAGGCGCAGAACAATTACCTGAGCCAGTTCTAACACTTGTTCGCCATAAGTATCTATACTTATTTGTTGCTGTAATTGCAGCAGGTTGGCAACTCTTAACGCAGGAAATTGTACAGGTAATTTTGGGAGTGCTGCTGCTAAAGTTTGAATGTCGGTATCAGCAGCAGTAATAAACACGAAAGGGGCTGGCGTTTGTTCTAGAAAAATTAAACCTTCGGACTGATCCCAGCCGCCTGGTGTGGCACTTATACGATGCATAATTTTCTATTACTACCTTAAACTGTTGGTTAGTACACAATCACAAAAAACCAGGAAGGAAACCGTAGAACCCTACGCACAGGCTACGTCAACCCGCAGCGTACTGGAAAAAAGTAAGCAAAAAGGATTTTAGCCTAGCCTTGTCCTTTGTCAGTTACCCATTGCCCTAAGTAGGCATTCAGCCCATCTCATTAGAATTTTGAAAATGCTTAGTTCTCCCGATTTGAGCTTTTCTCGAACCTTGCCTTTAATTGTATTTAATCGGCTTGGGGAATTGTTGCAGCAGATGGCTCAAGCAGTAGGCAGTGCTGCTTTAATACTGACAGAAGCTGTGTTAGCGCGGATTCTTATTCCCGTGGAGTGGGAAAATCAACGGTTTACCCTTGTGGTTTCTGAGCAATTTAGTGTGTTGCTGCTAGGTAACATAGAAGCAGCGGAGGAAGGAAATACGGGAACAGAGAAAGAAAAAATTAACGTAGATTCCCTCAATGTTAGTTTGACATTTAATGCCGAAGCGATCGCAGCCTTTATCTCTAAATTAAGAAATTTGTTTGACTCTCATTCTTACATTTACCAAAACATCGCCCAATATCAGCAAGTTATTTCTCCTAATGATGCGACATTACAAAGTAAGTTCACGTTGTTGTTATTAGAATGTCTCCTCCCAATTGTTAACAATGAAGTACAAACACCTAAAATTTCCATTCCCAGCGAGGGTTTTAGTTGCAAACCTGTAGAAGATGCTCTCACCAAACAAATTGCCCAAGAACGACTTTTACATCAGGTAACAACGCAAATTCGTAAAAGTCTAGATTTGCCAGTAATTATGGCCACGGCAATTACAGAAGTACGTGATTTTTTGGAATTAGATAGATTAGTCATCTATAAATTTGTTTCATCTTCAGCCAAGACTCAAAAATCACCTAACTGTCAATATTCACCGCCAACTGTAGTCAACGCCCAATTTATAGAACAAGATTTCCAACAGTATGGAGGTTGTATAGTCTATGAATCCCTGGCTACCGATTATATTTCCTCGGTTTTAAATTATCAAGAAGAAGATTGTCTGAACCGAAATTCTCGATGTTGGGAAAAATATCATCAAGGCTTTATTTTAGCAGTGGATGATGTAGAAAAAACCTATGCCTTAGAAGATTGTTTATTGAATTTTTTAAGGAAAATCAAAGTCAGGGCTAAATTGGCAGCGCCAATTATTTTTGAAGATCAGCTTTGGGGTTTATTAATTGCTCATCAATGTCATACTACCCGGAATTGGAGTGAAAGTGAAAAAAGTTTGTTATCCTCAATTGCCGAACAGTTAGCTATCGCTATTCATCAATATGATTTAATGGGATCTCTGAGAGAAGCTACGCGAACTCTGACGCAAGAAAAACAAACTTTAGAACAACGAGTAATTGAACGGACAATGGCACTGCGAGAAGCTCTACTGGCCGCAGAAGCAGCCAACCGTTTGCGAAGTGAATTTCTGGCTACTATTAGTCATGAATTACTCACACCTTTAACTTATGTAATTGGAATGTCTTCTACATTATTACGTTGGCCTTTAGGTGAGTTAAGTCAACGACAACGAGATTATTTACAAACTATTCATGACAGCGGTGAACATTTATTAGAAATGATAAACGACATCCTTGATTTATCACAGATTGAGGCTGGTAAAACAGTATTAAATATTTCTGAATTTTCTTTGGTGAAGACAGCACAAAATATATTAGATTGTTTATTAGAAAAAGCAACCAGCGAAAAAGTAACTCTGAAACTCGATTTGCAAATTAATCCTAACCACGATCATTTTACCGCTGATTCTGGAAGAGTAGAACAAATTCTCTGGAATTTATTGACTAATGCCATCAAGTTTACCCCAGAAGGTGGTACTGTCACTTTACGCTTGTGGGTAGAAGAAAACACGGCAATATTTCAAGTTGAAGACACTGGAATTGGCATACCAGAAGAGAAGTTACCACTACTATTTGAGAAATTTCAACAACTTGATACACCCTATCGTCGTCGTTACGAAGGTACAGGAGTTGGTTTAGCTTTAACTAAACAACTTGTAGAACTTCATCGGGGTCGAATTGAAGTAGAATCTACTGTAGGCATCGGTTCAATTTTTACAGTTTCGATACCAAAACAATTGAAGTAGGAGTCAGGAGTCAGGAGTCAGAATATTTGATAAATTGGTACATTATCAAATACTAAAAATTCAACATAATGAATTTACAAAAAGGACTAATTGTTTCCTGTCAAGCACCTGTAGACTCACCATTACATGATCCTTACGTGATCGCTGCAATGGCACAAGCATCTGTTAATAATGGTGCAGTAGCTGTGAGGATTGACACACCCAATCATATCAAAGCCGTGCGGGAAAAAGTAAAAGTACCAATGATCGGACTTTGGAAACAAGTAATAACAGGTTCTGATGTATACATTACCCCCCAGTTTCATCATGCTGTCGCAGTCGCTCAAGCCGGAGCAGATATTATTGCTATAGATGCAACTACCAGAAAACGTCCTGGTGATGAAAAATTGGCTGAGATAATTACCCGCATTCATCAAGAATTAGGTAAACCAGTCATGGCCGATGTGGATACTTATGAAGCGGCAAAATTAGCTGTAGATGCTGGTGCTGATATTGTTGGTACTACTCTTTTTGGGTACACTGCCGAAACCAAAAGTTTTGCACCTCCAGGTTGGGAACTTCTCACACAGATAGTAGAAAAATTAGCTACTTTTGTAATTTGTGAAGGTGGTATTTCTTCACCACAAATGGCCAAAAAAGCATTAGATTTAGGGGCTGATGCAGTTGTAGTTGGTACTGCAATTACTGGCATTGATTTGTTAGTTAAAGCTTATGTAGAAGAAGTCAGGATTCAGGAGTCAGGAGTCAGAATATAAACTCTTTTCAGTTACTAGCCCCCTGCATCCTGCTGTCTTCATGATCGTATTTCATTCAACAATCACAATATGAGTTAACTGGGAGGTTTGCGATTGCCTTCAGCAGCGCCATTCAGGCGATCGCTACTCCAACCCCACCAAGCGCAACCACAATGGCACAAGTAAAATTCTTGCCATTTGCGACGATGATCTGAAGTTGTCACAGGCGATCGCCTATTGAGCCAAACTTGTACCGCTTCTCTACTGCTAGAGTGACATTTGGGACAGCAAAATTCATAAGCGTGAACTGCCTGATCTGTCCATCCTGGTGGTGTGGGAGCAAAAGCATCCATATCCATATAAATTATAAAAGTGTAATCTTAGTAGTAATTTAATATACATATATTATTATGCCTAATAATGGACATGATGCAACCAAATATTGAAATTCGCCGTTTGTTGGATGTGATGCCCGCTTCTGGGCGTATGATGACTAAAATCCTCAGTAAACCAGACCAGGAAAAGGTCATAGATGCCGCTTTTCCCTTACCCTGGAGTCAGGAACGACCGATATATATTAATTTCGATTTATGGCGGCGTTTGACTAAGCCACAACGAGATTTATTGCTGCTGTATCAAGTTAGTTGGTTAACGGGGGTGAAGTGGTTAAAACCAGACATTTATCAAGGAGTGGTTTTAGCAGGATTATTAGGTGGAGTAGTCGAAGCTGCCCAGTCTGATGTGGTAGGTATAATTATTGCTGGGGGATTAAGTGCTTTAGCTGGTGTGCGGATCTGGCGAATAAATCAATCCCAAGCATCACTATTAAAAGCCGATACAACAGCCGTTTTTATTGCCCAAAGACGGGGTTACTCAGAAGCAGAAGCAGCCCAACATTTGTTAACTGCCATCGAGACAGTAGCAAAAATTGAAGGGCGCTTTGGTTTAGATTTTAACGAATTAATTCGTTGTCAAAATTTGAGAGCGATCGCTGGTTTATCACCTGTAGGTATTCCAGATAATTATCAATAAATTGGTATAGAAATTTGTAGAGGAGTAAAACAACATTGACATTAGCACTAGGCATGATAGAAGTATACGGCATTCCCGCCGCAGTGGAAGCCACAGACGCGATGTGTAAAGCTGCTAGAATCACATTTGTAGGTTATGAAAACACAGATTTAGGCAGAATTACAATCTTAATTCGCGGTGATGTTGGCGAAGTTAAAATGGCAGTCACAGCAGGACTAGAATCTGTTTTAAAAGTTAATGGTGGTGAGATACTTTCCCATCACATTATTCCCCGTCCCCATGAAAATTTAGAATATGTTTTACCAATTTATCAAAGTGCCAATGTTGCTCGGTTTAATGCCGATATTCGTTTTCCACCCCCACTCAGTAATTAAAAATCTAAAACTTGCAATTATCAAATAATATAAAACATCAACTATCAATCCTGAATGTGCTAAGATGTGATATGTCGTATATTTACCTTTAAGCTTAGTTAATTGTATTAATGCTGATCACAAATACCAAAACTTCAAACTTCTGTAGAGAGGGAAATCAATCCTGAGACTAAGGGAATATTTTTGGGGATCTGGTGTTGCGATCGCCCCCCATAATTAGCTACAATCTTTAGTCTTTGGGATATAAACAAAGTCGCTCAAGGTCAAGCTACACTTTTGTAAGCGATCCTGCTGACACCCAAGTTAATGAGATTTTACAGGAAAAAAGAAAAACAATGGCGAAACGAGTGCAGTTAGTTTTAACAAAAGATGTGAGCAAGCTGGGAAAATCCGGCGACTTAGTAGATGTAGCACCCGGCTATGCTCGTAATTATCTAATTCCCCAGAGTTTAGCTACTCATGCTACTCCTGGTATTATGAGACAAGTAGAACGCCGTCGTGAACAAGAACGTCAACGGCAACTAGAACTCAGACAACAAGCACTAGAACAAAAAGCAGCCCTAGAAAAAATTGCCAGCTTGAAAATCTCCAAGTCGGTTGGTGAAAACGAAGCTATTTTCGGTACAGTCACCACCCAAGATGTAGCCGAAGCAATTCAAGCAGCTACCAGTCAAGAAATTGATAAACGTGGTATTACTATCCCTGATATTAACCACCTGGGTACATATAAAGCCGAAATCAAGCTGCATTCTGAAGTAACAGCACAAATTGATATTGAAGTTGTTGCCAGCTAAGATAGGTGACAGGTGACAGGTAAGAAGGTTATAGGGTAATGAAGAAAATTATGTATTGCCTTTTGCCTTTTACCTTTTACCTCCAAACTACCAAGATCAGCTAATATTTAAAACCTGCTCAAAACCAAAAGCTCATGGCTGAAGAACTGAGTTTTCAAGGTGATGGTAGCGATCGCTTACCACCCCAAAACATCGAAGCCGAAGAGGCAATTTTGGGGGGTATTCTTCTCGATCCAGAAGCCATAGGACGAGTACGCGATCGCCTCGTTCCCGAAGCATTTTATATTAACGCCCATAGAGATATCTATCAAGCCGCCCTCACTCTTCATGCCCAAAATAAACCCACAGACTTACTTTCCCTTACCAGTTGGCTGACTGATAACGATAAACTCACCCGCATTGGTGGCAGAAATAAATTAGCCACTCTCATAGACCGTACAGTATCAGCAGTCAACATTGATGCCTTAGCAGGACTAGTAATGGAAAAACACCTGCGACGGCAATTAATCAAAGCTGGTAACGAAATTGTACAACTTGGTTACGAGACACAAACAGAATTACCCATAGTTCTTGACCAAGCAGAACAAAAAGTTTTCAGCGTTACTCAAGAAAAACCCCAATCAGGTTTAGTACACATTTCTGATACCCTAATTAATGCCTTTCAAGAAGTTGAAAAAAGACATGAAGGCATTGCTTTGCCCGGTATTCCCTGCGGTTTTTATGATTTAGATGCGATGACAACTGGTTTCCAACGTTCGGATTTAATTATCGTCGCTGCTAGACCGGCAATGGGGAAAACCGCGTTTTGCTTGAACCTAGCTCATAATATTGCCGCTGGTTATAAATTGCCAGTTGCCGTTTTTAGCTTGGAAATGTCCAAAGAACAATTAGTACAGCGACTATTAGCTAGTGAAGCACAAATTGAAAGTAGTTATTTGCGGACTGGACGCATTAGCCAAACCCAATGGGAACCTTTAAGCCGTGCAATTGGTATGCTTTCAGAAATGCCAATTTTTATTGACGACACTCCGAACATTACAGTTAACCAAATGCGGAGTCAAGCTCGAAAACTGCAAGCACAACAGAATACAGAACTAGGATTAGTTGTTATAGATTACTTGCAATTAATGGAAGGTGCAGGTGATAATCGCGTTCAAGAATTATCGAGAATTACCCGTTCTTTGAAAGGTTTAGCCCGTGAATTATCAGTTCCAGTTATTGCCTTATCTCAGTTAAGTCGCGGAGTAGAAGCACGCACCAATAAACGCCCGATGTTGTCAGATTTAAGAGAATCTGGTTGTTTAACAGGTGATAGCCTAATCACATTAACAGATACCGGATTACAAGTACCAATTAAAGAATTAGTAGGTAAATCTAATTTTTCAGTTTGGGCATTAAATGAAAAAACAATGAAGCTAGAAACAGCAATTGTGAGTAATGCCTTTTCTACAGGTATCAAACCTGTATTTACCTTAACAACTCGACTAGGAAGAAAAATTAGGGCAACTGCTAATCACAAATTCCTCACAATTCATGGTTGGAAAAGACTAGATGAGTTAAGTCATAAACAACATATATGTTTACCAAGACATTTACCTATTGCGGGTAAACAAACCATGACTTATTCTGAAGTGGCATTATTAGGACATTTAATAGGTGATGGTTGTACATTACCTGGTCATGCCATACAGTACACGTCCAGAGAGATAGATTTGGCTGAAAATGTTGCTTTCTTGGCAAGAGAAGTGTTTGGAGAATCAATTATTCCTAGAATTTCACCTGAACGTGGTTCGTATCAGGTTTATTTGTCCGCAGCAGAAAGGCTAACTCATAGTGTTAGAAATCCAATCGCCAAATGGCTAGACTCTCTCGGAGTTTTTGGTTTAAGATCTTACGAAAAGTTTGTGCCTCAAGACTTGTTTTCACAGCCCCAAGAGTTAATAGCTTGCTTTCTGCGTCATCTGTGGTGTACAGATGGTTCTATAAAATTGCTTGCTGGCAAAAAACCAAGACCTATTGCATATTATTCAAGTAGCAGTCAAAGACTAGCATTTGATGTTCAAACACTTTTACTAAGATTGGGCATTAATGCAAAACTGAAAATAATTCCTCAGCCTGGTAAGGGTAGAAATCAGTATCATGTCACAATTACTGGTAAGCCTGACCTTGAGCTATTTATTAAAAAGATTGGAGCAGTAGGAGAATACAAATTAGGTTCATTACAAGAAATCTCTGAACATCTTGAAAATTGCATTCATAACCCTAACAGAGATGTAATACCCAAAGAAGTTTGGAAAACTTATGTTGTACCTGCAATGCAAACTATTGGGATGACAAGCAGAGAAATACAATCTTTCCTGGGACAATCATACTGCGGTTCTACACTATACAAAGCAAATTTAAGTCGAGAAAGAGCATTAAAAGTTGCTAATATTGTTCAATCAAATGAGCTACTTGCCCTTGCCAACAGTGATGTTTATTGGGATGAAGTTGTTTCAATTATCCCAGATGGAGAAGAAGAAGTATTTGACTTAACAGTTCCCAATTTACATAACTTTGTAGCCAATAATATCATTGTTCATAACTCCATCGAACAAGACGCGGATTTAGTAATCATGCTTTACCGCGATGAATATTATTCACCAGATACCCCAGATCGGGGAATAGCAGAAGTAATAGTAGCTAAACACCGCAACGGACCCACAGGAACTGTGAAACTTTTATTCGATCCACAATTTACAAAATTCAAAAACTTAGCTAGACCTAATAATTATTAATGGTAATGGGTGATTGGTGATTGCTTTTCCTATTACCTATTACCCATTACCAAATTTTACCTAATCGCCAACAATTCCACATCAAAAATCAAAGTAGCATTGGGTGGAATTACACCACCAGCACCACGCGCACCATAACCCAAATCAGGGGGAATAATTAACTGACGGCGATCGCCCACTTTCATTGTACTCAGTCCTTCATCCCAGCCTTTGATAACCTTCCCGACACCAATTTTAAAGCTGAAGGGTTGGCCGCGATCGCGTGAACTATCAAACTTAGTACCATCCTCCAAAGTACCAGTATAGTGAACCACAACCGTTTGCCCCTTTTTAGGAGTAGTTTCACCAGTCCCCTTTGCTAATTCAACGTATTTTAGTCCAGAAGGGGTGGTTACGACATTATCATTAGACATAGTGTTGTTGTTCGCTACTAGAGTATTTTTTTCTTCAGTGACAACAGTGGCTGCTGGTTGTGTTTCGGTTAATTTAACAGCACTGGCAGTATCCTGTTTACCACCCATTTGTGCTAATACTAAAGCCACAACACACACCAGCATGAACACCACGCTGAGTAAAATTCCTTTCAAAATTTGCCCTCCCCATATAGGTAGCTTGGTAATTAGATTACCGACAGCACACAAATCAGTTTAAATCACAATAGGTATTCTAGCGCCAAAGCTTATTTTCTAAATCGCGCACCTGACGCTCTAAACGGTCAATTCTACCCCGTAGTTCATCCACCTCTGACTGACGCGCCACCCCCAAATCCTGCATCATATTTCGCATTTGTCGTTGCATTTGCACTTCCCAGCTACCCTGCTCCGACTTTAATTGCTGCACAATATCATCCATCACCACCTTAGCTTGCTCAGGATTGAGCTTACCATCCTTAACAAGCTCATCACTGACTTGCTTGAGCTTGTCAGCCACCAATGATGTAGTACCTATACCCAGCATCATTAACTGTTCCAACCAGTTGTTGTTATCCATACATCCTTCCTATTATTTTGATATTTAACCAGCAAGCCTTCACTCCTGAAAGCCCACTGATCCTAGCTTACAGATATATTTTGACAAATTTGCCAACATCAGCAAAACAGCCACCGCACTCAAAAGACGTAAGTCGCGATATAGAATAATGTGCCTGAACTGATACAGGACAGGACTTACGCAAAATATCTCTAACACCCTCTTTTCGTCCTTTCCTTCGTTCCTTCCTCCGTGACTTGTGCATAATAAGTCCTGAAAGGGTGAAGATTTTCCTCATCCTTGACTCTTTTCTTCTACCCACTGAAACGATCAGGACAGCCAACATATCCCCAAAAGCTTTGACAGCAAGGGTTTGGAGTGATTTTCAAAAAAAAACAAAAAAATTTTGCAAAAGTAGTTGACACAAAAACAGAGAGTTGCTATATTAAATGAGGTGAGGCAAACGAAGCCCACACAACTGAACCGAGACAAGATAATACTTTGAAAGAATAAAGACGACCATTCCTCGTCAAAGAAATTCAACTAACGAATTCTGGCGATAGAAA
>JBJOKS010000034.1:0-45425 GCA_046045965.1 Cyanobacteriota bacterium | reverse complement strand
TACACTTCTTCTTGGCTGCATGGCCAGTAGTTGGAATCTGGTTCACCGCTTTGGGTGTAAGCACAATGGCGTTCAACTTGAACGGATTCAACTTCAACCAATCCATCATTGATTCTCAAGGTCGTGTAATCGGTACTTGGGCTGATGTAATCAACCGCGCTAACTTGGGTATGGAAGTAATGCACGAGCGTAACGCTCACAACTTCCCCTTAGACTTAGCTGCTGGTGAAGTTGCTCCTGTTGCTTTGACTGCTCCTGCAATCAACGGTTAATATTCAACTGGGTTTAATAAGCTTAGTTAAATAAGAAACGCTCTCCTGACGGGGGGCGTTTTTTGGTTAGTTCAAAAAAATTTAGATACTCTAACGATGAGATAGAAGTAATTTATTTTTTGTGGATATTGTTTTACACAGGTAAACGTCCAGTGATGAACATTTTATAGCCTCCTGACATGAGAACTAATGATAGAAAAAATTGCCAGAGGCTCATAGGATTGAGAATAGCTCGACTGCTCATAAATACAAGGATAATTCCAAGAACTACGGGTATCCAGCCTAGCTCTTTCATGCCTCTGGGGAAGAACATTAAGATCATCACTCCTATTGTCAGTGCAAGTACGGAAGTATCAGCAGCTATTCCCCGCCACCAGTAAGGATAAACGTTGGTTGTAAAAATGATGTTTTGTCCAACAAAGTAGATGCCTAATATCAGCAAACCGAAGCCGATAATTCTCAGTAAAAAGCCCATGATTAATATAATTGATCACGTTTTGTTGTAATTTATCACACACTATATTTGGTGTATAACTATTGTTACATCACTACACAATATTTAAATATCCTAAATAGGGCTTGCTGATAGCGTAGCGTGGCGTACAGTATGACTATCTTTGCTGCACTTTAGATACATACTTCTGGGCTATTTCTATAACATTCATCTCCCAGCTTTCACACCGCTAATTTTCAAAACATCACTCATAGTTGCACAGTAATTAGGTAAATTGAAACTGCTAGGATTAATAGCATTAGCATAGCTAAAATGACGATAATTCATACAGAATCTATCCCATGCAGCCATTTGAATACGGAACAAAACAATAATTACATTAGCTAAAGATAAAGATAGAGGAATGCGGAAGTAAATCTTTTTATTCAAATATTCACAAACTTCCTCTATTGCTTGATTCACTGTTAACCCAGATTGACCTAAAACAAATCTTCTTGGGTCTCCTGCTTGTGGTGGAAAATCAATTAAATACTGTACAACGGTAGCAATATCTTGACCATGAATAAAGTGAAAACTACCATCAGCTTGTAAAAAACGAATGATATTAATATATTTGGTAACTTCAGGAATACCAGATGTTAAATGAGAATAGGGTTTTGTATCATCACCACCTAAAACCAAGGTAGGAAATACAGTAGTAATTTTCGGGAAAATCTCTAAATGATCAATTTTATGTAAACAATCATATTTAGAACTAATATAATCTGTGCCGATTTCTCCTGCTTCTTTTAATGGTTGATTTTCATGATTTAAAACACTTGCAGTTGAAAAATAAATTACCTGTTGACATCTTTCTGGGTTTAACAGGTTCATTAATTCTATGGTTTTGTTGACATTAATATCAAAAATGTTTTCTCCACCCCAAGAAGTAGCTGTTAAAACTGCTGTATCTATAGTTTTTAGGAGGTTGGAAAATTTGTTAATTTCCTGCATATCACCTTGTAAAATGGTGATTCCTGGGCGTTCTGTGGTGTTAATTTTTAGTTTGTTGGGGTTTCTGACTAATAAATATAGTTCGTGTTCTGTGTTTTTTATTAATGTTTCGCTGATATAATGACCGATACAGCCGCTTGCACCTGTGATTAAAATACGTTGTTTAGTCATTGATGTTGGGGTTTTTGGGGATGTTTGAGAACGGTGTATAATTATAGCATGATTCTGGGGGATCTGTAGGTGGGTGAGGTTAGATGTTTTTTTAACGAACCGCAGAGACGCAGAGGGAAGAGGTTTGGAGAGATTTTGCGTGGGGTTTGATTAATTAGGGTAAAATTTTAACAATGTGTTGGTTTTGAGTCTATGCGTCAATGTCTTAATCCTGACTGTCTTTTTTCTAATCCTGATGGTTTTCAATTTTGTCAAAGGTGCGGTAGTAAGTTATTGCTAAAGGAAAGATATTTACCTCTATCAATTTTAGGTCAAGGTGGTTTTGGCAGGACTTTTTTAGCTATTGATGAGGATAAACCATCAAAACCTTTTTGTGTAATTAAACAGTTTTTACCCCAAGCACAGGGAACGGATAGTTTTGAAAAAGCATCTCAGTTATTTGCACAGGAAGCACAACGTTTAGAGGAGTTGGGTAAACATCCTCAAATACCTGAATTAATGGCTTATTTTACTTATGATAATCGTCAATATTTAATACAGGAATTTGTGAAAGGTGAAACTTTACAAGCTGAGTTAGATAATAATGGTGTTTTTTCTGAACAGCAAATTAAAAAGTTATTAACAGAAATTTTACAAATATTGGATTTTGTTCATAGTAAACAGGTGATTCACCGAGATATTAAACCAGAAAATATAATTCTGAGCAGTGATAAAAAGTTATTTTTAGTAGATTTTGGAGCAGCAAAAATAGTTAAACCACAGCAGCGCACAGCTACAGTAACAATTATTGGATCTGCTGAATATTGCGCCCCTGAACAGTCAATGGGTAAACCATTATTTATTAGTGATTTATATAGTTTGGGGGTAACTTGTTTGCATTTATTAACGGGAGTTAGTCCCTTTGATTTATATAGTCCAATAGAAGGGGAATGGGTATGGAGAGATTTTTTAAATGGGAATGTGGTAAGTGATGAGTTAGGGAAGATTTTAGAAAAATTAGCAAGTCCTATTCCTAAACATCGTTATCAATCTGTAAAAGAAGTGATACAGGAGTTACAATTTTTAAATCAAAATGTAAGGCGATCGCCTTCTCAAATTTTACCTGTACCACCTTCACCATATCTACAACTTGTAACAAGTCCTCAACCATCTGTTACTGTACCCAGTCATTATCAAAAATTAGAGAAATTATTAGCAGAAGGTAAATGTAAAGAAGCTGATGAGGAAACAGCGCGAGTAATGTTAGCGGTAGCGAAGCGAGAAAAAGAAGGTTGGTTAGATGCTCTAAGTATTGATAATTTTCCCTGTGATGACCTGTACAATATTGATAGATTATGGCTTAAATATAGTAATGGTAAATTTGGTTTTTCTGTACAGAAGAATATTTATCAAAGTTTAGGAGGAACTAGAAAATATGATGAGAAAATTTGGATAGCCTTTGGTGATAGACTAGGATGGAGAAAGTTAGAAAAATGGAAGTATTACAACGATATTACTTTTGATATAAAAGCGCCTGAAGGACACCTACCTGCTAGGTTTTGGGATGACTGGGATTGGAAAGGTGTTGGTGGGGGGAGTAGGTGTGTAGAGCGGATGTCTTCTCTCGCATCAAAACTTGAGGACTGTAAAATATCAAGATGACAGAAAAATAGTCAGTCAGAATCAGGATATCCAGGATTAAAGGATGTACAGGATATTACTGTTAACTTACTAAAAAATAACAGAAAATTCTCTCTGTGTTCTCTGTGCCTCTGTGGTTCGTTCCTTCATAAACTTATACACAAAACCGAAAAAGTCAGAATCAGGATAACCATGATTAAAGGATGTACAGGATATTACCGTTAACCTACTAAAAAATAACAGAAATTTATTTTTCTCTGCGTCCTCTGCGCCTCTGCGGTTCGTTTTTTCTTCATCTGCGTTCATCCGCGTTCATCTGCGTTCCCTAAAAATCAGGTGGGCAAAAAACCCACCCAATAAACCAGAAACTAAACCAAAGCGTTGAGATTTTTGGCAGTTTCAAAGAAATGAGCGACATTTTCCTCTGGTGTTTCTGGTAATACACCATGTCCCAAATTAAGAATATGTCCCCAGTCGCCGGCTTTGCGAACAGTGTCCAAAATGCGATCGCGGATAAATTCCTTAGAACCAAACAACACACCCGGATCAAGATTACCCTGTACTTTCACGTCCTTACCCAGTCTTCTGCGTGCATCTGCCATATCCACAGTCCAGTCAATGGTGAGGATATCTGCACCAGAGGTAGCCATTCTTTCTAAAAGTCCTGCACTACCAGTCACTAACAAAATTAATGGTGTGTCAGGATGAGTCTGTTTCACCAAATCAAACACCATTTTTTGGTAAGGCAAAGCAAAGGTATCATAATCTTGGGGGCTTAACTGTCCCGCCCAAGAGTCAAACATCTGCACCACTTGAGCGCCACAATCAATTTGATAGCGCACATAATCAGCAATAGATTCAGCAAACTTAGTTAATAGCTGATGCAGAATTTTTGGATCGGAGAAAGCCATGTTTTTAATGATGGAATAGGTTTTAGAACCCTTACCTTCCACCGCATAGGCCGCCAAAGTCCAAGGAGCGCCCACAAAACCCAAAACCGTTGACTTATCGCCGACTTCTTGCCGTAAAGACTCCAAAATGGTCTTAATAAACGGTAAAGCAGTTGCTGGTTCTAGGGGACGCAAGTTATCAATTTGTGCTTGTGTGCGAATGGGCGAAAAAATAATCGGTCCCTTCCCTTCCGCAATATCCATGTCAATACCCATACCAGGTAAGGGGGTGACAATATCGGAAAACAAAATTACGCCGTCGGGTTGAAAAGCTCTCCAAGGTTGCAGGGAAACTTCGATCGCAACTTCAGGAATTTCTGAGCGTTCCCGAAAAGAAGGATATTTCTCCCGCAAGTCCCGATACGCTTTCATATAGCGCCCCGCTTGTCGCATCATCCATACAGGGGGACGATCTACTTTTTCACCGCGTGCAGCCCGAAGGAGGAGAGGAGCCGTTGAGGAAACACCCATTTAACACTACATCCTAAGTCACTTTTATATTTCACTGTTTAGCTTATCATCCTCAGATTACGCTTTATCAACACATATCAAAAGCTCTTAGGATTGCTTTACTTAACTTCATAAAACGTTAAAATTGAGGAGTTTAGGAGTCAGGAGTTCAAGGAGTTCAGGAAGAAGAATTAATATTTTTCCCAGTCCCCAGTCCCCAGTCACCTATTTTTCCCCAAAAATCACTTCTAAGCGTTCCTGAGCTTGTTTTAAGGCAGCTTCAGGGGAAGATTTACCTAATAATGTTGCTTCAATTGCTCTCCCTAAACTATCAGAAATGCGACTATAACCAGCAATATTAGGTCGTGCAGCTGCTACAGACATCTGATCAATAAACACCTTTAACCAAGGTTTGGATTGGAGATATGCTTGATATGCTGGGCTTTGTGCAGATTTAATATTTACAGGTAAAAAACCAGTACCCATAGCCCATTCTGTTTGAAATTCTTCACTTAAAACATATTCAAAAAATTTCAGTGCTGCTTGTTCTTTTTCTGGGGTAGTTTTCATTAAAAAAATATTACCACTACCTATTACAGTTGCTTGGTTAACATTTCCAGGTATTGGCATCACATTATAAGGAACATTTGATTTTGTAATATATGTCCAGGGTCCGGTAATTTGCATGGCGATGCGACCTTGAAAAAACGCATCTTCTTCATAACCTCTTTCTGGTGGAGAAAGGGTAGCATAACCATCTTTAATTAAATTTTGCCAGAATTTTAAAGCGGCGATCGCCCCAGGGTTTGTTAAGTTTGGATAATTATGATCTAATATTTCACCACCAGCACTTAACAAAAAAGGAAACCAAGTTAAAACAGTCCATTCTTGCTTACCTAAAGGTAATAACATACCATATTGCTCTGGTCGTCCATCACCATTTTTATCTATTGTTAATTTTTTGGCAACTGCTCGTAATTCTGCCCAGGTTTTGGGTAGTTCTGTAATTCCTGCGGCTTGAAAAAGATCAGGACGATAAAAAATACCAATGTTAGCGTTTGTGTAGGGAATAGACCAAGTTTTACTATCTAATGTTACTTCGTCTATTAAACTAGGAACGATTTGATTTTTTTGAGGTATTTTATCTAGCCAATCATCTAACGGTTTGATTGCGTCGAGTCCTACAAATTGACCTGTAATTTGTGGATAAAATACTAACATATCTGGGGCAGAATTGCCTACAACTGCCGTTAATATTTTGGGTAATTGTTGATCAGTTGTACCTGTAAAAATGGAATCTACTTGAATATCTGGATGTTGCTGATTAAATTTATCTACCAGTTTATTAAAGACATCCCGATTTACGGGGGGGTTAATTCCTTGCCACAATGTTAAATGAATTACTTGATTATTTTTGGCTAATTCACTTTGACAACTTGATAAACTGACCAAACAAAACACAATGATAATTCCGATCACAAACAAACGCCGAAAGGAATTTATATATTGATATAAAAAACGAATAACAATAGAAATATAATTGTGTTTTGTCATTGGGAATTAGATTTTTGAGTGAGTTGTTCTAACAAAGTTTGGGTAGTGCTATTTTCTGATCTATTGTAAACATAAGTTTCTGGTTGTTTGATTTTGTAGGTTTTACATATTTGTTCTGCTCTTGACCATAATTCTGCATCTTCTCCATAGGGAACATCATTAAATCCTCGCAGTTCAAAGAATGCTTTTCTTTTACCAAAAAATGTTGCTCCTACCACACATTCTTTAATACTAATTAATTTATCTGGTTGAAAACAATCAACTAGAAAAAATTCTTCTTCTATTTCATATCCACCTTCAATTAAATCTATTTCTGGGTGAGATAGCATAAAATCTATCCGTGATTCTAAATGATGTGATTTATAGGTATCGTCACTATCAATAAATGTGATATAATTACCAAAAGATGCTTGAATTCCGGCATTTCTAGCGTAAGCAGCTTTACGATTTTGATGTTTAAGATAACGGATATTATGAAATTTTTGTAGGTAGGGATTAACAATTTCAAAGGTATTATCTTGACTACCGTCATCAACTATGACTAATTCCCAATCAGAAAAAGTTTGTTGAATGACACTATCAATACAATCATTTAAGTATTTTTCACGGTTATAGGTACATAGAATAACAGAAATTGTGGGTTTTGGGTTAAAGTTTAGACTTGGCATAAGATGATGTTTACTAATTAATAGTGGATATCTGTTATTGCTAAAATTCCTTGATCTGCGTCCAAAGTTATTTCTACCCCTACAGGTAAAGCTGCATTGGGGCTATCATGACCAAAGGGTAAATTAGAAACAATAGGAATATTGAGGTCTGAGAGGCGATCGCGTAAAACCTCCTCTATACTCAAACTGGGTATATTCGGAGGTGCGTCACAGTCGGTAAAACCTCCCAAAGCAATACCCCGAACTTTAGACAGCATACCACTTAACCGCCATTGAGTTAACATTCGATCAATGCGATAGGGTGCTTCTGTGACATCTTCAAAAGCCAATATTACACCATCGAGATCCGGTAATAGCGGTGTACCTAAAAGATGAGTTGTCACAGTCAAATTACCAGGAAGTAACACCCCTGTCACCGTACCACCACCCCAACCCTGACCCTTCAAAGGTGTAACAGAACGGCCTTGTAAAATATCAAATAACCGATTTATTGACCATTCAGGCTCATCTTTGAGGGTAGTGAGTACGGGACCATGCAAACCCGAAATACCAACCTTGTAGAGACTCCAAAGCAGGGCTGTGATATCAGAAAAACCGATCAACCATTTCGGATCTGCCGTTTTTTGTTCCCAAGACCAATTTTCTAAAATGCGGGTACTACCGAAACCACCCCTAGCGCAGATAATACCGCGACATTCTGGATCATGCCATGCTGCGGCTAAATGTTGACAACGGTGAGCATCAGTACCAGCAAGATAACCATATTTGCTGTCTAGATTATCGCTAACTTGGATATTGTAACCGTGCGATCGCCAAATTTCCAGACTTCTTTCAAAAGCTGCAAACTCCCGTAAAGCGCCACTAGGAGCAATAACACGTAATAAATCACCTGGTTTTAGAGGAGGAGGTAAAATAATTTTAGACATACTATTTTAAATTTTTAAAAAACCTCATAACTTAAAAATAAAAAACCCTTTCTTTTCTCCTTTCTCTGCGTTCTCTGCGTTCTCTGCGTCTCTGCGGTTCGTTTTTTCTTTTTTTATAGAAATGAACCACGAAGACACGAAGAACACGAAGATAAGAAAGTTTTAGAGAGATTTTTCTAAAAAATTCTACAATAACTTACACTGCCCATGATGCCTTAATAGATGATCGCATAAAACCAAAGCTACCATCGCATCAACCATAGGAACAGCACGAGGTAACACACAAGGATCATGTCTTCCTTTTCCTGCTAAAACTGTTTCTTCACCTTCTTTAGTTACGGTTTTTTGTTCTTTTCTAATAGTTGCAGTTGGTTTGAAAGCAACTCGTAAAATAATATTTTCCCCGTTAGAAATTCCCCCTTGAACACCACCAGAACGGTTGGTTACTGTTCTAATTTCGCCGTTTTCATCAATATAAAATTCGTCGTTATGTTCAAAACCTGTTAACAAAGTTCCGTCAAAACCTGAACCAATTTCAAAACCTTTACTTGCAGGTAGGGACATCACCGCTTTTGCTAAGTCTGCTTCTAATTTATCAAAAACAGGTTCACCTAAACCTTTGGGAACATTCCGCACTACACATTCAACCACACCACCAATAGAGTTACCATCTCTACCAGTTTTTTCAATTAATTCTATCATTTTGGTGGCAATTTCCCCATCGGGACAACGGACGATGTTACTTTCGACATCTTCTAAAGTTACAGTGTTTGTATCAACAGTTCCTTCTAAGTCTTTGATGCGTTTAACATAGGCGATAATTTCCACACCTGCAACTTGACGGAGAATTTTTTTGGCGATCGCACCAGCAGCTACCCTACCTATTGTCTCACGTGCTGAGGATCTGCCGCCACCTTGCCAATTTCTAAACCCATATTTTGCATCATAGGTAGCATCTGCATGGGAAGGACGGTATTTTTGCGCCATCTCGTCGTAATCTTGGGAACGAGTATCTTTATTTCTGACTAAAATTGCGATCGGTGTTCCCAGGGTTTTACCTTCAAATGTCCCTGATAATATCTCACAGGTGTCCGCTTCTTTGCGGGGTGTAGTGATTTTACTTTGTCCTGGCCGTCTTCTGTCTAGTTCAAATTGAATTTCTTCCGGGGAAATTTCCAGTCGTGGGGGACAACCATCAATTATAACTCCCACACCGCCGCCGTGAGATTCGCCAAATGTTGTGATTCGGAAAAGATGACCAAATGTGCTACCCATGTTGTTGAGGAAATACAGTCTGAATTATGTATTTTACATGGTGTTGGGGATTTTAAAGCATTCTGTTGGATATTCAGTAATGTTTTTTGTCTGAATCAGGATGTCCAGGATTTAAGGATTTTCAGGATGAGGTTGATTATCTATATCTATGTTGTAAAGGTACTTTGCTCTAATTTTGTTTATTTTACTGCATTCAGCTAATATACGAATAGCTTTTTCTAAGTTTTGGGATGCTGGTTGATAACCAGAATTTAGTAACCATCTAACCATTTCCAGTAACTCAGGATGACCTTTTTTAAGCCATTTACAGTATTCATCAATAGTACGGCTTTTCAAAAATTCAATATCTTCTTGTAACCTGGATGATATTGAAAAAAATTCAATACCTTCTTGTAACTTGGATGATATTGAATAGGAATGACTATTAATTATATTTTGCAAAGATGTAGTAATATCTAATGTTTGGTAATATTCTTTAATTTTCTCTTTTAAAGATGCTTCTAAATCAGGATATTTAGTTACTTGATGTCTAAAACTGATTAAATCATCATAATAGTTGTATTCTAAAATCTCCGTTAATATGGTTTCTAATAGAGATTTTTCGTAACTAGAAATATCGAGTCCTAATATTGAAGCAAATCTTTCAAGTTGTTCAAATTGTGGGAAGCTCAATTGAAGATGATTCTCTTCTAGGAAAGTAAGGATTCCATTAATAATCTCTTGCTCATTATCTGCAAATGAATTATAGTATTTAAATCTATAAAGATGATTTGAAAGCTCATCAAGTTTTTTAATAATTTTATCCCTTTGTTCTTTTTTATTTAGAATCTGCCCTTCTTTAATAAATTCTTCATCCTTCAATAATGCGGTTTCGATAAGTTGAATTATAATTGTATCTAATTTTTCTAAATTTATATACCCTATCTCTCCTATTTTTAGCCTCAATTTAAATCTTTCGTTAGCGGTTTTATCATCTTCCTCTTTATATTGATCATAATATTTCTGTGCATTATAAGATATTGATAATATAGTATCCATAGGATCTATACCATTAATAGAAAATTTTTTACAAAATTCAGTATCTAATTTTGCTATATTAATAACAATAATATTTCTGATAATTTGATGACGTAAACTCTCTTCCCAATCTTGCATTAAGGGAATAAGCTCATAAATAAGCCATTTAGTTTTGCAGATAACTCGAATATTATTCGTACCAGTTTTTTTGAATACTTCTTTAATTACATCTATATCAGGAGAATCTTTAAATATAAAATCTAAATTTTCTTCTACTGTTGGATTCAGATTAAATTCTTTATCAATTACTTTTTCACGATAGGTTTCTAAAGCAGTTTGTGAATCTTCATCAAGACTATCTGCATTATAAATGAGAATAATTTTACATTTAAAATCTTGAACCAAATACTCAACAAATCCGAATATATCTTTTAATGGAAGCTGAGATTTTCTTTCTAAATCATCAATACAGATAATTGAGTTACCATGAACGTTTAAATTAAAAAATATCTCCAGTAACAAATCACCACCTATAGCAAGCAATGAACCTGATAATCCAAAGTCTAGTTTTGGAAATTCTAGTTTTCGAGTTTTTTCTAACCTTCCAAAATTGCGGTTAATAAATTCAACAACATTATTAATTGGTTTAATATTAGGCTTTAGATTTTTTTGATAATTAGCAAATATTCTGGCTTTTAAATGTTGAATTGAAGAAATACCAAAAACAGAAGCATATAAATAATCATTTTTACCATGTTTATCTAAAACAGTTCTTACTAAATGTGTTTTACCAACACCCCATTTACCTTTAACAGCTAAAACTCTATAATTTTCATTTTTCAAGAATTTCTCAATAATACTTTCTGCTTCTTTTCGATTGACTCCATAATTTACTGTGTTTGTACTTTTAGCAAACATATCTACATTGTTATTCATAAAATCATTATCCTGTAAATCCTAAAATCCTGGAAATCCTGATTCAGACGAAAATAAATTTAAAATATCTTTGAAAATTCTGATAATGTTTCTATATATAATTCAACCGCTTCCTTAATATTTGCTTGTACCGCTTCTAATGAATCACCTTCAGATTGACAACCAGGAAGTTCAGGACAATAAGCATAATATCCATCTTCATCTTTTTCAATGACAATACTAACTTTATATGACATAAAATAAATTTTCCTTGTTTACTAATGATTGGATATTATATCATATTTTCACCTTTTCCATTATTTTGTAATATGAAAATGCGGTGTTTTACTTCTTTCAAAATTTCTTGATTATTTATATCAGGCTGTTTTGCACATTCTAACTCTAACTTTTGAACCAAATAACCATAAACCTCTAAACCCTTTTCATAATTCTCCGACTGATTCAACAAATCATCACAAGCCTTTAAAGTATCAAAAGCAAATTGATAATTTTCCTGTTCACAATGATGATAAAAAGCATCAATATAATCTGTTATATCATCTTCCCAATCCCAATTTTCCAGCCAATCACCTTCTATATTATCAACATAAAGATGAATATAATCACCACCATAATTTTGCTTATCTAGCTGCAACTTTTGGGATGCTTCTAGATACTTTTCATCTACCTCGGAAGTTGACTGATTATAAATACTTACATTCTTAGTCATAATACTATCCAGGGAAGGGTATAACAGCAATAAAATTAGTCGGGCGATAGCTTCGCTCGCCGTAGGCATCGCTACTCTCTTTTAGCATAACATCAGCTAACTTGAGTAGATTGTTTGGACTGTTCACTTGAGCATCATGAGTAACCAATAAAGCCCGTTTAATACCCCAACATGATAGAGTGTTATTTCATCGCTGCTGCTTATTTATAAAATCAGGGTTAAGTTGTCCATCCTGTAAGTTAGAAATACCTGTAAGCTGAACAAAAACAGGCTCAAGTGTACTAGGAACATGACTAACAAGTAAATCTGTAGCCATAGATAAATCTAGAATGTAACGGTTAGAAGCACTCCCATCAGTTCTAGAGTTGATAGTTTTAGTTAAATTAAAAATTAAATCTTCATCATTACCAGTATACTCTTCTTGTATAAGTTTTTCAATCCAATAAGAAAATTTTGGATCTTCCTGACTTAACCACTTAGGCAAGATTACCGTATACCAGTAATACTCAGTTACAGATATATTCTTTTGCTGGCAAAATTTTTCTCTTGCTGCTGGAGATAACTTTAAAAGTGGTTGGATTGTATATAGATAAGTTTGAATATCGTAATAAAATTCATTCAGAAAGTCTATTAAAAAACGTTTTTTATCCAAAAGGTCATTTTTATATTTAGATAGTGTAATTCCAATTTCTTTAATTCTAACTGCCAGTTTCGCTTCTCCTCTAAACAGAGCTTCACGTTGTAAAGGTTTCAATCTGGGCTTAATCTCATTTGCTTGTAGTCTAATCCTGTATTCGGTCAAGTCAAATCTCCATCAAGCTTTATTAATTTTATACCATTTTGGATCTTAATTGTATCAAACATGGGTATTCCAGATAAACACCTGATCACAATTATTTAAGATTCAACCTGGCAAGAACTAAAAAGTAAATCCTGTAACCCTTTATACTATCATGGTCTGGACTTCTTGAAACTCTTAAAAATTCCCATCCTGTAAATCATTAAATCCTGGTCATCCTGATTCAGACAACCCCCCCATTCTAAAATACAGCATGGCAACTTATAAAAAAGTCAATCAGTCCTAAATTTAGTTACAGTTAGATAACAAATAAATCGTGAGGGGTGATACTATGCGTGTCTTGCTAGTTTATCCAATATTTCCCAAGACCTTCTGGTCCTATGAAAAAATCCTAGCATTGGTTGATAGAAAGGTTCTATTACCACCATTGGGTTTAGTCACAGTTGCAGCAATCTTACCCCAAGAGTGGGAGTTTAAACTTGTAGATCGTAACATTCGCGCTGCCACTGAAGAAGAATGGGCATGGGCAGATATAGTCATATTCTCGGCTATGATTGTCCAAAAACAAGATTTACTGGATCAAATTCGGGAAGCAAAACGCCGGGGTAAGTTGGTAGCTTTGGGTGGTCCATACCCCACATCCACACCCCATGAAGTGGAAGCAGCAGGGGCAGATTATCTGATTTTAGATGAAGGGGAAATCACTTTACCGATGTTTGTGGAAGCGGTACAAAAAGGTGAAAAATCAGGCGTTTTCCGCGCTACCGAAAAACCTGATGTTACCAGTACACCTATTCCCCGCTTTGATTTATTAGAATTTAATGCCTATGATATGATGTCTGTGCAGTTTTCGCGGGGTTGTCCTTTCCAGTGCGAATTTTGCGACATCATTGTATTATATGGACGCAAACCCAGAACCAAAACACCAGCACAACTGTTAGCAGAATTAGATTATCTCTATGAATTGGGTTGGAGACGTGGTGTATTCATGGTAGATGATAACTTTATTGGCAACAAACGCAATGTCAAATTGTTGCTAAAAGAGTTAAAAGTTTGGATGGCAGAACATCAATATCCTTTCAATTTTGATACAGAAGCTTCTATTGATTTGGCGCAAGATCAAGAGATGATGGAGTTGATGGTTGACTGTGGTTTTAAAGCCGTATTTTTGGGCATTGAAACACCAGATGAAGATAGTTTACAACTAACTAAGAAATTCCAAAATACTCGCAGTTCTTTAACTGAATCTGTAGAAACTATCATTAAAGCTGGACTGCGGCCAATGGCTGGGTTTATTATTGGTTTTGATGGCGAAAAAGCAGGTGCGGGCGATCGCATTGTTAGATTTGCCGAACTAGCAGCCATCCCTTCTACCACTTTTGCCATGTTACAAGCGTTACCCAATACCGCTTTATGGCATCGTTTGAAAAAAGAAGGACGACTGCGCGAAAATAAAGATGGGAATATCAATCAAACCACATTGATGAACTTCATTCCCACCCGTCCTTTAGAAGAATTGGCTAGGGAATATGTGGAAGCTTTTTGTGCTTTATATGACCCTGTAGCTTATTTAGATCGCACCTATCGCTGTTTCTTGATGTTAGGTTCTCCCCAATGGACAGCACCAGCGAAAACACCGGAATGGGTAGTTATCAAAGCACTGCTAATTGTGATTTGGAGACAAGGTTTGAAAAGAGAAACTCGCTGGAAATTCTGGCATCATTTCTTTAGCATTCTCAAGCATAATCCCAAGGTGATCGAACAGTACGTTTCTACCTGCGCTCACATCGAACATTTTATGGAATATCGGCAAATTGTCCGTGATGAAATCGAAAGTCAATTAGCTGCATATTTAGCCCAAGGTGCAGAAAAACCTTATGTTCCAGAGAAGGAAAAAGTAGTAGCTTAGGGACTGGGGACTGGTGACTGGGGACTGGTGACTGGTGACTGGGAAAAATCAAGTCATAAAGTCAAAAGTCAAAAACTCTGTTCCCTGTTCCCTGTTCCCTGTTCCCTTATAATTGCAAAACCAAAACTTCCTCCCCAACAGAAACAAAAGTTTTACCCATCGGTAACACAGCTAAAGCATTAGTTTGAGCTAAATTAATTAAATTCCCAGAACTATCATTACCTTCAGCTTTTTGAAATTGATAAACACCATTTACTAGATGTAACTTACCGTGAATATAAGTTTCCATCTTGCCATTAGATTGTAATTCTGATTGCGATCGCACTTTGATAAATTTACTTTCCCAACCTTTAGCCATTCCTGCCATTTTTTTAATTGCAGGTTGTACAAACCGCCAACAAGTCACCAATGCAGAAACAGGATTTCCTGGTAAACCAAAGTATAATGAATTGGGGAAAGTTGCAAAAGTCAGAGGTTTTCCCGGACGCATTTGGACAGACTGAAAATGAACTTTTGCACCCAGAGACGCTAAAATTTTATCTATGTAGTCATAATCGCCCACAGACACACCACCAGTAGAAAGAACTATATCAGCATTCGCGATCGCATAATCTATAATTTCTTTTAAAGTCGTCGGATCATCCTTAATAATTCCTAACAGTAACACTTCCGCCCCCAGTTCCCGCACCAAAGTAGCCAAAGCATACTGATTAGAATCTACAATTTGTCCTGATTTTAGCAATTGTTCAGGCATCACCAACTCATTACCAGTCGAGAAAATCGCTACACGCAGACGACGGAAAACACCTACTTGTTCACGTTGTGCCGCAGCTAAAACCCCTATTTTGGCAGCAGTTAAAGAAATACCTGCGGGTAAAAGTTCCTTTCCAGCTTGATAAAAATCACCCTTGTGTCTGACAAACTCCTGGGGTTGAGGTGCAAGAAAGACAAAAACGCGGTTTTCCTGTAGGTGTGTTTTTTCCTGTATAACTACAGTATCCGCACCTGCTGGCATCATTGCACCAGTGAAAATGCGTGCTGCTTGTCCGGGTTTAATAGTAACTTGGGGTTGATATCCTGCGGGAATTTCTTCCACAACTTCCAAAACAGTTGGTTTATCAGCCCTTGCTTGCTGCACATCTGCATAACGTACAGCAAAACCATCCATTGCCGAATTATCCCAATGGGGAAAATCTAGGGAACTTGTAACAGGAGTTGCTAAAATGCGATTATTTGCCATCAACAAATCGACAAATTCTATATCCTGCTCATTATCCAGCGGTTGCACAGAATTTAAAATAGTAGCTTCTGCATCTCTGACTGACAGCATAGTGAATGACTCCGATTTGGGATTTTTCAATAAATCAATGTTTCTGATTGTCAGACATTAAAATTTATCATATTACACGAGATAGATCCCCGACTTCTCAAAGAAGCTGGGGATCTATAGGATTGCTACATCATATCATCTGCGGCTAATTACTTATAGCTGGCTGCTAAATGATTTTTGCCAATTACCAGCCAAACAGATATGATAAATATGCAAACAAAGATGATATTAAACTACATCCTGAAGACTCACCATACCTTCACTGCACCATGCTTGTAAGAGCCATTTTTTAGATTGCTGATCAAGTGTAGGTAAAATGCGAAAATTAAAAACATCTTGCCACACTTCAACGCTATGTTGGGTAACAAAAGTTTTTTCTAATTTTTTAAACTGGAGATAATCACGCTCATTAATCGCCATCAGCATGGGAATAATTTTGCTGACTGGAATTTGAGTAGCAGCTGTCCCTATAGTTGTCATTGTGGATAATCCTCAAAAATACAGTTAAATGGTAGAAGTCCCTGTACAGTATTGATGATTTTAACCAATCGCCGATCTTTGCTTGTGGCAAGCAAGAAACTGACTGATGCAACAATTACTGAAATTATCACCTTAATATTAAAGATAAGGGCAATAATTATTTCCTATTGTGTATGACTATAGTTAAAACACCCCAAACACACTACCCCAAGGGGGAAATTAACCGCCGTGGTATGGCACTGGGGATAGATTTTATCGGAGCATGGTTAGTTAGTTCTCTTTTGGGAACCAGTAATATAGGTATTCAATTTGCCCAAATCTTCGTTTTTATCCTCACTTGGCTAGTTGTGCGGGTGCTAGTCGTCTACAATAATCAAGGGCAAAGTTTAGGACGTTGGGCAGTTGATTTAAAAGTTTTAGAAGTTGAAAATGGGCAAATAGTCAGCAGAATTCCCGAATTACAGGCATTATTGCAGCGAGAGGGCATTCTTGGTCTTGAAGCCTTGCTACTGTCTATTGGTTTAAGCAATATAATAGCTAATCCCACTGCTATACTGCTAATACTTCCCCTAGCAATTGACTGTGGTGCTGCCTTGTCGGATACTCAGATGCGACAGGCTTGGCATGACCGCTATGCTAGAACTATAATCGTTTCGTCACGGCGCGGCTATTCGTTGGATTTAAAAATTAAACGATTAGTTGAAAAATTGCAGCGAAATGTGAGAAGATAGTCATTTGTGTTAAATCTCTCCAGGCTTTACTGTTTGTAAGATTATGGCTAAGAGTAAAGGTGCCCGCATAATAGTGACACTAGAATGCACCGAGTGTCGAACCAACCCAGATAAGCGTTCTCCAGGCGTTTCTCGCTATACCAGCACCAAGAACCGTCGGAACACCACTGCCCGCTTAGAACTGAAAAAGTTCTGTACCCACTGCAACAAACACACTGTTCACAAGGAAATCAAGTAAAAGATGAGTTATTATCGTCGTCGCCTGTCGCCAATTAAGCCAGGAGAACCAATTGATTATAAAGATGTTGATTTACTACGTAAGTTTATCACCGAGCGTGGTAAAATTCTCCCCAGACGGATTACTGGGTTGACCTCGCAGCAACAGCGACACTTAACATTAGCGATTAAACGCGCTCGGATTGTGGCTTTATTGCCATTCATCAACGCAGAAGGCTAAGAAAATTTTGGATTTTGGATGAAAGGATTTGAGAGCAGGAGTCAGGAGTCAGGAGTCAGGAGTCAGAAGTAAAACTCTCATTCTGTCTAGGTTTCAAGAGAGACTCTGTACCAGATTTATCTGCAATCTGCTGTAAAGATCCAAAAAAAAGTAACGTTGGTATATAGAAATTAAACGTTTGCTTTCAGTCCAAAATCTAAAATTTCGATTCTTGGCAAATGGGTGTATAATTCATTCCAGATTTCAAATCAACAGATTTGGAGCTATCAGTGGTCAGAGGTCAGCTTATTAATGGTTATGTCAAAAATTACGATTTGATAAGATTGTAATTTATCAAAACATTCTGACTCCTGACTCCTGACTCCTGAATTCTTACCTAAAAATCTAAAATTACTATAAAGTGCGAGAGTTGTGGAGAAGGGGACGCTAGTTGAATTTAGGGTTCAAGGCGATCGCCGTCTGGGAGTGGTAGATCGTCCAGATGGAAAGACCCGTTGGTTTATAGTAGATGAACGAGGTCAATCCCACAGCCTCGCGCCTCGACAAATAACCTATACAGTTAACGGATCAAATTACAAGCCTGTTGAAATCAAGAGCTTTTTAGAACAAGTCCAACCGTATCTAGATCCATCTAGTTTAGAAGTGGCTTGGGAAATATTGGTAGAAGATGGGGAAAGTGTTACCCCTAACCAAATGGCAAATCTACTGTTTTCCGAATCAGAAGCAGCGCACTGTTACGCTGCCCATTGTTTGTTATCAGAAGACAAACTGTATTTTAAGCAAAAAGGGGACGCTTATGAACCCCGCAGTTCAGCACAAGTAGCAGAACGGAAACATCAAATAGAAGTAGAAGCGCAAAAAGCTAAGGGACAGCAGGAATTTTTAACGCGTGTAGAACAGGCACTCAAGGGCGAAACCGTAGAATGGCAACGGCAAGACCGCCAGCGTTTGGAAGCACTAGAAAAATATGCAACTCTACTGGCGGACATCTTGCGGATGGGGTTAAACTCAGACTCTTTAGCTCGCGCCTATCCACCGCCAGCCCCAGTATTAGAAACTATGAATATGCTGGGACGTTCTGCAACTCCCCAAGCAGCCTTTCAACTGTTGATCGACTTGGGTTGGTGGAGTCCCCATGAAAACCTGTTCCTGCGTCGTTCTTCAATTCCCGTACAGTTCCCCAATAAGGTATTAGAAGTGGCGCAACAACTTTTGGATTCTCCACCAACAGACTTAGATGCAAATCGTCTTGATCTAACTCATCTCAAGGTATACACAGTTGATGATGAAAGTACCACGGAGATAGATGACGGTTTGAGTTGGGAAACACTACCAGATGGACGAGAAAGGCTGTGGGTGCATATTGCTGACCCTACCCGATGGTTAATACCAGAAGATGAATTAGATTTAGAAGCCAGAAAACGGGGTAGTACAGTTTACTTACCTACAGGGATGATCCCTATGTTCCCAGAAGTATTGGCAACAGGTCCAATGAGTTTGGTACAAGGGAAAGTTTGTTGCGCCCTCAGTTTTGGCATTGTTTTAGATGAAAACGGCGCTGTAGAAGATTTCAGCATTCATCCCAGCTTAATTAAGCCTACTTATCGCCTCACCTACGAAGATGTAGATGAGATGTTGGAATTAGGAGTAGAAGCAGAACCAGAAATTGCGGCGATCGCTAATTTGGCAAAACGCCGGAAAACTTGGCGCTATAACCAAGGCGCGATTAGTATCAATATGCCCGAAGCGATGATCAAAGTCAAAGATGATGACATCAGCATTGATATATTAGATGATTCCTCATCCCGGCAGTTAGTCGCAGAAATGATGATTTTGGCAGGGGAAGTAGCAGCACGTTACGGTCAAACCCACAACATCCCCCTGCCATTTAGAGGACAACCCCAACCGGAACTACCACCAGAAGAAGAACTATTACAACTTCCGGCCGGTTTCGTGCGTTTTTGCGCTCTGCGTCGGTGTATGCCCAAAAGTGAAATGAGTATTACACCTGTACGTCATGCGGGTTTAGGTTTAGATACTTACACTCAAGCAACATCCCCCATTCGCCGTTACAGCGACTTACTGACTCATTTCCAACTTAAAGCCCATCTGCGCGGTGAAGACTTGCCATTTTCTGCCGAACAACTCAAAGAAGTGATGATGACTGTCACCACTACCACCCAAGAACTAACGATGGTAGAACGGCAAACTAACAGATATTATGCTTTAGAATATTTACGTCGTAATCCTGAAGAAATATGGCAAGTCACAGTTTTGATGTGGTTGCGGGAAGATAGCAACTTGGCATTAATACTATTAGAAGACTTAGGTTTACAGTTACCAATGATGTTCAGACGTTCTGTGAGTTTGGGTGAACAAGTATTAGTTCAAGTAAGTCTTGCAGATCCCCAAAAAGACATCATCCAGTTTCAAGAGATCATCTATCAAGAAGCTGTTAGTGGATAGGGCATGGGGCATTGGGCATTGGGCATGGGTAAAAAACTTTTCTTCCCCTACCTCCTGCCTCCTGCCTTCTGCCTCCTGACTCCTGACTCCTGAACTCCTGACTCCTTAACAAATATTTTTCCCCCCAGATATAATTTTGAGCTTAAAAAAGGGATAACTAAAATATAGTTCCATCTTGGTGCATAATCCCTTTGTCTTTATATGACCTATTGCCTCAGAATAGCTGACTTACCTGAAAATGAGCGTCCCCGTGAAAGATTGATGACTCATGGCGCGAAAATATTAGCCACTGCGGAATTAATTGCTATTCTGCTAGGAACTGGACAAGGACCAGGTAAACTTTCCGCCGTCGGTTTGGGGCAACATATATTACAAGAACTAGGTAAAAATCAACGAGATCCCTTAGCTGCTTTACGGGATGTCACCCCCGCAGAGTTAATGGAAATTCATGGTGTGGGTTCTGCAAAAGCTACTTCAATTCTGGCAGCGATAGAATTAGGTAAACGGGTTTTTTTATCCCGTCCTGCGGAGGGTGCTGTTATTGATAGTCCTCTAGCAGCAGCAGCTACCCTAAGTCAAGACTTAATGTGGCAAAGTCAAGAACGTTTTGCGGTTTTATTGTTAGATGTAAAAAATCGGTTTTTGGGGACGAAAATAATTACTATTGGTACTGCTACCGAAACCTTAGCTTCTCCCCGTGATATTTTTCGGGAAGTTATTCGACACGGTGCAACGCGGATGATAGTTGCCCATAATCATCCTTCTGGTAATCTAGAACCTAGTGAAGCAGATATAGAATTAACACGGCAATTATTATCAGGGGCAGAACTTTTAAGTATTCCCTTGTTAGATCATTTGATTTTGGGTAATGGTACTCATCAGAGTTTGCGAGAGATTACTACTTTGTGGGATGATTGTCCTCAAGAGGATTGATGATTAGATATTGCTGATTCTCTAAACTGTAGTATCAGCATTTTATCTGTCAGAATCAGGATATCCAGGATTTAAGGATTTACAGGATTTTTTTCATCATGATGTGATGTTAATGATCTTTTTGTTTTAGATGTTCAAAATCAGTTCATCCTGAAAATCTTCTAATTTTGAGTATTCTGATTCAGACTGATATCACAGATTAGCTGTTTTTACTAGATTAATAGCAAGGTAAAAAATTGAGTTTTTAATATTCCTCAACTTGCAATCTTTTGATGGTAATTTATCTACATGAGGACTGACGCACAATTTCCAGAAAAACTAACTGTAAAGAACGCAAAGGACGCAAAGGAAAGAGGGTTTGAGAGATATTTTGCGTCAGTTCTATAGATTAGACATTTTCTGAATTTCCTAATTTATGAAGGTTTCTGATTTCTGATTCCTGATTACATGGTTCACACGGCAAGTTATACTAGAAATGGTGGCCAGTTGAAATTACACCCATGACTGAACAAACCAACACGGACTCATTAAACACACCACCGGATGCACCACAACCCAAGTCAGAAAATGATTCTTGGCAAAACCGCATCACTGGTGTTGTTAGCAAAACTACCGCTAAATTAACCCAACTCCTACCAGTAGACCAAGTAAAACAACAAGTCACACAAACTGTAGGACAATGGTTTAGTGTCAATGATGCTCAAGTTGCCGAGATTTTAGCAACTATCCGTACTCAGTTACCGACGACAGAAGCTTTATTAATCGGAAAACCCCAAACGGGTAAAAGTTCGATTGTTCGGGGTTTAACTGGAGTTTCTGCGGAGATTATTGGACAGGGTTTTCGTCCCCATACTCAAAATACCCAACGTTATGCTTATCCTGCGGATGATTTACCTTTAATTGTTTTTACTGATACGGTGGGTTTGGGTGATGTTAATCAAGATACGGAAACTATTATTCAAGAGTTAATTAGTGATTTAAAAACAGAAACTACAGGGGCGAGGGTTTTAATTCTTACTGTTAAAATTAATGATTTTGCAACTGATACTCTGCGAAAGATTGCTCAAAAATTGCGTCAGCAATATCCTAATATTCCCTGTTTATTAGCGGTGACTTGTTTACATGAAATTTATCCACCGGAAATAGAAAATCATCCCAATTATCCGCCAGATTTTGCAGAAATAAATCGGGCTTTTAATGAAATTAAAAATAATTTTACTGGTTTATATGATCGGGCAGTTTTGATTGATTTCACTTTAGAAGAAGATGGTTATGATCCGGTGTTTTATGGTTTAGAAGCACTGCGAGATAATTTAGCTGAACTTTTACCAGAAGCTGAATCAAAAGCAATTTATCAATTATTAGATAAACAAGCAGGTGAGAAATTAGGCAATATTTATCGAGATGCTGCTAGAAGATATATTTTACCTTTTTCCATTATGGCAGGGACTTTAGCTGCTGTACCTTTACCTTTTGCCACAATGCCAGTTTTAACAGCTTTGCAAGTTTCAATGGTGGGACTATTGGGTAAATTATATGGTCAGACATTGACACCTTCTCAAGCTGGGGGTGTTGTGAGTGCGATCGCTGGTGGTTTTTTAGCTCAAGCAGTCGCACGGGAATTAATTAAATTTGTGCCTGGTTTTGGTAGTGTAATTGCAGCATCTTGGGCAGGTGCTTATACATGGTCTTTAGGTGAAGCTGCTTGTGTCTATTTTGGGGATTTAATGGGTGGTAAAAAGCCCGATCCTCAGAAGATTCAAAATGTGATGCAGGAGGCTTTTGAAGGGGCAAAGGAACGGTTTAAGGGGATGAAAAATTAGGAATTAAAACATCTTAAACAAGTGGTATGATAAATTAATTTCTATATCCTACAAGCGTACACAGATTTTATTGCTCTTAACCCGATATAGTGTATTGATATAGACAGATTAAAGTCTGTCTATAGTGATAGGCGCTATTACTGTTAAAATTGGCAACATCATCATAGGCAAATCAATATATAATGCACATCTTACGGTAAACTAAGCCTATGAAAAGTTTAGATAGTATTACAATTCATCAATTTAGAGGACTTCGAGATTTAGAACTAAAGGATCTCGGACTTGTTAACTTGCTTGTTGGTATTAACAACTCCGGTAAAACCAGTGTTTTAGAAGCATTGGAGATTTATTGTCATCCATTAGATATTAGAGCATGGTTGAGTACAGCACTTCAAAGAGAACAAGAAAGTAGAATATCACGTACTCGTCCTATAGACGCGCTACAATGGTTATTCAAGCATAATTCTAATGTTACAAATCAAGAAATTCATAAACCTACTATTTTAATTGCTAGTCAAGGTGCTTATGCAGTTAACAAATTACAAGCAAGTTATGAACATATAGAAGAAATATTATTATCTTCAAGTCAGAAAAAAAATAATCTTACTGAAACTAATGATGATGAAATAGATAACGATGATATACCAGGACTGAGAAAAGGCATTGATTTAAAAATAGAAGTTTTCTTTAGAGAACATCAGTTAAATTTGTTTAATACAGGTGATTTTGTTGAAAGTTTTCAACTATGGGAAGATGAATCATTATCTAGATTATCTAGAAAGAGAGAACCTAATCTCAATACATCCGTAGTAACTCCATCATCTCATCGCTCAGAAATGGGACAATTTCGACTCCTATCAGAAGCAACATTACAAAATTTTAAGGTTGATGTAATTAAATTACTGAAACAAATGGATAGCAATATTTCTGATATAGAAATCTTGTTGTCTCCAGACTCTATAGGTTCTCGCTTTAATATTTATATTCAACATGAAAAAATAGGACTTGCACCAGTTAGCACTTTTGGAGATGGTATACGTCGATTATTACATATAGCTCTGAAACTTGCCAGCGTCAAAGGTGGTATTCTTTTAATTGATGAATTAGAGTCAACAATTCACACAGAAGCCTTACAAAGTTCTTTTCAATGGTTAGTTAAATGGTGTACAGAAATGGATGTTCAATTATTTGCAACTACCCATAGTCTGGAAGCTGTTGATGCTTTATTAGAAGTGACTGAGTCAGATTCAGATTTAGTGCTTTATCGTTTAGAACCCAAGGAAGAAAAAACAAAAGTAGTTAGACATGATGGACATAGATTAAGACGTTTACGAGAAGAATTAGGTCAGGAGGTACGTTGGTGAATCGGGAATATGTTTTAATTGGTGTTGAAGGTAATCATGATCAGGCTTTCATATCTAAGGTTTTGTGCAAATTATTAGGCTTTTCTGAATTTAAGGGAGATGAAGTAAATCTAGATCGTTTTTGGCGAAAATTTATCCCTACTTATCCTAAAGGGGGAAATTTATATAAAAGACTTGATATGCCTACAATTTTGGACACAGAAACTTTATCAATCGCTTTATATGCAGGTGAAGGAAGTAATTTCATTACTAATTTGAGTGATAAATTATCTGATATTGATTATTTTACTCTTTTAGCTTTTGGTATCATAGCGGATGCTGACAAAAATAGACCTGAACAAGTTGCAGAAAAATATTATAATGGCTTTAAGGAATATTTTCCTAATTTTCCCACCACAGTTACCACAATTGGTAATGTCATAGAAGGTTTACCAAGATTAGGAATTTACATATTACCTGATAATTCTCAACCAGGAGTTTTAGATACTCTGATATGTGATTGTGGAGATTTAGTTTATCCTGAATATATGCAAAGAGCAAGAGAATATATAGCTAAATTTTCTGAAGAAGAGAGAAAGAAAAAGCCTTTGCAATGGAAACCTTTTGATGAAGAAAAGGCTATAATTGCCACAGTCGTAAGTGTTCTGAAGCCTGGTAAAACTAATCAAACAAGTATTAGTGATAATGGTTGGGTTAGTGCTGAAACAGAAGCTAAAATTCCAGCAATTAAGAACTTAACTAATTTTTTTAGGAACTTATTAAATTTAGAAGCTGAATAATACCCTATAATTTTACACCCTCTCCCGCGCAGGTGGCACAATACGAAACCTATTCAAACCCTGATCAATATCTCTTAAAACCTGAAAATCATCCTCCGGTAAAGGATAACTATTGCTATTAACTAAACCCCCACTGGGATATTTTTCCAAAAAAGAAAACGCCTTTCTAAATTGTTGCGGTTCGGCTTTTATTGGTGCATCAAAATGACAGGGAATTATCCATTGAAAATCCCATTGTGCAACTTTATCAGCCCAATTTATTGTTTCCTGGGGTGCGCGATTTAAGATTAAACTCTGTAAAACCGGGGCGACAAATATCCGTCCATCTCCTCTTAACGCCTCATAAGACCTTTCCCAGTCTTGCCGCCATTGGAAGGGAAAAAAGCCAAAATATGTTTTTAGACTGCGTTCTGGGGCTTTCCAGGCATCGGTAAATACATCTTTCCATTTGGGTACATCCACCACACTGGGCTGAAAGTAAAAAGCAAATAAAGTTATGCGCTGCCATCCTTTGCGACGGTTTTCTGCTGTATCGGCTACTATATCATAAGCTTTTTCTTTGGCGTGGTACAGTAAGGGGTAGGGGTCTAGTTGGACGATCGCTGGTGGGTCTGCTGGTACCGAAACTATGGTATCTGTAAGTAAGAGAGTGTGCGATCGCCTGTGGAAAAATGCCACCTCTGCAAACTTCCCAGGTCCTAAATCAATGGGTCCAAGTATGGCATAATCAAATTCATCTGCAAAAGGGGTTTTTTGAGTATCTGCGGGTAATATCTGCGTGCGGTTTTTTGGTAAACCTAACCAACTCAAAGGTAAATTTACGGGAAAACTCCATTGTGCTGGTGCTACAAATACCTGTGCATTGGGAAAGCATCGTGCAAAGGGACCCACAAACACCTTATGTTCTATTCCCGATATCGTTGGCAAAATTATATACTTAACTTCACCGTGTTCTGCTACCAACTCATTTACTAACCAGATACATTCTTTTGTGGGTGCGACAGGTGCATAAACCAGCAAACCGCCATTTTCTAACTTTACCACCGTCATGCGGATGGGTACAACCACATAGAAAACTCCCTGCATCTGATCAAATGTCCAGATGGTATCCTTAACTACTTCTTTGCGAATAGTGCGACGTTTTCCGTAGGGATAAAGGGGGACAATAGGCCAGAACTTCCATGTATAATCCTGGGGGTTGACGTTTTCTATATTCATTGTACCTTCACCTTGACTCACTGTGCGATTCCTACGGAGCGCTTCGCTATCGCTCCCAATAACCAATACTTTTATCTTTCCCGATTTTGGAGTTTAGCAAATTATGGGGATGATCAACATAAGATACCCAAATTCTTGAAGAAGTCGGGTATGTGAAATTAAGGTCATCAACTTTTATTCTCTTATATGTCATATTCCAGCTTGAGTTAATACTTCACTAAACTCATCAATTAAATCTAAAACTTCCACCCATTCTACTAAATAACCATAATCTAAATTTTCTGCTTGTAACTTAACTATACCCAAAACATCACGCCATTGTTTTTCTGATTTGCTTCCCTTCCCCCAACGCAGTTTTTGTAAAATAATATCTTCTGCTGAAGCTATCCAAAAATTAGGTATTTCCTCTACATCAACTAACACTCTCCGATTCATTTGCGATATAGCGAAAGGTGAATTATCTGTAATATAGATATCAGCATTGGCGATAGTTTCTGTATGAGTAATATTCAACATATTACCATATCCACGTTGCAAATCTTCTACAGCACCTGCTGGACAATAATATCCAGATGCTTCTAAAGTTTTTACTAATAAATATATTTGATTTTGATTAATTTCTATAACTAAATCTAAATCATGAGTAGAACGTGGTTCTCCATGAATAGAACTCGCAACACCACCACTTACATAGTAAGGAATATTAATTGATTCAAAAATTTGATGTAGTTCACCTGCTAAAGAAATTGAGTCTTGAATCCACATATTTTCATCAATACCTTTTGGTTGAAAATCAGGAGTAAATTTTTCTCCTAATACAGCGCGAGTAAATTTATCACGAATTTCCTGGATAGTGAAATTTCGATATCGTGATTTAATTCCTATAAGACATAGTTTTTTTACCCCTCGTTCATGGGAAATAAACATTTCTAGGCGTTGTTTTAATGTTAGTTGTCGTAATCTTTGAAATAAATAAATATCAGCTTCTATATTTGTATCTTGACTTTGAGGTTGATAATTAGATTTGGGAATTTTTGGGAAAAGCAATCTTGATTTTTCTAGCATAGTTGAAATATTAAGGATGCAACAGAATTATTGGCAAGAATCATAACTATAAATTAAATTACTCTCTTCACACGAAAATGACTAGTACTAACTCGTATAAATGAATCAAATTACATATGATTCAATTCCACTATATGTAAAAATGTATACTCGCAATCTTGTGCTGTTCAAAATTCCAGTCCGATTCCTATTGACATTTTTTGTATATGTGTTACAAATAAATTTAAATAAATTAAATATCATGAATACCATGCCAGTCATTAGAATACCTGATATTACCTACGAGAGACTCCAAGCCATAGCTATTCCCTTTGAAGACACACCTGTTACAGTAATTGAGCGACTGTTAAGTGAATATGAAGCACGTCAACAGCCACAAGAATCAGCCAATAGAGAAATACAACAATCAGCCGAGAGCGAAAACTATGTAGTTCTTGATCCTGAAGCACCTGGTAATTTACGCCATACTAGGGTGATTCGATCTCTTATTGGTGGTAAGGAAATTCGTCAGCCAAACTGGAGCAAAATACTTGATGAAGCACATATACTTGCATTGAAGCAAGGTTTGTCCTTGGAAGCTCTAATAGAACTAAGTTTAGCAAGAATTGTCAAGGGTGAGAAGAATGACACTGGTTTCCACTACTTACCAAAGATAGATATTTCGATCCAAGGAGTAGAAGCAAATCTAGCATGGCGTAATACTCTACATCTTGCAAAAAACCTGAACATACCAGTTGAAGTATATTTCGAGTGGCGCATGAAGGAAGGATCTGCTTATCCTGGCCAGAAAGGAAAACTCATTTGGATACCTAAATAGATTGAAATGACTTAGGACTTATGCAAAATACTTCACCTCGTGTATAAGTCTTATATAATATATTTGTTACAAAATATATTATATAGGATTTCCCAATTTCTTATAAAATTCATTAAAATAGATTAAAATTAATTAGGATTTATGAGGATCAAAATTATGACAACCAAGGAATTATTAATACAAGAAATAAATTCAATGTCAGAAATGGAGCTTATAGAAACACTAAATATTATCCAAACAATTAAACAAAAACAGTCTAAACCTCCTCATCGTCAAGGTTCAGGAAAATCTATTCTTCGTCATGCTGGAAAATGGGTTGGTGATGATCTGAAGGAATGTTTAGAAATAGTGGAATCTTCCCGTGGGTTGGCGGAATTTTAATGATATACCTTCTAGACACAAATCACTGTAGCTCTACTATTTTTGGTGATTCTACCATTATTACAAAGATAGAATCTGTTGGTATTGTTAATGTTGCAATTTCAGCTATTACTGAAGGTGAGTTATTATATATGGCTGAAAATTCTACATCAGTAGTAGATAATTTAGCTATAATTGAGGAATTTTTGACAGATATACCTGTTTATGATGTGAATAGTAATACAAGTCGGATTTATGCCAAGCTAAAAGCCAAAATTATGGATTTTTTTGGTCCCAAAGAACGAAAAAAACGGCGGAAAACCCGAATACATGAATTAGGTATAAGTGAGAATGATTTATGGATTGCGGCAACTGCTATTGAAAATTATCTCACAATTGTTTCCGCAGATAGAGATTTTCAGCGTATCCAACAAGCTTGGGATTTTCCTTTAGAAAATTGGCATGATTTGTTGGATAATTGATAAATATATTACTACATATTATCATTATTATCTTGTCTGAAAAATATTCTGCACCATTTTTTTCTCAGACCTAGCAGCAGCATTATCTAACTCTGCAACTTCTCCATCACTCAAAAACCAACCCAAAGCACCTATATTTTGTTCTGCTTGTTCTAAATTCTTAGCACCAGGAATAGGAATTGCACCTTTACAAATACACCAGTTAATAGCAACTTGTGACATGGTTTTATTTCGCGTATTTGCTATTTCTCGCAAAGTGCCTAAAACGCCTTGAATTCCTGGTAAAATCTGTTTAAATAAAATCCCTCTTACACCTTTAGGAAATTTACCATTTTCTGCAAACTTACCTGTTAATAAACCCAAAGCTAAGGGACTATAAGCAATGAGTTTAATTCCCAAATCATCACATACATCTTTTAAACCTAATTCTGTAACTGGATAGGTAGATAATAAAGAATATTGTACCTGCAAAGTTTTAATCGGTATTCCCCTTTCCTGAAATCTTTTATGTACCCATAAAAGTCGTTTTGTACCGTAATTAGATAATCCTACACCTTTAACTAAACCCTGTGCATATAAATCAGCTAAACCATCTAATAAACCTATTTCTTGCCAAGGTGCATAATTGGCAGTTGACCAGTGCATCTGCACTAAATCAACGTTTTTTCCTAATCTTGTCGCAGAAGCATTACAAGCAGAAATAATTGATTTTCTTGTCCATCTCCAAGGATAAGCTGCTAACTTGGTAGCAATACAAATATGATCTTGATTTAATCCTTGATATTCTCTGGTAAACTTACCTAAAAGTGACTCACTGCGTCCATTTAATCTTCCTGTACCATAGGAGTCTCCTGTATCAAACAAGGTGACACCATTACTCACACAGAGGTTAAATACCTGTTGTAATTGGTCATCCATGCTTTCATTGTATCCCCAAAGCAGTTGGTTTCCCCAAGCCCATGTTCCACATCCCATACTCGGTAAGGATAATGTTTGGTTAGTTTGCATATTGCTTTCCTATAAAAAGTATGCTGTTAGCAGTTTAATATACCTAAATTGGATTTAGACAGCTTAAACAATAAAATGCCAACTTAATTTCTGTGAATGTTTAGTTGAAATAAAAAAAGCCAGCAGCTGGATTTGAACCTGCGACCTTCCGATTACAAGTCGGATGCACTACCACTGTGCTATGCTGGCCTGTTTGGTAATGTTTTTTAAGACATCCACCGATTTATAATCATATCATAAACCAGAAATTTGTCTAGTGTTTTTGACAAAAAAATTTCTTCCCCGAATTACGGTTAATTTTCAGCATGAAGATACTTGCATAAAAAGCGAACTTGTGTATTGAAGTTGAAAAATTATCATTTATCACCAAGCTCACTGCAATCCCGTAGATCAAGGCAACAATATTTGGTACAGTTTTAAGACTGTATTCCTGTTGACGCGGCTAAGTGAAGCTACAGAAAAACATTATTATTTACAAATCATCAGCATGGCAGCATTGATCGGACGAGATTTATTAGGTCTGGCGGATCTGAGTTCCACAGAACTGCAAGAACTTCTAGAAATGGCCACCCTACTCAAGTCACAAAAGCTAAAGTTGCATTGTGATAAAGTCTTGGGTTTATTGTTTTCTAAGGCTTCAACTCGAACAAGGGTAAGCTTTACCGTCGCTATGTACCAACTTGGTGGACAGGTAATTGACCTTAATCCTAATGTCACACAAGTGAGTCGGGGTGAACCTATACAGGATACTGCTAGGGTATTAGATCGTTATTTGGATATCCTGGCAATTCGCACTTTTGCCCAGCGGGATTTGGAAATTTTTGCTAATTATGCCAAAATTCCGGTAATTAATGCCCTGACAGACTTAGAACATCCCTGTCAGGTTTTGGCTGATTTATTGACAATTCAAGAGAGTTTTGGCACTTGTGCTGGTTTAACTCTTACCTACGTCGGAGATGGTAATAATGTGGCTAATTCCCTGATGTTGGGTTGTGCTTTAGCAGGAATGAATGTCAGGGTAGCTTTTCCTTCGGGATATGCTCCAGATGCAGAAATTGTGGAAAAAGCAAGGGCGATCGCTGGTGGTAAAACTGAAGTTATTCTCACCCATGATCCAGAAGCAGCAGCTAAAGGCGCACAAGTCCTTTATACTGATGTTTGGGCAAGTATGGGGCAAGAGTCAGAAGCAGACAACCGCCTTCCTATCTTTCAACCCTATCAAATTTCTCAACAATTATTAAGTCTTGCCGATCCAGAGGCAATTGTTTTACACTGTTTACCAGCCCATCGTGGTGAAGAAATTACTGATGAAGTCATCGAAGGTTCTCAATCAAAAGTTTGGGATCAGGCAGAAAATAGATTACACGCTCAAAAAGCTTTACTGGCAAGTATTTTAGGAGCAAAATAAAGTGATTGGTGATTGGTAATAGCTAATGAGTCAGATAAATAACAATCAACAATTACCAATTACCAATTACCATTAATATTTAATTGAATCTTGTTAAGGGAAGATTTTTGTAGTACAAATGCTCTAGGGACATTTGTAATTACTTCCCCACAAAATTATGGAAAGACTAACAGAAGTTCAACAAGAACTATACGAATGGTTGGTAGAATATATCAGAATCAATCAGTATTCGCCTTCTATTCGCCAAATGATGGAAGCGATGAATCTCAAGTCACCAGCACCAATTCAAAGCCGCTTGGAACATCTACGCAATAAGGGATATATTGAGTGGATTGAAGGTAAGGCACGAACGATTCGGATTTTGCGACAAACTAAGCAAGGTGTACCAATTTTAGGAACTATTGCTGCTGGTGGTTTAATTGAACCTTTTACCGATGCTGTTGAACATTTAGACTTGGCTAATTTATCTCTACCTCCCCAAAGTTATGCTTTGCGGGTTGCTGGTGATAGCATGATTGAAGATTTGATTGCTGATGGTGATGTGGTGTTTTTGCGTCCAGTACAAGAACCCAATCAGTTAAAAAATGGTACGATTGTTGCCGCTAGGGTGGAAGGACACGGTACTACTTTAAAACGTTTCTATCTCCAGGAAGATATGGTGACTCTCAAACCGGCTAATTCTCAGTATCAACCCATCGAAGTACCAGCAATGCAGGTACAGGTACAAGGTTCTTTAGTCGGTGTTTGGCGAAATTATAATTAGGGACTCTTTACTGGGGACTGGGGACAAATTAAGTCAAAAGTCAAAAGTCAAAAGTCAAAATTCTTCCCTGTTCCCTGTTCCCTGTTCCCTGTTCCCTGTTCCCTTTTTTCCAATTACCAATCACCAATTACCACCATCATGTATTTAACGCGATCGCCAATCAAAAAACAAACTAAACAACCTGCTTTTTCTCTCAAGTTGCCGTTTGTGCGGGAGAATAGGGGCAGTTATCACGTTAAGTCAGCTTTACCAGGATGTCCAAAAATGCCTTTATCTCTGCAACTGCGGGGATATCAACGTCAAGCTATTACTAGCTGGTTTGCTAATAATGGTAGGGGGACGCTAAAAATGGCTACTGGTAGTGGTAAGACGATTACTGCATTGGCGATCGCTTGCGAACTTCACAAACAGATAGATTTACAGGTCTTGTTGGTGGTGTGTCCTTACCGTCATCTTGTCAGCCAATGGGCTAGAGAATGTGAAAAATTTCACTTACAGCCAATTCTAGCCTTCGAGAATTTACGTACTTGGCAAAGTCAACTGTCAACGCAATTATATAATCTGCGTTCCGGTTCTCAAGGTTTCGTCACGGTGATCACCACTAACTCGACTTTAATTAGTGAAGGGTTGCAATCTCAACTTAAATATTTTCCCCCTAAAACTTTAATTATTGGTGATGAAGCGCATAATTTGGGCGCACCCAGGTTAGAAGAAAGTTTACCCCGTAATGTAGGTTTGCGTCTAGCTTTGTCTGCAACACCAGAAAGATATTTTGATGATGGGGGTACGCAATCTTTATTTGACTATTTTGGTTCTGTATTACAACCGGAGTTTAATTTGCAGGATGCTATTAATCAAGGGGCTTTAGTACATTATTTATATTATCCGGTTCTCGTAGAATTAACGGAAATTGAAAGCATTGCTTATTTAAAATTAACCAAGAGAATTGGGCGTTCTCTTCAGCATCGAGAACGAGAAGAAAGTGATTTTGAAGATATTGAAGATATTAAATCTTTATTAATGAAACGGGCTAGATTAGTAGGCGCAGCAGAAAATAAGTTAACGGCTTTACGCGACTTAATGCAAACTCGCAAGGAAACAAGCCACACTCTGTTTTATTGTAGCGATGGTTCCCAGGAAAGTGGACACCGTTCATCTTTGCGTCAACTCAAAGCAGTAGCGAAAATTTTGGGTGCAGAATTGGGTTACAAAGTCAGCACCTACACCGCACACACTTCTTTAACAGAAAGGGAGATTTTAAGACAACAATTTGAAAGCGGAGAATTGCAAGGTTTAGTGGCTATTCGTTGTTTAGATGAAGGTGTGGATATTCCCGCAATTCAAACTGCGGTAATTTTATCAAGTTCCAGTAATCCTCGGCAATTTATCCAGCGTCGTGGTAGAGTGTTACGTCCCCATCCGGGTAAGGAGCGAGCGACAATTTTTGATATGATTGTTTTACCTCCAGATTTAGATCGAGAAGCTATTGAAGTGGAACGCAATTTGTTAAAAAAGGAGTTGCGGCGGTTTGTGGAATTTGCAGATTTAGCCGATAATGCTGGGGAAGCGAGAATGCAATTGTTGAATTTGCAAAAGCGGTATGGTTTGTTGGATATTTGATTGAGAAAAAGGTGAAATTTTACCAAAAATAAGTTGATTTTGCTTGAAAATCATTTCTCATCTGTTCTAACAGGTTGTTTGAAAAGTAGTTAACTGTATCTTTGTACCTATTGATTACCGTTAGCACCCCCTTTGTAAGGGGTAAAACTGAATCCAAGTCCCCTTTTTCAGGGGAGCCACTTGTTTGTTAGCAATACAGCCGGGGGAATTAATTACCAATTAAAAGTCTACTGTTATTATCAATTGAGGCAGGATTACCACCATGAGTAATCGCGCCATATTTTTGAATGTAGCGACGTACTTCCAGGGGAAATTCAGGGTAGTCTAAAACGCCATCTCCATCGGCTATAGTTGCCCAAAAGTCCCGCAAATCGGGAGCTAGTTGTTGGGCTTGGTTTAAGGGGAGGTTTAGGGGTGGTAAGGTGAGTAATTTGATCAGGAAGGGGAAGGAGCGATCGCCCATCCATTGTCTTGATGACTCTTGCAAGTTGGGGAAATCTGGTACTGATTCCACGCGATGAGAGACAATTTGTAACCATTCCCTACCTAGATGATCTCGTTCAAATTCCAAGACACGATAGGGATGGGGATAGCTGACTAATGAACCAGTAGTAATATCATAGACTCCATCTGCACAGGCTACATCCTGAACGTGTAAATGTCCGGTAAATACTAATCTGACTCCATGTTTACGTAGTAAACTTAAAAGTTCTGGCGCATTTTCTAACATATAGCGATTTGCCATAGGATGATTTGATTGATTTGGCAAATGCTCAACAACGTTGTGATGTATCATCACCACAACTAATTCATCACCCATTGCGGCTAGTTCTGTTTCTAACCACTGGAATTGTTGATCATCTAAACGCCCTATCTGTTTACCATGCTCATCAAACGAGTTAGAATTTAAACCAATCAGCCGGACTCCTGGCAGTAGTTGACAATTGTAGTAACATTGATCTGGATTTTCATAACCAAACTTGCGGTAATAATGGGGAAAATCTGCAAAAGCGATAGATTGCTCATTGGCCATGAATACGGGAACATCATGATTACCAGGAACTACATAGGCGGGAAAAGGTAGCTGAGATAACCTTTTTGCCAACCAAGCATGATTTTCTGGTTCCCCGTGTTGGGTTAAGTCTCCGGGGATCAAGAGAAAGTCTAAATCAAGTTGTGTTAAATGTTCTAATACACTTTCAAAGGCTGAGATACTGACTTCCACTAGATGGAATCGACTGGGATGATCCCAAATTGTATGGGGTAGTGCTGTATGTAAGTCACTAACTATGGCAAAGCGAAAGTTGATATCCATTGATTTAAGAAAATGTTAAAACGAAAAATGCAAATACTCTTTTCTCAAAAGTATAACTCCTGCTTTGTCTGACTGCGTAGCATCAATTAGACTTAATATTTGTATACATTTATGTTTAAATTTTTTTACCTAAATTTTACCTCCAGGAGTGTTCATTATGGCATTGATTCGAGTGCGTCAGCACGTTAACCCACTAGCGAGAAAGTTTCAAACGCCTGTTGACCCCCTCGCATGGGAAAAAGTTTATACACAGCCAAACCAACCCCTGCATTTAGATATTGGTTGTGCTAGGGGCAGGTTTTTACTCCAAATGGCACCAATAGAACCGAACTGGAATTTTTTAGGTTTAGAAATTCGAGAACCTTTGGTGATGGAGGCTAATAGGTTGGGTTCTGAATTGGGTTTAACCAATTTGCATTATTTGTTTTGCAATGTAAATAATTCTTTAGCACCGATTTTATCTACTTTGCCATCAGGAATATTACAGCGGGTAACAATTCAATTTCCTGATCCTTGGTTTAAAACTCGTCATGCTAAACGGCGTGTAGTGCAACCAGAATTAGTGACTGAATTAGCTAATTATTTGGCTGTGGGTGGGGTTATATTTTTGCAATCTGATCAGAAATTTATGGCTGTAGAAATGTGCGATCGCTTTAGGGAAAATCCGGCATTGGAAAAGATTGGTACAGAGGAATGGTTAGCAGAAAATCCGCTTCCAATTCCCACAGAACGGGAAATAGCAACACAAAAAAAGGGTGAACCAGTTTATCGGGCTTTGTTTGTCAAACGAGCAATTATATAGAAGTAGAAATAAGTGAAATACCTAAAAAACCAGGTTTTAGGAGTAGACTTAGGAATAAATCATTTAGCCGTTAAGGCTAGGAGTCAGGAGTCAGGAGTCAGGAGTCAGGAGTCAGAATTAGAAGCAGCTTTTGAATAGTTCCTTTAGAGGAAAAAGTGAGCAGTTTTTGATGGTTTTAATCTCTATGGCTTGCACTTTCTTACCCTTTTTTACCCCTGAATCCCTTGATTCATCTAAGTTTTATCTTTATTGAGCAAGCTCGAATTAGGTTGGCGAAAAATTGCAAAAACTGAAGTGTAACCGTGTAGGAAAGTTCTGCCGCTCACAGGACCAATTTCACCACCACAGAAACAACCTCCCATTGGGATGTCATGGAAATAACCCCTAAATAGCTGTGAATCAAAATTGGGTTTACCGTAGAGTCCAGCACCACGTCCCACACAACTAAACATCAACGCCGCCAAAGGAGAGGATTGATTGCGATTTTGGGCTTGATACTCTTGCAAAAGCAATTCTAGGTCTTCAGCAGAGGCTTGAGCATCACGCAGATGAAATTGTAACCTTTGACCAGGACGGACGCGATCGCCAATTGCGATCGCCCCAGCGGCGGGATCTACTCCCAGTAAATTACGAATCAGAAAATCTCCCTGCTGTAAAGAAAACTGAAACTCATTCATTGCTAAACCCACAAACAGAGAATGCTGTGCCAGCATCTTGTCCTCATCACTCAGACTACCAATCAAATTCCGTAGCACTACCAAAGGAACTTGTTCATCCAACTCCAAAATAATATTGCGTTCAGCCTTAGTCACCTGTAATGGTTCCCCAATTGGTCGGCATCCTTGGGCAACAATGGTTTCCAGTACAATATCACCACTCAAAGCCAAACCCACCGTACCCTGACGATACAGGCGATTATTACAAAATAAAGCAATGCGATCGCTCACAAACCCACCGCTGGCCTGTCCCCCCACAATCACCGAGCCAGGATAAGCAAAATCCAACCCTTGCAACAAATCATTGGTTCCCGAAGAAAAAGCACTAGAAAACAAAATAAACTGCGGCACTGGTGATGGTGGCACACCCACTAAATCAATCCAAGCATCCGGTGAACTATCCAAATCAGGTAACTGATCCCCCAAAATATGAAAAGCGCGAATATCCACACCAGGGAGATGAGCCAAAGTTAAACTGATGGCTGGTTCGGCTTCTATTTCTTGAGCTTGGTTTTCTGATGTCGTACCCACAACACCCGCAGCACTACAACCAATCAGCATAGGTACTGAAAGTTTTTCTGCCAGTAGCGGTAAAAGTCGGGAATACTCACTCGTAAAAGCAGACGAAATGAATACCAGCCCTAAATCCGCAGGTGCTGTTAAACATGAAACAGCTTGTTCTACCACATCTGTAATAGCTGCTTCCAAAGAATGACGGGTTGATAGGGCATTTGCCCACTGCATTTGGTCTGCCATGTTTCTCTCTTTTACTCCTGACTCTTGTACGGGTTTAGCATTCCTAAACCCCTACTGACTGACTCCTGACTCCTGACTCCTGCTATATATTCTATGATTCTTTGTCTGTTGTTACAGCAGTTTGCAGATCAATGAGGTACAGAATCTAAATTGAAACCTATACACCAAGCCTGTTTTACTCCTGTACGGGCGAACGGCCGTTCGCCTCTCCTGACTCCTGCTGTATGTTGTCGCAAAATCTTAAAACATAAAGAGGAACATGGTGTAGATGTGATAATTTGCTGTATTAGTAATCGATTATCATGGTTGAAGTCTAACTGAGCAACTCAGTGGTTAGAATAGTAAACGAACAATAAAGCAAAAACCGCAATTTTTGATTTTTTCTACACTGGTATAAACAACACATAAAGAGATTAACGCAATGACCAACATTCAAGAAAAAGCAACCACCATCGAAGAGCAGATCCAAGAAGAGATTGAACAAGCTCGTGCTGTCTGTGATATTTCAGGTGGCAACTCCGCAGAATGCGCTGCCGCTTGGGATGCAGTCGAAGAACTGCAAGCTGAAGCTTCTCACCAACGTCAAATCAAGCCCAAAAACTCTTTAGAACAATACTGTGATGCCAACCCAGAAGCAGATGAGTGCCGGCTTTACGAAGACTAGAAATTGAGCTAATTATCAAGCCATGTCCCCGCGCAAGCGGGGCTTGCCCTCTGCCTTTTGCCTCTTGTCTCTTGCAAGACTCATACTTAATTCTACTGTATTAACTAATAAAAACTATGCCACAAGTTTGGTTTCGCCCCTACGTCTGGATGGACTATAGATTAGCATTATTATTTACCTTAATTATTCCTCTAATTCTCCTAATTTGGGCATTTGTACAAAAAGCAGACGGAATACAACGCTTGTTAATCATCTACTGGCGGGTAGCCAGTTTATTAGTCATCACAGTTTACTTAATGATTGGCGGTTTGGGAGTCAGTTTTATTTCTGGTTTAATGGCTCGTATCCTGATTCCAATTTCCCTATGGTTCTGGATTGATATCAACGATGAAATTGATTATCAACCCAAAAGTCCTTTAAAATTGATTTTCACATCTTGGCGCTGGGCAATGACTATTTATTCCCTTTTAGGTGTCATTAGCTTTGCACCTTTCTTGGGTTGTGCTTTCTCAGAAAATTCCCTGAAAAGTCCCTACTGTAGAGTCTGGCAGGAAGCACCATTAATGTTTAAAGACTATTTCCATCATAATAGTAAACCAGCTTTTCTGGGATTTTTGGGTATGATTGGCTTAGTAATTTATGTGGTTTATCTAAGCTATTTTATATTTGTAAAACTAGGTAAGCATGGCAGAACAGCAACACAGTAACAACACCATAAAAAAAAGATAAAATCTGCTGTTTAATGGTCAAGTTAATGATAGTAATGCAAAAGCTTAACTAAATTTAACAGTATTTTCTTGATGAATAATTCCATTGGTAAACGGCTAGAACAATACACCGTCAAAAGACCTCAAGAAGTCCTACTAGTGACAATAAATGTTGCTGATGAACAAGATAAAATCGCCGTTTTCAAGGGGTTTTCTAGTTCTTTGATGCGCTCCACTGCTTTTGATCCAGATGTCCCTGTGTTCCCAGATGATGCGATAATTGTCGCTATTGACCGCATTGCTAGTCCTTATAATCCTGAATCACCCCGTTATATTCAACAAGGTATTTCTTGGACAGATATGCAAGTTCTACTTTCAGAAGTTGGTGTTTAAATAGGTGATAGATTTACCGATCCCCAATCCCCAATCCCTCATGTCCCGTTCTGGTTACACACTCCCCGTTTTTGCCTGTGCTGCTGCTATTGCGGCTTTACATTGGTTGCGTCATCGTCAACCCTTGACTGTAGCTGCGGTGAATTTAATTACACCTTCAGAAGTAGCAGCAATACCCATTGAGCAGGTAGCAGGATTATCTGAAAATTCTGCTTTAGCCATTACCCGCAGTGATCCGGGTGATAACCTCGATTTGACCAAAAATACACCTATTTGGGCAATGGTGGCATTTTATGAGGGAGATGGAGAGACAGTAATTATTCAGGGGGGAGAGGGAATTGGTAAACAATTAAATGGGGAAGGGAAAGCAGCGATTTATGGTTATGCTCAAAACCTGTTAACAGAGAATTTGCAGCGACTGTTAGCACCAGGGGAAAAAATCACAGTTACGATTATTTTACCCGCAGGGCGATCGCTCGCTGTACGGACTTCTAACGCTGCTTTTGGTGTCGTCGAAGGACTTTCTTTATTAGGTACAACAGGTATTTCTCAACCTTTAAGCACACCGGATCAACTAACAGCTTTTCGTGCTGATTTACAAAACAAAGCTAGTCAGTTTGAAAGCTTAGTTTTCTGTATTGGCGAAAATGGTTTAGATTTAGCGCAGAAACTAGGGATAAATTCCCAACAATTGGTGAAAACTGCCAACTGGTTAGGACCTTTGTTAGTGGAAGCGGATATATTAGGAGTTAAAGAAATTTTATTGTTTGGTTATCACGGTAAACTGATGAAATTAGCAGGGGGAATTTTTCACACCCATCATCACTTAGCTGATGGCCGACGGGAAATTTTAGCCGCTCATTGTGCCATGTTGGGTTTACCATCTTCAGATATAGAAGTAGTATTTAACAGTCCCACAGCAGAAGCAGCATTACAACACCTGCGATCGCTCGATCATTCTACAGGTAGTGATTGGAGTAATCAAGTTTATAGCCGCATTGCCGAAACTATTGATGCTCGCTCTCAAGAATACATTAAAAGCCATAGCGACCGGGGTATAAACACCACAATTTGCGGTTCTGTGCTTTTCGACCGGAATAGAGAAATTATCGTTAAGAGTAAAACTGGTTGTATGTTGATGGGAAAATTATGTTAACTTATTATGAATTATCATTAATAAACCAATTGACACTCTGCGTCCTAAAGGAGCGCAGATTCTTGATTCAACGAGTCCACTTAGTTTAGATCCCTTGCGGTGTCTAACCCAGAGGTGGTTCTCTCCTCAAGCGTTACTTTCCCCCTGCCCGGAGGTAGTTGCATTACTGCAAATTTTGTTTGAGTTTAAATTCTGTGTCGTCTAGCTCCCATGAAGATTTTACCTATTCCTGGGCAGGAACTAGAACTATGGAATAGAACCCCATATCTTCAATTGTCAAGGTACAGATTACCGTTAGGTAGTTAGGTTTTTATACAGGTTGATTACCGTTCCTGTTAAAAACAATATACCATGACTGCTCCACGCCTGGGCAATCCGTTCGCCTACATCCACTGTTCCTTAGCACGGCAAAATATCTCCGCCATGCTCCGATACTTTGCCGAGCGTGGTTTTGGCTCACTCGATTTTCTTATAAATAATTTTTTGTGTACCTACTTTAGAATGATTTGCTTTTAATAACAAGCCAAATTTATCGGCTCCACAGACGCGACACCAGTTGCGTCTATATATTTAGGTTTTTAGATAGGTTTTAGACCATTACTAGCCTAAACAGCCGGAAATGGTAATTCACGTTTTTTTCAAAGACACACTCTCGCCATTATGAATACAGCGGTGACTCTACCAACCGAACAAGCACCTCAAAACCAAGAACATTTGGGGAAGCTTAATCGCCAAATGATTGTTATTTTAGACTTTGGTTCTCAATATTCCGAACTAATTGCTCGGCGTATCCGCGAGACTCAAGTATATTCCGAAGTTCTTTCCTATCGCACCACAGCGGAACATTTACGCCAACTCAATCCCAAGGGGATTATCTTCTCTGGTGGTCCGAATTCAGTATATAGTGATTATGCTCCCCATTGTGACCCAGAAATCTGGAAATTGGGAATACCCGTCTTAGGTGTATGCTATGGAATGCAGTTGATGGTCAACCAGCTGGGAGGGGAAGTCACCAAAGCTGAACGCGGTGAATATGGTAAAGCATCATTATATATAGATGATCCCACAGACTTGTTAACCAACGTCGAAGATGGGACAACCATGTGGATGAGTCATGGCGACTCAGTAACAAAAATGCCACCGGGATTTGAATTACTCGCACATACAGAAAATACTTCCTGTGCGGCGATCGCTGACCACGACAAGAAACTTTATGGTGTGCAGTTCCATCCTGAAGTAGTGCATTCCCTGGGTGGTTTAGCATTAATTCGTAACTTTGTTTACCACATTTGCGACTGTGAACCCACCTGGACAACAGCAGCTTTTGTGGAAGAGTCAATTCGGGAAATTCGGGCTAGAGTCGGTGATAAACGGGTATTATTGGCACTTTCCGGGGGTGTAGATTCTTCAACCTTAGCATTTTTGCTATATAAAGCCATTGGTGAACAGCTAACTTGTGTGTTTATTGACCAAGGCTTTATGCGGAAATTAGAGCCAGAAAGGTTGCTGAAATTGTTCAAAGAACAGTTTCATATTCCCGTAGAGTATGTAAACGCACGCGATCGCTTTATTGATGCTATTGCTGGTGTGACAGACCCGGAAGAAAAACGTCGTCGCATCGGCCATGAATTTATTCGCGTTTTTGAAGAAACATCCAAACAGCTTGGTCACTTTGACTATTTAGCACAGGGTACACTTTATCCCGATGTGATCGAATCTGCTGATACTAATGTTGACCCCAAAACCGGTGAACGGGTAGCAGTAAAAATTAAGAGTCATCACAACGTCGGTGGTTTACCCAAAGACTTGAGATTTAAACTGGTAGAACCATTGCGGAAACTCTTTAAAGATGAAGTTCGTAAAGTAGGACGTTCCATTGGTTTACCAGAAGAAATTGTCCAAAGACAACCTTTCCCCGGTCCTGGTTTAGCAATTCGCATCTTAGGTGAAGTCACAGCAGAAAGGTTAAATATTTTACGCGATGCCGATTTAATTGTCCGCCAAGAAATCAACCAAAGAGGCTTATATCATGACTATTGGCAAGCGTTCGCGGTCTTATTACCAATTCGTAGTGTGGGAGTAATGGGTGATAAAAGAACCTATGCTTACCCCATAGTTTTACGGATAGTCACCAGTGAAGATGGGATGACAGCAGACTGGGCGCGAGTACCCTATGATGTATTAGAAGCAATTTCCAACAGAATAGTTAACGAAGTAAAAGGAGTGAACCGTGTAGTTTATGACATTACTTCTAAACCACCTGGAACTATAGAATGGGAATAGGAAATAAGGGGGTAGGGGACAGGGGGAATAAGTAAACATAACTACCTCCTCTAATTCTTCTCCAAGAACGGGAGAATTAGAGAAGTAGTTAAGTAGGTGGGTCTGAAGGGAGCATCCCAATTTTGAAAAAACAACCACAGCAACACCAAAAACTCTCTTCTTCTCTCTTCCCTTCGTGTCCTTCGTGTCCTTCGTGGTTCGTTCATTTTACGTCTTGAACTCAAGCAGAAAATAAACTTACACATTTGGGATGCTCCCGGTCTGAATATTTATCGTTAGGATGAGGCAGGGGGCAACTATGCTGGAGGGAAGAGGGTTTGAGCCTCCTTAATTTTTCTTCACATAGTTATGTTTAATTGTGCCTACCTACTTATCACAATTAAAAATTCAGAAAATTCAGAAAATTCAGAAAGTATAGTTTTGTCCTATTTTTTTGCTTTACACTTACCGCACGGTTAAATTAATTTCAATGAGGCTTGATTTTTATTAAAAAAATAAAACTTCGTCATATCAAGGTTTGGTTAAGTTTTGACACCAAGCACAAAAACTTAACCTCAAGGGTTTTTAGCCTATTTTCTTATAACTGGCAAGACCTTAAAGCTTTATTTTTATAGCAATTTTGGTAGATTATGAAGTAAGCTAGTCTAAATACCAGGCTAAAGGCTTCTTATATTAAAGATTTGATTAAGTTGGCTTTTAGCACTTTACTCTACCAGTAATGCCACGTATTGTATGACAAGAGAAGTTTCTCAGTGTTTGTAACATTACTGCACTGACAACTGTTTAATCAAGAACCTAGCTGAGATTTTTATCAGCTTTTGTGCGCCATACCTGAGAATAAATTTTCTGGAGTAATTATGTTGAAAAAGACTTTACTTATTGCCTCTGCTGCGATCGCTTTATCTGCTGCTTCCTCTGTACCTGCTTTTGCATCTATTGACGTAGATGCAGATTTTGCACAAGACCCAGTACAAACAGTACCCGAACCCATGACTGTTTTTGGTCTGATTGCATTTGCTGGTGGTGGATTGCTTGCTAAAAAGCGTGTAGATTCCCAAAAAGCTGAATAATAAAGCTTGACACCGATGGTGGTGAGATATTTGGAACTGTCCCCGCCATCAGTTGTTGGATAAATACCCTTTATGCAGTGCAAATTTCACTCATTCAGCAACCAACCCTTGCTTTTACCTGATTCGTGACATCTGCATTCAAATACTAGACTTCTTACCATCAATAAAGTTTCTTATTCAAGTCTAGTGAAAAATTAACCTCCGAAGTCATTATATTTCATTTAATTTCTCTTCTTGCTTCTCAAGGTTTAAAACATGACCAATATTATTCAGACTCTCAGTACAATTCAAGGACTGAGCAGCATTTTGCATCGGCAAATTACTGTTAAGGCTATCCAAAGAAACATTTCACAAGGCGGACCCACAACTCCCAACTTGGAGATAGCATTGGGTAACCCTAGCTTTTATGATATCAAAATTACTGATCCTACCAACGGGATTCTCTCTGGTTCTTTTGATACCTATTGTATTGATTATGAGCAGCCTTTAACCGCATCAACCGATTATAATGGTGATGGTGACACTACCGATACTGGTGTCAGACTAACAGGTCTAAATGGAACACTAACTGAAAGAACATCAGCAGAGTTTACGGCTTCCGTATATTCCAGCTATGACGCGGACATTCTCAGTAATAATTTAGGTTTAGGTACTTTCACAACAAACCCCCAGAATTTAGGAAAGGTTAATTGGTTAATTAACAACCAACAAAATTTTCTTAACAGAGGATTTAGTGCTTTTGATATCCAAGCCGCAATTTGGGTTCTAATTGATAACAAGAGCATTTCTTCTGATTACATCAGCGCAACGAGGCAGAGCATTTGGAAGGCTATGTTTGGTGGCTTCAGCACCACCAATGTAGCATCAATTGTCACAGAAGCGGATCAGCATGGTAATTTTATACCTCAAGTAGGTGACAAAATTGCTGTTGTTATTGTACCCGATAATCTTCCATATGATGGTGTACCAGATGGGCAAATCATCATTGCTGCTGTGGAACTGACGAGACTAACAGCATCATTAGGTGACAGAGTATGGTTAGACACAAATGCTAATGGAATTCAAGATACAGGGGAAGCAGGAATCCCTAACGTTACCGTTAACCTGCTGGATAGCAACAATAACATAGTCGCCACCACTACCACCGATGCAAACGGCTTGTATGACTTCGCTGGCTTGATCCCAGGTACTTACAGCGTTGAGTTTGTTGCACCAACTGGCTATCTATTTAGTCCACAGGATCAAGGTAACAATGATGGTTTAGACTCCGATGCCAATGTCATCACCAGCAGAACTCAAACAGTTACATTAGCACCAGGAGAAAACAACCCCACACTAGACGCAGGGTTATATCAACCAGCATCCTTGGGAGACTACGTATTTGTTGACAATAACAACAACGGAATTCAAGATGCAGGTGATACTGCCATTGGTGGTGTCACAGTAGCACTGATTGAAAATGGTCAAGTAATTGCCACAACCACCACAGCAAATGATGGTTCTTATCTGTTTGATGGTTTAACTCCAGGAGATTATCAAGTTCAATTCACCGCACCAGAAGGATACATCTTCACTCAAGGCAATGTGGGAGATGATGCAACTGATAGTGATGTTGATGCCACAGGTTTAACCCAAACAGTGACATTACAAAGTGGTGAAAATAACCTCACCTTAGATGCAGGGTTAGTAGAACTAGCATCATTAGGTGATTTTGTTTGGCATGACTTAAATGCAGATGGAATTCAAGATGCCAACG
>JBJOKS010000033.1:0-46494 GCA_046045965.1 Cyanobacteriota bacterium | reverse complement strand
TTTTGCTGGTTGTCATGGCTGCTCTCAATTGCTCAATTACTTGTCTAGATTGAGTTTCCCATGTTTTTGACCACTACAAATACCACCCTTGACAATTTCCCTTTTTCCTTAACTTGTCACTAATGATGAGCTATTAACTATTATATCATCATTAAAAAACCATGAGACAAATTAAAAGCTTTTCTTTACCAGTTGAGGATATTAACTTAATACAGGAAAAAGCTAAAGAATTAAACATAAGTCAAGCCCAAGTTATTAGACTGGGTATTCAGTCAATTACAGATAAACACATTGAAAATTTTAGGACTATTCAGGAGTTAGTCGGTAGATTGAACTATGGCTAGAAGATAAGGTTTTATTTACATTTAATTCTCTTCTAAATTGCCTTTATTTTGGGCTGTATTAGACCTCAGCCTATTTAAACTACTTATTTACCTTAATCTCAAAATGAAACTTAAAATGCTCAAAATAACCCCAATTACTACAATTAAAAAAGAGAGAATAACTTTAAATGGTTACGGTTACGAATACGAATACAGTTAAGAGTACATCTAAAAATAGAACATATAAGAAGCATCCCCTAAAAAAGAAACTAGATAAGCTGCTAGATGATTTTCGATGGGCTGTTAAACCACAGATAGCAGAATTTAAAGCTAAGGAATTAGCTAAGTATGATGATGGATTTTATCGTGATGCACTAACAGGATATCGCATCAAAGACAGTTCAAAAGCCCAGTGTGACCATAATGCTGATAAAAATAAATCATTCAGACAGTTAGCATACAATTTTCTAACGCTTCATAAAGTTGATATTTCCCACTTAACACCAAGAGAACGTAAAAGATTATGTAGAGAGTTTGCAGAGTATCATCGTTTAAATTGTAGTTTGAGAATAGTGAGTGAGTCGCGTAATCGTTGGCTATTCTACAAGCACCGTAAGAATGATATTCACTGGAAAGAATTTTATAAAATTTGCAGCGTACCTAGTGAAAATTCGCTGCTGCTAGAAGTTAATTAAAGTAATTAAACCGATTTAGCTATTGATTAGACTAACTCGGTTAAAATGAACAAAATAAACTCAATTGTAAAACTATTAGGAGCGCAAAATGATTGCTAACTCAACTAATTATATTATATCAACTGAACTAGATAACCTTCAAAAACAGATAGGTATTATTCTGCCTGTAGTTCCGTTTCAAGAAGAACCAAAAAATAAGAAAGGTAAACCCATGTTTAATGGAAAATCACCTAGTTATTACGATGAAGATGGTAAACCTGCACTGATTCAATGGGAAAAAATTACTTCTCAATCTAAAGCAGATGAGTATTTTGCTAAGAATCACAAAAATAAGCAATTAGGTAGAGGTATCATCATTACTAATCCTGATATTTGCGTAATTGATATTGATTGTAAAGATGATAGAAGCCTTATCGAACCATTTTTGGATGAACTTCTTAAAACAGCACCGCAGTTAGAGAATAGTTACACTGAAAAAACGCCTAGTGGTGGTTATCATCTCATTGTCAAGGTCGAAAAAGTTAGCTCAATTAAGACATATACTTCTGAAAAATACAAAAACATAAAAATAGGTGAAATTCTCTCCAAATCAGGTCGAAGATTCATGGTTACAGTACCAACTATTGGCTATGAAATTGTTAGTAATAAGCCACCAGTTACAATTACGTCTATTGATGCACTAGGAATTATTGAGTATACAGAGAAGCACAAAAAGACCTTATCTGGTTTAAACAGAAACAAAAGATATAGAATGTTGATAAATCAAAATGAACCAATATGTTCTAACAATAAACAGAAAGATTATACTGAATTAGTTAAACATTTGTACTCAATACGTCAAAGACGAAAAACCATTGGTGATTACGATAACTATATTGATGACATAGACCGCGTGTTAAAAGCAGTTGGTGAAAAGATGTTTCCTGATAATAGAGACGAACCAACTCAAATAATTAGTAGTATTCATGAGACTAATTATGAAGAAGAGGATAATAAGTTTTCAGACACCGAAATGGTTGATTTGCTGCTGGATAGTAATATAGATAAGGAAATTAAATATTCGGAATCAGAATCATGCTGGTATCGTTTTGATAATGAATCGAATTACTGGGTTAAATGCCCTAACAGTAGCAGAATTAATAACTTGATTAAAGAGCGATTAAGGGAGTTAGGGATAGGTAAAATTAATAATTATCATATCAAAAACTGTGAGCAGATATTGAGAGGTGAACCTAGAATTATAGTTGACAACTTTAAACCTAAGCTTAATTTACTGCCTTTGGTGGATAAGGTTTTAGATGTTAGTGAAAAACCTGTATTAGTGTTAGAAAACTCTCCTAATTTGTATCTAAATTATAATGTTGGCTACACTTACTCTGATAGCTCAGATTGCCCTAAGACTCAAGCTTATTTACTTGAAAGTGTAGGTGGTATTCATGAGCAAGTAGAAACTCTTAGAGCGTTCTTAAATTGTATTGTTTTAGGCAGGTATTATTTAGAAAGATTTTTGCATTTGGATGGTAGCGGTGGTGCTGGTAAATCAACATTCACTAGGTTAGCTACTGCTTTAGTTGGTGAAAAAATGACCTATTCTACCAAGCTTAAACAGTTGGAGGATAATAAATTTGAAGTAGCTGCATTAAGAAATAAAAAGCTGTGTCTTGTTAATGATTCGGATAAGTACGCTGGTGAAGTTAGTACGTTAAAAAACATTACAGGTTGTGATAGTGTTAGATTTGAAGTCAAGGGTAAACAGCAAGGTGAGGAATCTTTTACTTATACTGGAATGGTTATAATTACCAGTAACGAAGCACTTAGATTTAAGGACTACACCAGTGGAATAAAACGCAGAAAACTTGTAATTCAATTCCACAATAAGCCTACTCACTGTAAAAATCTAATCAATATTGTAGATGGCAATCTATCTGGTGAATTAGTACCTGAATTACCTCATGTTTTAAGGTGGGTCTTGGATATGCAGGATGAGCAGGTTATTAATTATATTAAATATACTGAGCAGCACGTTCCATCCTTGGTTTTAGCACAACGTGAGGCTTTAATAGACACAAATCCTGTGGCTGATTGGGCAAACGAAAGATTGGTATATGAGAAGGGCAGTAAAGCGTTTTATGGAGACAAGTCTAAAGAAGGTACTTTGTATCATGACTTTTGTAAATATGTTGAAAATTCCGGTGCTTACAGTTTAGGTAAAAACAACTTTAAAGGTGTTCTAAAAGATTTATTGACAAAACAAGTTACAGGTTTAGATGTTTATGAAATTAAACCTCAAAACAAGCCGTGCCTTGTAAATGTACGTCTTAGAACAGATAAAGATAACAATCTACCTAGACTGCTTTCTTTTGATTCAGTTGATTCAATGGATGATGTTAAAGAGGTTAATTGCTTAAACTTATTCGATTTACCCAGCGAGAATAGCAATGATATAGAAGACATAGTGTAACTCTAGCAATAACCGCCACCACCGCTTCTTAATCCCTACTCAAAGCATCATGGGTAGGGATTTTGATTTTGAGAATTGGTTAGGTTTTGGTTAGAAGTTAGGATTTGAGGACTGGATTATTCACCCTTCAAAAGATGATGAGATGACCTTGCTCGTATTTTAGCCAGGTTGGGGTTGTGGGTGATGTCACATATTCATGTGATTTTAGAAATATTTACTATATTGTCTTTTTTTTAAACAAATATAGTATTTGCTAAATCATATAGTAGGAGTCCCGTTTCCTTTACACCTATAATAATTCTTAATTTTGATATAAAGCGTTTAGCAGCCTCAATCGGATAAACAATGTAAGAAATGAAGTATATAAAGAGGTATATTAAGTATGAAATATATATACAGTCAGATTATATGTAGTTTATGTAGTATCTAATGTTAGCCACTTGTAGTTATGTAGCTGTCTAGTAACCGTATGGTTTATAAATTTGACTTCACCAAAAGTATGTATTAAGCAATTAAAAGCAGTATATAAATAGTTTGGATACGCTAAATAGTAGAAGTGTACTGTTGGTAGAAAACTGGTAGATTATATTTTCTAACTAATACAAACTTACTAAATACAAATTATTTCATTAAGTAGTATTTACTTTTGGTAGAAAATTGGTAGAAAGTAGTTTAAGAGAGTTTATTGCTTTCCACCAACTTAACCTTAAAGACCAGATACAGTAAGGGTTTGAATAAAAAGCCCGTGACGAGGATTGAACTCGTGACCTCACCCTTACCAAGGGTGTGCTCTACCACTGAGCCACACGGGCAAAATTTGGATTTCGCTTATAAGTTATGAATTACAAAGCTGAGAAGTTTTCTCGACACTCAGCTATTGTAAGTCATATCTCTAGAAGTGGTGGGCCGGGCTGGATTTGAACCAGCGTAGGCGTAAACCAACGGATTTACAGTCCGTCTCCATTAACCACTCGGACACCGACCCGCTGCGTCCCACGTTTTACTATAGTAGCAGCAGTTTCTAGGTTTGGCAAGGGGTTGTCAAAAGATTTTTTTTAAAACCTTGGATAGCTTGCATAAAAAGGGGTTCAGATGGTTCACCCAATGAGTTCGCCTGTTTCTTGCAGGGAGTGTCAGCGGTGGTAAATGCCTTCTTGACCCAATAATTGAGCATGGCTACCGACTTCGGATTCGTCAATAGTAAAACCATAAAATCATTCTTGAGAAGTATTTAGTTGTGCTGAAGGAGAAAATTCTAAACGATAACGATAAAGCGCGACTGGACGAGAACCTGCGGTGAAATAATCAGGATCTTGGGGTGAAAGGTAAACAGCAGTAACTTGATCTGCTTCAATTTTCGGGTTTGATGTAGAAAGTAGATGATAAGCTGTTGTAGATTCTACATTATTAAAATAGGCACGAGAACCACCTTTAAAATATTGTTGAAAAACTTCTGTAGTGATAAACTTGTTAAGTGCTGTTTCTGTAGCGCGTGCGGTGACGACGGAAATTAATTGACGTTCACCTTTAAAGAATGTAATTTGACGATTAGGTGATTCTGGATCTGGCTTAACTGCTAATACAGCTTCATCTCCTAAATATGCTCTGGATAAATTCAAGCTGTTAAATACTCTATCTGCTACTAAAATTTGTGCTTGTTTATCTATTTTGGGGAGAATTTTTAAACCAGAAATTTGCGGTTTAATTTTAATAAATCTCACTAAAAAACTCACCGGCTGATTTAATTGACTGCGGTTTCCTTCAAATCCTGGTGTGATAATATCTGGTGCTAAAGGTGCGGCTAAATCTACTAATGTACTGGTAACTTTCCATGTTCCAGCCATCCAGTTAGGGTAAACTAAATCTCCCTCTGCTGGTTTGACGGATGTTAATTTTTCCCATTGCGGAAAATTGGCTAATCTTGCTGATAATTCACCAGCTTTTACTTCTCCATTGGTGAACAGACATAGGAGGAAGATTAAACAGAAACTAAAAATGATTTTCATTAACATAATAAACGAGAAAAAGCATGAATTAATAACTAAAATTAAAATCCCCGAATATTCATAATTCGGGGAAATTTAATATTTAAAATTACAAACTTTCCAGCGGTAAAGGTTGCCAAACTTCACTGTATTTTTCGCGTAAAGCCAGCCAATTTTCTACTTGTCCTGGTTCATATTCACCGGGTTTACCCCATTGTAAAAATAGGCTTAATGCAGGTTCTTCTTTTTCATCTAAAAACCGGATAGCATAGGTTGTAAAATTGCCTCTTTTTGCTTCACCTGTTTCAAATTTTACCTTGGTAATTTTATCCATATTCAGGTGAAATTCAAATCCTTCCGTGTGCATATTTGCATATTTACCTTTTGGAAGTTCTGCGTAAAATAGCTTTTCTATTTTTCCTCGTGCTTCTAATACAGCCGCGCTGCTAGTAACTATTAAACGCAAAGTTCCTAAATTTTCGCAAGCTTCCAAAAATTGTTTCAATGTTGTATTCATAGGTTTAATGTAAATTACCACAAAGGATGATAAATTAATAGAGGATAAACAGGATTGATGATCAATTTCATTGCATCAACCATCATCAACTTAACTTAAATCGGAAATCCTGTAAATCCTGATTCTGAGAAACATAGATTTATTGGGTTTCCTTGCGTCAACCCAACCTACAGAATATTTAACTATATTTAACTCGGTAGTAAATTAACTCAGCAATTCTTTAAACATCGCTGTACTCAAATAACGTTCCCCAAAAGAAGGCTGAATCATCACAATTAGTTTACCAGCATTTTCTGGACGTTTACCAACGTCGATAGCTGCACATAAAGCCGCACCAGAAGATATACCTGATAATAAACCTTCTTCTGTTGCTAATCTACGTCCATAGTTCATTGCGTCTTCATCATCAACTTGAACTACTTCATCAATTAAATCTTGACGCAAAATATCGGGAATAAAACCCGCACCAATACCTTGAATTTTATGAGAACCAGGTTTACCACCAGAAAGCACAGGACTGTTACTAGGTTCTACAGCAATAACTTGAAAATTCGGTTTTCTTTGTTTAATAACTTCTGCTATTCCGGTAATAGTTCCCCCAGTACCTACCCCAGCAATTAATATATCAACTTCCCCATCTGTATCTGTCCAAATTTCTTCAGCGGTGGTTTCTCTGTGAATTTTCGGGTTAGCTGGATTGCGGAATTGTTGCAACATAAAAGCATTGGGAGTATTGGCTACAATTTCCTCTGCTTGATTAATTGCTCCCCGCATTCCTTCTACACCTGGTGTTAATTTTAAATTAGCACCATAAGCCCGCAACATGGCGCGTCTTTCTTGGCTCATGGTTTCTGGCATGGTGAGTATTAATTTGTAACCTCGTGCAGCCGCTACCATTGCTAAACCTATGCCTGTATTTCCTGAAGTCGGCTCAACTAAAATAGTTTTTCCTGGTGTAATTAAACCCTCTGCTTCTGCTGAAATTACCATACTTAAACCAATACGGTCTTTAACAGAAGCTGCTGGATTCATACCTTCTAGTTTGACAACTATTCTGGCTACTACTCCTTCAGATTGAGGAATTTTGTTTAGCTGCACTAAGGGAGTTCTGCCAATAAGTTCTGTTACGTCTTTAGCAATTCGCATTTATTAAACCCTAAAATTATCAATAATCATTCTATGTCTTTATTCATCATACTAGATTTTTAGTGATTTTTTGGTGTTGGAGTAACATTTAGATCAATAAATACCTCTTTCAACATAAATTTATCCTGACTCCTGACTCCTGACTCCTGACTCCTGACTCCTGACTCCTGACTCCTGAATTTATCAAGATCCAAAAATATATTGAATCAATTTTAATTGCTTTTTTGATTTATTTAGTTTATTTTTAATTCAGTTCCAATTTGTCATGATATACTGTTATTTGAGTACAAGATTTTCCGTTAATAATTATCTTTGAATATCCTCAAGTATTTGCCGATAAAGCTTTGAGGATGAGTACAAAAATCCCCGCACCCTACCTGATAAATGCTAGTACCCCCCATCAAAAATACTAGCACCTCTACCCCAAATATTTTTTATAATTCTTACTAGATAAGTCTTCTAGGCTTTGAGTGCTATTTTAATGATTTTAATAATTTCAATTCCGGTGAGTTAAACTGTGTTGTGTGGAGGTGGCTGATATAAACGATATAGGATTTACGCAGAGATTCCCCTCTACCCCCCGAAATTCCTAGATGCAAGTCTGGAGAACTAGGGGGGACTTCTTAACTCTAATTCAATGGAAATCTCTATTTACAAGCTGTTTAATCCTGTCCGTATTACTAATTACTAAATGGAGTATATTTGGAGAAATTTGTTTTGAATTTTTAATTTTCAATTGCTTGTAATAACTTATGATTAGTTTGCACATACAGTTGTAACTCATAAACCTAAAAATTTTAGATTTAAAGTTTTAGATTAACATAAAAAATAAAATATTAGGTGCCATCTACTAAATTTGAATTGAGAATCTAAGATTACAAAATTAAATCTAAAATTTGATATCTGTTTAAGAAAAGGCAATAAGAAGGTGCAGCAATAAACCATAAAATACATTTTCTTACTGGGTATTTCTAACCTAGCAAGGGAGAGCGAGGATGAAATTAAAAATTTTAAATGTGCTGACAGTTGCTTTGGTTACTTTAGCTGTGATAACTCCGGGAATAATAGTTTTTAGTTTAATTTGGGGACGACATATAGAGTTAGTTATGACACAGAATTTATCTTGTCAAATCACCAAGATTAATAAAGGTTCTGACGCTTTATCTCTTCAGCCACAGAGTATAAATACTCTTCAGTCTCCAGCTAACCAAAAATTATCTCAACATAATTTTTTTGTTCAGATGCAAATTTTAGTCGAACAATATAAAATCGCGACAATTTTGCAATGGTTGGTTTTAGCTACACCTATTTGTATCGGCTTGGGAATTATTGGGTACGATAGGTATCTTGTGTATCGTGCTGCTGTTTTCAAAGCGCAAGTGGAAATGTTAGAAAAGCTTTGGCAACAAAGCATAGAGCAATAAAGCAATAATTTTCAGTTTTCTTATTCACCATAAAGTAAATTACCATGTCAGAAGAACGCCAAACTCAGTATTTTAATTTGATTGATGAATTGCTCAGATGTCCTAATGGTCAAGAACCGGAAGTTTTGGAATCTCAACCAGAATTAATTGATTCCGGTTTCATACATACAATGCTACAAGTTGCCACTATGTTTGCCCATGAAGGTAATCAAGATGGCGCTCAGTTTTTATTTTTTATAGCTAAGGAATTAGCTAAACAACTGGGGTTATATCCTGAAGTTTCTAATGAGGTTGCAACTCAGGAGTAATAATGCTATTGACTTCAACTGATGCTGGGAAAATAGCTTTAGAGTTTCTTTTAGCAGACTGGAACATCTCGGAAAATTATAGAGATTGGTTCACCATTTTTAACTCTCGGTTAATGGGTGAGTATTGGTATATTGTAGAGTTGGGTGTTGAAGGTTTTCCTGATAAGTGGTTTATTCAAGTTTATGATACAGGAGCCTGTGACCCTAACTATACATTTATATCCCCTATCTCTGGTTCTGAAGGATATCTGGATTTAAAAAATCTACCAGATATCATTGCTGATGTTTTAGTCGCTGAACGCAATTCCCGATAAGGTAAGAATTCAGGAGTCAGAATGTTTGATAAATAAATGGATTATCAAATAGGTTTTTTGGCGTAAACTTTAAAAGGCTGACTGCTGATAGCTGAATACTTACGCGATAGGTAAAGTTCAAAATTTATTTGTGCTATTTCAAAGATTTTGAATTCATTATACATGGTCATTATTTAGAGGTGATACTTCATCAGAGTACACCTCTTTTCTAATTCGTAAGTAAGGGAACAGGGAATAGGGAACAGGGAACAGGAAATTAAGAAATCTAAAATCTAAAATCTAAAATTGTTCTGACTCCTAAAAACTTAATAATTTATTTAACTTAAATTGGCGATTTGTCAGGTTTAAATGACAAAATTATGTTATGCTAAATAGTAGTTATGGACGCTACAGAAATATCAGTCAAATGATTGCTGAAGATATCCTAGCTCAAGAATTCACAAGGATTGTCACCCATTATTATCCTAAAACTGGGGAAATATTGGCAAAGTGCCATGTGAAAGTTATTACCTCCTTTTGGGGACGACCTGCCAAACGTTTTCAATATATAGGCATTTATTGTTCTGACGAAATAATGCCATTAGTGAAAGCGCAAAAGGCAATATTGAGGGAAGTAGCAGAAAATATGGGACTCATTCAGGTAGTTTGTTTGAATGCCAAACGACTTTTACGTGACCCCTGTTCTAAACTCAGGCAGTCTGAACCACGCTTATGGTTGGAGTTGCATTTAGTGGCAGCCTAAATGGTAGCCTAAAAAATAGCCAAAAATGAAAACAGGACTTTTCTGCAATTACGAAAATCATCACCAAGATGCTCGTCGCGCTATCTTTGAACAGGTTTTACTTGTGAAACAAGCAGACAACTTAGGTTTTGAAGAAGCTTGGGTAAGTGAGCATCATTTTAGTGAATCCAATCTTAGCCCGTCAATGTTATTATTAATGGCACATTTGGCGGGTGTTACTTCCACTATTCGCTTAGGAACGGGGGCGGTATTATTGCCGTTTCACAACCCAATTCGGGTAGCGGAAGATATTGCGACTTTGGATCATCTTTGTAGTGGTAGATTAATGTTTGGGATAGCGAAAGGGGGTCCGTTTCCTGAACAAAATAAACATTTTGGCGTTTCAATGCAAGAATCTTGTGTGAGGATGTTGGAAGCGATCGCATTGATTCAAAAGCTATTATATGAAACCAACGTATCATTTAATGGGCAATTCTATCAAGGCGACAATTTAACAGTTTATCCTCACCCACTACAAAAACCAATTCCTGTCTATATTGCCAGTGGTGATGATGATGTAATTCGATATGCTGCTGACAATTCTTTTGGGTTGATGGGGGGTCCACCTTTTTCTCTTTTGAGATTGAAAAATACTGTCAGCAAATATCGGGAAATAAATAACAGTGGTGCAGATAAATTCTTATTGGCGCGGTTCTTTTTTGTGGCTAAAACTGATGATGAAGCGGTGAGTGAAGCCTTACCTTTCATTCGTAAATTTAGCCAGAAAATGACAGCTAATTCTACTCAAGTAATGCAGAATAGTCCTCATCCCCAGAAATCTTATGATCAAACAAATATCTGTTATGAAGAAGATTATTTGATTGAGAATTCGATTATTGGGGATGTCCAAACCTGTCGCGACAAAATCAAGAAATTCCAGGACGAATTAAATCTCGGCACAATAGCACTCAAACCCTCATCTTTATCTCTGCAAAAAAATATTGAGAGTTTGCAGCGTTACAATCAAGAGGTGCGAAATTATGTCTAAACTTCCGTTGCTTCCTCCTGATGATTTACCTCCAGTTGAGGTAACAAAACAGGACGGAATGCTACAAATGGAATTAGAGCAGTCTATTGGCAGATGCTTTTATTACGCTTGCGATCGCATTACCCAAGTCTTGCTATCTAACTGTCATTGGTACATCACCAAAAATGCTACTACCCTGTTATTGATTATTGACGCTCCAGATATAGTATCTTACTGGCATATAGTCAGCAATATTCCCCAATTAGGTAATAGGTTAGAACGATTTACCACAAATGCAAGAATTCGAGTTTATCCGCCTTTTGGTAAAGGAATGCCCTTTGAAATTGGCGTAAATGAAATCTCTGCTTATCGAGATTGGTTATAGTTTGGTAATTGGTAATGGGTAATTGGTAATTGGTAATTGGTAATGGGATAAATTATCCTATCTTGTGGGATAGGCATCCTGCCTGTCCTTTATTTATGATTAGCTCTATTATTTATGATTAGCTCTATTATTTATGATTAGCTCTATTATTTATGATTAGCTCTATTATTTATGATTAGCGGGCAAGATGCCCGCACCACAAGAAGAAATCAGGAAATGTTGAGATATTTTCTAATTTTGAACTTCCTCAACTGATAACTGATAACTGATAACTGAATCTAAGCTGGTTCAAACTGCAATGAAACACCGTTCATGCAGTAACGCAAGCCTGTGGGTTTAGGTCCATCATTAAAGACATGGCCTAAATGTCCACCGCAGCGGCTACAATGAACTTCAGTTCTGGTCATGAAAAAAGATCGATCTACAGTAGTAGCGATCGCTCCATCAATAGGTTTAAAAAAGCTAGGCCAGCCAGTACCACTGTTAAACTTGGTTTCTGAAGTAAACAAAGGCTGTCCACACCCAGCACATACATACGTACCTGGGTCATAAATTTTATCCAGGGGGCTAGTGTGAGCGCGTTCTGTGCCATGTTTCCGCAACACCTGAAACTGTTCTGGTGTTAAAATAGTCTTCCATTCTTCTTCTGGTTTGGTAACTTCAAATTTAGTATCCGCAGCTGCCATAGTTTCTGAACTCCCATTGATATAACGTGAAAAAAAGGCTGTGCCAACTAATACGGCACTTATCTGTAAAAAATGGCGTTTATCCATATATCTATTATTTGCTATTTTTCTCATCCCTAGCCAAGTAACTCCAGATGAAGATTTACATATCATCAGCGATCGCTCTGAGAAATTCCTGATCAACTCATTAAAATTAGATTACAAAGCTAAATTTTCAGATTGCAGTGATCATCGCATCAACACAAATCAGCTATTCTGAAGTATCTTGATGGAGAAACATCTATTGAAAACTCAGGCTGATGTGTCAACTGCTAGGAATGAACTGCAATGTACCCACGGATATTTGCTTTTCCTTTGAAGGGTTTTCAGCCAGGGGAGGAAAAACCGACGAACATAGGGATGGTTGGGGTATTGCTTTTTTTGAAGGTAAAGGATGTCGGCTTTTTTTAGATGCCAAACCCTCGATAGCATCTCCTCTAGCAGAGTTAGTTCGACGCTATCCCATCCATTCTACCCATGTCATTGCTCATATCCGCAAAGCTACCCAAGGTAAAATTGCCCTAGAAAACTGTCATCCTTTCCGTCGCGAACTTTGGGGTAGGTATTGGGTATTTGCCCATAATGGTAATTTACCAGACTTCCATCCTGAAAATCATGGCGTTTTTCAACCTGTGGGTGACACAGATAGCGAAAAAGCCTTTTGTTTGATTCTCAACACCCTGCGAAATAACTTTCCTGAAGGTAAACCGCCTTTACACTTACTTTACCCCGTCTTGAGTAAAATCACGGCGGAATTAGCATCAATAGGTATTTTTAACTATTTGCTATCCGATGGAGAACATTTCTTTACCCATTGCTCCACTAAACTCTGTTACATTATCCGACAAGCACCCTTTGCAGCTGCACACCTGATTGATGAAGAGATGACTGTAGATTTTAGTGAATTAACTACACCCAGCGATCGCGTTGCTGTTATTGCTACCACTCCCCTTACAGATAATGAAGTTTGGACACAAATCCAAGCAGGGGAAATATTAGTATTTCAGGATGGTTTACCAATTAACTTTGAGTAATTTCTTCCTGACAATGTAGAGAATCCAAAAAATCCCAAGAATCCAGACAATATTTAACAAGAAAATGCCAAATTAGATAGATTGTCAACTGTCAATCCAGGCTGTAAATATTTATCCACAACCTCGATCACCTTATCAGTTTCTACAGGTTTGGTGATAAATTCTGTTGCACCGAATACCTTGGAACGTACCCGATCAAAAACACCATCACTAGAAGTTAATATCACTACTGGTGTCTTGGCAAAAGAAGAAATGCGTCGTAATTGATTACAGACCTCATAACCATTTACAACTGGCATCATCAAATCCAGAAAAATCAAGTCTGGTTTATTTTCAATCAGAAGTGGTAAAGCTTGTAAAGGATGTTGAATACCAATAAATCTCATCCCATGGTAAGCAATAATTCGCTCTAGCATTTTACTTACTTGAGGGCTATCATCCACACAGGCTATAAGCGGAGGTTTTGTCCTCTTTCCTTCTGTAACCTGGTGGCTTTTACTCACTTTATTTGTCAGTAATGCTAATGACACATCAGGTACTTCTATTAAATTCACAATTCCTTGCTGGATATAAGGAAGCAATGAACGAGTGATAGATAAAATACTCTGCTTCATTTTCACTGCTAAATCCCAGAGGGTATATTTGCCATTAATTAATCTCTCAAAGTTTTTGTGTACTAATGGACTTACCAACTGCTTGAGTTGCTCTGGTTTCCGCAAAACTGGGGCAAAATAAGGAGAAATATCGGCAAATCCTGCTTCTAACCACTTGTACCAACATTCTTGCATTTGTTTGAGATACATATTCCCATTTGTGGAAATGAGATGGGATTTCAAGATCATTTCTTGATTCCGTTCAAAAATCCAAGATGATGAATTCGTCTGTTGAGCTAGATCAAATAATACCTCATTGATTGTACTTTCTACAATATTATTAATTTGTTCCTTGGCAATTTTCTGAGTAGCAAGTAAATTCTCTAATAACAGATAATCCCAATAGTCTATTAATGTATCTTCAGCATAATGCTTGACATTATTAATATCTATTTGGGGACAATGTTGATTTATATTTCTCAGCCAACGACGATAGGGATGTGTTCCACCAGTTGCCCAAACTATCTGTCCAAGTTGATAATACAATCTCCAAGTTTTACCTTGAGTATTCTTAATACTTAACTGTCCAGTGTATTTAAATTGTCCACAAGTATTGAATTCTTTAACGAGTTTATTCGCTTCCATTAGTAGAGAATTCTCCATAATTGTTTCATCCTGATTAAAAATGTGATTTTGAGCTATTTAATACCCTTGTGTATCCCTAGCAAGATTGTCTAAATTTAACTTATGTGGTGTCAATAAGTTGGTGTTATGAGCAATTTATTAACCAATTAGGGTGATAACTTAAAAAAAGTTTAAACTGCTTCATATCATCCTTAAAGAAATTTGTACAACCTTGTTAATCTCTTGTTTGATAGGTTTGACACCATGAATAAATTAAATTTTCGGTGATTTGACATACATTAAGATGGAGTTTCATAAATAATTATTACACATCTGTTAAGTTTTGTTAATCATATTTTCTCAGTATAAACTCGGAACTTTTTAGCGAAAAATTAAACTGGCTGAATTTGATAAGAGGTATCTTAGGGGAAACACCCAAGCTAAAATACGATCTTCAGCCTGTCTTTATGTGATTCTAATCACATCAGAAAATCATGAATTCTACTCTTCACAGAATTTAATAAGCACAATTATACAGTAAATTTAGAGGAAGATAGGGTAAAAATCACCCTTTCCCGATGCCTAATCGCCATTTAAATGAAGTTATGGTCTATTTTTCGGTTTTTCGGCTCCTGTATAACCAGTTGCTACCCATAGCATGGCTCTAGCTCCATCGCGGATAGATTTTTCGATAGGTTCTGGTGCGGTTTTTGAGGGAACAGACACTGCTTTAAACTCAATACCTCGACTACCCAAAACAATCTCACCAATTACACAAGCACGGCGCATATGAAAATCAGAAGTAATTAAATAAACGCTTTTAATGCCGCGAGATTGCAAATCATCTACTAACGTAGTAAAATTAGTAACTGTATCCACGGCTTCGTAATCTAAATATAAACGCCGGGGATCAACTCCAGCTTTAGCAAATACTTCTTTTGTATAGCTAGGTGGACTACCCCCAGTAATCCATATTGGTATATTTGGATGCTTGCTGGCAAAATTGGCTGTAAACTTCTCCCTTTCTAAACGTTTAGTAGAACCGCCCAAAACTAAGACGGCTTGTGGATGTACAAATTGGTTTTGTATTTCTTTGTATCCACACCAAACTAACAGTGGTAGGATAAAAGACATAACCCGCAAAGATTTACCTCTAAACAATAGCTTATTCAAGGCTGTCTAAGTGTATGTGCGAAAATCAGTAGCTTATCTAAATATTATGTAGAATAACGAGATTAAGCAAAGTTTACCCAAATCAGGATTTGGTGAATTTTGATGTAGAAAGGTATTTAACCATGAATTAACTATGGTTGTTCTCTTCGATGGACTATCCTAACTTATATCAGACAATTTATCATAGGGGTTGAAACCCCCATCTATTTATCAATGTTGCTGACTAAGATTAAGGAAAATATACGGGACTGGTGCGACTTGAACGCACGACCTGTCGCTTAGGAGGCGACCGCTCTATCCAACTGAGCTACAACCCCAAATTAAGTAGCATCTACAATAATAGCAGTAGATTTAGTCAGAGTGCCAACTATTCTCCCAACTACCACCACCTATTTCTAAACCACAAAGGTGACTGTGTGCTTTAAGAATAATTTTAGATTTGCTGCCATTTAATTGTCGCAATTCTAAATCTAGTTTACCTTGCATGGTATCCCGGCAACAAAACGCTAAACCATTGCTAGTAGGTGCGCGTAGGGGTGTACCTGGTAAATCGGTAGTTCCTGTCAATTCCACCTCATAGTTAGAGTTTCTGGCTTGCATTTGCCATCTACCCCAAGGCTGAATGTCCCATTTTACCTGTGAGTTCCAGGGAACGAATTCATAAAACTGGCCTTGATAATGGATACCAATCATGGCTACAGATTCCATCCACCATAATACACCACGCTTTCCCCCACCAGCAGTTAAAGCTAGGTCAGGTTCATCGTCAAAACAATTACAATTTAGCCAAAACCATTTTTGCGGAAATGCACCACCCCAATTTTTTTCCCCGTAGGCTGGAGCGTTGGTGAATTCGTAAATTTTACCATTCCAGTCTATCCAACCAGTGGCTAAACCATGAGCCATTAAAATCTGCCATCCGGGTTCAAAAATCTGTGAAAAAGACAACCAGCCGGCGGTTGACTGCTGAATACTATTTTGATCACCCCAAGCGTAAACAGGTTTAATTTCATACTCCCATCGGCAAGAATTACCCGTAGCCGGGTCAGTAATTATGCCTTGATTTAAGGTAGCTGTAGCCTGATAACCTTCTTGAACATCATGTGTAAATTCCCTGGGGAGAAGATAGAGGGGAGATACTTGTAAGCTTGTTTTTCCCCAATGTCCTAAAGCTAAGACATCTCGACGCGCCCAGAATTTGTTGACATCGGGAAATGTGCGACACAGATATTCATCATCTGGACCAAGGACTTGAGCAGCACCACCGCTATAAGGTTTACCACCAATAGGATCTTCGATGGAATACATAAAAGCGAAGGTTTGCCTAATTTCAGGTAATGTAACGCGATAATACCAACCTTCAAAAAAGCGGCGACTGGTTTGATCCCAGTGATAACCACTGTGGGGGGTTTGGGTTGAGTTGAGGAAGTTTTTGGGAATATTAAACATATATTTTCTCATTTTGCCTATTTTTTAGGATCTGCGATGCGATCGCAACGGTATGATGTTTAATTTTTATTTTTGTACAAAGTGTCAATAATCTTAAGCAATATTTCACAATTGTTGCGAGATATTAAAGAAATTCAACTTTAGTAAATATACTGCACAAAGTCAAAAACTCATGCTAGATTAAGAGCAAGGTACAAAAAGGTTAAAAGTTCAAACAAAAACAAATGAATTAGAGCCTGTGCCTCCTGCTCTAATGTCCTCGCGATCGCTGTTAGGTTGTGGCTTCCTGCTGTTTTAGCCTTGATTTCATCGAGTTGTTATTGGAGGTTTTTAAACGCACAGCCAGAAATGCCTGCCTAGTTGGAATTTAAAGGATGCACAATTCTGATTGGTAGATTGCGAATAGTGTCCACCCTAGTTGATGTACTTAATCGGATTTAACCATTTTATTGAATCATTTGCTTACAAAGAAACCGCTGTAATTTGCTGACTTGTATCTGTCGCAACTTACGGTGGTTTCTGATTTGAGTGGCTAAAAAATCTCTCTGCTAGTTAACCAATTTATCACCTTCAGTAGGATTCATATTAGATGATTTTTTAACTATCATCAGCAGCGACTCATGAGTGAGGCAGCAGGATGAAAGCAGAGATATCTGTACTTTGGGATAAAGCACAAGCAATGATGAACGGGTTCATTGCGCTGATACCTAATATCTTTTTAGCGTTTATTGTCTTTACAATTTTTGTTTATGTTGGTAGCGCCATCAAACGGTTAGTTAAAAGGTTAACTCGTCATTACCGCTATGCACGGAATTTAGGAATGGTGTTGGGAAGGTTAGCCCAAGGAACTACTATATTAGTTGGTTTATTTATATCTCTTTCCATAGTTATTCCCTCACTAAAAGCAGGAGATTTAGTACAATTATTGGGAATTAGTGGAGTAGCAATTGGTTTTGCATTTCGGGATATTTTGCAAAACTTTTTAGCAGGTATTTTAATTTTATTAACTGAACCTTTCCAAATTGATGACCAAATTGTTTTTAAAGGTTTTGAAGGAACAGTAGAAAATATTCAAACCAGAGCGACAACTATTAAAACCTACGATGGTCGGCGAATTGTTATTCCTAATTCTGAGTTATTTACTAATTCGGTGACGGTGAATACAGCTTTTGAAAATCGCCGTTTAGAGTACGATATTGGAGTTGGTTATGGTGATGATATTGAGTGGACAAAGCAAGTAATGATGGAAGCACTACATAGTGTAGACGTAGTGTTAAAAGACCCAGCACCTGATGTATTGGTAATGGAACTGGCTGATAGTGCGGTGAATATTCGCGCTCGCTGGTGGATAAAACCCCCCCGTTGGTCAGATGCTTTAGATTCAAGAGATAAAGTGATATCTGCAATTAAGCAAAAACTATATGTAGAAAATGGGATTGATTTACCTTATCCTACCACACAGATTTTATTTCATGACCAAACAGAAGAAACAGATGGCGATCGCTCCCAACAAAGAGAAGGTTGGCCAGCAGGAAAGAATAAAGTTCCCCAACCGCGTAGTATCAGTGGTTCTCTCAAAAAATTGATGGAAATGCAAAATGGTAATAGCAAAGAAGACCCTCACAGGGAATAGGTGACTGGTGACTGGTGACTGGTGACTGGTGACTGGTGACTGGTGACTGGGGAGAATAAGATATTACTTCTTGACTCCTGACTCCTGATACCATTTCTTTATGAGACTGTGCCGAATTTTTTAATCTTCTATTTTCATCCTCTGTGTTCTCTGTGTCTCTGTGGTATGGCTAACGCCACGCTTCGCGAACGTTCCTTTCTAAAATTTGGCGCATCTTTATACAGAATTGGTATGACTCCTGACTCCTGACTCCTTTGATAGATAACAAGCTAAACCTATGGAGTGATGAAAATATAGGTTTAAAAACAGAAAATTAAATAAGTGACTATAGAAAAAATTACCTGTTTGTTTACTTGTTTATTTATTTGTAAACACAGTGGTAATTATGTCAGGAGGTAAAATGACATCTCAAAAATATCAACGTGCCATTGGTACATTTGCTAATCGTCAGCAAGCTGAAGAAGCACTGTCTGAATTGAGAAATTCAGGCTTTCCCATGAATAGAGTTTCTGTGTTAGCAAAAGACACAGAGCGTAATGAACAAATTGCGGGAGCGCGGGTTAAAGATCGGGGTGACACTGAAGCTCAAGAAGGTGCTGGTATTGGTGCAACAACAGGCACAGTTTTGGGAGGTCTTGGTGGTTTACTTGTAGGTTTAGAAGCTTTAATTGTTCCGGGAGCGGGTCCTTTTTTGGCAGCGGGTACTATTGCGACTACCTTAGCTGGTGCGGGTATTGGTGCAGCCGCAGGAGGTATAATTGGCGCTCTGACAGGTTTGGGTATTCCTGAAGAAGAAGCGAGAGATTATAGTGAACGAGTATCTCAAGGGGAATACTTAGTAATTTTAGAAGGTTCTGAGGACGAAATTAGACGTGCTGCTTCTGTTTTGAGTAAACAAGGTATTCGGGGATGGAGGGTAGATGATATCTCCAATGGTCGTTACAATTCTGATTTACCTCCCACAAATACTGTAAATCGAGACACAGAAAGATATGCAGTACCAACTACTACCCAACAAGAAGTGGAAATCATTGATAGACGAGATCGCATAAGTTAACGCATCAGTTAAATTAGTGGTTTTTTCTCATCATCTAAGTGGGGATGACTAGCCGTTATTCCCTACTTACCATGCCAGTGATCAAGTATATCTTTAACTATAACTTCTTTGATCCAAATTTGGAAAATAATTACTAAAGGAACAGCTAAGAAAACACCTAAAAATCCAAAAAAGCTGCCAAAAATAACTACTGCTAAGATTGTAACTGCTGGTAATAGTGATACTTGGGTTTTCATGACCAAAGGTAATAAAATTAAGCTTTCAAATTGTTGAATCCCAAAATATAGAATTATCACGGCAACTGCTTTCCAAGGAGATTCATTAAGAGCAAGTAGCGCCGGAGGAATTACACTCAAAGTTGGACCCACATTAGGTATAAACTCTAATAAACCTGCCAAGAGTGCATTGATTAAAGGTAATGGTATTCCTAAAATTAATAAGCCAATATAGCTCATTAGAGCAATCACTAACATGGCTAAAAGTGTACCTCTAATCCAACCTACTAAAGAATTAGCACACTCACTCAAAATCTCATCAACTCGTGGACGATAAAACGCAGGAAATAGCATAATAAAGCCCTGTCTATATTCACCAGGGTTGGCTAGAAGCATAATAGTCAGCACAAAGAAAAGTAGTAATCCTAAAACAATTGTGAAAGAGCTATTGAGTAAAATAAAAAAGTTTCTAATTATTTGATTTGCCCAAGTTTGAATACTTTGAGTTAAATATTGTAATCCCCGAATATTTTCTAAAATATTATCTGGAATCACACGAATTAACCAATTATTCCAAGAACGAATTCGTTCTAATGCCATTGGCATCAGATTACTAAATTGTTGTAATTGCTCAATAATACTGGGAACAATCAATAAAGCAAAAATTACTATTATTAGTAATAACAATCCAATGGAAATGGAGACTGCTAAACTCCTCCGCATTCTCAGTCGCTGTAAAAATCGTACTTGCTGATTTAATACTGTTGCTAAGGCTACAGATGCAAAGGCAATTAAAACTATTTGCCGAATTTGCCAAATAATATAAAGAGATATAATAAGTGCGAGTAAGCCTAGCCATTGCCCAAAACGCACAATTTCGCCTCCATAATTTCAATCTTTTTATACTAAACTAATACCAAACTAATTATTTATTTCTATATATAGAATATTGCCTTTTTTAGTCTAACAAAAAAACTTCTAAAAGGCTGATATTTTACCTTGAGCAAATAAATATTTTTATGCCTATTTCTTAAAGATTAGACCCAGGATTCATTCTAGAGTCAGAAGGCAATCAATGGATAAGTGTATATATTATTAATGAGTGAAAATATTGAATTGGGAATATGTAATATGGCTTTGTATAAACTTGATGAGTTTTATCCTGATTATAAAGCTGAAGATTTTGATGGTTACGATATCAAAACATTTGATGTTTATGCTGTTGATGACAAAGTTGGTTCTGTCCAAAATGTCCTAGTTGATGAAGATGATGGTCGTTTCCGATATTTTATCATTGATACAGGCTTTTGGGTGTTTGGTAAAAAAGTTTTACTACCAGTTGGTTTGGCCGAAATTGACTATGAAAATAGACGTGTTTTAGTGCCGAGATTAACTAAAGGACAAGTGGAAGATTTGCCAGAATTTAGTGAAGATTTGGCAATTGATGATGAGTATGAAGAGCGAGTAAGAGGAGTATATCGTCCATCACTAGCCACTACAGCAACTCCCAGCACATTTGATTATGATCCTGCTACCTATAACTATAAAAGAGAGCCTTACTTTTACAATATGAATGATGAAAGGATGAGAACTTATGAACAAAGATTTCTGAGAATGAGAAATAGAAATGCAGTAGAAATGCGATAAATTGCTTGGCTAAATTAGTAAAGTAGATGCTTACCGAGCTAGTAAATTATGAGAAATGTTAAGTTAAACAAGCTTTGGGATGCACTACATTCTAGTTACTGGTTTCTGCCTGGTATGATGACATTATTAGGGGTGGGTTTAGCTATGACTATGCTCACCCTTGATAATAAAGTAGGGTTTAAAGATGTAGGTTGGATTTATGCTGGTGGACCAGATGGAGCTAGAGAAGTATTATCTGCTATAGCTAGTTCAATGATGAGTGTAGCAGCTACAGCTTTTTCTATTACTATTGTGGCTTTACAACTGGCTTCGCGCAACTTTGGACCGCGACTACTGCGGAATTTTATGCGCGATACTGGTAATCAAATTGTTTTGGGTACTTTCCTAGCAACGTTTATTTATTCCTTACTTGTACTCAGAACTATTTATGGAGAAGATTATAACTTATTTATTCCCCATTTATCAGTAACCGTAGGTATTTTATTAGCAATTTTCAGTATCGGCGTGCTGATTTACTTTATCCATCACGCCTCAACTATTATTCAAGCTTCTCACGTCTTAGAAAGTGTTAGCAATGATTTATATAAATGTATTGATAGACTATTTCCAGAAAAAATTGGATATGGTAAAAAATATCAACTGCTACATTATTTAAGAGAAATACCTGTTGATTTTGATTTACAAAGTTACCCAATACAATCTCATAAACATGGTTATTTGCAATTAATTGATGATGATGGATTAATGAAGATTGCCTGTGATGATAATATTTTAATTTATATTAAATCTCGACCTGGTAAATTTATTGTCAAGGGTAAACAATTGGTGAGGGTTTGGCCTGGTGAAAAAGTGAATCATAAACTTACCAAAAAAATCAGAAAGGTTTTTCTTTTGGGTAAAGAACGCACTCAACAACAAGATGTATGTTTTCCTATTTTGCAATTAGTAGAAATTGCCTTGCGTGCTATTTCTCCAAGTGTGAATGATCCATTTACAGCTATTTACTGTATTGATAGACTTTGTGGGGGAATATGCCAGTTAGTACAAAGGGAATTTCCCTCAGCTTACCGCTACGATGAAGATAATAAATTGCGAGTAATTGCTGAACCTGTGAGTTTTAAAGAAGTCGTGAATGATGCTTTTGATCAAATTCGACAAAATTCCCGTTCCCAGAAAGCTGTAACCATTCATTTATTAGATGCGATCGCCATCATTGCCTCTTTTACCCAAAACCCTCATTATCATTCAGTTCTGCGCCATCATGCTGATATGATTAACAATGGTAGCCAAGAGAGTTTACCAGAAGCACAAGACCGCAAGGATGTACAACAAACTTATAACCAGGTGATACAGGCTTTAGCAAAAGATTTGTGATTTTGTTTGTGATTGTGGCGGACATCGAGTATCATGCAAGCTGTTTAACTTATAAATATAGTTAAATATAGTTGTTTGTAAGCAGGGGAAGAAAAAATGAGGGTTTGGTTAGCCTGTTTCTTTGTATTATTTGCCTTAGCAGAATTTTTTGACTGGGTAAAAGAATTGTCTCTACCATTACCTATCTATATTTTAGGCGGAGCATTTTTAGCGGTTGCTTCCAACTACGATAAAATTGTTGGTTCCTATTTCAGTGAGGTACAAGCGGAAATTTTACCCGAACCCCCGAAGCTAGACCCATCAACTCCACCAACTTTAATTTCATCAACTCCAATTTCTTTGACTATGTTAACTCCTATGGAAGAAGTTCAAAAATCTCAACAGGAATAAATGGCTACATTATATACAATTGAAATTAACTAACTCATAAACTGGAACTGAGGTTTCAGTTTTCCAGTATCTACCACACCAGGTTGTTAATACATTACCGTGATTAATGGATTTTTAGCAAAATTCCGTGCTGTTCTCATTCAAGATAAAGGTTCACGTCTAACTTTTACCTTCCCTAAATTCCTGTCAATTATTCTGCTGAGTAGTGTGGGGGTGACTGTTTTTGTATGGGGAATGCGTGAACTGAAATGGTTAGAAGCTGGAGAGTTAAGCATTTATGACAGGATGTTGCGATCGCGTCCTCAAGAACCACTTGATAGCAGAATTTTATTAGTTACAATTACACAAGAGGATCTAACACGGGAAAAATGGCCTTTATCAGATCAAACTATCAATAAATTACTAGAAAAATTAGAGTCTTATCAACCCCGTTTAATTGGGTTAAACATTTATCGACATGAACAAAAAAATTTAGCTGCTAATCTCAAAAAGCCAGATAAAATTATTGGAACTTGCTTGTTAAGTAACATTGGTAGAGCAGAAATTTCCCCACCTCTCAACTTTTCTATAGATAATATCGGTTTTGATGATGTAGTTACTGACAATAAAACTGATCAAATTCTGCGTCGTACTTTGTTATTTACGGATGTTACAAATACAGACAATAAATGTAAAACACAATTTTCCTTTGCGTTTCTATTAGCTAGTAGTTATTTGGAAAAACAAGGGATTGAATATAATTTCACAAAAACCGAAGAATTGCAAATAGGTAAAATTATATTTCCCCGCTTAGATAAAAATGCTGGTAGTTATCAGAATACAGATGCAGATGGTTATCAAATTTTATTAAATTACCGTCACCCACATCACCTACCCAAACAAGTCACCCTAACACAAGTTCTCACAGATCAGGTTAACCCTAATTGGGTACAAGATCGTTTGGTAATTGTGGGGACTACTGCGGCTAGTGTGCATCCTGGTTACTATACACCTTATAGCAGTTTATCAGACCAACCTGCGAGAATACCTCGTGTTTTTATTCATGCCCAAATAGCCAGTCAAATTATTAGTACAGTTCTCGATGGTAGACCTCTAATCTATTATTGGCCAGACTGGGCTGAATGGTTGTGGATTTACAGTTGTTCTTTGGTTGGTGCTGTTTTAGCATGGCAATGGCGACATCCTTTAATGTTAATAATAGTAGAAAGTTTTATTCTTTTGGGTGTGGTGGGAATTGTGGCTGGGTTGTATCTGCAAGCAATATGGATACCTTTATTTACACCTTCTTTAGCTTTAGTTATTAGCAGTATTGCTGTCATGGGTTACACTACTTACCAAACTCAGAAACAAAATCAAGCTATTCTGATCCAAGTTGAACAACAACAAGAAGCGATCGCACAAATTAGCTTACTATTGGATCAATCAACACAACTTCCATCCGACTTTAACGACTTTAATTTTTCGGAAATATCAATATTCAAAACCGATGAGTTACTTTTATCTGGACGCTACCAAATCTTAAAAACTCTGGCTTCTGGTGGTTTTGGACGTACTTATTTAGCAGCAGATACACAAATACAAGATCATCCTATCTGTGTCGTTAAACAGTTAATGCCAGCCCGTCGAGATCCCAGATTTATGGACGTTGCTCGCAGGTTATTTAACACTGAAGCTGAAATTTTAGCAGTTGTGGGTAAACATCCTCACATTCCCGAACTGTTTGCTGCTTTTGAAGAAAATCACGAATTTTATTTAGTTCAAGAATATATTATTGGACATACTTTAAGCGAAGAATTACCACCTGAAACATCTGTAAAAAGTGAATTTTATGTAGTAGAAATGCTGAAAGAAATTTTAGAAATTTTAGTATTTGTACACAGTCATCGTGTGATTCATCGAGATATTAAACCAACCAATATTATGAGATGTAGTAAAAATAATCGCTTGGTATTAATAGATTTTGGTGCAGTCAAATTAATTCAACCACGAATAGATGAAGCAACAGAATTAGCTACCGTAGCTATCGGCACAAGAGGCTATTCACCACCAGAACAATTTGCAGGTCATCCCCGTTTATCAAGTGATATCTATGCTTTAGGTATGATTGGCATTCAAGCTATTACTGGTATACCAGCCCAAGACTTTCAAGCAAATCCAGAAACTGGTAATATTATGTGGCGACAAAACACCAATGTTAGCGATGAATTAGCAGCAATTTTAGATAAGATGATTTGTTACCATTTTGGCGATCGCTATCAGTCCGCTACCGCAGTTATTCACGATTTGAATTCCTTAGTGATTAGTTATTAGTCATTAATAAAATTCAGTCCCATTCTCTAGTACGCTTATATGGAATTTTCTACATTAAATTATGCAATTAATACATAGATAAATTTATATCTTTGCGATTAGAAACTATAATGAAGATTATTTTTTTGTTAAGGTTCTCCAAAAAGGGAATTTGAGTAACTTTAAAAACATAAATAGTATCAAAAATCACGTTACCTAAATAAGTAATGTGAAGTAATTTGGTGGATAGGAACAAAAACAAGTGCTGAAGAAATTTTTCATGTTTGGGGTTTTTACCCTCTTTCTGTTGGGTTTTCCATTGATAGGTAATGCTTGGGCTGAAGCAGCGGCCACTCCCCCAGCGCCTGATACTGGAGATACAGCATTTATGCTGATTTCCTCAGCGTTGGTGTTGCTGATGACACCAGGATTAGCATTTTTTTATGGTGGGTTTGTGCGATCGCGTAACATCCTCAACACCTTAATGATGAGTTTCGTGTTGATGGCCATTGTCGGAGTCACCTGGGTGCTGTGGGGTTATAGCCTATCCTTTGCTCCTGGTTTACCCTTCATTGGGGGCTTACAGTGGTTAGGGTTAAACGGTGTCGGTTTAGAAACAACAGGTTATTTGGAAGGTTCAACCCCTGCGGAAGTTGTTTCCTATGCGGGAACAATACCTCATCAAGCCTTCATGATCTATCAAGCCATGTTTGCAATTATCACCCCAGCTTTAATTTCCGGGGCGATCGCCGAACGGATGAGTTTCCGTGCTTATTGCCTATTTGTATTATTGTGGTCAACCTTTATCTACACACCCCTAGCACACATGGTCTGGGCAAAAGGTGGATTTTTAGGATTATACGGCGGTTTAGGCGCTCTTGACTTTGCTGGGGGTACAGTCGTACACATTAGTTCTGGAGTTTCTGCCCTTGTAGCAGCCATCGTCCTCGGACCTCGGAAAAACCACCCAGATCGCCTCAGTCCACCCCACAACGTCCCCTTTATTTTATTGGGTGCTGGTTTACTCTGGTTTGGCTGGTTTGGTTTTAATGCTGGTAGCGCCTTATCTGCCGGTGGTGTTGCCACAGTAGCCTTTGTTGCTACTAATACCTCAGCCGCTGCTGGTGCATTAATGTGGTTAATTTTAGAAGCCACCCTCAGAGGTAAACCCACCGCCGTTGGTGCGGCTACCGGTGCAGTAGCTGGTTTGGTCGGTATCACCCCAGCCGCAGGATTTGTTACACCTTTAGCAGCGATTTTAATAGGTTTTATTACCTCCGTCGTCTGCTTCTATGCTGTAAGTTTCAAGCACAAGCTAAATGTTGATGATGCTTTAGATACCTATCCTGTACATGGTGTCGGGGGAACATTAGGGGCAATTTTAACCGCTGTCTTTGCCACCACTGAAGTCAACTCCGGCGGTAAAGATGGTCTTTTACGTGGTAATTTCGGGGAATTATTCGTGGAACTAGCAGCGATCGCCATAGCTTATATCATCGCCGCTGCTGGTACTTGGTTGATCCTCAAATTTATTGATTCTACAATCGGACTGCGGGTGAAGGAAGAAACAGAAAACCAAGGTCTAGATATAAACGAACACGGAGAAGAAGGTTATAACTCCGAATTTGGCGATCGCATAAACATTTAGAGTTACAGGTGATAAGTGACTCTTTACTGGGGACTCTTTACTGGGAACCCGGAAGGGGAAATACCTCTCCTCTGCATCCTGCACCCTGCCTCTTTTGCCTATTCCCTTAATGGTGACAGCCTGAGATCCCCGACTTGTTAGAGAAAGCGGGGATCTTATTATTCAAGAGCAGATGCAAAATTGCTAAATTTTTGTGAACTTGATGTACATTTAACTTACTCGGCATCAAATGACCACAGAACGAATTTTGAATTTCTAATTTTTAATTTTTTAGTCGTGTCCACTTCTGCAAAACCATTTCCTATCTGGGGATTTTTCTTACTGGTGACAAATGGTATCTTGATGTTAGCCATCATTTTACTGATTTGGCGACAGCAGAAATTGACCAATGCCTTTGCAACCAGCACTTCCCCACAACAAGTCAACCTCAACCCTCAAAACCAAGCTTTCGTACCGGAGTTAGGACCACGCCATAAACTCAATTACAAGCAATGGTTAGACATCCTCAAACAAGAAGCCAAAGTAGCAGCCCAAAAACCGCCTGAAAAATTAACCATATTAGTTGGAGATTCTTTAAGTTTATGGTTTCCACCTGATTTATTGCCGGAAGACAGAAATTGGCTAAATCAAGGAATATCTGGTGAAACTAGCGAGGGTTTATTAAAAAGATTAGATTTATTTGACCGTACCCAGCCAGAGATAATTTTAGTCATGATTGGGATTAATGACCTGATTCGCGGGGTAGGTGATGAAGAAATTTTAGCCAATCAAAAACAAATTATCAGTTATCTACGGAGAACACACCCCAAAGCCAAAATTATCCTCCAGTCAATTTTGCCCCACGGGGGAGAAGAAGCCACTTGGGAAGGAAGAGAAAAATTACTAGCTATTCCTAACAGTCGTATTCGCAAGTTAAACGGAGAACTACAAAAGATAGCAAATCAACAAGATATTCAATATCTCAACTTACATCCCTTGTTCACTAATAAGCAAGGTGATATGCGTCGAGAATTTAGCACCGATGGTTTACACCTCAATTCCCAAGGTTATACAGTTTGGCGGACTGCATTGCAGATTTATAGTGAACAGGAAACTCTGAACAGGCGAGAATAATTGATGACCAATGACTAATGACTAATATCAACTGAATTGTGTCCTAGCAAGAGAAAATAAGAAATATTGATTTTAGCAGCCAAAGCAAAATGGATACCAAAGCTTTTAAACGCAGCCTACAACATTCAGAAAATTACAACCGTAAAGGGTTTGGACATAAAGCAGAAGTGTCCACTCAGTTGCAGTCTGAGTATCAAAGTAACTTAATACAACAAATACGCGATCGCAACTACATCCTCACTAGAGGCAATGTTACCATCCGACTAGCACAAGCATTTGGATTTTGCTGGGGTGTAGAACGTGCAGTAGCCATGGCCTACGAAACCCGTCAGCACTTCCCAACAGAACGCATCTGGATCACCAACGAAATTATTCACAATCCCTCTGTGAATCAACGGATGCAAGAAATGAAAGTCCAATTTATCCCTGTTGAAGCCCATCAAAAAGACTTTTCTGTTGTTGATCAAGGTGATGTAGTCATCCTACCCGCCTTTGGTGCCAGCGTTCAAGAAATGCAAATTTTACATGATAAAGGTTGCCAGATAATTGATACAACTTGTCCTTGGGTTTCCAAAGTTTGGAATACAGTTGAAAAACACAAAAAAGGCGAATATACCTCCATTATTCACGGCAAATACAAACACGAAGAAACCGTTGCTACCAGTTCCTTCGCCGGGAAATATCTAATTGTTTTGAATTTACAAGAAGCAGAATATGTCACTAACTACATTCTTAATGGTGGCAACCGTGAGGAATTTTTAGCCAAATTTGCTAAAGCTTGTTCAGCCGGATTTGATCCTGATCAAGATTTAGAACGGGTAGGTATTGCTAACCAAACCACCATGCTCAAAGATGACACCGAAAAAATTGGTAAAATGCTGGAGCGAACCATGATGCAGAAATATGGACCAGCAGCATTAAATCAGCATTTCCAAAGTTTTAACACCATCTGCGACGCTACCCAAGAACGCCAAGATGCTATGTTAGAATTGGTGGAACACAAACTAGATTTAATGGTAGTAATTGGTGGTTTTAATTCATCAAATACTACTCAACTACAACAAATAGCTTTTGACCGGAATATTCCTTCCTATCATATTGATAGTGTAGAGCGCATTAAATCTGGTAATGCCATCGAACATCGGCAATTAACTGGAGAATTAGCAACAACAGAAAACTGGCTACCAGCAGGAGAAATAGTTGTTGGTATCACCTCTGGTGCTTCTACACCCGATAAAGTAGTAGAAGATATCATTGAGAAAATTTTTGTCTTAAAAACAACCTGGTAATTCGTAATTAGAAGCAGGGGAAGCAGCGAAATCAGGGGGCGGGGTGCAAAGGAGAAATATTTACTTTTTGCACCCTGCTATTTGGCATTTTGGCACTCATCTACTAAAGTAACTTGATATATTGCATAAATTACCAAGATGTTTTTAATTTTTATACAGGAGACGGGTTTAAACCTGTCTTTTTTGTTTTTTTAGGATTTGCCATTTTGGCAGAAAATAACCAAATAACTGTGCTATATTGATCAAAATTGCAGGAATTAATCAATGAATAAAATAATTTGTACGGGTTAAATTCCCGCTCCTTTTGTTGATTTCATTTACAATCCTGACAATCTATTGAATTTTATTTCTACTATTTTTGTTCATATTCCAAGGTGTATTGCCACTTTCAAGCTATTAGTGCGGACGGGATAACCCCCCGTCCTTTTTTTATCTGGGATAATAATTGCAGTGCTGCTAGGATGACTAAATTTATTGCCAATCGTATCATCTATTATCAGCTTTGAGCGTATTTGCATACATCCTCTAGGAAGATGCAGCCACCAAACCAGACAGGTTAAATTAATTTGGGATGTTGTTATGCACTGGATTTATATTGAGGTTTGGTTAACCACCAAACCTTTTTTGTGTATAAACATTTAGAACTTCAGCAGTCAGCAAGAAAGTAATATAGATTTGTCAGCATAGCTACATCTGGTAGGTAGAAGTTAATCAAATGCAACATATAGCATAAATCATAAGTCCTGCGGACACGCTACTGAACAATAAGATCCCCGAATTATCTAAGCAGTCGGGGATTTGAAGCAATTTTAGCCACGGATACTGTTTGACGTGCGTGTAAAAAAAGTGATCACTGTTTTAATAAATTTTACTTTTTTTGTAAAATGTAAAAATTTCAACTTATAACTATGAGCAACTGCGACTGAAAACTAAAATGGCCAAGCACTCGCGTAAGGTGAAACCAAAAGCAGCTATCACTTATCAGCCTAGTGCTGGTCCAAGGAGAAGAATAGCTAAAAAAGCGCAAAAACAGTCTCGATGGCGCAGTTGGCTGTTGTCAACCTTGGCGCTGACTATTTTGTTGAGTAGTGCCGGTGTTATTATTGCTTTTGGCTGGATTAGCATTCTCTTTATACTTAATCCAGAACAGGTGAGTTGGCTAAATGAATATTTACCAGCAGGGGCGAAAATAGCTGTCAGTAAACAAGATATACCCCAAACTCTGGCAGAAATTGAACTTACCTTAAAGAAACAAAACCGCATAGTTGGAGAAAATTTATCTTTAGATACTGCAAATAAGAAAAATAATCAAAAGCCACAAAAACCAAATTTATTTCTATTGCCAATTTTTCAAAACCGTAATAATTGTCAGTCTGATTGTCAAGAACTTGTGGAACTAAGGATTTATCAACGATCAAAAGATTTAGAGTTTCAATTTCAACCAGAAATACACTACCATCTGGTAACTCAACTATCTATTAATGGACTGACAAAATCTTTTGTAGAATCTCCCGTGGGTAAAAATATCTCGGAATCAGAAAATCAGGAACAAAAAATTAACTTCCTTTTAACTGAGATAAAAGCTTTTAATGATTCTACATTATCGCCTGGGTTCTGGTTTTATTTGGGAGGTGAACATAAACTAGGAGAAAAAGTTATCGCCTATGGTCAAATTATTCATTACAATCCTCAACTTCGTAGTTTACAACAAATGTTATCTTGGAAAAACCCTAATGGGCAATTACCAAAATGGCAACAGGTAACTGGTAGTGAGACAAAAGAGTTAGTTATAGATCAAACAGTAGATTTAGAACCACATTTACAAGTTTACCAAGTCAAAGAAGGCAAATTAGTTAATAATTCTGTGTTATTAGAACCAATTGACCTGAAAGCAGTATTGGATGATTCTAGTTATCAAAAATGCCTATTATTAGCGCGAAATGGACTTTGGACACCTGCTGATGCTTGGTTGACATCTCTTGGGAAACAACGTCAACAACCTTTTCCAGAGTCTGTTCAAGCACAAATGGATTTTATTCGTCTGCATTCTCAATCTACCAAAATTCAAGCTGATAAAAGTTGGGCTAGTCCTAGTCAACAAGTGCTAACAGCTTTAATTGATGGTCGCTGGGAGCAAGCTTTACAGGTTTTGACAATATCTTCCTATAACGGTGAAGAAATTTCTAACTTGCTCCAAACCGATAGAGGTAGGTTATGGAATCGAACAACGGTCGCTTTACGACTCAACCCCACCAGACGCGCTGTGTTAGCTTGGGCATATCTGATATTAACTGTGCAAAGGGGTGAAGAACGTGCTAATTCTTGGTTGCAAGGACAACCTAATATTAGTGACGAAACTCTACCCTATCTTCAAGATTTATTGGTCAAACTCAATGATCAGGTGATAAATAATCATCAAAGTCAAATTATTGGTGGTGTGCAGAAAATCACTAAGGTTAATAATACTGTTTGGCTACCCATAGATGGAACAGCAGATTTAAAAAAGCCAGATAACGAAGTTTGGTATCAGGTAGATGTGAGTGCATTCCATAATCGTACAAGTTGGTTGAGATACCCGTTTGCTAGTTTACCATTACCAAAAATTCAAACTAGCCAATTTTGGAGGAAAATTTTGGGAATTGCTACTGATCCTAGTATCCAAATTGTTGTTTGGCTACCTAATGGAGAACAGCAAATCAACACTGCTACTATTAAAGCTGTACAAATGCGGAATGGCGTTTTACGACTTTTAGCCGCTGGTGATTTTATTCTGGAAAATAAAGATCATTCTCTGCAACCCAAACCTCTAGCTTTAACGGCCGCAGCATTAGAATGGATACAACCATCTCCTATCACTATTGAAGCACTAGAGCAGCAAAATCCTCAAGCTTTACAGACAATTTTACCGACTGTGTGGCGTTCTTTGCAGCAGTCTGGGGATATTGCTCCTGGTCAGGTTCCCAGTTTTGCGGAAATAAAGGTAAAAATGAGTGATTGGCCTGTGCAGATGATTGATGTCACTAATGATGGTAATCTTGATGTGGTTTTGACTATTTCTGGTTCAGCTATAGCTTCTTTGACTCAGGCTGGAAATGAAAATTGGGGAAATGGAGAAGAGAATAAACGTCCCCGGACTATGATTTTTTCCAGTAACGGTCAGGTGATTTATACTGACTTTGCTGCTCAATCACAACAAAGCCTCACAGCGATCGCTAAACTGAGTAGTGACCAATCTCTAGCTTTGCTGGTAGAAAATGCTGATACTTATGACTTGAGGCGCTGGTCAGAAACTAATCAGCGCCTGGAATAATCACTACGGGTATCGGCTTATTCTGGGTGGCTAGAAGATTCTAGTCTTTCACTCTTGAGGTTCTGTAACTGTTGCAGCAGGGAATCTACTTCTGCTTGCAAATCAATAAATTTCTCTTGCTGTTCGTCTTGATAATAAGCTTTGGTAAGCTTTTTGACCAATTCACTATGAGATTCACAACTGGCAACACTGGATGATAAGGTAGACATGGTTATACTCATTTGCAAACTTGGCTCACACCATTTGAGATATTATAATAATGTCATATTAATCTTTCTTAAAACATTGTATACTTTCCATCACATACTCTGATAGGTTAACCGTTTAGTCATAAGAGACTGCGATGATAGCAACTCTGTTCCTGAGATGACATCGCCCTTTGCATGGTAAAGTGATTGACACTATAAATAAAATTCAATTTTCCCATCTCAAATCCCTAGTTAAGAAGTTTAGAATCCTGTGACTTTGAGCTTGTCTGTTGCTAAATCTCATCGCCAACCTTGGCCCGGACTGATAGAAGCCTATCGGGAATACTTGCCTGTCAGCGAAAGCACTCCAGTTGTTACTCTCTTGGAAGGTAACACACCTTTGATTCCTGTGCCAGCGATCGCTGAACGTATTGGTAAACAGGTGAAGGTATTTGTGAAATACGATGGTCTTAACCCCACTGGCAGTTTTAAAGATCGGGGTATGACCATGGCCATTACCAAGGCCAAGGAAGCTGGTGCTAAGGCGGTGATTTGTGCTAGTACAGGTAATACTTCCGCTGCTGCTGCTGCCTATGCTCAACGTGGAGGAATGAAACCTTTTGTGTTAATTCCCGATGGTTATGTGGCTTTGGGTAAGTTGGCACAGGCGTTATTGTATGGCGCTGAAGTATTAGCTATTAAAGGAAATTTTGATCGGGCTTTAGAAATTGTCCGGGAAATGGCTGATCATTATCCCATCACTTTGGTAAATTCTGTCAATCCTTACCGCTTGGAAGGTCAGAAAACTGGCGCTTTTGAAGTGGTGGATGCGTTGGGTAATGCTCCTGACTGGTTGTGTATTCCGGTGGGGAATGCGGGAAATATCACAGCATATTGGATGGGTTTTTGTCAATACCATCAAGCGGGAAAATGCGATCGCTTGCCAAAAATGATGGGTTTCCAAGCTGCTGGTGCTGCACCTTTGGTAAATGGTCAACCAGTGTTACATCCTGAAACTATAGCAACTGCGATTAGAATTGGTAATCCTGCAAGTTGGGATAAGGCGATCGCTGCTCAATCTGCTAGTCAAGGTTGTTTTAACGCTGTCACAGATGAGGAAATTTTGGACGCTTATCGGTTGTTAGCGTCATCAGAGGGTATTTTCTGTGAACCTGCAAGTGCTGCTTCTGTAGCTGGGTTGTTAAAGGTAAAAGACCAAGTTCCTACAGGTGCAACTGTGGTTTGTGTCTTAACTGGTAATGGTTTGAAAGATCCAGATACTGCAATTAAACACAGTCATGCTCATTTTAAACAGGGTATTCCCGCAGACTTGCAAGCGGTAGCTGAAGCGATGGGATTTTGAGCGAGTTTTAGGGTTTTAATTACTGAAATCAGCGATCGCTTACTCTGTTTTAAGAAATCAAGGGCGATCGCTAAATTCAAATCCTGACTATATTTTTGTTATTTAGGGCTTGCTGAATAAACATAAAAAGATTACAGGTAAAGGGTTTGAGACGTTTTCAAATCAAAAAAGTGCTTTCCTTTTACGGGGTGGAAACTTAAAAACCTTGCATTTAAGTTTGATACCAAGGAAAAATCGCTCCCATCCAACTCTTGAAACTGTTCCCTGTTAAGAGTTCCCTGTTCCCTGCCTTCACGGAAAGACTTTTTCAGCAAGCCCTATTTAAACTAAATTACCAAAAACTAATTCTTACGTGATCGCTCAACCATAATACTTTTAATTGCTATCTATTAAACGAGAATATCAGTGACCTTAATTTTAATTTCTGGAAATACTTCACTTTTAATTAATTCATCACCTGTATAAATAAATTCTTCATACAAGCCTTCTACTAAAGATAAAACCGTAATTTTGTTCTGTACAGGATCAACAATCCAATATTCCGAAATTCCCCTAGCTGCATACTCAGAACGCTTGAAGCGATAGTCTCTAACTTCATTTTCAGTACCAGGTGATACCACTTCTATAGCTATTAATGGTGGTGGCATCTCATGGGTAATTGTTCCTCTTTTCGTGGCTTCTAAAGCAGCGCGACATTCTTCGCCCAAGACTAATAAATCAGGGATTCTTACCTTTGCTCTACGTCCACTTACCTCAATCATAATTTCTTTATATTTTAACAGATGAAGAGGGACTATTTTAGCCAATTCCCACAATAATCGCATTGATATATCAGAATTAAAAATTGATTCTGGTGGCATTAAAACTAATTCTCCATCTACTAATTCATAGCGATTTTCAGTGCCATCATCATAGGCATAGTAATCTTCAAAGGAAAAATAATTGATTGGTGCTTGAGGAGTTTGAACCATAAATATAATTCCATTCTCTTAGTACATATTACTACAAAAATTGAGCCATTTGAGATTCCTATGTTTCTTATTTAGTTTTTCTGTACTTACCACTATGCAGTCATTGGCGATTGAGCGGAGCGCACTACCGGAGGCAATCACCTGTACCAGTGGCGTAAGTCCCGACCCATTTACTTATACTTCCAGTTACAAAATTCTGCATCTCCTCGACAATCAATATAAAGTCGGGAATCGAGTTTTTTGCCATCTCCTCCTAAACCGGGATAATCCTGTTTACACATTGAAGAACTGTTTTTACATTCAGGATGATCTGATGTGTTCAGTTGAAATTTTGCCGGCATACTACCATATTGATCATAAAGTCTACCACTACTCAGAAGAGGTTCGTTTCCCTTGGTAATAATGGTCAAATTTTGACGAGCAGTGTATTTTTCACAAGTCCAATGATAATAAATAGTATTATATTCACCCGTTGCTTTAACAATTTTACAATTTGTGCCAATTCCTGTTTTTTGTGGCTTAAAAATATAAGTATTATCTTTTTCTTCAAAACTATTAGTTTGAATATCTGGACAGTTTTGGGGTTCAACTTTATGGGGTTGACAGGTTCTATAAGAGTACATAACCCACTTAGCTTTACGGTTACTTTCTAAGCAAATTATTAAATGTTCAGAACCATAATGAGAAACATCTCCACCTGACCAAGTTTGTTCTATTTGTTGATTAGTAGGACATGGTAAAATATTATTTGATTTAATACTGCGGTAGGTGTTTGATCCAGCAGCAAGAGTTGGTAAACTGGAAGCAGTAATTAAGCCACTAACAATAAAAGCAGTCAGGGGAATAGATTTCATTTTATTGATACCTAATAATTAAAGATTGATTCTATGTTAAATTAATCAATCCAATTTTTCATAAGGTCTTGTCTACTAAAATTGAACCTTTTTTGTCATATATCAGCACTCTTGTGAGGGAAGTTTCAAATTTGAAACCTGGTGAAAGTGGTGTTACTTTATCAATGCGGGCTGTAACACGGGCTTGACTAGGTTTATTGTCGAATTGGATCATCTCCTTGGCACGATCTGCTGGAATTGATAAACGATAAAACTGTTCACTATTTGTAAATGCAACCATACTCGGAGGTGCTGATGTATCCCCGTAGACATTCTCCATTTTAAAGTAGCGTCCTGGACTGAAAGGTTCAAGATAGAAAACTTGATTATCTACATCGTAATTTGTTGCACCAAGGCTGATATTAAATTCAATTACACCAATATCTTGCATTGATGCAATTCGTGTCTGGACAGCTTGAGTTAATTGCTCTTTAATTTTTGGGCGGTCAAAATCGTTAGAGTTACGATATTTAAAACTATTCTCTACCTCTTGTTCAATGTCTACAGGTTGATTGAGCCAATTAGAGGCTATATCAGCAAGATTCCGTGATGTCGGGTCACTGGCAACTTTAGTTCGGGTACTGGATGTAGAAGATGTGGTTGTGGATAAATCTGGCGTTGCAGCAGAAGTTGTGATATTGGGAATTGGGGTTTGTGGAGTGGGTGAAATTGTGGATGCTACTTCATTAGATTTGGTGCTGCAAGCAGCGAGTACACAAGCACAAATGACCACAGGAAGAATACGCATGATCAGCATTAAAACTTAGGTGTACCAGATTGACGGGTTTGTTCTATCTCTGCTTTAGTTTTCTCAGACTGGGCTGATGCTAGTTGTTGCTTAAAGGCTTCAATTGCATTAATGGTTGCTGCTTGGTCGGTCATTTTGACAACTACTTGCTCTGCTAAAGCAGCATCTTGTTCTGAATTATAAATTAAAGCAACAATAGTTAGTCCACAGGTTGATTTCCAAGATCCTTCTACGGAACTACACTCTAACAAACGAGGATCTGCTTTAGCTAGGACTTGACCTGACTGATCAAGTGACCAAATTAATTTAGTATAGCGGCTAGTTTTATCTTCTCCTTGTGATTGACCATACTTTTGATTTAACGCTGTTGTCAGGTCAGAAACCGCAGGTCGAGAGCCTTCTTGAAATGACTGAGTTCTTTCAACTTGTACTACCTTTTCTTGTCCTAGCATTCCTACAGCACCAATGGCAAAATATTCTGCTGTTGGGGCAATTTGTTTATAGGTATCTGGTCCTCCGACTCTTTGAGAAAGTGATCTGATGGCTATCTGACTTGCAGAACCTTGTGGATTTCTTCTTTCTGTTTCTGCATCATCAAACATTTCTTGTGTGGTTTTCTTACGGAAGCCATAGTAGGCTTCTATCAGTCCACGGGTTGCTGTGTTATTGGTATCTACATCAGCAAATTTAGGTTCGATGTTAATGATTGAACCTTCTTGATAACATTTGAAAAAATTAAGCACAGGTTCTAGTGATGCTCCCAGGGGTAGTCCTACAACTTCACGAGGAACACCTGCCGATTTAGGAATACCAAAATCAAACTGTTGAGGACAATTTTGATTTCCGGTTGTTTCTTGGGAAGAATTAGATGCAGTTGTAGATTCAGTTGCCGGGTTAGTATTAAGCACTGCCGTTTTTTTAGAAGACTCACTTTGCCCACAACCAGCTACTAATAATAAAATAGTTAATGGCATGACGAGTCTAATAATTTTGGGCAAATTTTTGGTGGCAATAGTTTTCATAATCTCTTCACTGAGTGAACTGTAGGTGCTTTTTTAGTTTATTGATAGATCAGCTACTTACCTATTTTAAAACCACTAACTTTGCCACGACATTCAATCTGCTTACCGTCATATACAAAACGTCGGATAAATTCACCAGATAATTGTCCCCTGCGCCAAGTTCCCTTCATTTCGACATCACGAACACTTCCAACCCACTGCATGGGTTCAGATCCCGGTTCTACACGACCACCAAAGGTTGATTCCGTATGGAATCGAGTACCACTTGGATTAATCCAAATTAGAGAGTATCTACGATCACCTGCCATTAGTCCATCTGGTTGGATACTCAAACCTGCAATAAAACCATTGCTGCGGCATCCAGAATTAGGGCTATCACTCCAAACTGTAGCTGACTCTGTTTTTAAATCTAGGGTATAATTACCAGCCACACTGACTAAAGGACAGTTATTAGCAGCGACTAAAATAGCAGCTAACAAAGGTTTACTCATTATGTACTTTCCCGATGAGGATGATATAATTAAACACCAATGAATTGAAGTATGACAAGTAAATTGCAATACAACTTAACACAAGTTGATCAATGCAGTTGTGGAAAATAGAGATCAGCTTTGCTGTGAAGTGGGCGTTCTGAACTGAAATCTTGCACTGATCTGAAACGTTCACTGTTCATCGTTCACTGACTGATCTGTAGATAGTTCTTCTTTGGCTCTCAGCTGTGCCAAACTATCAATAGCATCACCTAAAGCAGTAGTAAGATTGTTGCGAGTTTGGGCATGATTTTCCTGTTCTGTTTTCAAGGCTTGAATGAGGCGATCGCGTTCTTGCGTAATCGCCATCAGTTTAGCTTTTAATTCCTCTACAGAAGATAGTTCTGTTAATTCTGGCTCAATTCTCGTTCTAGTAGTTTCAGCAAGGTTATCGGCGTTTATACCCTGGATTTTCCAAAGTTCAGCTTTTACAGATGCGATCTCTTGTTGGTACATTTTGGCATCTGCGCGACGTTGTTCTGATTCGGTATTATAGAGTTGTCGCCATTTTTGTGAACTTTCCCAAGCCTGATCATGTTTTTGTTGCAGTTCAGCTATCTGCTGTTTCAAGGCTTGAATTTCAGTTAACCATTTTTGTGTTAAATCTTGAGTCATAGAAAGTTTTTGTATTAATTTTTAGGTAAAACCGCATCTACCCCTGTTCCCTGTTCCCTATTCCCTATTCACTGCTATATATTGACAGTGAAAGTAGACTCTTATCAACACTGAAATATGTTTAGAGATAAGTTTGCAAACAACTTGGGAATTAGTCAAGCCCGCAAGGAACAAGTATACCTTGATATATGCAAATCCGTAACCCTTGAAGATGTCAGTTATTGGATTCAGGTTTTGTTTGCAGCTGGTATTGCTACCCTGGGATTAGTGCTGAACAGTCCAGCCGTAATTATTGGGGCAATGCTAATTTCTCCCTTAATGGGGGGTATTTTAGCCAATGGACTCGCACTAGCAGCGGGTGATGTCATTTTAGCTATGCGGGCGCTTTTCAATCTGATTCTGAGTTGCGTAGTAGCCATTTCCTTTGCAGTGCTATTAGTATCTTTGCTACCATTTAAAGAAATGACTAGCGAAATTGCCGCTAGAATTCGTCCCAATATTTTAGATTTGGTAGTTGCTTTATTTTCCGGTGCAGTGGGTTCAGTGGCAATTTGTAAAGAACCAAAAGGAGTAGCAACTTCAATTCCTGGTGTGGCGATCGCAGTGGCTTTAATGCCACCCTTATGTGTTGTCGGTTATGGTGTTGGTATAGCAATCAGTCTAGATTCTGTTAAAGGTTTGCAAGTAGCTAGTGGTGGGGGATTACTATTTTTTACCAACTTAGTAGCAATTACTTTTACAGCTATGCTGGTTTTTTTAAGTCTGCATATTGATAATGATCAGGTGAGAGCAAAAGTTAAGGAATGGCGAGCAACAGATAAAGAAAGTTTGTGGATGCAGCATATTTTAGAACAATTACCTGCATACAATAAGATCAGAAAAATTGGAAGTTTGCCAGGAAGATTTTTGTTAATTTTTAGTACCATTGGTGTGATTATTTTCCCACTGAATCAATCTTTGATCCAACTCCGCCGAGAAATTGCTTTGCAGCAACAGGAAAATCAAATTCGAGGAGCAGCTACAGAAGTATGGCAGAAAACCTTTGCAACTTTTCCTAATGGTGAAACCCGTTCTTATATCAGTAGTATTTCTACTTCTCAGAAAAACAATAAATTAACAATTCAACTTCAGGTATTTAGCAGTAAAGAATATACATCTGAAGAACAAAAGAGCTATATTCAAATGTTAGCAGAACGTTTAAATAAACCATCAGAATTATTAGGATTAAAATTGATTGAAATTCCTACAGCATCAAATGAACTTTTACGCCAAATAGCTGAAGAAAAACCTTCTGATCCAGTGATTAATATTGCTCAGTTGCAAGCAAATTTTCTCCAAGAAGTTGAATCTGCTTTAAGAGATATCCAACTTCCTAATCCAGCTATATTAATTGATTACCAGTTAATTACTAGTCCCGTTGAACCATTAAGGGTTCGGTTAGTCTATCTGAGTGAGAGAGATATTGATAGAGATGCTCAATTTATTCTAGCAAATAATATTAAAAATAACCTGAATTACCAATCTGCTAAAGTCACTATGCAGAGAATAAGCACTTCTTTAGGGACTATATCTTTTGCCAGAGATAAATCAATTTTAACACCAAATAATACCAAGTTGTTAGATTCTGCTGGTCAAATTTTGCAGCAACAGCCTAATTTGAATCTGGAAGTGACAGTTAACCAGGAAATAACTGAAACACAGGATATTATTCAAGAGCGATCGCAAGCCATTACAAAATATCTACAATTAAAATGGCAAATTAGTAATGATAGGATAAACACCCAAATAGGAACAGAAACTCAAAGTAATGCAAAACTTAAGCTTACAGTAAAATCACTGAGTAAACCACCAATGGAAACTCTACAAAACCCGCGCTGATATGTTTAAACATCGCTGGATCAGATTCTTTCGCCACCTGAATTGGCGTACAGTTAAAAAAACATTTGCCAGGACTATGGAAAGAAGACTTTTAGGACTGGCTTCAGAAATTGCTTTTAATGCCATGTTATCGCTATTTCCGGCAATTTTAGCAGTGTTAACAGCTATTGGCTTGGTAGCTGAATCTTTGCAAAACACCTTTATTCAACTCACAGTACAACTGAGTCAGATTGTACCCGAAGAAGCATGGAATTTAATTAGTGAATTTGCTACTAAAGAAATTGCCGAGTCGAAAAATAGAGGTTTGTTTTCTGTCAGTTTTATTATTGCTATTTGGACAGCTTCTGGTGCAGTCAGTACCGCCATGACTGCTTTTGATCAAATTGAACAAATTCCCCCAGAAAATACCCGCCCCTTTTGGAAATCTAAACTCATTTCTCTAGGCTTAACAATTGGTACTATATTACTTTTATTGCTGGCTTCTTTCCTAGTATTTATTAGCGATTTACTTTTAGGAATGGTGGTTAGTAGAAATTCTTATTTAGCATTCTTATTACCTCTTTGGCAACTGCTACTTTGGCCTTTAGCTTTAATTATTGTTGCTGCCACTTTTAGCTTAGTTTATCGTTATGGACCAAGCGTATGGAAACCCGGTATACCATTGATACCAGGAGCAATTTTAGCAGCCATATTTTGGGCGCTAGTTTCTGCTTTGTTTCGTCTTTATGTTACCAACTTTGGAAATTATAATAAAGTTTACGGTACAGTGGGAACTTTTATAGTATTAATGTTGTGGTTGTGGATGAGTGCCTTTGTTCTCCTTGTTGGCAACCAGTTAAATGTAATTGTCGGTGAATCTATAAAAAATAGGGAACAGGGAACAAGGGGAGGTAAATAACACAATTACCAATTACCAATTACCAATTACCAATTACCAATTACCAAAAAATGTCTAATTCCCAAAATAAAATTTACCTTGAATCTGATAGTTATGCACCAACATTAAAGCGTCTACGTCAAATTAGTAGACTGTTAGATAATGCTATTACCATTCCTGGAACTCAAGTAGGTATTGGTTTAGATCCGATTTTGGGATTAATACCTGTTGGTGGTGATGTTTTAGGATTGATATTTTCTATTTACATTATCATCGAATCAGCGCGGCTTGGTGTGTCAAAAGCAAGTTTGGGTAGAATGATTGTAAATATTATCATTGATGCCTTAGTCGGTGCTATCCCCATGTTGGGAGACTTCTTTGATGTTGCCTGGAAAGCAAATAATTATAACTTGATTTTATTAGAAGATTACTTAAAATCTCCTGGTGAAAAAAAGAAAGCGGATCAGGGTTTTATAATTGCTCTTTTCGCTGGTTTGTTTTTACTTGCCATTGTCTTAATAGCATTACCTGTGATACTAATAGGAATACTCTGGAAAGCCTTAATAGGCGGTTAAATCACATTATATAATTAAACAAAAAAATGCAAGATTGGTGGCAACTTAACTTTCCCAAAGGTCGGCAAAATCTGATTATTACTGATGCTAATGGATATCCTGTACAAATTGCTTATGGCGAAAAAGGTACGGGTAAACCGCTAATTTTATTACATGGTTTGGGAAGTTGGAGTTATAATTGGCGGCATTGTATCAACCCATTATCTAAATATTTTCGAGTTATTTGTTTTGATGCTAAAGGCTATGGTTTTTCTGAAAAACCTCTATCACGTCGAGAAGAAAATGGTCATCAAGTAATTGAGTTAGAACGAATTATTGAGGCTTTATGTGATGAACCACCTGTTATTGTTGCCGAGTCTTTAGGTGCATTAGTTTCTTTAGCTTTAGCTGCAAAATATCCCCGCTTAATTGGGCGTTTAGTAGTTATGAATGCGCCAATTTTTACTGATAAATTACCACATTGGGCAATGGGAATATTGGCACAAACACCTCTGGAAGTCATACATACAATTGACTATTTACGTCTAGCTTATGTGTTTGCACCTATAGTTAAAGAAGTAATGGCTATGGAAAGACGGAAGGTGTTATTTGACCCTTCTATTCTCACCCCAGAAGATGTTTATTGGATAACTTACCCGTTTATTGAAATTCCAGGAACTTTAGTGAAAGTTGCGGAAGAGTTGCAAATAGCAGTAAAAGAAATTGAGAATTTACAAGCTAAAAAACCCAATATGCTGACTGAAATTCAAAATAATCTCAGTGCTATTGAATGTCAAACTCTAATTTTATGGGGTGATAAAGATAGTTGGTTTCCTATTAGTCACGGTGAAAAATTACATCAACATTTACCAAATTCCCAGTTTAAAATTCTGGATAACTGCTATCATGACGCATCAACTGGGGCTTATAAAATAGTAAATGCAGAAATTATTAAATTTTTACAAGATACCAATTTCTGTTAAACTATTATTTACCCAATTACCAATTACCAATAAAAGAAGAGTGGGAGAAGACATACCAAGCGCCTTTTACCTCCCACTCTACATTTGCTGCTGGGGCGTTCAGGAATATGTATTTACAGACGCTACCCGTTATTTAGGGGGGCTAAATTGTACTTCAACGACAGCGCCTATATGCCGTAAATATTCCTGTTGCAGCAAATGTCAAACCTGATTTATTATTATTATTTTGCTGAACTAATAGTCCAGAAAATTGTGAATATATTGCTTTGTCTGTTCCTAAAAAAGACTTGTTAAAGAGCCATTTTAAGATTAAACTATTCATTTAGTAGACCCTGATAACAACACCCTTAAAATCGTTTATCTTTTAATAATTTAACTGGGTCTTTTACCGATTGGTTGCCAAGTTGGCACTTTTATCAATTATTAATTATCAGTTGTTATTCTCCCTTTGCTCCTTGTTACCTGTTACCTAATTAATTTTTAAATTAATTTAAACCCGTTGGGGAAGTTTGAGTAAGCGATAAATAACCCAGCAACCAGATGCACAACTCAGAGCGATCGCCATCATCAACCATAATGGTGTAGGATTACTGCTATTAGAGGATATTGTGTTTGCTTCCTCTGTGACTACTTCTATGGGTTTTTCTGGTTCTATTTTTGGCACATAGCCAGTATAAATTAGTTGATAATACGCAAATATTCCTACTCCCAGGGGAATTCCTAACAACCCCACAAACCATAACCAAGGATGCTTCACTAACAGGTTTTTAGATGGGGTTGTATTTTGAAACGGTGTTGTATTTTTTAATTCCTCTGGACTGCTTTTTGCAGTTTCGCTCAACTCTGGTTTGACACTGTGACTATCCATGATTTATTTAGTAAATAGCTCATCTTGCATCCTCTAGTAAATTATTGTACTAGAAGACACAAGTATTAACTATCAATAGTGCCTCTACATACAACTGGCACAATACTACAACCACCTGGCCGCATCTTTAGCATGGTAGGTCAAAATCAGATCAGCACCAGCGCGTTTAAAACCTGTTAAAGTTTCCATCACCACACGCTGCTCATCTATCCAACCATTTAAAGCGGCAGCTTTTACCATCGCATACTCACCAGAGACATTATAAGCAGCCACAGGTAAATTACTAGCTTGCTTCACCTGCCAAATAATGTCCATATATGCCAAAGCCGGCTTTACCATCAGCATATCAGCACCTTCGGCAATATCCAACTCAATTTCTTTGATAGCTTCACGGGAGTTACCAGGGTCCATTTGGTAAGTGCGGCGATCGCCAAACTGCGGTGTGGAGTCTGCTGCATCCCGGAATGGTCCATAATAAGCCGAAGCGTATTTTGCAGCATAGGACATGATGGGTATATCTTCAAATCCCGCTTCATCCAAACCTGCACGAATAGCTTGCACAAAACCATCCATCATTCCCGAAGGTGCAATAATATCTGCACCAGCTTTAGCTTGGGAAACTGCGGTTTTCTTCAATAATTCCAAAGTTGGATCATTTAATACTCTACCAGTTAAATCACCAGTTGTTAAATAACCACAATGTCCATGACTTGTATATTCACACAAACAAGTGTCATTGATAACAATTAAATCAGGAACTGCTTCTTTAACTGCGGTGGTTGCTTTTTGGACAATACCACAATCATGCCATGCACCTGTAGCATCTACATCTTTATCTTCAGGAATTCCAAATAAGATAATTGCAGGAATTCCTAAATCATAAACTTCTTTAGCTTCTTCAACAATTTTATCTACCGAAAGTTGATAAACTCCAGGCATAGATTTTACTTCATTAGCAATTCTCTCACCTGGAACAGCAAACAAAGGATAAATTAAATCATTGGTTGTTAAAACGGTTTCACGTACCATGCGACGTAGTTGGGGATGGGTACGTAAGCGACGGGGACGATGTGTAGGAAACATAATTTTTTATCAAGAAAAGAGCAATGGACATAAAACAAACCGTCACAAAAGCCACATTTTAGCTTGTGACTTTCAGACAAACTAGAAACAGTGCTTAACTGTCTTTGCCCTACTGTTCATGAAGCTGTGGGGCAATTTTGTATTTTACAGCTTTGTTGACACTTTCCTCGAATAATTTTGAGAAAATAATCTTCACGTGAGAATTCAGGAGTCGTAGGGGCGAAGCATTCAGAAAATAAACTTGGGAAAAAACCAATAATTTATCGCCTGAATGCTTCGACCGTACAGGAGTCAGGAGTGAGAATAATGTCCAAATTTTTTAATTTTGTATCCTGATATATTGATGAAATAAATACCTAATGAAAATGATTATTAAAAAACTCGGAAGATGAATGGATAACGGAAGGGTGTATCAGGATTAGCAAAAACTTTGATGAGGGCAAAAATTGTTAATCCCCAATGTATCAAATACCCTAAACCTGCCAATGGTAATAATATCACTAATGGTAATACTAACCAACCGAGCAGAAAAAATAAACTTCCTAAAATTGCGCCATAAAACCAGACGTTAAAATGGAAATTGATGGATTCTTTAGCGTTGTCTTTGACAACAGGATCATCAGAGATTATTAATAAGGCAATCGGTAAACCAACGGATACAACTGTGGTGCTGAAAAAAATTGCTCCGTGAGATAAGGCTGATAATAATTTGCGTTTATCACTGTCGTATATATCGTACATTTTTTTATCCTCATGGATTTCGGTTACTTATTATATCATATTTTGTTAATTTTTGAGCAAGCAGGATTTTCATGATTTGAGGATGTACAGGATGGGAATTTCTAGATTGTTTGTTGATGATGAAAGTTTTATTTGTCTGAATCAGGATTTCCAGGATTTTAGGATGTACAGGATGTTTTTGGATGATTGTTTGTTGATGATGAAAGTTTTATTTGTCTGAATCAGGATTTCCAGGATTTTAGGATGTACAGGATGTTTTTGGATGATTGTTTGTTGATGATGAAAGTTTTATTTGTCTGAATCAGGATTTC
>JBJOKS010000032.1:0-49381 GCA_046045965.1 Cyanobacteriota bacterium | reverse complement strand
CCTCATAAACGATGTTTGCGGGTATTTCCCGACGGATGATTTTACCGAAAATGGTATCTTTGGTTTCACTCATGCGGTTTTACCTAATATATATGTTAGAGATTTTAGGCGATCGCTTGGTATTATCTCTTGATTTAGTGCGATCGCATTTTTGAGGAGAAAAAGTTAAGCTGTAATCAGCGCATCTATAGTTTTATGGCCAAACCTGCGGATGTCAGTACCAAACGCTTAATTAGTCTTGCACCTAACAACTGGGTAAAATGGGTAACACAAATCCCGGATGTAGTTGCTAAGGAAATACTCAATTCTGAATTTCAGTGGATTAGTAGAGAAAGTGACGTACTTATCCGCGTTGAAAGTCAAGAGTACGGAAAATTTTTGGTTCTCAATGAACTGCAATTGCGGTATAAAGCAGAAATGCCGCGAAGAATGCGAGCTTATGCAGGACTAGCTGAGGAAAAATATCAATTACCAACCTATCCCGTACTCATTAACATTCTCAAAACAGGTAATGAGGAAATACCAACTAGATATGAGTCAAATATTGCTGGTTTGGAAGTGCGTCAAGATTACCGAGTAATTAATCTTTGGGAAGTAGATGTTAAAATTGCCTTAGAACAACCTTTACCTTCTTTACTGCCTTTTGTACCAATTCTCAAAGGTGGTGAAGATGAAACTATAATTCGGGAAGCATTGCGTTTATTAAAAGCGGATGAACAGTTAAATCAATTAGAAACGGTTCTGGCTTTTTTTGCTACCTTTGTATTAGATAGCGCCTTAGTTCAAGAAATTATGAGGTGGGATATGGCTGTTTTACGTGAATCACCTTGGTATCAGGAAATATTGAAACAAGGGGAAAAACAAGGTGAAGAAAAAGGAGAAAGAAAAGGAAAAAGAGAAGAAAGAATCTCAAGTATTGAGTTATCTTTAGAAGTGAAATTTGGTGATGAAGGATTAAAGTTCATGCCGAAAATTTCTGAAATCTCGGATTTGGAAACATTAAAAACAATTCAACGCTCAATTCTCACGGTTGAAAGTTTAGAAGAATTAAGACTTGTGGTGGAAAATTTGTAATCATTGATTACTCAAAGATTGAATTGAGAATCAAGTAATGCGTAAAGAACGATAAAGATAAATATTGCTTAAATATTACCAGATTGAAAAATTTGTTGAGCAGTCAAATTCAAATCTGGAAAAGTGGGTGATATGATCTTTTCATCATTTCTAAACTGCGTTACTTGATACTCACCATCATTGAACTATGATTTATTTACCTTAGCTTTGCTTTTATGGATGATTTTATTATACTTTTAATATTTACCTTGGCATAACATCATCCAAACGTAGTTGCAGCGAAGGTAAAAGAAGAGATTTAATAAATTCACCTAAACGATATTTTTGCTGACTATAATCTTCACCAATTAATTGACAAACTGTAAATGTAGGTTGTTTTGGTTTACCAATAAAAACCACTCCACCCAACCCCCGATAATCAACAATCCAATATTCAGGAATTCCTAATAAAGCATATTCTTCAACTTTACGCGCATAATCAGTTTCCCAATTAGTGCTAACAACTTCAACCACTAATTTAATTGATTGTCCTAAAGCAATCACTGGTTCATGTTCCCAAAAAGGTTCATGGTGCAGCATTGTTTCATCTAATACTACAATATCAGGTCGTCGGGCTGTAGCAGTTTCCGGGAAAGGACGAATCAAACAAGTGCGAGGAATAAACCAGGGAAGTTTTTCCGCAGTTATAGCAATACCTATTTGAGTAGCTATTTTACCACCGACGGCTTCATGTGGTCCAGTTGGTTCCATGTCAATTAGTTCTCCATCTGCAAGTTCATAGCGGGGGTTATTACCATATTGGGTGATGAATTCTTCAAAGGTTAATGGTTTTGTTAATGCTTGAACCATAAGTCACCTAAATCTTTAGCTGCTATTATTTTAGCTTGAAGTTTTCTTGATTTTATAATTATTAACAGTTGTATTCAGTGATTTCACCCATTGTTAATTCCCCTACGAATCTGCTTTGATATTCTCAAGGTTTATTCATATACAAAAATGCTGGCTAGAGTTTGGAGTGCATCTATTGTTGGTATTGACGCTGTAAAAGTGGGTGTGGAAGTGGATGTTTCCGGTGGTTTACCGGGAATTGTGATTTTAGGTTTACCAGATTCCGCGATTCAAGAATCTAAAGAACGGGTAAAAGCAACTTTGAAAAATGCGGGTTTTGCTTTTCCGATGAGAAAGATTGTAATTAACCTCACTCCCGCAGATTTAAGGAAAGAAGGACCCGCTTTTGATTTACCAATTAGTGTGGGAATTTTAGCTGCTTCTGAACAAGTAAACCCTGATTTATTGGGCGATTTTTTATTTTTAGGTGAAGTTTCTTTAGATGGTAGTTTAAGACCTGTTGCTGGTGTTTTACCAATTGCTGCAACTGCTGAAAAAATGGGAATTTCTGGTTTAGTCGTTCCTGTTGATAATGCTCAAGAAGCTGCGGTTGTAGAAGGTTTAAATGTTTATAGTTGTAATCATATTTCTGATGTAGTTGATTTATTAAATAATCTAGGAAAATTCAAGCCTGTTAAATTAAATGAAAACTCAGAAACCTTAGCAGGAACATCTTTAAATTTAGCAGATTTGCAAGATGTCAAAGGACAAGCTCATGCACGTCGAGCTTTAGAAATTGCTGCTGCTGGAGGACATAATTTAATTTTTGTTGGTCCCCCAGGGAGTGGTAAAACAATGTTAGCAAGACGTTTACCAGGAATTTTACCACCTTTAGAATTTTCTGAATCTTTAGAAGTTACTCGCATTCATTCTGTAGCTGGTTTATTGAAAAATCGTGGTTCATTAGTACGGGAAAGACCTTTTCGTAGTCCCCATCATTCTGCATCAGGTCCATCTTTAGTTGGTGGTGGTAGTTTTCCCCGTCCTGGTGAAATTTCTTTATCCCATCGGGGTATACTTTTTTTAGATGAATTAACGGAATTTAAAAGAGATGTTTTAGAGTTTTTACGACAACCTTTAGAAGATGGTTATGTGACAATTTCGCGTACTCGTCAATCTGTTGTTTTTCCGGCACAATTCACATTAGTAGCTTCTACAAATCCCTGTCCTTGTGGTTATTATGGTGATACAATTCAAGCCTGTACTTGTTCACCTAGACAACGGGAGCAATATTGGGCAAAATTATCAGGTCCATTGATGGATAGAATTGATTTACAAGTTGCGGTAAATCGCTTGAAACCAGAGGAAATTACCCAAACTGCAACAACAGGAGAACCATCAAAATCTGTGCGGGAAAGGGTACAAAAAGCGCGGGCTATTGCTACAAATCGTTTTCAATCAGAAACTAATGTTAAATGCAATGCACAAATGCAAAGTCGTCATTTACAAACTTGGTGTAAATTAGATGATGCAAGTAGGAATTTATTAGAAGCAGCAATTAGAAAATTAGGATTATCTGCAAGAGCGAGCGATCGCATTCTCAAAGTAGCACGCACCATTGCAGATTTAGCAGGAGATGAGAATTTAAAACCCCAATATGTTGCAGAAGCAATTCAATATCGCACAATTGATAGAATGCAGTAATTCATAATTCGCTAAAATTTATCTTTGAGTTAGGTAAAATATGACTAATAAACGCTTGTATCATATAGGTTTTGGAAGGGAAGATTTAGGTTCATCATTTCCTACAATAGCTTTATTATCAGGTGATCCGCAACGTGCTAGTTTTATCGCTCAAACCTATTTACAAGATGTGCGTGTATTGTCAGAAAATCGCGGACTAAATAGCTATTTGGGATATTTACCCAATGGTAAACCCATTTTATCTGCTACTAGCGGTATGGGTGCGCCTTCTTTAAGTATTGTAGTTAATGAATTAGTGCAAGTAGGAATACAAAAAATAATTCGCATAGGTACTTGTGGTTCAATTCAACCTCATATTTCTGTGGGTAGTATTGTTATTAGTAGTGGTGCTTTGTGTCGTCAAGGTGCTGCAAATGATATTGCACCTATGGAATATCCAGCAATAGCAGATCCGTTTTTAACTGTTGCTTTGGTGAAAGCAGCACAAGCATTAAAAGTTGAACATTATTTAGGAATAACTGCTTCAGTTGATACTTTTTATGAAGGACAAGAACGAACTGATTCAGCTAATCCTAAATTACTACGTAAGCTGGAAGGAATTACAGAAGAATATCGAAAATTAAATATTTTAAACTATGAAATGGAATGCGGTACACTTTTTAAAATGGCAGGTGTTTATAATTTTGCGGCTGCTGCGGTTTGTGGTGTAGTTGCTCAACGTAATATATCAGAAAATGTAATTTTAACTAGTAAAGATATGGCTATAAATAATGCGATTTTAACCGCTATCCGTGTAGCTAGTAAAGAAATAGATGATAGTCCCCAAATTCACAAATAATTCGGGGAGCTAAATAATTATTAATTAAGCTAAAAATGATTCTAAACTCGGCACATCTACCCACATTTTTGAATCATTTGATTGATGAGATAAATCCATTAACAACTGTGAATAAACACCTTCTTTTAAAGATGGGGTAATTTCCTGTTGAGTTTCAATTCCTTGTACCCATTGATCTACAACTCTAAGAAATGCACAAATTCGACCATCAGCATAATGTTGAGGAAATAAAAATTGTTGAGGAATTTCCATTTCTGTTAAACTTCCACCAATTTGAGAACTCCAAACCTTAAACCCGTGAATATAATCTTTTTGTTCTTCACTTCCTAAAACTAATGTTCCTTTATCTCCATAAACTTCTATCCAATGGGGTCTAGGTGCATGAACAACTGCACTAATAGAAATTTGGCAAGGTGTACCATTTGCTAATTCCAAAGAGATCAAACAATTATCATCTGTATTTACTGCTTTTAATTCCCCAGTTGCAGGATCAATTCTTTGGGAAATAGCTGTATTAAAATAAGCATTTAATTTGCTAATTGATCCAAATAACCAGTTAACATAATCAAAAGCATGGGAACCTAAAGAACTCAATACACCACCACCTTGATCTTTGCGAGAATACCAATTATAAGGACGGGATGTATCAGCACGAGAAGAACCTAACCAATCAATTTTAATTAACCGAATATTCCCGACATGATTTGTATTTAACAACTGATGAAAATATTGCCATGCGGGAACAAAGCGAAATTCAAAATCTACAGATGCAATTACACCTTTAGCTTTTGCTAATTGATATAGTTCTTTAGCTTCAGTTGCATTTAAAGTGGTAGGTTTTTCTAATAATAGATGTTTACCAGCTTCTAATACTTGTTTACCCATTTCATAATGTAAAAATGGCGGTGTGGAAATGCTGACTGCTTGTACTTCTGGTAAAGCGAGAATTTCGGCTAAGTTATCACTAGCATGAGGAATATTATGAGCTTGAGCAATAGCTTGAGCTTTATTAATATCTCGATGATAAACGGCGGTTATTTGAGTTTTGTGATGTGCTTGAAATGCAGGAAGATGCACTTTTTGACCGAATCCAGTACCAACAATTGCAACGCCAATCATATTGTATCTTTGATTTGTTTGCTAAATTTACTTGTTAGTATTATACTAAATATTGATGACGTTAATTATTTTAAATACAATCCAATTTCTTACTATGGATTTAGTATGATGAATGAAAAACAAATTATAAATCCTTGGGATTATAAACCTTGGTGGTGTCAACCTTGGTCAATTATGCTCACAGGTTTAATATTGATTAGCGGTAGCTGGTTGATATTTGATTTCTTGAAAATTTCCTGGCTGACAATTATCGTTGCTATCCCTGTTTTAATTTGGATGGGGTTCTTTTTATTAATTTGGCCACAACTGATGATTAAAAGTGGCATTTTAGAGCAAAAAAGTAATGAGTAAACTAATTACCCATTACTTCTTATAACTGTCACCTATTAATTTACCACTTGGCTACCATGACTACGGGGATCATCTTGATTACCATCTGCTGATACTGGGGCTGAAAATTTGGAAGTTTTGCCACTCATTTGAGCATAGGGAAGGGGAGAATTTGTCACCAAGGCTTCTAAATTGCTGGCCATGACGGAACGGGGTATATCACCAATAGCTTCGGCTATATCTTCTCCTTGCTTGCCCAAAAATACAAAATGGGGAATACCATCTACCCGATATTTGAGCATTTCTGGTAGCCACTTGGTATTATCTACGTTGAGCATAACAAAATTGAGCTTGTCGGCATATTGTTGTTGGAGTTGAGCCATATCGGGAGCCATTTTTTGGCAGACTGTACACCAATCAGCATAAAATTCTACTAAACTAGGCTTATTATTGCTAACAGCAACTTCTAAAGGTGTGGATGCTGCATCGAGTTGGGTAAGAGAAACTGAGGTTGTCTGGTTTCGCAGTCCTAAAAATAGCGCAGCACTCAGAGCGATCGCGACCATGACAATTAGGAAATTTCTCACACGTCCCCCAAAGGTAGATTTAGGTTTATTGGGAGTATTCACAGTTTGATCTGTAGTCATATTTAATTTATTACAACTTATTAAGCATGGTTATTATTTAGTGTACCAAAACCCAGTTTTTTACCCATGAAAAAACGCGTCACCCTGACTTTTCCTAAACGTGCCATTCAAATGCCTGTCACTTACCGACTGGCAAAAGATTTTAACGTTGCTGCCAATATTATCCGCGCTCAGGTTGCTCCCAACCAAATTGGTAAATTAGTGGTGGAATTATTGGGGGATATTGATCAGCTGGATGCAGCTATTGAGTGGATGCGATCGCAACATATCAGTGTTTCCCATAACTTGGGAGAAATTGTCATTGATGACGATATATGCGTTGACTGTGGTTTGTGTACTGGGGTTTGTCCGACGGAAGCACTTTCTCTCAACCCAGAGACATATCAACTCACCTTCACGCGATCGCGTTGCATAGTCTGTGAACAATGTATTCCCTCTTGTCCAGTACAAGCTATTTCTACCAATCTGTGACTTACTCCACTAACCTACAATAAATATAAAATAATAGAGGTCAATTTTTCCCTAGTGCTATGATGCAAAAACCTGATTAGATAGTTAATTGATATCCATTATGAACTTAGACACAAAAGCCACATTCCTAAGTCTAGGAGACTGTGCATACCAAGCAATTGAAAAACACTTCCACAAAACCATAAAGTGGGAAAAATCAGTCAAGAAAGACGAAGATCCAGAAGCACTACACCAAATGCGGGTGGGAATGCGTCGTTTACGTACAGCGGTTAGTCGGTTTGAGCTATCTTTAAATTTACCCAAGTCAGCCAGCAATAAAAATATTGGTAAAATTGCTAAAATACTCGGAAATCTTCGAGATTTAGATGTCCTCAAAGAAATCCTAGAAAATAATTATAAACCACATTTACTACAGAAAGAACAAGCTTCTTTAGAAATAGCTTTCTCTACTTTATCTAAACAACGTGAAATTGCTTTTTCTCATGTTCAGAAAATATTAAAGGATGACAATTATAAATGTTTTAAAAAAGATTTGCAAGAATGGTTAGAAAAACCTATTTATCAACCATTAGCATCTTTGCCAATTCAGCAAGTGCTACCAGATTTACTATCACCAGAAGTCAGTAAATTTTTATTGCATCCAGGGTGGATAATTGGGACTGAGGTTGTAGATTCAGAAGTCGTTGTTCACAGAAACTGGACACCAGAACAGTTAGAACAAAATCTCAAAACTCAAGGTGAAATTCTTCATGATTTGCGAAAACAAGCCAAACGAGTTCGCTATCAAATGGAATTATTTACTGATTTATACGGTGAAGCTTTTGCAGCACATATTTCCCAAGTAAAACATATCCAAGAAACTTTGGGTAATTTACAAGATAGCATGGTTTTAAATGAGTGGCTAGTAAATATATTCAAGTCAGAAATTAACGATAAACTCAGTGGACTAACAACTTTATTAGCTGCAAATCGCTACCAATTATGGCAGCAGTGGCAACCTATTCAAGAAAAGTACCTGAAGACTGAAACTAGTCATAATTTACATTTAACAGTATTGCAGCCATTGTAATATTAAAATCCCCAACTTCTCAAAGAAATAGGGGATCGTGAAAATGCTAGAAACTTATTACTGATGGCTGAATGCTGACAACTAACCTATTAATCTCTGCCAAGTCATTGCTCCGACAATTCCATCAGCAGTTAAACCATTTTGCTGTTGAAATCTCTTAATTGCTGCTTCTGTCTGAGAACCATAAATACCATCTGGAGTAGCACCTACACGATGTTGTAAGTATCTCATTATCGCTCCAGTGGTTTGATTTCCTTGGACTAATCGCTTTGATAATATCTGATTAATGGCATTCCATGTAGTGCTAGTTGCCATTCCTGTTGGAATAATTCCGACAATTCTCTGAAATTTTTCCACAGCAGAAGTTGTTGCTGGTCCTGTGAAGTTATCTTCAACCAAACGCTTATTATTTCTATCAGTTATTTGCAGTTGATTCAAGGCTTTTTGTAATCGTAGAATACTGGTATCTGTATTTTGTTCCTCATCTCGGACTGTGTTCACAGGGGTTGATACCGGGTTTGATACTGGGTTTGATACTGGGTTTGATACTGGGTTTGATACTGGGTTTGATGCTGTTGATACTACTTTACCAGTTAACCCTGTAACAATAGCATTAGCCATTGCTTCACCATCATAGATTTGCATATCTTTTGCTGAATCTATAAAGCAACATTCTACGAGAATTCCAGGCATATTTGTATTTCTCAGTACGTACAAGTGAGAACCATTCTTGACACCTCGATTAAAAAATCCTAACTTAATAATTTCATTTAATACAGGTTGGGCAATTCTTCTCCCCGCATCGCTCATAGCAAATACTTCTGTTCCATTCGCTTGACCATTAAAGGCATTAAAATGAATAGAAACAAAAACATCAACTCTGTTTCTATTAGCTATATCACAACGTCTACCGAGAGATTGACTTACTGAACTGGCACTTGTTGGGTTACAAGATATTGCTTCATGGCCTAGACTTTTTAATTTAGCTATAACTTTAGTCCCTACATCTTTTGTTAAATGATCCTCTACTTTAATTCCTCTAGCTCCCGTATCTGGAGGTAAATTATGCCCCATATCAATTCCAAATTTCATGGTGTATCCTCAACTTACTTTCAAAAGAAAAGATTTGATTAAGAAAATCTGCTTGTTTGAGATTCTTTCTATTCAGAAAACCAAAATTATGATATCACATATCATAATTGCTCAAAATTGGCAGCAACTAGATATTTATGTAATCACAAGATAACTCGTATATTTCCAATTGCCGAGAAAAAAGGTAAATACATCCTCTTCAGCCTAAACGGGAAAATGAGATATTTTACACTCTAGGTAGATATTCCCCCATTACCCCGCAATAATGTTTAAGATCAAAGTAAAGAAAGATTTCGTAACTGAGTGACATGAAACGCATTGTCTTAATTGCTGGGTTTGAATCGTTTAACGCTGACTTGTACCGAAAAGCGGCTTTTTTGGCTATTTCTCGCTGTCCTGAGTTAGATATTCGGGTGTTTAGCGATCGCAATATTACCACCAACCCGGACGAGGTACAAGCTGCACTTAAAGGTGCTGATGTGTTTTTTGGTAGTTTAATATTTGACTATGACCAAGTTTTATGGTTGCGGGAACATATTGCTAACATTCCCATCCGGCTTATTTTTGAATCAGCACTAGAATTAATGAGTTTAACGAAAATAGGCGCGTTTTCTATTGGTGATAAACCTAAAGGAATGCCAAAACCCGTTAAATTCATCCTTGACAAATTTAGCAACGGTAAAGAAGAAGACAAACTTGCAGGTTATATTAGTTTCTTAAAAATCGGACCCAAATTATTAAAATTCGTACCAGTACAAAAAGTTCAAGACCTCCGCAACTGGCTAATTATATACGGTTACTGGAACGCCGGCGGAACAGAAAATGTAGCAGCTTTATTTTGGAAACTTGCGGAAAAATACTTAGATTTAAGAGTCGGTGACATTCCTGCACCTATTGAAACCCCCAACATGGGGTTACTACATCCTGAATATCCAGGGTATTTCACATCACCAAAAGCATATCTTGAATGGTATCAAAAAAATATTTCTTCCCAGTCCCCAGTCCCCAGTTCCCAGTCCCCAGTTATCGGTATTTTACTTTATAGAAAACACGTTATTACAAAACAGAATTATATCCCCCAATTAATCAAAAAATTTGAAGATTCGGGTTTAATACCTTTACCCATTTTTATTAACGGAGTTGAAGGTCATGTTGCTGTCCGTGACTGGATGACAACCGACTATGAAACCCAACAAAGACAACAAGGAAACATCGAAACACCCTCCCTTTCTTCAGAAGCAGTCAAAGTTGATGCCATAATTTCTACTATTGGTTTTCCCTTAGTTGGTGGACCTGCGGGTTCAATGGAAGCAGGAAGACAAATTGAAGTTGCAAAACGCATTTTAACCGCTAAAAATATTCCTTATATTGTCGCTGCACCTTTATTAATTCAAGATATCCATTCATGGACTCGTCAAGGAATTGGCGGTTTACAAAGTGTGGTTTTATATGCACTTCCTGAATTAGATGGAGCAATTGATACAATTCCTTTGGGTGGTTTAGTAGGGGAAAATATTTATTTAGTTCCTGAACGAGTACAGCGTTTAATTGATAGGGTAAAAAGTTGGGTTTCATTAAGACAAAAACAAGCAGCAGAAAGAAAAATTGCCATCATTTTATATGGTTTTCCTCCTGGTTATGGTGCTGTCGGAACTGCTGCATTATTAAATGTTCCTCGCAGTCTAATTAAATTACTTCATGCACTCAAACAACAGGGTTATACAATTGGTGAAATTCCTGAAGATGGAGAGGAATTAATTAGACAGGTAAAAGCAGTAGATGAAGAAATGGAAACCTGGGAAAAAGATAAACCCTTTCCTACAAATGCTAATACTGTTAATGCACGAAAATTAGAAACCTGGTTAGGTTATCTCCGCACTTCTCGCATTGAAAAACAATGGAAATCTTTAACAAGTGCGCGAATAAAAACCTACGGTGATGAATTACATATTGGTGGGGTAAATTTAGGAAATATTTGGATTGGTGTACAGCCACCTTTGGGAATTCAAGGCGATCCGATGCGGTTAATGTTTGAGCGAGATTTAACACCTCATCCCCAATATGCAGCTTATTATAAATGGTTGCAAAATGAGTTTCAAGCTGATGCAATTGTTCATTTTGGAATGCACGGAACTGTTGAATGGTTGCCGGGTTCTCCTTTAGGAAATACTGGTTATTCTTGGTCGGATATTCTGTTAGGAAATCTGCCTAATTTATATATCTATGCTGCTAATAATCCTTCAGAATCAATTTTAGCTAAACGTCGTGGTTATGGGGTGTTGATTTCTCATAATGTACCACCTTATGGACGGGCTGGTCTATATAAGGAGTTGGTGAATTTACGTGATTTGATTGCTGAATATCGGGAAGATCCTAAGAAGAATTATTTGTTAAAAGAGGGAATTTGTAAGAAGATTGTTGATACTGGTCTGGATGTTGATTGTCCTTTTGATGATGCGAAAAAATTGGGGATTCCGTTTACACCGGAAAATGTGAGGATGTTTAGTGGTCATGCTTTTGATCATTATTTGGTGAAGTTGTATGAGTATTTGCAGGTGTTAGAAAATCGGTTGTTTTCTTCTGGTTTGCACGTTTTGGGTGAAGCACCAAATGAGGAGGAGTTAAATAGTTATTTGGATGCTTTTTTTGGGGAAGAAAACGAACCACGAAGAAGCGAAGAACACGAAGGAAGAAGAGAAGAAGAAGAGAAAATAATTACAAGTTTGTTGAATCAATCTACTGATGAGTTAACTAATCTTTTACGGGGTTTAAATGGTGAGTTTATTCCTCCTGCACCTGGTGGAGATTTGTTGAGGGATGGGGCGGGTGTGTTACCTACTGGTCGCAATATTCACGCTTTAGATCCCTATAGAATGCCTTCTCCTGCTGCTTTTGAAAGGGGTAGGGAAATTGCTAAGAAAATTATTTCTCAGTCTTTAAATGAGAGTAAGAAATATCCTGAAACTGTGGCGGTTTTGTTATGGGGTTTGGATGCTATTAAAACTAAGGGTGAATCTTTAGGAATTCTCTTAGAATTGGTGGGTGCTGAACCTGTTAAGGAGGGTACGGGAAGAATTGTTAGATATGATTTGAAACCTCTTTCTGACGTGGGACATCCGCGCATTGATGTGTTAGGAAATCTATCTGGTATTTTCCGTGATAGTTTTGTGAATATTATTGAATTATTGGATGATTTGTTTCTTCGTGCTGCGGAAGTTGATGAACCGGAGGAATTAAATTTTATTAGAAAACACGCTTTAGAATTAAAAGCGCAAGGTGTGGAAAATTCTTCAGCAAGATTGTTTTCTAACCCTTCTGGTGATTTTGGTTCTTTGGTTAATGATAGAGTGGTGGATGGTAATTGGGAAAATGGCGATGAGTTGGGTAAAACTTGGGAAAGTCGCAATGTGTTTAGTTATGGTAGAAATGATAAGGGACAAGCTAGGCCGGAAGTTTTGCAGACTTTGTTAAAAACGAGCGATCGCATTGTTCAAGAAATAGATTCGGTAGAATATGGTTTAACTGATATTCAGGAATATTACGCTAATACTGGAGGTTTGAAAAAAGCGGCTGAACAGCAAAGCGGGAAAAAAGTTACAGCTAGTTTTGTGGAAAGTTTTTCTAAGGATACTACCCCCAGAAATTTAGATGATTTGTTAAGAATGGAGTACAGAACTAAGTTATTAAATCCTAAATGGGCTGAAGCAATGGCTAGTCAAGGTTCTGGTGGTGCTTTTGAAATTTCTCAACGCATGACTGCTTTAATAGGTTGGGGTGGTACTGCTGATTTTCGTGATCATTGGGTTTATGAACAAGCCGCAGATACCTATGCTTTAGATGCAGAAATGGCGGAAAAATTACGCAAAGCTAACCCGGAAGCTTTTAGAAATATTGTCAGCAGAATGTTAGAAGCACACGGACGCGGTTTATGGGAAGCTGATAAAGATAGGTTAGAAAAATTGCGTCAGTTGTATGAGTTGAGTGATGAGGAATTAGAAGGAGTGACTGTGTAAATAATTCATATTTAATATTTCTGTAAATAGGGTAAATTTAAAGTAACCTTGAATTTTCGACTCAGGAGTTCAATTGATGGATATACTCATTGAATCGACAAAGGATTTTGAAAAAGATTTAGAAAAGTTTTCAGATACGGAGAAGTTTAGAATTATTAAAGAAATGAATCTTAATTTTGAACTTCTTTCATCTGAAAATAATTCTTTTTATGAACATAGCGAACAACTGAGAAACATTAAACTCAATCATGACTATGATTCTACAATCTATTGTTTGAAAATTAATGATCACCAAAGAATAATTTTAACTATTGATGATGATCCAATCTTTGGTTGTATATTAATAACTTTATTTAGAATAGTTAATTATAAAAATGCCCAAAAAGCTTATAATGCTGTTGCGGAAATGATTTATCAAGATTTCACGGTGGAAGAAAATCAAGATTTAGAAGTTAATTGTTGTTAATGGCACAAATTAAACCTCTTCTAGATGAATATGGTGTAATTCATGAAGCTATGAGAATTTTACCAAAGGATTTGAAACCTGATTTTCTGGAAGCTTTAGCCGAATTAGAAGATAATGAATGTCACAGAACGAGGACGTTTCCAAAAACAAGATTACACAAAGTAACGGGTATTAAGCAAGCTATCTATCGTGCTGATATTGATAAAATATCAGGTTGGCGTATTCATTTACAGTATATTGATGGAAAAATTCATCTCAAAGATATTATTAATGGTCAAGATCATGATAATGTGATGCAGGTGATTAAATTAAAAAAGGATAGATATGATTAATTGGTAATTGGTAATTGATTCTATCCTAAAATACTATCAACGGTAATTTTAACTTCAGGAAATGCAAGGATATCTAAAATTTCAGCACGTTTAAAAGTTGTGATTTCAATATAACCATTTTCTGTAGGTTGACGATAAACGATGATTTTTTGTTCAATGATATCAACTAACCAAACTTCTAAAATACCACTAGCTGCATAAAGAGGAATTTTGATATCTCGATCATATTCAAAACTGCTATCTGCAACTTCTATTAATAATAATACATCCGATGGTTGAGGATGTCCAGATTCATAAAAATCTGCACGGGGTTTAAGTAATGATATGTCTGGTTGGGGTTCTGAAAGATTATCTAGAATTAGGGGATTTTGAACTCTGATAATTACTTTCGTAGTTAATAAATTACCTAGTAAATAATTTAGTCTATCTACACAAGCTGCGTGTCTTCTTCCAATGGGTGACATTTCAATAATTTCTCCGTTCATTAATTCTACTCTATCATCTTCTGTTAAAATTCCTGCTTCATTCATTTGATGATATTGGGTAACTGTGAAACGTCTGGTTAATAGTTTCATAGACATAATTCACTCTCGTTAGTTGATGTTATTGGTTAATTATAGCATTTCTTGAAATAGATCCCCGACTTATTAAAAAATTCGGGGATATGGGTTTACAAATAATCAAAAAACACTTCTGGGACTAATCTTAATTCTCCTGATTTGAATTTTTCTATTTCTACCCATAAAGCGCGATGTTTCTTTTCTGGTGTTTCGGAAAATGTTAAACTTTCGATTTGATAAAATTTAGGATCAGCAAACTCACATTGATAAAGTTGGATGATTTCATGTCCTTGTTTACCATCGTAAATAAACAGGTTTTCGATACAACTTAAATAACGAATGTTGCTTAAATCAGCTTGTATTTCTTCTTGAAATTCTCGTTCCAATGCTATGAGACTGGTTTCACCAAATTCTACACCACCACCTAAAGCCCGATAAAATGTTGATTGTTTGGTAGGATCATATCCTTCAGAAACAAAGATTCTGTCGCCGTCTCGAATTAATGCTAAAACTATGACCCGAATTTCACCTGGTTTATTCATTGTTACTATTAGTTGCTATTAATTATCATCAATTGAGTAGGCGCGAGTTTCACTATCTTCAACTGGCCAATTTTCGTTTTCACCACCGATATATAAAGCTTCAATGGTGACGTATTCTTCACTTAATTGCGTGAGGGAATTGATGAGAATATCTAAGGCGATCGCATCACTTGTTCCTAAATCAAACCAGCATCTTCCCCATTCTCCTTCATATTCAAATTCACCCATGTTGTGCATCAAAGCTAACATACTTTTATCATAACCTTGGACATCATAATCCATGTAGCTAAGATCCAAACCAGTTTCTTGCACTTGCAAGTTTTCGGCATTAAAACCACCTAATTTTCCTAGATAAAACCAGGAGTTGAAAACTTCTTCTACATATTGTTTTTCTCGTTCTGAGGGAATGTTACTGAACTTAAACCAAATCCAAACATCAAAAGGATTAACTTCGCGGAATTGAATGTGCATTTTTTGGTAATGGGTAATAGGTAATGGGTAATTGGGAAGAATTCTTGCTCTAATGACTAATGACCCATGACTAATAACTAATGACTAAATTATCATATATTATTGAGTCGGTTTTTTGCCTGATTGCGTTCAGATTCAATTTGTTTGACTAAACTAGCAGGAAGTTGAGATTTTTTGGTTAAAGCTTTATCAAAATTAGCGATCGCATCTTTAATTAAATTCTGGCTTTTTTCCTTTTTACCCTGTTCGTGGAGAATTTGGGCTTTAAGATAATAAATTTCTGGGTTGTCAGCAGTGGTTTTTAAAGCGCGATTAACATAATCTAATGCTTGGGTATATTTTTTCAAATCCCGGTAGGCTAACGCAATACCTCTATCTACTAAATACCCAGGTGCTGCATTTTTTTCCAGTCTTTCAATGGATTGATCTGGACTAGCAAAAGGTAAATTAACTGCTAACATTAAATCCATATAGCCTTGAATTAAATTCAACTCTGGATCTTTGGCATCAATCGCTTCTGCTTTGTTTAAATATTCATAGACCTTTTTTAACTGACTCAATGCTTGTGAAGCACCATTGATAGTACCTTTACGGGTAAGAATTACTGCACCTTCTAAAAAATTGCCGACTGCAATATATAAATTACCACGCAGAGGGTTTGTAGAAATGAGTTTTTGTCCAGCTTCTAAAGTTTTTTTGCTGTACAATTCCAAATTAGCTATATCTTTATTACCATAAGCTAAAGATGCTTGCAACGCATAAGCTAAAGGTTCATCTGGTTCATCTTTAATAGCTTTGTTCAGGTGATTTTTTGCTTCTGGGTAGTTTCCTTGCTGGAACATGGCTTTAAAAGCTGCTTCAGTGCGATCGCCAATTTTGTGGGGTTCACTACTACGAAATGGATCACCAGCTAATGAGGGATTTACCCATAAATTTAAAGCGATAGTCGTAGCGAAAGTCACTTTAGCAATCCTAGAAAATCCCACAAACATTGTTAATTGAGGAATCAAAAACTGTTTAGACATGGAAATACTCAGAATAATTACGGTTGAATTTGTCGTATGTGTTACTTAAAATGCAAAAAAATGGTTAACTAAAAAATGCCTCTATTACTGACAAAAAATCTACTTCATCCATCCAGGTTTTCTCCCTTGTTGTAGCGATTTTTTCCTGTAAGTCTGCCACAATAGAAAAAATTAAATGCTTCTTGCTGCTGGATCAGGTTTTGGTTACGGAACTTTGCGTCTAGTCCATCAGTTGTTCGCTGACTTTTTGGTAATTTTAACAAATGCTCTATCTCAGAAATCTAACTTATCACCCCACAGCTTGTCCGTCAGCAATTCTCAAATCCGTTAACCTGGAATTACCACCCCAGCAATTAGGTCTGATTATTGGCCCTAGTGGTTCCGGTAAAAGCACTTTATTAGAAATTTTATCAGGATTAGCTGAACCTACCTCTGGAGCAGCTTTCTGGAGAGAACAACCACTAATAGCTGAACAACTACAACAATTGGCTGGGATAGTGTTTCAATTTCCCGAAAGGCACTTTTGCGGTGGTACAATTTTAGAAGAATTGCGTTTAGGCCATCCCGAATTAGGGACAGAGCGAGTTCACCAAGCATTAAGCGAAGTGGGATTAGACCATTTATCACTTTCTGCATCACCCCATGCTTTAAGCGGTGGACAACAACGGCGTTTAGCTTTAGCAGTTCAATTAATTAGACAACCAAATTTATTACTATTAGATGAACCCACAGCAGGTTTAGATTGGTCAATGCGTCATCAATTAGTAAATTTATTAGCGAAACTCAAAAAAGATTGGACTTTATTAGTTGTAACACACGACGCTGGGGATATTTTGCCAATAGCAGACCGTTGTTGGACATTAAATCATGGTGTTTTAGAATCGGTTGAACCGAAAATATTGGAAACTAAGATGAAAGAAGCAGTTGTGAATTGAAAAATCAAAAAGTTTTACGCAAAGACCCAAAGAAGACCGCAAAGAGTTTGAGATAATTAATTGAGTGAATATGAGTTTAGAGTCTGTATCTAGTTTACCTGAAATGGTGGAAGTTTGGCAAAAAACGTTAAATTGGCAACCAACAAATGAACAACAAAATCAATTGCAAAAACTCTATGAATTAGTTATTGAAGCTAATCTTCATCTAAATTTAACGCGTATTACTGAACCGGCAGAATTTTGGGAAAAACATCTTTGGGACTCTTTAAGGGGAGTTGCACCAAAACAGCATTTTATTGATTTTCTTCATCAAGGTGCATCGGTAATTGATATTGGTACTGGTGCGGGGTTTCCTGGTTTACCAATTTCAATTATTTTCCCTAATTCTCAGGTGACTTTGTTAGATTCTACTCGCAAAAAAATTAATTTTATTGACACGATTTTAAATAATCTTACTCTCACCAATGCTAAAACAATTGTGGGGAGAGTAGAAGAAATTGGACAGACAAGTAAACACAGACAAAGTTATGATTTAGCTGTTATTCGTGCTGTGGGTACTGTTTCTGCTTGTGCTGAATATAGTTTACCTTTAGTGAAAAAGGGTGGTTTGGCTGTAATTTATCGCGGAAGTTGGACTCAGGAAGAAAACCAAAGTTTAGAAAATGCAGTGCAGCAGTTAGGTGGAAGAGTTGAATTAGTTGAAGAATTTACAACTCCTTTGACTAATGGTATTCGTCATTGTTTATATTTGCGAAAGGTGGAAAATACACCTTCTCATTTTCCTCGTGCTGTTGGTGTACCGACGCAAAGGCCTTTGTTATGAGTAATTCTACTGAGAAGATTTTTCTTTTCTTTACTCCCCAGAAACAACTATAGAAAAATTCTATCGTTTCTATTGAACAACTACGATATTTTTAGCAAAATTGTATAAGATGGATTGATTCACAACCAAGTGATCGGAAAAAGTGAATTGCTTGGGTTCCCTATTGACAAAGTTATTTAAAGCAGATGAACAGAAAATTTATCTTGGCCTTGCTTTCTAGCCCCGTTGTGTTTATGTCCATGCTATCTACAGTCATGATGGCTAGACCTGCTCACGCTGGTCAAACTGTCACCCCTATGAGAACTCATCTTTCTTGTGTCCGTTCTCCACACTCAGCAAGTATACGCCAGATATGTATACAGGTCGATAACGCTACGTCCACGACCGCTAAACCTGCGATGCAAATAGCACAAGTTCAACCTGAGCAAATTCAAGAACAAAATCAGCCAGATGAACTGGTATTTACGGAAGCGGAAAGTGATGAGGCGATCAAGTTATTTGGCTGTGATTGTCCAGCTTGCATCAGTTCTGTGCGTCAGTTGCATGGTTTAGCACCTTTGCCAGTTTAAGGGGACTGGGGACTGGTGACTGGTGACTGGTGACTGGGGAGAATAACCTTCTGACTCCTGACTCCTGACTCCTGACTCCTGACTCCTGAATTTAAGACACTTGTAATAAATAGGTCATGCAGTGTCCCATTAAGAAGTAGACTACCAACATCGCCGCTGCTGCTAGAGCAACCAATGTACCTGCCAACATCAGGGAAAATTCTTTATTCTCGTAGGCTTTCTCCATCAGGTGCAGCGACCAGGCTACTAGCGCCACATCAAAAAGTAAAATAGGGATCAACATATTTTTTCTTAATATTTCTTCATACTAGTAAACTAATATTAACATTGTTTTGGGTAACTGTGTCTAACCTGAGAGAGATGTACATGATTGCTGGGGCTAGGATCAATAAGGGAGACGGACTGGAACTGATCTTTCCTGCAAATAATTTTTAATTTGTGCCACGCTTAATTGTCCATAATGTAACAGAGATGCTAATAAAGCAGCTTCGGCTTGACCTTCTGTTAAAGCGTCGTGGATATGTTCACAATTTCCTGCACCACCGGAGGCAATAACGGGAACTTGTACAGATTGAGCGATCGCTCGCGTCAACTCTAGGTCATATCCGGCTTGAGTACCATCTGCATCCATACTTGTAACTAACAATTCACCAGCACCCCTTTTTTCTACTTCTTGCGCCCACTGCAAGACATCTTTACCAGTATTTTCCCTGCCACCACGGACGTAAACATCCCACCCAGGGTTATTGGGGTCAACTCGTCTGCGGGCATCAATAGCAACAACTATGCACTGATTTCCAAAGCGATCGCTTGCTTCATTGATCAAATTTGGGTTGCGGACGGCCGCAGAATTAATACTAACCTTGTCAGCGCCGGCTCGTAACAAACCTTTAACATTTTCTAAGGTTTGAATTCCTCCCCCCACAGTCAGCGGAATGAAGACCTGTTCAGCAGTCCGGTAAACCACATCAATAATCGTGTCCCGGTCTTCATGAGTGGCTGTAATATCCAGAAACACTAACTCATCAGCACCGGCTTCGTTATAAACCTTGGCCAGTTCTACTGGATCACCCGCATCCTTGAGGTCTACAAAGTTAATTCCTTTGACAACTCGTCCCGCCTTGACATCTAAACAAGGTAAAATTCTTTTAGATAACATAGTGATTTCTCTATTTTTGGTAATTGTTCGGAATTTAAATTGTAAAGGCAATTGGGAAATTAGTTGACAGGAGTCAGGAGTCAGGAGTCAGGAGGCAGGAGGCAAAAGTTAATATTCTCCCCCTGCGTCCCCTGCTTTCTTAAGAGTCCCCAGTCCCCAACCCCCAATACCCAGTCCCCAGTCCCTAAGTTAAGATAGCTGAATTATGGCCATAATCTCCTCAAAAAAACAGCCTCCAGAACCCAACGGACAACCAAAACAGCGCCGGGAGTCGAACACAGCGCCTTCCGAGGAAAAAATACTGCAACCTGAAGCAGCTATTGATGAAGAAGGTAAGCAGGAAGAAAGTCTTAGACCCCAACGTTTTGCTGATTACATCGGGCAGAAAGATTTAAAGGATGTATTAGATATTGCCATTAAAGCAGCTAAGTCTAGGGGTGAAGTGATGGATCACTTGCTGCTGTATGGTCCCCCTGGGTTGGGTAAAACCACAATGGCGATGATTTTAGCCTCAGAAATGGGGGTAAATTATAAAATTACCAGCGCACCTGCTTTGGAACGACCAAGGGATATTGTCGGTATACTGGTGAATCTCAAGCCTGGTGATGTGTTGTTTATTGATGAAATTCATCGGCTTTCGCGGATGACGGAAGAAATTTTGTATCCAGCGATGGAAGATTATCGCCTAGATATTACTGTCGGTAAAGGTTCGAGTGCCAGAATCAGAAGTATACCTTTGGTTAAGTTTACTTTGGTGGGAGCGACAACTCGTGTCGGGGCTTTAACTTCTCCTTTGCGCGATCGCTTTGGTTTAATTCAAAAACTGCGATTTTATGAAGTTGACGAACTCAGTAAAATTGTCCTCCGCACTGCTGAATTATTACAAACTCCAGTTAATTCTGACGGCGCTACAGAAATCGCTAAACGTTCACGAGGAACACCTAGAATAGCTAATAGATTACTCAAAAGAGTACGTGATTATGCGGAAGTTAAATCATTTACAGAAATTGATCAACCTATTGCAGCAGAAGCATTACAACTATTCCAAGTAGATCCTTGCGGTTTAGATTGGACAGATAGAAAAATGCTAAGTGTAATCATTGAAAACTTTAATGGTGGTCCGGTAGGGATAGAAACTTTAGCCGCAGCGACCGGGGAAGATACCCAAACCATTGAAGAAGTTTATGAACCTTATTTAATGCAAATTGGTTATTTAAGCCGTACACCAAGGGGTAGAATAGCAACAAAAACTGCATATCAACACATGGGTTTTAAACCACCAAATGAACAGTTATCATTGTTATAGCAGGTGACAGTGAAGAAAGCAGGGGAAGCAGGGGAAACAGGGGAAGCAGGGGAAGCAAGGGGAGAATATTAACTTTTGCCTCCTGCCTCCTGCCTCCTGCCTCCTGCCTCCTGACTCCTGACTCCTGACTCCTACTGTAAATTAAATGATCAGCTTATGGATCAATTTTCCTTGTATGAGCAAGACTTTTATGGTTGGACACAACAACAAGCTAACGCTTTAGAAAACAAGTTAGTTTTAGACTTAGACTGGCAACATTTACAAGAAGAAATTCTCGCTTTGGGAAGACATGAATACCGAGAATTAGTAAGTCGTTTGGGTGTATTAATTGGTCATTTATTAAAATGGGAATATCAAGTAGAAAATCGTTCTCGGAGTTGGTTTTTAACAATTAGAGAACAACGTCGCGCTATTCACAGACATTTGCGACAAAACCCTAGTTTAAAATCTCGTTTAGAAGAAGCAATGTTAGATGCTTTTGAAGCAGGGGTTGATTTAGCTTTGAGGGAAACTAATTTACCATTAAGAACTTTTCCTGTAACTTGTCCATATATGTTTGATGATATTATTACTGAAAATTTCCTGTGTGATACTGCTCAAGACTGGGAAGGTTAATTTTAGAGGATTTCTGAAAACTTTTTCAAGTTGTATGGAACACTTGCAGATCCCCCTAAATTCCCCTTAAAAAGGGGGACTTTGATTGATTTATTATCCCTTAAAAGGGGGGTAAGGGGGCAATACTTTTCGGTTAAGCCCAAAATATATAATTATGTAGGTTGGGTTGACGATAGGAAACCCGACATTGACAAGGGTTTGTTGGGTTTCACTTTGTTCAACCCAACCTACGAAAACTCTTAACCGAACAGTATTGGGTAAGGGGGGATCTATAGTCAAGAGGTAATTTTTCTAATTTAATCCTCGCTTTTCTGTCCTTGTTTTTGAATTGCTTCTGATAAATTTTTAGCTAACATAATAAAATCTGAAGGCAACATTAATAATGTTGTAGTATTATTTTCTGCACCTATTTCTGTGAGCATTTGTAAACGACGTAATTCTAAAGCTGCGGGAGTTTGGGCAATTAATTGGGATGCTTCTGCTAATTTAATAGATGCTTCTTGTTCGGCGGCGGCTTTAATAATTCGAGCGCGTTTTTCTCTCACCGCTTCCGCTTCTTTGGCCATTGCTCGTTGCATAGATTGAGGAATTTCTACATCTTTCATTTCTACCCGTTCAATGACAATTCCCCAAGGTTCGGTGATTTCATCTACAATTTCTTGCACTTTATCATTGATTTTATCCCGATTTTGTAACACATCATCTAGGATGTTTTGACCTACAACATTTCTTAAAGTTGTTAATGCTGTTTGATAAACTGCAAGTTGATAATTTTCAACTTTGTTAATTGCTAATGTTGGGTTCAAAATGCGATAATAAAGCACAGCATTAACGCGAATTGTCACACTATCGGCGGTTACAGTTTCTTGGGGTTCAATGTCTACTGTTTTGGTGCGAATATCAACTTGAGTTTTTTGATCAATTACAGGGATAACCCAATATAAACCAGGTCCACGAACCCCGCTAATTCTCCCTAAGCGAAAGATGACACCACGCTCATATTCTCGGTCTAATCTTAACCCTGCTGCTGTTAAAAATATGAAGAAACCAACTATCAGAGCGGTTATACTTTCCATTGTTGATAAATTTCTGAAAATCTATTCACTATATTCTTTATATTTTAGAGTCAGAAAAAATATCCTTATGAAAAAGTTGGGAATCAAGCAATAAAATTTTACAAATTTTCATTAAAGTACATTATTATGCTTGGATATCAGGAGATAGGAATAAATTAATAAAATACATTAAATTGAATTTGATTAAATTAATTCAGCTTCTGTAAATAACTGTTTAACTGTTAATTCAAATCCTGGTAATAAATCATCAATAATTAACATATCATCAGTATAAACTTGACTTTGATTAGCAGAGAAAAATACCATCATAGACATGGCTTCTGGTTCTATTACCCAAACACGGAAAACTCCCGCTGCAAAATAATCATGATCTGTAATTAGGTGATTGTTTACGACGTTTTGATTTACTGATTTTTTTGATTTGCTGTTCTGCTTTTCTCAAAAATCTTGGTGCTTCAATTAGTCCATGTTTATCACCATCAGTCCAAGCAATTACATCTTTACATCCTAAATCAATTGCTATTGTCCGAGTATTGGTTTGACGATTATTTTTAAGTAGTTTATCATCAACTTCTAAAGCAATAGAGGCATACCATTTACAATTTCTGTAAATAATATCACAGGTTTTAGGAGTTCCCCACAACCTAGCTTTGCCACGCATTTGAATTTGACCAATTTTTGCTAATTCCAAATAACCGTTATCGCCAATAGAATGTACTTTCCATCCTGTACCAGATGGGTAAGTCCAACCAGAATAATGTCTAATTGATTTAAATCTGGGGTATTTTGCCAAACCAGTAAAAAATCGGTTGAATGCAAAGTCAACTCGTTTTAGTGTTGCTTGTAATGCTTGGGAATTTATATTTTTATATTCTGTCCACTGCTCCTTGAACTCTGGTAAACAATTTTGTTGGTCTAGATATTTAACTGATTTACCAAACTTTTGATATTCGGTTTTCCGGTGATAAACAGCAGCATTATACAGATCCTTATGGAGTCTGCGGTGATAGTGCAATATTTCATTTTTTTTTCTGGTTGGATATAACTTAAATGTTGCTCTACGCAATGCCACTACTTATCACCTCCTTGGTTTTGATGTATTCTGATTATAGTCACTCTATCATCAGTATATTGGTATTTGGTAAAAACTCAATCACCCTGGGTTCGACTAACCTGTGGTTAGTTTCGACTCAAGGTAATTTCGTTTTTACCCCGCTATCCATTCCCACCCTATAGAGGGATGGGGAATTTCGCGGATTTTTTTGTTAAAAGGGTTTTTTGTAAAGTTGAGTGAAAATATTTAGGTGACACCTTGGGTACTGCATAATCATCAACAAATTCATAGTTTACATCTTGTGTGGAGAGTTTGAGAAATTCTGTTAAAGTCAGTTTTTGATTTGTGGTTGCTTGTACCATAATTATGTACCATAAATTACTATTGATTATTTTATAATAACTGGAAAAATCTTCCCTGATAGCTATGCTCTGCTATATGATTAATTCTGTTGCACATAACAGAGAGATAAATGATTAAAATAATCTGTATTTTCCTGAGTTTATTACTGACCTTTGGTTTTTGTACACCAGCGATCGCACAAACCCAAACTATTACCGCCGAAGAGTTACAATTAGGGGATGAGTTAGCAAATAAAGCCTTTGCAGCTACAAATAAAGGTGATTTTGTCGCTGCTGAACGTTATTGGACCCAGATTATTGAAAAGTTTCCCACTAATGCAGGTGCTTGGAGTAATCGCGGTAATTCTCGCGTCAGTCAGAATAATTTGCAAGCAGCATTGACAGATTATAACAAAGCTGTAGAATTAGCACCTCATGTCACTGATCCTTATTTAAATCGGGGAACAGCGTTAGAAGGTTTGGGAAAATGGGAAGAGGCGATCGCCGACTATAATCATGTTTTGGAATTAGATCCTAATGATGCGATGGCATATAATAACCGGGGTAATGCAGAAGCAGGTTTAGGAAAATGGGAAGAAGCGATCGCAGATTATCAAAAAGCCACAGAAATTGCTCCCAATTTCGCTTTCGCTCGTGCTAATTATGCCCTAGCTTTGTATGAAACTGGTAAAACAGAAAAAGCGATTCAAGAAATGCGGAATATAGTCCGCAAATATCCGAAATTTGCTGATGTGCGTGCTGCTTTAACCGCTGCTTATTGGGTAGGAGGTAACAAAGGAGAAGCTGAAAGCAACTGGGTAGCAGCTTACGGACTTGATACCCGTTATAAAGATATGAATTGGGTAACAAATATTCGGCGTTGGCCTCCTAGTTTGGTAGCAGCGTTGGATAAGTTTTTGAAATTACAGTAGGATGAATGATTGCGATCGCTGGGAAACATAGGAAACAAAAGAGCGATCGCTTAATTTTCGCTTTACTATTCCCATAAGTGTACGTTTTCTGGTATAAAGTTACATGATATTTGTAATTAACCAGAAAAACGGAATATGACTCATTACGGCTTAATGTGTCCAGCATCTACCGGTCACTGGAACACAATGTTACCCTTGGGTAAAGAATTACAACAGCGAGGTCATCGTGTAACCCTTGTCGGTGTTCCTGATGCTCAACCCAAAGCACAAGCAGCTGGTTTGGAATTTCAAGTCATTGGTGAATCTGAATATCCCCCTGGATCAGCAGCAGAATCTATTGCTAAATTAGGTGAATTAAGTGGACAAGAAGCCTTTAAATATACAATTAAGTTATTCAAAGAAATTACCGAAGTTAACCTCAAACATACTCCAACAGCAATCAAAAATGCAGGTATAGAAGCACTTTTAATAGATCAAGCTATGCCAGAAGGTGGTACTATTGGCGATGCTTCTGGACTTCCTTTTATTACTATTTGCAGTGCAGTAGTTTTAAATCGAGAACCAAGTGTTCCCCCCTTCATGACAAATTGGTATTATAGTCCAGCTTGGTGGGCAAAACTGCGGAATAAATTAGGTTTTAGATTATTAAATAAAGCAACTAAACCGATTACGGAATTAATAGATAATTATCGTCAAGAAAACAATTTACCTGCATACTCTAATGCTAATGATCGTTATTCCCGACTAGCGCAAATAAGTCAACAACCTGCCGAATTAGAATTTCCTCGCCAAAATTTACCCCAGTGGTTTCACTTCACAGGACCCTATCATAATTCCACAGGTCGGGAAGTTCCAAATTTTCCCTTTGATAAATTAACAGGACAACCTTTAATTTACGTTTCAATGGGAACTATTCAAAATCGCTTATTAAATGTTTTCCAAGCTATTGCTGAAGCTTGTAAAGATTTGGATGCACAATTAGTAATTTCTTTAGGTGGTTCGGCTGATCCTGAAGTTCTCCAAGGACTACCAGGAAATCCTTTAGTAGTGCGTTATGCACCCCAATTACAACTATTAGAAAAAGCTGATTTAACCATTACCCATGCAGGGATGAATACCACATTGGAATGTTTAAACAATGGTGTACCAATGGTTGCAATTCCTATTGCTAATGATCAACCAGGTGTAGCTTCTCGGATAGTTTGGTCAGGATGTGGGGAAGCTATTCCTGTGAAAAAAGTTAATGTGAATAATTTGCGGAAAGCAATTACAAAAGTGTTAACAGGAGATTCTTATAAAAAGAACGCTTTGAGGTTACAAGCAGCGATTCAAAAAGCGGGAGGAGCAAAGCGAGCGATTGATATTATTGAACAGGCTGTATCTACTGGTAAGCCTGTTTTGAAGTAGAAACATCAAGATTGATCAGCAGATTTTCAAAGTATTAGTAACTATGAAATCTGCTGTTTTAATTTTTGGGTGTTTGTCTAATAAAGCATTAATTTTTTGCTGTATTTCTAGAATATTTTGTATGTTAATCTCATTCTCAGAAGTATTTTCTTGAGATAACAAAGAACCGCTTTGAGAATCTTTTTCTAGTGCTACACAAGCATTAGATACTTCTGATTCTGGTATGTCACAATAATTAAAAATGGATTTTATAACCTGTTTTGGATCTTCTATCAAATCTTCATAACGCAGAGCAGATATAGGTATACCTGATTGATTAATTAATAGGTAACGGTGCATTACAGAGAGCCACATAACTGTGTAAAAATCAATTGCTTTAGAATCTGTAAAGTCTATATATTGTGCATAATCCTTGAGTAATGGAATAAATTGACTATACACCGCCACATTTTGTCCTATCATTGGCAGTATCTTACTAAAATAGACAAAAGCACGAATGGAGGATTTGACTACATCTTCAGCGTTACGGTACATAAAAATTAGTTTTGCTGAAGGAAAAGAGCGATATATTAAATCTGCTGCTTCAATACCAAAACTCCGTAACTTAATGGCACAGAATGACTCTTTGCTGTTTACAGTTGATTTAGCTAAAAGACAAATACAACTTCTGAGCAGTGCTTCTATTTCCTCATCATTACTACCATCAGGTTTTCTAATACCTACAATTTGAGAAAAAACATCTGGTTCTGATAAACTTAAAACAGTATCCAATTGATTAAAAATTTTACTCAGCAAAGTAGAACCACAACGCCCCACAGAGTAAATCATGATAATCTGTCCGATTGAATCTTTGATTTCTTGTGCTAGTTGATGAAATTCTTCATAAGGTACTTCTATTAGCCTTTGAGCATATTCATATTGAGCTAGATAAAGAAAAGGAGGTTCATAGATATCTATATCCAAAGGTGTTTCTACAAAAATTGCTTGTTTATTTTCATGGTCTAAACAATATAAGCTGATATTAGGATTTTCCAAAATAGTTTTTGGATCAACAGTCTCTCCTGACTCATAACTAAAATCATGAAGACTTGCAATCAAACTAGCAGGGGTTCTATTTTTGCTTTGAATGTGGAGAATTTTTGCGCTCATTTTATTTGGTGTAATCAAAAAATAGGAATATAGGACTTATGTATTGTACAAATTAAGCATTTCTGGGAAGGAAGTTAAAAAACGATTATTGATACAGCACTTCCCGGTTTAATAAGGTACACTTTATTTTCAGACAGAAGTAAAAGTCAAAAAACAAGAAGGTTAGAGTGTACCTCATAACACAAGAATCCGCCGTATTTAGTTAATTCCAAACTCCTCTTCTGATTCTGTTGACATCTTTAGACAAACCCATCCAGTAAAACTTTTCCTTCAAGTTTCTCTTTTTCGACAATTTTAAGTACATTGGCTCTAGCTTCTTCAGCTTGACTTGAGCTTAAAACATCAGGAATGAGAACATAACCCTTTCCTTTTACAATTTCGTCTACCAAACTTGCAACATCTTTCATGGTAAATGCCACCCTGACAACAACTTATTTCACTAAAAAACTGTACTCTCAAATAACGCTAGTTTGTACAACCCTTTGATTTTCCTCTTTTCTCCCTTTCGCTACCATTCGTAAACTATCCGGTGGAGCTAACAACAAACCCCGACGTACTGGTTTTACAGGTTGACTGTTAATTAATGCTAACTGCCATCGAGACAATACATTTGTCAAAATCAGTTTCATCTCAAATTGAGCAAATGCCATGCCAATACAACGACGGTTGCCACCACCAAATGGTAAATATTCATAGGGTGAAAATTGACGTTCTAAAAAACGCTCTGGTTTGAACTTTTTCGACTCAGGATATAAGTCTTCTCGATGATGAGTGAGATAAATACAAGGAGAAATTATTGTACCAGGTTCAAAGTGATAATCTAAGATTTGTATTGCTGATTTCACCATTCTGGGAAACGCAAACATAGTCACTGGGTAAATCCGCAGCGTTTCTTTACAAACAGCATCCAGGTATGGTAATCGAAGGATAGTATTGATATCAGTTTTATCACTCAAAGAATCAATTTCTTCTATCAGTTTCTCATATACTTTTGGCTCATGGTGAATCCAATATAATGCCCATGCCAAAGAAGTTGCTGTAGTTTCGTGACCTGCTATCAAAAGAGTAATTAATTCATCCCGCAATTCTACATCTGTCATTGGCTCACCAGCTTCATCACGAGATGCCATCATTAAAGAGAGGATATCTGTGCGTGATGGATCAGGTTTTTGACGACGTTCTTCAATTTCAGCATAGATGAGTTTATCTATTTGTCTTTCATTTTCCATCAACTGTCCCCAGGGACTCAATGGACCCCAATCTTTTTGCAGTACGGGAAATAAAAGCAAAATTGCCCTCAACACAGATTGTCCTCCTTCTAATCTTGTAGAAAGGAGTTTACTTAGTTGTTCATAACGTAGTCCATCCTCAAGACCAAATACGGCTTTCAAAATCACCTGAAATGTAATTTCTTGCATAGAAGAACGGACTGCAAAAGGTTTATTAATCGCCCATTGGTTAGTCACTTCTTCAGCTATTTTGGCGATTAGTTGACCATAGGCCAGCATCCGTTCCCCATGAAAGGGAGGTGTTAAAAGTTTACGCTGTCGTTTATGAGGCTCTCCAGAAAGAGCAATCAATGATTGTTGTCCCAAAAAAGGGGGTTTTACTCCTGCTACCTCACCAGAATCTAAATATTTTGAATCAGCAGTAAAAATCTGCTGAATGCCTTGGGGATTACTAATTAATACTTGAGGTCGGCTTCCTGCACCAATTGGGAGAATAAAAATATCGCCATATTCTTGAGCATAGGTTTCTAGCAATTCCACAGGTTTAGTAATCCATTTAATCTTCTGGAGTAAAGATAAATGGGGTTTTTTAGGTTCTTTAACAACAGACATCTCAATTCATCTCCCCATAATGGCAATACTAATTATTTTCAAACATTAATTTAGAGTATCACCTTTCCCACCCCAAAATTTCATCCGGTGTCAATTCCTGCACATTACTAAATACTATCTTTGCTCCTGCTTTCATCAGCGTCTCAGCATAAGCATCCCGTCTTACTGCTGTTTCCTGTACGTGAGGTGGTAAAACTCCCACCCCTACCCAAGTGCGAGAATTATCTAAAATCTTGGCTTTTTCGACAGTGTGCATATCTGCTACTGTATCACCCACATAAATCACCGTTTGTTTTTTATCTCCACCATTTTCTAATAAGTTAATAGTAGCAAAAAGTCCCGTAGGGTCAGGTTTACCGGGTGCATCTTCCATAGCAATTAAAACCGGAGATTTTAAACCCAAACGTTTTTCTAAAATATAAGTAGCAGAACCGCGAGTAGCACCGCTAAAAAATCCCCAACTAATATTTGCTTGTGTCAGTGTTTCTAAATAGCTTGGTTGTAATAATAAAGGTTCATGACAAATATAGCCATTCCAATTTTCTGGATCTGTTCCGCGATAACGAGATTGAAAATAGGTGACAATGTTTTCATAATTTAATTGTAATTGTTCCCTAGTTTTTCCCTGGCTAACAAAGTGACGGTAAATTAATTCTTGAGAACCTTCCCAGTCATTATTCCAAATTCCTTCAGATTTGAGGTTATCAATATCTACATCTGTGGGACGATAAGCTTGATTAGTAAAATATTCTACGGTATCTGCTAAAGCGCGACGATAAGAACCGCCAACATCACGAATTACACCATCAATATCGAAAACGATAATTATATTTGTTTGTTTAGTCATCGTCACAGGTAATAGCTTTTTTCCAGAGGTTAAACCCAATTAACCATCAATTTTAATAGATTCAGAGGTGTTAGATCAAAAAATTCTGCCTCTGAAGTCTGCAACTGCATAGGATATGAGCGGGGATCATGACTGGATAGAGGATCACCCCTCCCCACACATATGAGATTAGTTGTAGGATGGTATGAGGCGGGGATCGCTATATTCTCTCCTCCTGTAGATAGAAGACGGGTTAAAAATTTATGGATTTACCCCTATCTGTCTAAGTACAACAACATCTATATTCTTGTAAAAACTAGACACAAGGGGTACAACCCCTGGTATCATGGTTACATAGGGATAAAAATAACACGATTACGGAGGTGCATCATTATGCTTAGGGGTAACACTAAGAAACAATTAACCTATTACCCTCACAATCAATTAGCCTATTACCATAGGAAACAATTCAGCTATTACCCTCAAAAAAAATTAACTTATTCCCCCCAAAAAAAATTCACTTATTCGCCTCCAAAACAATTCACTTACTATCATGTAATCGCTGCTTTTATGGTGGGATTACTAGGAGGATACGCAATCAATAATCTTGATCAAAATCATCGTTATCAAAGTTTAGTTGACTCGCCATCTTTAGAAAGAGTAAACACAGCTACTCCTGTAAAAGTGTCTGTTCCTAGCATCAAACCTAACATCAAAATAGATCAACAAAAAGCTTTCAATTCTGTCTGGAACCTCCCACAAGTACAACGTAAAGCTAAAGAAATTGAAAATCTTTCTCAAGGCAGTATACGTGTTGCGGCTGTTGTTGATAGTTTTCCTAGTACCAATGCACCTTTTTATATAGTGAGAGTGTTTGAAAATCATCCTGATAAAACTACCAGTCCGGTTTATTGGTTTAGAGTTTCCAGTTCTAGCGGTGTTATTGAGCCTTTGGATTTGGTGGAGAATGAATATATAGCTTTGGAAAAATGGAATCCTGATGGACGTTAATAGTTAGATTTTTGTAGTTTATTAAATAGCAATTCTGCAAGAGGTCTATTTTCTTTTCTGATCGTTTTGACTCCTTGTATTTTTCGTTTTTCACCCATTTTAATCAAACAAATTTTGAGCCGAACAATATCTGTATCAGGACTTACACTGAGAGCATGAGGAAACTAACCGCAAAGGAGACAAAGGAAAGAGGGTTTTAGAGATTTTTGTGTAAGTCCTGACAAATTTTAAAGATGATGAAGAGGGACGGAATTTGTCTTTTTCCCGATCCCCGATCCTCAAATGAGTCCTACTTTTTCAATACTTGTAGACGCTGAGTAATCATTGTCATGCCATCATTACGCAGAATGACCGCAGAAATCCATTGTTGTCCGGGCGTGGATGGTGCGGTTCCGGTTTTAAACAGTCCACCCGCATTGAGTAATTCTAGGTTTACTGGTGTGGGGTTGAGATATTTGCTGGGTTGGATAGTTTCTTCTATGGCGCTTCCCAACAAGAAATCATCGCCTAAAGGTTCTTGAACAATAGCATCAAAGCTGTATTTCTGACCAACTTTTACCTGTTGTGGTAATTTAATTTCTAATTGGGGTGGTTTGTTACCGGAGGTTAGTTGGGTACGTTCTGATAAAATTTCTTGACGCAGTATTTTTGTCCCTGCAATGCGCTGACGGGAGATAATCGTGGCATTGAGAGCTAGATTATTGCTGTTAGCAGAAGGTAAACCTGTGATCGTGGTGACTGTTTCGGCTATGATGGTGTTCCCTTCTGATTTCCAAGATTGCAGCTTTGTGTTGTAACGTAGTTGAGGATACCGCTGCCAGAAAGATGTTAAAGCTTGTTCCATTGTTTGGCGGTTTAATCCATCCCCGTGAGTGAATTTGGGGCTGTAAAATTGCATTACGCCTTTAATGTCACCCCGACTAGAGGCTGTGTCAATTTGTGTAATTAGGTTTTTGAGTGCTGGGGGGGCATTTTCCGGTTTAGCAGCTTGAGCAAATTGCCCATTACTGCTTAAATTCAGTGTCATGAGGAAGGACAACAGGGAAATACTACCAGTAAATGTTTTGTTGTGGTTCATTAATAAATCAATAATATTAGTCATTAATCATAGTTTACTGATTTAATCTCAAAAGGTCAGGAATTTGTTGATCAACAAGGCCATGAACTCCAAAATTATTCCCTTACCTTGATTTTAGCTGAAAGCGATTACTCTGGTGATACAGTTTACCAAGTTCTCAACAGATGGGGTCAATCCAAAATCTAAAATCTAAAATCCAAAATGGGATGACTCCAAGTAAACTAATTGCATGATTACAGCAGAATATGGCTTACGCCACGCTACGCTATCAGGAGTCAGGAGTAAAACAGGCGAATGTGTATAGGTTGCAATTTTGATTCTGTACCTCATTGATCTGCTATCTGCTGTATATATTTCGATGGTTTTAGGAAATATAGCTTTCAATGCCAAACGCACGATTAAAATTACTTATAGCTGCTAGTGGGACTGGTGGACATTTGTTTCCAGCGATCGCTCTGACTGATAAATTACAAGAATATGAAATTGAATGGCTTGGTGTCCCCAATAGACTGGAAACTCAGCTTGTCCCCAAGCAATATCCTTTGAATACCATCGCTGTAGAAGGGTTTCAACAGGGTTTGAGTCTTTCTTCTGTGGGGATCTTATTTAAGCTCATCGGGGCAATTTTCCAGGTGAGACGCATTCTCAAACAAGGAAATTTCCAGGGATTATTGACTACAGGTGGTTATATTGCTGGTCCTGCGGTAATTGCGGCTCGTTCTTTGGGTTTACCGGTGATTTTTCATGAGTCGAATGCTTTACCAGGTAAGGTGACGCGATTTTTTGGACCCTGGTGCAGTGCGGTGGCTGTGGGTTTTGATGTGGCTGCTAAGTATTTACCCCGTGCTAAAACTGTCTGTGTGGGTACTCCTGTGCGATCGCAATTCTTAGATCCAGGAATTGATCAAGGTTTAGATTTACCTATTCCTGATGGTGTACCTTTAATTGTGGTTTTTGGCGGTAGTCAAGGTGCTGTGGCGGTTAATCAATTGGTGCGTCATTCTGCACCCGCTTGGTTTGATGCTGGTGCTTATATAGTACATTTAACTGGTGATCGAGATCCAGATGCGGATATTCTCCAACATCCCCAGTATATACCATTACCATTTTACGATAATATGGCGGCTTTGTTGCGACGGGCTAATTTAGCTATTAGTCGTTCTGGTGCGGGGAGTTTAACGGAGTTGGCGGTGTGTGGTACTCCAGCAATTTTGATTCCCTATCCTTTTGCAGCTGAAGATCATCAATCTTTCAATGCGGCGGTGTTTACTGATGTTGGTGCGGCTTTGAGTTTTAAGCAGTCGGAGTTGACACCGGAAATTTTGCAAAGGCAGGTTTTAGCGTTGTTGCAATCTCCAGCAGATTTGGCAAAGATGGGTGAGAAGGCAAAAGCGATCGCTGTTCCTGATAGTGCTGATCAATTGGCTGTTTTGGTACGGGAAATATTTGTAGGCTAATTTAATTTTTTTTCGCGCAAAGGCGCAAAGGAGCAAAGTAATTCAAGATTTATTTTTTCTTTGTCGTCTGGAGATGACTTGTGATATTGGCCTGAGAATTCATTCTCAGGCGGTTTTTGCTAGGCATTTTTGGGGACATTGATTTTTTAACACCTATCCATCCGCTCATTCAACGAAAAGAGTTAAGCAAAATCCCATATCAGATATTATCCACCAAAAATCAAACCCAATGTTTGACAATACTCATTGGTCAAAAGAGCCAATATTAAGTTACAATAAGGGGTCGCAAACTTAGTAAGTCATAGCCGGATTTGTCCCGGAGGTACGATTGACCAAATTTATCTTAAAAATTCTCTGGTTAGATGAGAATGTAGCCTTAGCAGTCGATCAAGTTGTCGGTAAAGGCACAAGTCCCTTAACTAAATACTTCTTCTGGCCTCGTAATGATGCTTGGGAAGAACTGAAAAAAGAGTTAGAATCCAAACACTGGATCACTGACATTGATCGCGTCGAATTGTTGAACAAAGCAACAGAAGTGATCAACTACTGGCAAGAAGAAGGCAGAAACCGCCCGATGGCAGAAGCGCAGTTGAAGTTTCCTGAAGTCGCCTTCACAGGTAGCGCCTAATTGTTTTAGTTTGGTAATTGGTAATTGGTAATTATTAATTATTAATTACTACCCAATCTTTGTAGAGACTTTGTAGAGACGCTCCCTGGAACGTCTCTACAATTTTTATTGGAGAATTCTATGATCAATCCTCCTTTTGTCTCCTGCTTTGTTTATACCAAACCGCCGGATGCTTGAAACCGAGCGCGAGCGCGTTTAAAGGCTTTAGTTGCTTGAATTTGAGCCTGTCTATCCCCTGCGGGAGCTTGGTTTAATTTTGTTTGTGCTTCGTTGAAAGCTTTGCGGGCTTCTTCTAAATTAATAGCATCGCCACGTTCAGCACCATTCACAAGAACGGTAACTTCATCTTCATCAACTTCAGCAAAACCACCCAAAAGAGCGATCGCTTGCCAATTAGCAGTTTTGCTGGCACGAACACGCATTACACCTGTATCCAATGCTGTCAACATGGGAGCGTGTCCACTTAAAACACCCAACTGACCAGTAGTGCTAGGTAAAATTACTTCATCAGCTGGAGCATCCCAGACAGTCTTATCTGGGGAAATTACACGAACGGTCAGAGTCATATTCTTTAGTTTCTACTTAGTAATTAGGTGACAGTTGACAGGTGACAGGTGACAGTGAAGAAAGCGGAGGTGCAAGGGGTAGAGTGCATGGGTAAAATATTAACTTTTGCCTTTTGCCTCTTGCCTTTTGCCTTCTGTTCCCTGTTCCCTGTTCCCTGTTCACTTGATTAACCTTTGAGCTTTTCAGCTTTAGCGATCGCTTCGTTGATATCGCCTACCAAGTAGAAAGCTTGCTCAGGTAAAGCATCCAACTCACCAGAAAGAATTTGCTTAAATCCTTTGATGGTGTCTTCCAACTTCACATACTTACCAGGAGAACCGGTAAATACTTCAGCTACGAAGAAAGGCTGAGACAAGAAACGCTCAACTTTCCGCGCCCGTGCCACAATGAGACGGTCATCTTCAGACAATTCATCTAAGCCAAGGATAGCGATGATGTCTTGTAGTTCTTTGTAACGTTGTAGGGTTGATTGTACAGCCCGTGCAGTATCATAGTGATCGCTACCAACGATGTTGGGTTGCAACATGGTAGAGGTAGAACCCAGAGGATCTACCGCAGGATAAATACCCTTAGCAGCCAAACCACGAGACAATACTGTTGTACCGTCTAAGTGAGCAAAGGTAGTTGCAGGTGCGGGGTCAGTCAAGTCATCCGCAGGTACATATACAGCTTGAATAGAAGTAATAGAACCTTCGGTTGTAGAAGTAATCCGTTCTTGCAACGCACCAACGTCTGTACCCAGAGTAGGCTGATATCCTACCGCAGAAGGCATCCGACCCAAGAGCGCAGATACTTCAGAACCAGCTTGTACAAATCGGAAGATGTTATCAACAAACAACAATACGTCTTGCTTGTTGACATCACGGAAATATTCAGCCATTGTCAAACCAGACAAACCAACCCGCATTCTAGCTCCGGGTGGTTCGTTCATTTGACCATAAACTAGAGCAATCTTAGATTCATTGAGGTTGTCTTTGTTGATAACCCCAGATTCGATCATTTCGTTGTAGAGGTCATTACCTTCACGAGTCCGTTCACCCACACCCGCAAATACAGATACACCACCATGTTGGGTAGCGATGTTGTTGATCAATTCCATCATGATCACGGTTTTACCAACACCAGCACCGCCGAATAGACCAATTTTGCCACCACGACGATAGGGAGTCAGCAAGTCAACAACTTTAATTCCGGTTTCAAACACAGAAGGCTTGGTTTCCAGTTCTGTGAATTTAGGAGCATCCCGGTGAATGGGTAGACTTGATTCAGCGTTTACGGGACCTTGGTTGTCTACTGGTTCGCCCAAAACGTTGAAAATCCGTCCCAGAGTGGCTTTACCTACGGGTACGCTGATGGGAGCGCCTGTATCAACTACTTCCAAACCACGTACTAAACCGTCTGTGGTACTCATAGCCACGGCGCGGACTTGGTTATCGCCTAGAAGTTGCTGTACTTCAACTGTCAAGCTGATATTTTGTCCAGCTTCGTTGGTGCCAGTAATGGTCAAAGCGTTGTAGATTTGGGGTAATTTACCGCCGGGGAACTTAACGTCTACAACCGGACCAATTACTTGGGTAATGTAACCTATGTTTGTTTTTTCTGCGGTGGTGACCATGCTGCGCCTAAATGAATGAAGCTATTTTTCAGAGTTGGTCTTCAAAGACCATAAGATCAAGCAATATCATCTTTTAGGTTAGCACTGAATGATCCCTTCTTTGCCTTAAATTCATTATTAAAACTAGATCCAAAACTAGATCCCCGGCTTGTTGAAGAAGTCCGGGATCTGGGCTGCTTGACACTCCCCGACCTAAAGGTGCGGGGATTCTTGGTTCAACGAGTCCACTTAGATTAGATCCCTTGCGGTGTCTAACAAGCGAGGTGGTTCTCTCCCCAAGCGTTAACTTTCCTTCAGCGGGCGAGGTAGTTGTATTGCTACAAATTTTGTATAAATACGATTTTGAGAGCCGATAGCTCCAAACTGACTCAATTGCCTTAAAATAAGAGTTATGTCGCCTCATGCCTACTGCTTATGAATTTCTCGTCAGCACGACAGTATTTTTACCAAGAAATCCAACAACCTGACGAGTATATTAACTTAGCCAGAGCAGCTTTGTATATTGCCCAGGAAGAATATCCCGATCTTGATCCGGAAGAATACCTCAATGCTCTTGATACAATGGCAGTAGAGTTAGAGGAACGCTTGCCAGTTTCCCGCTATCCGCTGCGGATGATTCAAGGTATTAATCAGTATTTATACGACGAGTTGGGTTTTACAGGTAATAAAATAGATTATTATGACCCGCGTAATAGCTTTTTCAATGATGTCATAGAACGCAGAACGGGTATTCCTATTACTTTAGCCTTGGTTTATGTAGAGGTAGCAAAACGCATTGATTTCCCAATGGTGGGAATAGGAATGCCTGGACATTTTTTAATCCGCCCAGATATTGCAGATATCGAGATTTTTGTGGATGCTTTCAATGGTGGTGAGGTGATGTTTCCCCAAGACTGCCAAGAAAGATTATCTCAAATTTATCAGCAATCGGTTACTTTAAAGCCTGAATTTTTAGATGTTGTGAGTAAGCGGCAGTTTTTAGCGCGAATGCTAACGAATTTAAAATATATTTACTTGCAACAACAAAATTTAGCAAAAACTCTATCTGTAGTAGAAAGAATTTTGTTATTGTTTCCTGGTGTCAGTTTGGAATTGAGAGACAGAGGTCTGCTTTATTATCAACTTGGTTATTTTACCCAAGCTGTGGAGGACTTACAAAGTTATTTGACTAAGGTTCCCGATGCTGAAGATGCAGATGTAATTCAGCAATTACTGGGTAAGTTAGATAATTCATAATGTTTTTCTGTATAAGAGTATTAATGTTACTATTTTAAATTTAAGTAAATTTACGCTTGTTATATTTTCTCTATCAAAAGTAGGATGTGGCGTTATAACTTTTTGTTATCTAAGCCATTATGAAATCTATTCTGCAAACCTACGTAGAGAAAGAAATATGGTTACTAATACGAGATAAGTGGTATTTTGCTACTATCATCGGGGTTGTAGATGATTTATTGTGGTTTAAACACAGAACTCACAATAAAGATACAGAAGAAGATACTTTGTGGGAGATGGTTGTTAAAATCAGTGAAGTCATTGCCATTGATAAAGTTATATCTGTGATGAGTAGAAAACCAGATGTATTTATGTCAAGGTTATTGGAAGCAGATAACACCATACATAATAATCAACAGGAACATGAAAAATAGTTAGCTAATTATGCAAGGAGTCAGGAGTCAGTTAACAGTAAACAATGATAACTGATAACTGACACTGTGGGTTATGATTTACTGGATAAATTATTGCGTGGTGTGATAGTTTTGGTGAATTTTTTCCAGAGCGATCGCACTACTTTTTTTTGTTGAATTGTATGTAAAATAATAAAAGCCGAAAATGTATAGGCTAACCAGAAATGTAAACTTCTACCCATATCAACCATTGCTGAATTTTGTGGGAAAATATCTGGTAAAAGAATACCAAAAAATTTAACATTATTACTTTTGAAAGAATTAGAAAGTAAAAAACCCGTAACAGGAACAACCCACATAAAGATATATAAACTGGTATGAAGGGCGACTGTTTTAAGCCATTCGGAAGTAAATTTAGGAAATTTTTTTGTATATTTGCGCCACCAAACCCGCAACAATACTAAAATTCTCCAAGTGAGAATGGCCATTGTTAAAGCACCAATTGATTTGTGAAAATCATAAAGGGAAGGACGAATAAAAACCTCTCTTGGCAACCTGGCCATAAATGTTCCTGTAATAAAGAGTATTAAATAACCAATTGACATCCACCAATGGATAGACATTAGGTGTTTAAAAGCAGAATTCTGTCTAGGTTTAGAAGGTGTATTGGCTAAAGACATATCTGATGATTGGTTTTAATCTATCATATTAACAATTGTAAATTTAGTTTAGCGAAGATTTAAGTTATAAGCTCTCGTTTTTTGGGTTAAGGCAGGTTTACGCTAGTCGATAATGTCACTAGCCAAGTATATGCAATTTTCACATATATTGATATTCCCACAGGAAATGATTGACTAATTTTCGTTAAAGTCCACAATCCTTACATATACCCTAAATCCCCCTTAAAAAGGGGAACTTTGACAAAGTTAGCACCTCTTCAGAAAATTACTTACCGCCGTAGAAAAAGGCGATTTCTTTTTCTTTCAAAGGTGCAAAACCAGCCTCAACAAGTTTTTGGTCTAATTCAGCTTGGGGGATATGCTTTGCACCAATGCGGACGATGCGAGAACGCATAGTATTAGATACACCACTGCGTTGTCTACCAGCTTCTAAACCCATGACTTGGTTATACAGTTCTAACTTAGCTGAGGGAATAGGAGAACCGTCAAAATCAATTCCTTGCGCGATCGCTACATCAATAGCATCTGCACCTGTGGTAGTTTGATTTTCTACGTTAGTTTCGGTAGTCATGGCGATATATTCTCAAGGTTATAAGTATATTTTACCAGGGAAGGGATAGAGATTAGGAAATGGGGAGATGGGGAGATGGGGATGTAGGGGAAGTAAATAACCCAGTCACCAGTCACCAGTCACCAGTCCCCAGTCCCCAGTCCCCTACACTTGCCACTTTGGGAGATTTTGGTTTAATCTCAAACCAGCGGTATAGCCATTTTTAGGTGATGCTATGTCTGATGCCCACACTCCTCGTAACAAAGACCGCAGCCTCGAACAAGCTCTAACTAACAAAATTATCGATGATTACTTCGAGAATTCTGAAAGTTGGCTGAGAGCAATTTTGCGGATGTGTATTTTCTCCCTCGCTAAAATTAATGGAGAATCCGTTTTTATCGTTGAATGTCCGAATCAAGCCGTAGCAAAGCGCCTGAGTCGTAAAACTTATCCGTTTCGAGGAATGGTATATTTTTTGACTGATAATTTTGATGATCGCGATCGCAGCTTATTTTGTTACAAAGACGAACGTCAAGGAAATTGGCGATGTTTTGATACTAGCACCAATACTTGGCAATCTTTAAGCAGTCTACAGTCATCTACCACCCCACGGGAATAGGGACTGGAAGGGACTGGGGTGATGGGGAGGTGGGGAGGTGGGGAGAAAATTCTTTACCTGTTCCCTGTTCCCTAACTAATAGTTTTTGCGTATTATTGACCCACCAGCAAACGCACCTAATATTGTACCTGTCCAAATTCCGGCTATACTACCCTGCCAAATTGCTCCCGGTGTTACCAAAGTATTACACATCATTTTCCAACCCCAGGCTTGATTTTGACATTTTTGATTATGAAGCATTGAGGTGATTTGTCCACCCATTAAACCACCAAAAAAGCCAGATGATAAGGCTACAAAAGTACAAATGAGGATGCGTTTTTTAGTCATTGGTCATTAGTCATTGGTCATTAGGTTATTAACCCTCCCCTGCTTCCCCTGCTTCCCCTGCCTTCCATCAACCTGTATTTCTCATTCCCGCTGCAATACCATTAATAGTTAACAATGCTCCTCTTAGTAATTCCCCTTTGCTGTAACGGGAGTGAATTACTCCTGGTGTGGTACTGTTCTTGTACTGTCGGAGACGCTTGAGTAGAGAAACTTGGATAAATCCTAACGGTACAATTGTGCCATTACGTAACTGTACTGAACGCTGCAAAATTGGATCACCGTCTAAAAGTCGCTGGTGTCCAGTAATTTTTAGTACAAAATCCCTGGTGAGATAGAATTCACTAGCAATTTGCTCAAACACTTTCTCAAACCTGGGTTTATCTTCTGGGTTAGACAATTCCTGTACGTAATGACGCGCCATTTCCATGTCTACTTTAGCCAAGGTCATTTCTGCTTTAGAAATTACCATTTTGAAGAAAGGCCACTTAATGTAGAAATAACGTAGTAATTTCAGGTGTTCTTCTGGTTCTTCATTCAAGAACTCTTGTAAAGCTGTCCCCACACCATACCAGGAAGGTAACAAAAACCGGGTTTGTGTCCAACTAAACACCCAAGGAATAGCTCGCAAACTACTTAAATCCTTTTTACCAGATGGTCGTCGTGCTGGACGTGAGCTAATTTGCAACTGGCTAATTTCTTCGATGGGGGTGACTTGGTGGAAGAAGTCGATAAAATCGGGTTGTTCGTAAATCAGAGCGCGATAATGCTGACGAGAACGCACTGCTAATTCTTCCATAATCTCATTCCAGGGTTCAATATTATCAAACCCGGTTTTCAACAAACTAGCTTGCACCACTGCGCTGGTAATAGTTTCAACGTGATACAAAGCCAAGTCCAGCAAGGAATATTTAGAAGCTAAAACTTCCCCTTGTTCAGTAATCTTGATCCGTCCATTAATACTGTGTCCTGGTTGGGCTAAAATCGCCTCATAAGCAGGTCCACCACCACGACCGACTGATCCACCCCGTCCGTGGAAAATTCGCAGGTTTAAGCCGTATTCTTCGGCGATTTTTTGCAGTGATTTCTGAGCTTTGTGAATTTCCCAGTTACTGCTTAAAAAACCAGAGTCTTTATTGCTGTCAGAATACCCCAGCATCACTTCTTGTAAGTTGGGGTTGAGAATGGGGGAAGATGGGGAATTGGGGGGTTGGGAAGTTGGGGTGGTATGTTCTGGATTAATTGCTTCATAACCCCCTGCTAAGAAAGCGCGATATAGGGGGAGTTCAAACAGTTGCCGCATGACGCTTCTAGAGCGTTGTAAGTCCTCTACAGTCTCAAATAGCGGTACAACTCGAATTGATCCGACAGCGATCGCTGGATCAAATAATCGCGCTTCTTTGGCTAAAAGCAAAACTTCCAAAACATCGCTGACTTCCCGGCACATACTGATAATGTAGGTTTGGCAGATGTTGAGGCCAAATTCTTGTTGCAGCGATCGCACGACGCGGAAGGTTTCAATTACATCATTGGTTTTTTCCGAAAATGGTAATTCAGCGGGAATTAACGGCCGTCTGGTTTGCAGTTCTCCAGTTAACCAAGCTACCCTTTGAGCTTCTGAGAGTTCGTTATAAGATTGGGGTAAAACTTGCAAGTATTCAAGAATCTCATTGAGCGCATCAGAGTGACGAGATGATTCTTGACGAATATCTAATTGAGTCAGGTTAAAATCAAAGATTTCCACTTGACAGATGAGGTTGTCTAATTCTCGACAACTTAGACCTGTTTCTGTCAAATTGCGTTGAATTAATCGCAGTTCCACTAAAAATTCCGCCCCCGAACGATACATGGGGGAATCTTCATTGGTTGGGGTTTCCCGATTATATAAAGCTAAATTGCGATCGCGTGTATTTTCCAGCCTTCTTAACACATAAGCCAATTTTAAGCGATAAGGTTCTTGACGATAACGCAAAGCCAGCGCATCGTAGACATCACTTAAAATAGATTGATCTAACTCTAGCGACTCTAGCAAATCTGGCAGCACATCACTCCAGTGCATCGACACACTTAATAATTCAATCAGCTGCTTCACTGAATGAATATATCTCTCTAACACCATTTTCCGTTGATAACAAGCGGTTTTCCAAGTTACTTCTGGTGTTACCGATGGGTTTCCATCCCTATCTGAACCTACCCAAGAACCAAAAGAGCAGAAATTTTTACTGGGTGGTTCTAACCAAGGAAATGTTTGTGCTAGAGAATATTTGAGGCGTTTATAAAGTTGAGGTATACCATCAAATAAAACTTCCTGGAAGTAGTGCAGCGCATAATCTACTTCATCTAATACAGTGGGTTTAAATTGATGCAGTTCGTCTGTACGCCACCAGAGGCGAATTTCTTCCAATAATCGCTCTTTTACCTCTGCTGCTTCCCAAGGATAACCACCAGAGCGAGTTTCCAAACTATCTAGCTGTTGTAAGAGGTTTACTACTTGTCGCTGTTTATCGCGGATGGTGTGACGAACAATTTCCGTGGGGTGTGCAGTGAAAACCAAGCGGATATCCAGTTGAGAAATCAGACGTTGAATTTGCTGAGGTGGTACATTCAGTTTGAATAACAGGGGAAATAAAGCTGCAAAAGTACCTTTTTGTTTCACCGGCGTTGTGTCTGTCCAACTTTGTGATGAATCTGCGCCTAGTTCCTTAGTGACAGGTAAGTCATCTTCCCTTTGGTTAGTCGAATAAATAATATTGGCCAGCTGTTCCTGATCGACGATACCCGAATCAGAATAGCGAGTTAACTGCTGTTTTTGTTCATATTCCTGCTCGATGATATTAATTAGCTGAAAATAAAGAGCAAAAGCACGAGCAGCACGAATGGCCTCGTTGATATTTAGCTGTTCAATCAATTCAACTGCTGAAGCGGCTTGATCATTGGTAGCTTGTCCTTCAGGTGAACACAAATCGCGCAACTGCCGCAATAGATCCACCATCTTTTGTCCGCATTCTTGTCGCAGAACCGACTCCCACAATTCTTCTACTACCTGTAGACGATGACGCAAGAATAATTCAGACATAGGGTAGATATTCGCTATCGGCGATGAAGAGTATAAAAGGGAACCCATATTCTTTGCTCTAGTAAAGCCAATTACTGTTTACAATTTTAGTTTTTTGCTGCTTGGTTTATAGGATTACCCGAAGCCCATAAATGGTTATATATAACTGTTTAGCCTTCGTTTAGTTCCTGTTCATCTGGGAAGTTGAGAAGGGGGAGGCGATCGCCTCTAAATACTTCTTCACTGGCTGATCCTAAAGCTGCTAATGCCTGACCAGCTGCTTTATCGGCTACAAGTAGCAGTAGCATAGATACTGTAGCTATTTGTAGGAGACAAGATTGGGGAATACTAAACAAAATCAAATTTAATCCAGGGGGTGTTGATGGGTGTTGGGTTACAGGTGACATTGCTAATTCTTAGTGATGGGGCGATGAGTAAAATAGATGCAAAACTCAATTTTTAGAAGACGTGTAACCTTGATAAGACTATCTTTGCCCATTTTGCAAGCTCCAAAGGTAACAAAATTGTTAAAAAAAAACTGCAAAATGTGATAATTCTATGGTTCTAGTTTACAAGTACAGGCAAAATTCCCCAATACTCGCTTCCTGTTAAAGTCAACTTCATAATGAAAACACTATTACTTGATCGCCAGCAAACCTTAGTGCAGTGGGTAAGCCAAGCAACAGGAATCAGCACTTTCGGGGTGAAGGTCCGGTTGTTGGGAAATGAACTGCATATCCTTTGTGAAGGTACAGACTGCCCAAAACGTTGGCACACCCTTTATGACTTATTACAAGCACTGGCACAAACAGACTTAGATAGCCTCACAAATGAGGAACAATCCTCAATATACCAAGTATTGGTCTATGGCCGAAAGAAAGGAGAACATCGTCCCGAATGGTGTCATCGAGTCTACTTAAATCAATTAGATCGACATCTAGAGCAGGTAGAGCAAGCACTTTTATCAGAAGCCAAAAAATCCAGACTACCTGGTGGGGCGCTGATTGTCTCTAATGAAAGTTTGGCACGTCAAGGCAACCCTGATGCGATCGCTCGTTATCTGAGTGAAAATCTGAGTAAGTTGGGTGTGGCTGTACAAGTTAAAAGCAAGCCCTACGAGTCTAAAGCTAAATCCCAAACAACAGGTAATCGTCTCTGGATATTTTGCCAATCAACTTATAGCCCTGATGCTACATTACTGGCTGAACCAGTAGCTCAACAGTTGCGACATCTCAAGCTGGCTGGCTATGAAGATGCTGTTATTGTCTCCCAAGTCCGGGGCGAAACTGAGCCAGATTGGCGGTTGCGAGTAGATTTAACCCCGCCGGAAACCATGCTCAAAGAATGGGCGCGTTGGGGGGATATACAGGCGATCGCTCGCTTGTTAACTGAACTATTATCAGATTTTAAAATTGCCGTTCAAGCTTCTTTAAAAGAATTTACCCTACATATCTTTTGCACTCCAGCAGTTGACCCTTTAAAAACTGCACCCGCACCAGAAAAGGAAGTCTGTTTACCGCTGATTATCTCTCAACTAGAAAAGATCGCTCCCCAAGGCATTCTGGCCGCTGCTGTCTACGGACAAAAAACAGATGAGAAACAACCCGCTTGGGTAGATTGGTTATCTTTACCCGCCGCAAAGCATCAAGCACTGGCAACACCCACACTGGAACTAGGTACTGCTGGAGATGAACCGGCAATTATTTTCTTACTAGAACGCCTGTTAAATCAGGACATGGATTGGCGGTTAAAAACAGGCGGTATCCGCGTTCTATTGTTGCGTAAAGGTGATTTACTGCATCTTATGTGTGATGCGCCCAACTGTCCCACACGGCAGCAAGTAGCCAGCAAAGTCACCCAATTTATTCGCCAACTCAATATTATCGGTCTTAGCGGTGTAAGAGTTTACGGTCGTCGTGCTGGTGATACTGAACCTGTTTGGCATCACGGAGTTGATTTCGGACAACGACACAGATTAGTACCAGAAGCTACACCAGAATTTGCCGCTACGGCGGAATATGTCAGTGATTTGCTGACTAATGAAAATGAAACTAATGAGCCAATTTTGCGTCCTGATTTAACAACTCAGGAAGTTCAAAATTTAGTGACTGAAGCAGCACAAGATTGGCTGGAAACTGCTCACCAACAAATCAGAAAGCTACTTTTGGCAACGCAACTGTTTGCAGAAACCCACCAGTCAACCGAACAAAACCCTGATGAACAAGGACTGTGGGCTAGTTTAGTTTGGGTAGCCTTGGGATTAATACTCACTCTCCAAAGTGATTGGATGTTAGGTTATGTGATTACTCGGACTATGCAAAATTCACCCTCTGGTAATAGTGCTTTAAATAGTCCTTTATCCTCATCCTCAGCACAGTCCCAAACATCTTTAAACTCAGGCAAAAATCAAGAGCAAAAAACAGCATTTTTCACTAGCAATAATAGGACAAAATCTTCTCAATTTGGTAATTCGGCTTTTAATGCTTCTGGCTTTACTCAAAATGATAGCCCAGCAGAAAATTTGCCCGCTGCACCATTGAAACAAAAAGCCAGTTCTGCTGCGATTCTATTAGCAGCACGCTCTCAGATGCCCAGTTTTAATGCTAGGCAATTAGATGAACAATTAGCAATTTATAAACAGCGTTTAGTCATAGATGGTAAACCACCAGATGTCCTAATTATTGGTTCTTCTCGTGCCTTAAGAGGAGTTGACCCCGTTGCCCTTTCTAAAGCCTTGGAAATTCAAGGTTATGCCAAAATAGATGTATTTAATTTTGGTATTAATGGTGCTACAGCCCAAGTTGTAGACTTTATCATTCGTCAAGTCTTAGAAACCTCGGAATTACCAAAGCTGATTATTTGGGCAGATGGTTCTAGAGCTTTCAATAATGGTCGTGAAGATATCACTTTTAATACTATTGCTGCTTCCAAAGGCTATCAAGAAGTATTAAAAAAAGCCACCAAACCTGTTGTTAACGATAATTTGTCCAACCCAGAAGAAAATGCAGCAAACGATGAAAAAAATCACGGTACATCAGTCAATATTAATGGCTATCAAGTGGCTAATGAATTTCTAAATCAGGCTTTGGTTGGTATATCTGCCAGCTACGAAAATCGTGACCAAATCAAAGCTTTATTGCAAAGACAAATCAATTATTTACCATTTATTAATAACTATCAGCAAGTCAAATCAAACATTAAATTAACCAGCGATCCAAAAGAATATCAGTCGCAACAAGGAGTTGATTTTGATGGCTTCTTACCCTTATCTATTCGTTTTAATCCTGCTACATACTATCAAAATCATCCCAGAGTAAGTGGAAGTTACGACAATGATTATAAATCTTTTCAATTAGCAGGTGAACAAGACGCGGCTTTACAATCAGTGATAGAGTTTACCAAAAATCAACAAATATCCTTAGTATTTGTGAATATGCCTTTGACGGGAGATTACTTAGATCCAGTGAGGTCAAAATATGAACAAGAATTTCAAAAATATATGTTAGATGCTTCCACTACCCATAATAACTTTATCTACCGAGATTTAAGCCAAATCTGGACTAAAGCAAATGACTACTTTTCTGACCCCAGTCACCTCAACCGCTACGGAGCTTATGAAGTTTCTAAAAAGCTGGCTAGTGACCCCATTATTCCCTGGACTTTTAAATAAATGGGGACTGGGGAAAATCAAGTCAAAAGTCAAAAGTCAAAATTAAAAAACTTCTGTCTTTTGTCTTTTGTCTGTTCCCTATTCCCTATTCCCTATTCCCTGACCAATGACTAAAAAATGAAGTTTATATCAATTGTTTACGCACTTTTTCTACTAAGTATCTTGGGAATTTACTGGACTGTAAATCAACAAAGATTACGATTATGGATAATACTTTTAGCTAGTCTTGTATTCTACTCATCTTGGCATATTCAATACTTACCATTACTGTTGGTACTTACTTTTATTAACTTTCGTATCGGTCTAGAAATTGGTAAAAATACCTTACCAGGTAAACATTCTCAAGACTGGCAAAATTCTAATGAAGAGTGGCAGATTTATCAATCTGACTGGAATCTTAACCGTTTGAAACTTTTGTGTTTCGGTGTGATTTTAAATGTAACACTCCTATTAAGTTTTAAGTATTTACCTATTTTATTAAAATGGATTTTTAACATACCGCTAGACTCACCAGATGCACCTTTTAAATTAATTACACCTTTGGGAATTTCCTTTTTTACATTTGAGTGTATTGCTTATTTAATAGATGTTTATCGTGGTGCGCCAGCTACTGACCAATTTTTGAAATTCGCTACCTACAAATTATTTTTTCCTAAACTCATTTCTGGACCAATTACGCGTTACCATAATTTAGCTATTCAATTCAATACAGTCAGATTACCCAATGTTGATAGATGGTCAGAAGCGTTGTGGTTAATTGCTAGAGGTGCGGTTAAAAAAGGGATTCTGGCTGATAATTTAGGAATTTTTGTTGATTTATGTTTTGGTAATTTGCAAAGAGCCGGTAGCACAGATTTATGGTTAGCTACCTTTGCCTATGGTTTACAGTTATATTTAGATTTTAATGGCTATGTAGATATTGCTCGTGGTAGTGCTTTGCTTTTTGGTTTAGTTTTACCTGAAAATTTCGATTTTCCCTATTTTAGTACCAGCATTGCCGATTTTTGGCGACGTTGGCATATAACTTTGGGTGACTGGTTGCGTAATTATCTTTACTTTCCTTTAGGTGGTTCCCGACGAGGATTAGTGCGTACCTGCTTAAATTTATTTATTGTGATGATAGTAGCTGGTATTTGGCATGGTTCAGCTTGGGGCTTTGTGGTTTGGGGTGCGTTGCATGGTATAGCTTTGGCTGTTCATCGTCTGACAGATGCTATGAGCGATCGCTTTAAAATTCTTAATCTATTTTGGCAGCACCCTGTTGGTATAATTTTCGCATGGTTGTTAACTCAATGTATGGTTTTCACATCCTGGATTTGGTTTCGTCTCCCCAATTTCCAAGATTCTGCTTTAGTCATACAGCACCTTTGGGGACATACTGCTGATGCACAATTTGCCGAAAAAGTCTATGTTGAAGCCTTAAACAGTAACCAACAAGAACTATCTTTTTTATTAGTCGCTCTGGCTGTGTTGATGAGTATAACCTATGCCTTTAAACGAGGAATGAAGTTAGAGTTTAACTGGACAATCAAACTTGTGTTTGTACCTTTATGTTTCTACGCTGTTTGGTTACTAGCTCCTGAAGGTAGCTTACCCTATATCTACTTTGATTTTTAGTGCTGGTAAAACTTTCTCACCAAATACTTCAATAAAATTCTCTTGTTCGCGGTTAACGTTGTGCAGATAAAGTTCACTAAATCCCAGTTCTATATATTTTCGCAACCATTCTCTAAGTAGGTAGGCGTTAAAAATTGTCGTTATTAGGACTTACGCATTGACAAAGTAGGAAAATAGTGTATTGATAAAAAGTGTCATCTACTCAACAGGTATCGGACAATCAGAAAAATCAGTAAACCCTCGACAGCGCAATGCAATCTGGAACATT
>JBJOKS010000031.1:0-50499 GCA_046045965.1 Cyanobacteriota bacterium | reverse complement strand
TTTTGCTGGTTGTCATGGCTGCTCTCAATCGCTCAATTACTTGTCTAGATTGAGTTTCCCATGTTTTTGACCACTACAAATACCACCCTTGACAATTTCCCTTTTTCCTTAACTTGTCACTAATGGTCTTTATTAGCCATCACAGTTATTGGTATATGGCTTAATACCATTGTGCCAATAAATCCCAAGAGCATAGCTAAAACTGTTGCCAATAATTTACCCATGAGATAATTCTTATGGTTAGAGAGAGTTGTTGAACAAATTCAAGTACATAATGGGTTTGATTTAACTCAAATCAATTTACCGTGTTTGTGATTTTCATATAACCTGATATTTACGGAAATCTTAAATAACTCAATTATGAATAGAGGGTAAGGCAAGTAAGTAATAATGAGTAAGTATATAGAATATCGAAATCTGCTAGTCTTTGGTAATTGTCAAGGATTTGATAAATACAAAAGCACTGAGTAATAACAGTCCTAATGTTGATGTAGATTCGGGTACAGATGTAGGTGATTCGGAATTATCTTCATTCCAATCAGCGTATTCGTTATCATCATACCAATAATCTTCTTTATCACTATTCCAGGCGATTTCATTAAAATCTAGAAATGATAAATAGTTATATTCAAGATCGTTCACATTATCAAGATCAAATGGTGATATTTCATCTTGATAGTTAACATAATTAGTTGCAGTGGTTTTGTTACATCCACCACCACCACTTCCACCAGTACAAACAGGCGGTGGTGGTGGAGAACAATTTTTGCTTAGACTTTTAGCTGGACAAGAACGACGGCTAACTTTATTTTTCCAACCCCATCTAATTCCGTTGTAAATTGTAGCAGTTCTTTTTTGGCTTCCAGGAAGTGTAGTCTCTTCTACTAGAAAGAGTTGTGCAGTAAAGTAAGTATTTCTGCGAGCATTGTTGATACCAGCAGCGTAGGCTCGATCCATAAAAAAGTCTTCACCCGCAAAACGGTAGCCTGGATAGTCATAATAAGGAGTATCTTTTCTGCCACCATTATCAACGAAAGGAATACCGTATACAAAAGGTACACCAGGATTTCCCCTGCCATAATTAGCTTGTACTACCTGAATCCAATGGAGTTTACCTTGTCCTGGTTGTGGATCACCCTCTTCTGGATGATACTTTAAATGGAAAAGAGAGCCAACTCCGCGAAAAACACCTGTACCTATGTCTTCTATTGGTGTACTAGCTCCACCACAGCCATCTCCAAGATTGCAAGCCTGATAAGTTAAAATTTCAAAACTGCCTTTTAAATCATTTTTAGCTCGTTGAAACTCCCATCCAAACAAGCCTTGTTGAGATCCAAGAGACCAGAGATTAAGTGCTGTATTGAATGACAATGTACCACCTCGTCTAAGAGGGTTATACCATAGACTCTTGTCTATTACTGTTATGGCATCTCGATTAGGGCTAACTTGGGCAAAAGACTGTTCTCTGTAAAACTCAACATCGGAAGGATTTGAAGGTATAATAGTAAAGGCTGCACCAGTCTCATTTGTCAATGCAACTATTAATGTAGATGCAAACAACACTAAAGAGTATTGCCGTGATAACATTTTCATTAGCTCCTATATTTTTTTGTTTCAAAGTAATGTCATTTTTCGTGAGGTTCAAAATATAACTTCACTTCAAGATTTTGAGAAATTTAACTCCACAAACGGAGTTAACACTTTACCCGTCCAAATACCTTCTATTAAGTTCATATTTGTACTCACAGAACTGTATATTTTTGCTTTTTCAATTGAATTTTCATAAATAAATCGGAACTGATAATTACCAGGCTTGAGAGGTTGAAAAATCCATGTACCACTATCTCCATTGGTGAAACTAAGTCCAAATCTATTACCCCAAATCCAAAAGAGTTCTATTTTAGGAAAGAAGGTAAAACTATCTCCTGGCATGACTAGAAGGTAATCAGATTCCAAAGATGTTGAAGCTCTAATCCAACCACCATCAAATGGAACTGGCCCGTTTGTATTCACAAGTTCTGGAAATAAAGTGAAATAAAAGCTAAATCGTTGAGGAATTGAGGTGTTATTAGTAATTCGTATACCAATTTGTACAGAACATTTGGAGGGTAAATGTCTTGGTGGAATTGGTAATAAATATTCCAAAATACTCATAATTTTTCGTAACATATTTTTTCTTGGTAATAACAAAGTCTGCTCAGGAACTATGGTTTCAAAGCGAATACCATCTACTTCAACAGCATTTTTATTGTTTGGTTCAAAAGCAGTCATATTAATTGACCTCTCAATTTTTTGGTCTTCATTAGCCATCACACTTATTCGCATAAGGCTTAATACCATTGTGCCAATAAATTCCAGAAGCATGGCTAAAACTGTTGCCAATAATTTACCCATGAGATAATTCTTATGGTTAGAGAGAGTTGTTGAACAAATTCAAGTACATAATGGGTTTGATTTAACTCAAATCAATTTACCGTGTTTTTGATTTTGACATAACCTAATTTTTACGGAAATATTGAATAATTCCATTATGAATAGAGGGTAAGGCAAGTAAGTAATAATGAGTAAGTATATAGAATATGAAAATCTGCTATAAAAAATTATTAGTTTTGGGTTTAATACCAAATTATTTAGGTTTATCTGAGGAGTAATCTTGTTAAAGGTGTAGTAATTTTACCTGTCCAAAACTCAGCAACTTCATCTCTTCCATCTCTGTCAATCAAAAGATGCATTCTTCGTTTTACTAGAAGATTCTCGTAGGTAAGCCGAATCTGATATTTACCTGGTTTGAAGTTATAAAAACTCCAAATTCCTCCATAAAATGCAAAACCTTTAAGTACAATGCAATCTCTGTTGTACCAGCTAAATTTGGCATCCTTCAAAAATTCAAAACTCTCTCCCGGCATAATTAATAGAATATCTGTTTCTTCTACCTTTCTGGTTGCATTTTGAGCAAAACTCATGTGCAAAGGCTTTCCGTGTGAATTTAATATTTCTGGAAAAAACTGAGGCAAATCAAAACGGTATGGAGTTGATGTTTGATTAGTAATGCGAACACCAAATTAAATAGGGGTTTCTTCTCCATCTCCGTATTTAGGTAGACGGTAGCTACGCTCAGGAACTATAGTTTCAAAGCGAATACCATCTACTTCAACAGCATTTTTATTGTTTGATTCAAAAGCAGTCATATCAACACAATATAATTTACACTTAAATAAAAATACAAATATAGTGTTGGACTTTACCAGTGTTTATTGGTGTAAACTTACGCTCAAACTCTTACAATATATAATTTTCAGTATCCGTCTGAAAATGCCATTATTTAGGCTATATCTCTACTGCTACATACAAGTAAAATGTATCAAATATACAAGTCTTTAAATAAAAAAATCAGTAGTATTTTATGTAATCGACATAAACCTGCAAATAGTCAATCTAGTCTCTTGACTATGATTTGATATAAACTTTTGACTACCTCTTATGAATATAATTTTCCATATATCTTTAGAAATATTTTTAGCATTTATAGCTGATAAAGAGCTAAAAGCCAGCAGTTGTGATTTAAAAACTCAAGATATCAAGACTTTAGTCGTTGTAACTCCCATTTTTTAGGTATAACATGAGAATATGTTTATCACAAACTTTCGAGAGCGCCTTGAGCGCCTATTTTTTTTATGGATATTCAGTTAATCAACATTGGTTTTGGTAACATCGTTTCCGCCAACCGAGTAGTTGCCATTGTCAGTCCAGAATCTGCTCCCATTAAACGCATTATTACCGATGCCAGGGACAGAGGGCAACTGATTGATGCAACCTATGGCCGTCGGACTAGGGCTGTAATTATCACTGATTCCAGCCACGTTGTTTTATCAGCAATTCAGCCGGAAACCGTAGCAAATCGCTTTGTGATTTCCCGCGACCATCAGACTGCGGATAATTAATTATAGGTGGGGCTGTCAACCCCCCTATTTTTGCTATATCGGCTGTAGTATATAACTTAGACAAGTTTTCTGTCACTGGTGCTACAAATTCCTTAGTCCTTTGTTGCGCTGACAACTCCAGCCAGACTAGGAAAGAGTATCTATTGATTAATTCACAAGTTAAACGGATAATGCAAGTTTTACCCATTCATAGTGGTGCTACTACCCAAGAAAGCCCGTCCCTGGGCAAGCTGATTGTTTTAACTGGTCCTAGTGGAGTTGGTAAAGGAACTTTGATGCAAAAGCTCCTGCAACTACATCCAGAACTTTATTATTCAGTATCTGTCACGACTCGTTCTCCCCGTCCAGGAGAAATTAACGGCAAAAATTATTACTTTATCACCCGGAGCAAGTTTGAACAATTGGTTGCTCAAGGAGAATTCTTGGAATGGGCAGAATTTGCTGGTAACTATTACGGAACTCCCCGTGCAGCAGTGCTAGACCATATTCAGTCTGGTAAGCTGGTGATCCTAGAAATTGAACTAGAAGGAGCAAGACAAATTCGCGCTTCCTTCTCTAAAGCCTTAAGTATTTTTATTTTGCCACCGTCATTTTCAGAATTAGAGAAACGGATACGCGGACGAGGACAAGACACGGAAGAGGCGATCGCTCGTCGTCTAAAACGCGCCCAAGAGGAAATTAACGCCGCAGATGAATTTGATATTCAAATTGTCAATGACGATTTTAAGACTGCTTTAAATCAAATTGAAACGGTCTTATTTGGTAATAGGTAAGAGGTAATCGGTAATGGGTAATTGCCACAAATAACTAAAAAATTACCAATGACCAATTACCCATCACCACAAATCAAATTAACCGATCAAACCTTGGAAAATAGCCAAGTTGCCAGTCAAAAAGTAAGCAACTACAGCACCACCAATACCACCGATCAAGAAAGCACTAGCAAAGTTATTCCAGCTTTCCTTGGAATTAAAAGCGTCCACTGGTGGGTTAGGTACAGTCACACTGGGAAGTGCTGGAGCAGGATTACTATTGGAATACAGGGATAGACAGGCGGTAAGAATTACAACCAAGCCAATGCTACCCAATAAACCAGCTAAATTAGCATTGGGAGCATCCCGCAGGGGACCTAATTTAGCAAAAGGTCCAAACAGCAAGTAACCATGAGCCATACCTACTTCTAAACCACGTCTAAAAGGAGTTAGACCGGGGCGATAAGCAGGTAAGTTGCCAATAAACCACTTAACCAAGGGAGAAGAATTCACTGGGGTTTCTAGGTTCCCATCCTGTGGATTTCGTCCAGCAGGTCTAACTGTCTCCCGATTTCTGGGATCACTGGGGAGATTTTTGGATGCATCTACTGCTTGAGCCATATTGTATCTTGCCTCTAAATTCAAAATGTTGGCATTTATCAGTGATCAGTAAACAGTTATCAGTTATTGGTTAAATCACTGTGTACTGTTTACTGATGCAAATCCCGTTTTTACCCTATGGTAGAGGGTGGAAAAGTAGGTCAGGGAAAAAGCGGTTAAATTCGATCAAAATGCCTGCTGTAATGGTCAGCCAGATAGTAGCTGCTACAGGTGCTGTAGAAATGAACTTGATCAAATAGGATGATTGATCGCTTTTGTCAGCCATGAATGTAGTCTCCAAAAACAAGTGAGTGAGCGCAGATGAATTAGCGTGGAGAAACAGTAATTTCTGAATCCTTAGCGGTTAATTCACCAGAGAGAAATTCTTTGATTGCTGCTGCTGGCCAAGCAAACCCAGTGGTGATGATGGGTAGTGCTAAACCCAAGTCGATTTGGATCTCTTTTTGCTCAGTATCAGATTCCTTTTTAATCGCTTGTAGATAAGCACGGCCAACCCAGCCTATCCAACCAGCAATATAGAGGAAGAGAATGCTGGGGATCAAAAAGTCACCAGCGCGGTCTAGACGACCATCAACAATCAGGTGAGGATAGCCTTCTGGACCACACAGAGCCTGAGAATAACGTTCAAACCGCTTTTTGCCTGATTCTGGGTCAGCGGTGGTATTACGGGCATTTAGGGCAAGCTCTTGAAATGCGGGAGAGTCTTTACAAGGTACAAGGTTTGCGCCCAGAGCGTTAGCTGAAGGGGCAAAATTTAACCAAAGACCAATCGCTAAAATCAAAGCAAACAATCGTCTCATTGAGTTGTTTCCTTTTATTACAAAACAAGAAGTTCTTTGTACAACACGAAGCGGCTTGTACAATGTTTAATTTGGATAACTAGCAAGTCATCATACTCTTGGCTGGGAATCGAGTAAAGTTTAAGTAAATAAAAGTTAAAGCTTCGCAACCAAAAGTAAGGTTTGGGGACTAGGGACTCTTTACTGGGGACTGGGGACGCAGGGGACGCAGGGGACGCAGGGGACGCAGGGGAGGAAGATTTTCACCAATAACTAATGACTTCTGCCTCCTGCCTTCTGCCTTCTGCCTTCTGCCTGTTCCCTGTTCCCTGTTCCCTGTTCCCTGTTCCCTGTTCCCTGTTCCCTGTTCCCTGTTCCCTATTCCCTGTTCCCTATGACAACCGTTTTAGCTATCGAAACCAGTTGTGATGAAACTGCTGTGGCAATTGTGAAGAATCGTCAAGTGTGTAGCAGTATCATAGCCTCACAAATCCCCGTCCATCAGCAGTATGGTGGGGTAGTTCCAGAAGTAGCGTCAAGGCAACATTTGGAAATAATTAATCAAGCCATAGCGCAAGCTCTGGATGAAAGTTTGATGGACTGGGAACAAATTGATGGGATAGCTGCCACTTGTGCGCCAGGACTTGTAGGAGCATTATTAGTAGGTTTAACGGCTGCTAAAACCCTGGCGATGGTGCATAAAAAACCTTTTTTGGGAGTTCATCACCTCGAAGGTCATATCTACGCTACTTACTTGACACAGCCCAATTTAGATCCCCCATTTCTTAGCTTACTCGTTTCAGGCGGACATACAAGCTTGATTTATGTAAAAGATTGTGGTAACTACGAAACTCTGGGAGAAACCCGTGATGATGCTGCGGGTGAAGCTTTTGATAAAGTGGCGCGGTTATTAAAGCTGGGATATCCCGGTGGTCCAGTTATTGACAAGTTGGCACAAATAGGTAATCCCCAAGCCTTTGCACTACCAGAAGGGAGAATTTCTCTACCGGGTGGGGGTTATCATCCTTATGATTGCAGCTTTAGTGGGTTAAAAACAGCGGTGTTACGATTAGTGCAGCATTTAGAGAAAGATGGTGGAGAATTGCCCGTAGCTGATATTGCGGCCAGCTTCCAAGAAACTATAGCTAAAGCTTTAACCAAAAGAGCGATCGCCGGAGCTCGTGACTATGGTTTAAATAAAATTGCCATAGGTGGAGGCGTAGCAGCTAATAGCGGACTAAGAAAACACTTACAAGCAGCAGCAGCGGAACATAATCTACAGGTTTTCTTCCCGCCCTTAAAATTGTGTACTGATAACGCTGCCATGATAGGCTGTGCTGCCGCAGAACATCTATCCCGTGGACATACTTCTCCTTTGACCTTGGGGGTTCATTCTCGATTACCTTTAACCCAAGTCATGCAATTGTATGAGGATAAGTAGGTAGGCGTTAAAAATTGTCGTTATGACAAGGGAACAGGGAACAGGGAACGGAGAAGAGGGTTTTGGTGAATTTACTTTTTGTTACATACTTCGGTTTTTTTTCCACCGACTTACTTAATTCATAATTCATAATTCAAAGACTTCTGTTGCTCCCTAATTACCAATTCTTTATTCCCTATTCCCTGTTCCCTGTTCCCTGTTCCCTGTTCCCTGTTCCCTGTTCCCTATGACTAATGACCGAATATGATCAGCAACTGCATCTGGCTGTTCTAACATTGCCAGGTGTCCACAATTAGGAATTTCAATAAAATTATCGCCAACGTATTGGAAAAGCCTATGGAAGCTGGCTAAATAGCGTACATATTTAGGTTCCATTACCTTGTCATCAGCACCAGATAAAAAATAAACTGGCTGCTTTAGTTGTGAAACTAATTGGGGTAAGCGGTTCACTTCTTCTTCGGTAGTAGAGTCTAAAAGGGTTCCCAGTGCAGCTTCTGGATCAGCCACAACGAAATCAATTACTCGTTGACGCGCCCAATACCGATCTAAAGGACGTGCTACACTGGCTCTAGTAAACAGCAAATCAACCAAAGGCAATTGGTAAAGCCAGCGTGGGCGAACCTGTAGAAATTTTTGACCTGTCGTGCGAAACTGCTCAAATGCTTCTTTGAGATAAATTCCACCACCTGCATTAATACAAATAACACCTTTAACACAGTCAGGTAATTGAGCCGCTGTCCATAGAGCAATAGTACCTCCCAAAGAATGACCAATTAGCCAAACGCTGGGAATATTGAGAAGTTCCAGAAGAGCGACTAAATCCTGAGAGTATGCTGAAGGAGAATAAAGAGAATCAGGGGGATAGCTAACCAATTTAGGATTTATGGTAGAGCCGAGCGACAAAACAGCCTCTGCTCGATTAAAGTCTAATTTTGGCTGAGACTGGGATGCACCAAAACCTCGCAAATCATAAGACAAGCACTGAAAATCAACTGATAGGCGAGAAATCACAGGTTGCCAATATTCACGGCTGTTGAGCCAACCGTGGATAAATACTAAAGCATGGGAGCAAGAAGTGGGAGCCGTTAACTCATAAGCGTGGGGAACGCCGAAGATTTCTATTGTTGCCATAGTTTCAAAAAGCATAGACATTGATCTCCTGCCCTTTGTTTGTCGGAAATAACCCCGACTGGGCTAACTACAAAGCCCTCTATCCCTAGACTAAACGCTGTCGGGACTACTTAATCCAGCAAATGATAACATTTATCGGTTCTGGTGTCAAAAAATTCTGCTCATTGTCTGGGTTTAAGTAGGCTCTGATCCACATCTATTAGCTGGTTTCACCGTGATAAATGACAAGTGATGACTATATTGGTCTATAAATTGGGCTAAGTTTTACCGAAAAAATGGGTTTGAGGTTCCCCGTCCTTTGAGGACGGCTTTTTGATACAATAGTGGCAACAGGCAGGGCATTGTCTGTTGGGCGAGATAGTGTAAGACGGGCTATGCTGTGCAACTGTTGTTTGAAAGAAAGAATCTCCGCACTTTCAGGGCGGGGAGTATGTCAAGATACCTATATCGTAACCCGAAGGGCGGGTGCGACTAAATACGGACAGGAAAATAGTTGAGGAGCTGGAGGAGATGGGGAGATGGGGGGGAAAGGGAAGTTAATAACCCAATTACCAGTCACCAGTCACCAATCACCTGTTAATGACCAAGTAACCTCTGTCGCACTCCTTCGGCAATTTTGTGACCAAGATATTCAGGAATCAGGTTTTCGTTAGGTCCCAACAAGTAGAGTATTAGCCGTGTACGTCCGCGCCAAACCAATAAATTGGCATTGACTACCAGAAGGTCTTCTTGCCAGATGCCATACATGACTTTATAAAATAATCCTGGTTGATTATCGGCTTCAATGACTAGGGCTGGGAGATGAAAAACTGGATCGACATAGAACTCGGTTTGTACCTGCTCTAAACCAGCATTGAGGTTAAATTCAACCGCTAACATCTCTTCTACCTCAAACCTATTTCCTAGAGCCTCACGAATGGCACGGCAAACATTTTCTGCGGTTTTTTCGGTCAAGGCTTTGCTGCCACGGGATACCAGCAGTTTGATAAAAACTAACATTGGTGGTTGAATCTGACCATAGAGACTCAAACCATGAATAGTTAAACCATAAGCTGCCAGCACACCAAAAATGTCGCTGAGGAGAAAAGACTGATTACGGTATGCAAAATGCAGGGCGCTTTTGCTGCCTTCCGGTTTCATCTCGATTACAGCCCGTTTGGTTTTATATAAACGGTATGCCAGTCGTAAATTTTGCAACTGAATCTCACTGCTAACAAATTGCTCATAAAATTGGGGAAACGCTCGGTTAAAGCGTTTTAGAAGTTCCAGGGTCGAGGATTTTAAACCAGAAGTCATTGTTGGAGGTAAGACTTGCTTGCTTTGCTAAAAATAAAGCTCAAAACTGTGTTATTTACTGATTTGCTCTTATATAGCAGCAGTCAGCAGTAAAACTGGCTTTGTGTTTGCCTTTGTAACTAAATCTTTGGTTAATTTACTTACAATAAGCTGTATGTTTCCGTTTTGGCGGATTAAGCATAGGTTTTACCTCATGGTAAAAATCATAGTGTAAGTTTGATATCATACTAGCTACTAACGGAAATTCTACATAATCTATGGTTAGCGCCTACTTGATGGGCGGGTTGAAAGTTGACATACCAGCTAATGCGATCGCCTCCATGCTATTTTTTGCTGTCAATATTGCCGAAATCATGCTTTTTGGGTCTGGATCACGCGAAAAGTTATCAAAATTCTATAGTTGGATACATCAGATTACCTGAATAATGTAGTATCTTGATTTTAGTGGATCAAACAGATTAACCACTAGACGCAAACCAGCAAAAGTGGAAATTTAGTCCCAGCGTCCCCCAAAAAAGGATTAGGGGATTCACCTTGCATTTCGTGTGTGAGATTTGTTTCTCATAAAGTAAAAATCTCATATCCATATTTGGTTATGGAATTAAGAAATGTGAAAACAAAATGCTAAAGTTAAAAATGATTGGTGTGAAACATATAGTAACCATCTGTCACTATTGCCAATGCCCAACACACTCAACGTAAATTTTTAGGTTATGTGTCTGGAGATAGAGCAAAGACAGTAATTTTACTGATGAATCAACACTCTTAAACAGTGTAACCAATTCAGTCATGTTACCCGAACCGCGTTGGCATGGGTTTTTGGAAAACTTGGTTTAGTAGTTCTGAATCTGTAGCGACAAATAAAACAACCGCATTTGATGAGTATACACGGGGAGATAGAGGCAACTCTAGCGCCAGTAGCGATAGCATCGTTTTTAGCACTGAGCGTGATATCGACCTGTATGAACTAGAAGAACTCTGTGATGCGGTTGGTTGGTCGCGTCGTCCGCTGAGAAAAGTAAAAAAAGCCATTGAGCATAGTTTTCTCGTCGCGTCTATGTGGCAAGTACGAGGAAATAACAGGCGGTTAATTGGTTTTGCTCGTGCTACCTCAGATCATGCGTTTAATGCCACTATTTGGGATGTGGTGGTTCATCCAGACTTCCAAAGTCAAGGCCTGGGTAAGGCATTGATGAAATATGTCCTCAAAAAACTCAGAAGTGAAGAAATTAGCAATGTTACTCTCTTCGCTGACCCCCATGTTGTCGATTTTTACCGAACTATGGGGTTTATACCTGATCCAGAAGGTATTAAAGGGATGTTTTGGTATCCTCAATGATCCTCAATTTGCAAACAAAACAAGGTTGTAGCCATAGATTTGCTATCATCACCGCAGAAGTAATTTTATTTTTTCCAGGTAAGGGGGTTGGCAATCAGCTTTAAGAATGATATAGTTAAAAAGATGATTGAGCAAAACATAATTTTTGTTATGTGGAGGTAAACTCATCAAGCCAAATAGTCTTTCCGGGATGTAGCGCAGCTTGGTAGCGCGCCTGCTTTGGGAGCAGGATGCCGCAGGTTCAAATCCTGTCATCCCGATTTTTGATAATTTTTAAAATGGTTGATTTACTGGTGACTGAATGGTTGGCAGATCTTATTTTGTTGTGCTTGAAAAAATTTATTCATACTGAATTCAATACTGTTCAGTTGAGTATCTCAAAGGAGTAGTAGTAAAATTGATTAGTTTTTGGATATATTTGTCAATATATTCAAGTGATCGCAGATGGAACGATTGATTTAGTCATAACGTCACCCATAACTGAGAAAAACAATAAAATAAAATGGAGTTGTTTTGATCAAGAGTCCCGGAAATCACTCGCTGCTGGAGAAAAAGTATAATAGACCAATACAACATTTAGTAGTGAATAGCAAGACAACATTCAAGACAGTTATTAGCTAAATTTAGAAAGTTATTTACAGATAAAATAGCTTCCTAGATAATTAAAGCTGATTTAGTTAGTATAAAATCAAATCATTTACCGAGATTGTCTAAGTAAATTAAACTATTGATATTGAGATGAGGAGTAGTTATGAAATCATTGGTTCGCTGGGGCGTAACGCTAGGTTTAGTAGGTAGTACGTTGCTAGGAAGTGTGGTAGCCGTCAATTTTCCTGCCCTGGCATTATCAGAACAACAAATAAAAGAAAAGTTAGATGCAATACCAGTTTACTTGATTACTAATGATCAAGGCTTACCCCTGAGTCGCAACCTACCTGCAAAAAATGGGCAACAAGGGGCATCAGTGACAGGTGTATATATGAGTCGGCAGGAAGCTTTGGCGTTTATCAAAGAATTGCGGAGTGCCAAAAATAAAGATCCGAAAGTTGAAGAAATGGCTAAAAAATTGCAAGTTACTGCCGTGCCTCTAGGTGTAATTTATCAGCAATTGCAACAAAGCAAAAACCAGCCAAATCGTCTTTTATTTGCTTTTAAGCCTGTAGACCAAGAAATCAAAGGTGCTTTAGCTTTACTCAAGGCTGGAGGTCAAAAAGTAGATCAATTCAAGAGTGTACCTGTTTTCGCTGTGAGATTTGCACCAGATAAAGGATATGTTCCAATTGAATTGGGTGCTAATAAGCAGCAAATGATTCCTTTATTCTTGAGCAAACAAGATGCACAAGGTTTATTAAACCAAGTAAAGCCAAAGTTTCCTACAGCTGATATTCAAGTCATAGATGTAGATGGCGTGATCAAGGTTTTAACAGATAAAAATGATTCCTGGCTAAACCAGGTGGTTTTAGTTCCATCCCCAGAGTCTAGAGAATATATCAGGACTCTGCCTAAAGATAATGCTCCCAAGTCGAAAACTGCACCTTCTAGGCAGCGTTAATCATGTTTAAGCAACAGTCAGTTACTGGTGCGGAAATTTGGAAGTGGCGAAATGCAGCCATTCACGCTGCTATAGCTGCGGACATTTCACCTATAGAAGTTGATTGGCTGTTGCAGGAAATAGCTGGATTAGACCGCTTGGCACTGCGTTTAGAGTCTTTCAAAGAATGGCAGCAAATTAAAATGCAGTTTTCTTTGGCAGAATTAGACCAGTTGTGGCAAAGACGCTTACATGATCGCTTGCCAGTACAGTATATTGCTGGAACTACACCTTGGCGAAAGTTTAAACTCGCTGTGTCAAGTGCGGTTTTAATTCCCAGACCGGAAACAGAAATGTTAATTGATTTGGCTGTGATTGCTGCTAACAAGTTTAAAGACATTGATGCTAAAAGATGTATAAATGTTCCACATAATGTCTCTACAGATTTGCATTGGGCAGATTTGGGTACTGGCAGTGGTGCGATCGCTCTTGGTTTAGCTGAAGTATTGACAAATGCCACTATTCATGCAGTTGATGTCAGTTCTCAAGCTTTAGCCGTTGCTAAAAGCAATGCGGAAAATTTGGGTTTTGGGGAACGGATTAAATTTTATCAAGGTTCATGGTGGAAACCCTTAGAATCGTTGAAAGGTCAGTTTAGCGGAATGGTATCAAATCCGCCTTATATTCCCAGTGATACGGTACTGACATTACAACCAGAAGTAGTTAAACATGAACCACATCTAGCGTTAGATGGTGGTACTGATGGTTTAGATTATATTCGTCATTTAATAGCAGTTTCTCCTGCTTATTTGCGTCCGGGTGGGGTGTGGTTGATTGAAATGATGGCTGGACAGGCGGAGACGGTGCGAGAATTGTTGGAAAATAATGGTAATTATTGTCATATTTCAATTCATGCTGATTTAGCGGGAATTGAACGTTTTGCTGTAGCTTGTAAAAATTTCTGAATCAGGATGTTGAGATATTGGGGTGTTTCCGCTTACCAACTAGTACAGATAGACCTACAGTAAGACTTATGGCTTCTTGTAGTCAAGAAAGTTTTTTCCAGGCTAATAAGGGAGAATAGCCTGTAATATCCTCCCCTTGTAACCCTATTTCTAATTAACTCCGCGCAGCTTACGAGTATTATCTACCAGACTTTGAGCAAATTGATCAAAGCGTTGAGATAATTTTTCATCCAGCAGCTTACCTTCAGGACTGAAAGCACTGTAAGCTTGTCCAATAGCAATTTGTTCGGGAATTACCCAACCATGAACCCATCTCATAATGATTCGCAGGTCATTGAGAGCATTACTATTAGACTGACCACCTAAAATACTAATCAATCCTGTCACTTTCCCAGACAGTTGATCAAAACTCATTAAATCCAAGGTATTTTTAATCACACCGCTAACGCCGCCATGATATTCTGGTGTGGCCAAAATTAAGCCGTCAGCATTACCCACGGTATCGCGCAACCTTTGTACATCTGGATACTCTGGATATTCCCCAGCACCGTTGCAGAAAGGTAGCTGCATTTGCTGTAAGTCGAGAATTTCTACCTCTGCACCTAAAGCTGCTACTCGTTGCGCTGCTACTTGTAACCCAAGCTGGGTATAGGAGCCTGGTCTTAAACTACCACCAATACCAACAATTTTTACCATAGTTCACCCACAATACCAGAATTATTAAAAAGCGGAGTCATTACGACTATGGTTATTTTAACGATGACTGTTGTCATCTGTCAAATTCCATAGAGAGGGAATAAGGAGTAGATAGCAAGGGATAATAGAATTTAATCTCTCGCACTTTACCTTAATTGTCATCTTTCCTAATCATCAATCACCAATTCCTCATAGGTCGAAGTTAAACTAGATGAGAAAACTGTAATTTCCAGTTATTGCTATTTCAGCCAAAAGAATAGGCATAAAATCAAAAATCAGCTTATGCCAAAAGAAAAAGGGTAAATTTTATGACAAATGTTGGTAAAAAGGCATTGAGACAACAGCGTCCAACAAAACGTGGTGTTTTGACTGGGGCATTAGCGGCTACTATGATTATGTTGCCAGGAATTTTTGGGGGTAGTCCCGTTTTGGCGCAAAAAGTAGAGCGTAATTCTTTATCTTATGGGGAATTGCTCCAGAAAACAGAGCAAGGGCAGGTTAAAAGAGTAGAACTGGATGAAACTGAACAAATAGCTAAAGTTTATTTAGCAGATCAAAAACCAGATGCACCACCTATTCCGGTACGACTTTTAAATCAAAACTCTGAGTTAATTAACAAACTCAAAGAACAGAATGTGGAGTTTGGTCAGGTTTCCTCTGCTAACAGTAGAGCAGCTGTAGGACTTTTAATCAACCTCATGTGGATTTTACCATTAGTGGCTTTAATGCTGTTGTTCCTGCGCCGTTCTACCAATGCTTCTAACCAAGCTTTGAATTTTGGCAAATCCCGCGCTCGCTTTCAAATGGAGGCCAAAACTGGGGTAAAATTTGATGATGTGGCGGGAATTGAAGAAGCTAAGGAAGAATTACAGGAAGTTGTTACTTTCTTGAAACAACCGGAAAAATTTACGGCGGTGGGTGCAAAAATTCCTAAAGGTGTACTGTTAGTTGGACCCCCTGGTACTGGTAAAACTCTACTAGCAAAAGCGATCGCTGGAGAAGCTGCTGTACCATTTTTCAGTATTTCCGGTTCGGAATTTGTCGAAATGTTCGTGGGTGTGGGTGCTTCCCGTGTCCGCGACCTGTTTAAAAAAGCTAAAGATAACGCTCCTTGTATCATTTTTATTGATGAAATTGATGCAGTTGGTAGACAGCGGGGTGCGGGTATTGGTGGTGGTAATGATGAAAGAGAGCAAACCTTAAACCAGCTATTAACAGAAATGGATGGTTTTGAAGGTAACACAGGTATCATTATTATTGCAGCTACTAACCGTCCTGATGTGTTAGATTCTGCATTGTTGCGTCCTGGTCGTTTTGATAGACAAGTAATGGTGGATGCACCGGACTTAAAAGGACGTTTAGAAATATTGCAAGTTCATGCGCGGAATAAGAAATTAGATCCAAGCGTTTCCTTAGATGCGATCGCTCGTCGTACTCCTGGTTTCACTGGTGCAGACTTAGCTAACCTACTCAATGAAGCAGCTATTCTCACCGCGAGAAGACGCAAAGAAGCCATTACCATCCTAGAGATTGATGATGCAGTAGATCGGGTAGTAGCGGGAATGGAAGGTACAGCTTTAGTAGATAGCAAAAACAAACGTTTAATTGCTTACCATGAAGTAGGACACGCTTTGATAGGTACGTTAGTTAAAGACCATGATCCGGTACAAAAAGTTACCCTTATTCCCAGAGGACAAGCGTTAGGTTTAACTTGGTTTACACCCAATGAAGAACAAGGTTTAATTTCCCGTTCCCAAATTTTAGCGCGGATTATGGCAGCTTTAGGCGGTCGAGCGGCTGAGGAAATTGTGTTTGGTAAGCCAGAAGTAACCACAGGTGCAGGAAATGACTTGCAACAGGTGACAAATATGGCCAGACAAATGGTAACACGGTTTGGAATGTCTGATTTAGGTCCATTGTCCTTGGAAAGCCCCAACCAGGAAGTATTTTTAGGTCGTGACTGGGGGAATAAATCAGAATATTCTGAAGAAATTGCTGCTAAAATTGATGCTCAAGTCAGAGAGATTGTTAGTAATTGTTACGTGAAGTGCAAAGAAATACTTGAAGAAAACCGCATGGTGATGGAACGTTTAGTTGATATGTTAGCGGAAGAAGAAACCATTGATGGTGATTTATTCCGTAAAATTGTTGATGAGAATATTCAGACTCAGGTGAGAGATGAAAACTTAGTAGTTTCTCGTTAGGAATTGATTAAAAGTCAATGGTCTATGTTTGTAGACTATTGACTTTTTTGATAATTTTAAGAATTTAGAAATACTGTTCCAGAACCTTTTTAAATGGTGGATTGATCTTATAAAATAAGACTATGTAAATGTGCAAAATCAGCAATCAGACAAAATTATTCTTGTCAGGAGATGAAAATTTTCTCAATAGGGTCGATTTAGGAGCGAATTAAAGCTAAAATAGGATATTGCAGCATTAAACCGCACCTATGTTTGATATATTGCCCTTTCGATTTGAGTTGGATAAAATTGCGATCGCTGGAGCTTGTTTATGGGCTTTGGCATTATATCTGGCTTTGGCATCAACTAGAGAATGGGTGATAGAACAACTAAATCGCTGGTTTAATTTTGCTGAAAGATCCCTTTATACCAGTGAAACAGAATTTGAAAAGACACGCAAAGCCAGAGAATCACAAAATGCTTTTTACGCCTCACTGTTTAGCATTATGCCTTTTTTCATCTTTGGTGCTTTATGTAACTGGGGTCTAGAAATCAGTTTAGGTGAGAGTTGGGGAATTAGCACCGGCATACTTGCCTGTATGGGTGCTGGTATTTATGAACTCGGACGCAGAGATGGGGAAAATTCGGATTAGATTAACACTTCCACTTTCTTTGCGTGGTAAATAATTACTCAACTCTTTATGGAACTACGGTTACAGGGGTTCCTAATTTCACTATTTCATACAGTTTTTGCACATCCTCATTATACAAGCGAACACAACCGTGAGAACTTGCTTTTCCTACTGAATTTCTCTTATAAGTGCCGTGAAATCCAATTTCATCTTTTCCATCAGTCCAAAACCCAATCCAACGTTCTCCTAAAGGATTTTGAAAACCTGGAGGAATAATTTGTTTATTGTCAACAAAAGGGTTTTCCCAAGCTGGATTTTTAATCATATTAATCACCTTAAATTTGCCTATAGGTGTTTCCCATTTGGGTTTACCAACTGCTACTGGGTAGCTCGCTTGTAAAATATCTCCTCGATAAATGTAAAGTCTTCGTTGCTGAAGAACAAGCAGTAAATGAATATTTTCCTCCGTAGTATCAGGAAGACTTGGCGGAACAGGAGACAATGACCTCATTAGTAACCGCTTCCTACGCACAGATGTTTTACGCAGGGCTGTTTGCACCTGGGGAGAATTTATAGTTGGAGTAGAATTTGGCTCAGTATTATTAATCAGACCGCTTCTTTGATGGGTCACTTTTGTCTGAGCATTAGCAATTGATTGCAGCCCAAAAAATAGCAATATCACAGTCAAAGTTAGCTTCAAAATAATAATATTATAGACTCTATTATCCATCCTTTGATTTTATTAACTAAAATATACAAATAAGCTATTTCACTCTTCAGAATAACTTCACTTTATATAAGGAATTCAGAACTCAGTTATTGTTTGAATTCTGAATTTTTTCACTAGCTAATTTACTAAATTTCACGAACAAATTTAGTAATTTTCACCCTCTTCCTCTAACTGGCTGAGGTGAAGATTTTGGTTCTGGAGTAGGTTCTGGTTCAGGTGAAGATTTTGGTTCTGGAGTAGGTTCTGGTTCAGGTGAAGATGTTGTTTCTGGAGTAGTTTCTTGAGGTGAAGATTTTGGTTCTGGAATAGTTTCTTGAGGTGAAGATTTTGGTTTTGGAGTAGGTTCTGGTTCAGGTGAAGATGTTGTTTCTGGAGTAGTTTCTTGAGGTGAAGATGTTGGTTCTGGAGTAGTTTCTGGAGTAGGTTCTGGTTGAGGTGAAGATGTTGCTTCTGGAGTAGGTTCTGGAGTAGGTTCTGGTTGAGGTGAAGATGTTGCTTCTGGAGTAGGTTCTGGTTGAGGTGAAGATGTTGCTTCTGGAGTAGTTTCTGGAGTAGGTTCTGGTTGAGGTGAAGATGTTGCTTCTGGAGTAGGTTCTGGAGTAGGTTCTGGTTGAGGTGAAGATGTTGCTTCTGGAGTAGGTGTAGGTTGTATTTGTCCCACAGTCATTTTTGGGAGAATAGCAACACTAAAATAGACAGTGAAAAAAATTAAGGAAGCTACAGTAAAAATAAATTTCCGGTGTTTGGCAAATTTTTGATTCATTTTTTTGTAAATGTTGATTTATGACAAATAATAACTAACTTTTACTATTAATTATGAATAGATAAATACCATATTTATATTTACTAGCGATTGCAGGATATATTACTTCCTAACAAATCTCCATTTTGCCAAACTCCACTCTTAAAAGAGCCATCAGGGAACTGAAATATTCCTTTACCATCACATTTGCTATCTCGGAAATGACCTCTATATTCACTACCATCTTTCCACTTGATTTTTCCTAAACCATTAAACTTATCATTTACAAATTGGCCAATATAGTATTCATAAGAACTGATATTTACAGGATATGAAAACTTTCCACAACCATGACGCTTACTATTTTTGAAATCACCATCATATCTACTACCGTCAGTAAATATCATAGTTCCTTTGCCAATAAATAGATTCTTTTCATCCAAAGAACCGTAATATTTAGTGCCATCTTCAAAAGTGTAATTTGGGGTAGATGATAAACTGGGAACAGATACTTGAGAACCGCAAGGTAGTTGAATAAAATTTTCCGTGGATACAGTATTTGCCGGATTTTTTTGAATAGAATCAGCTACAAGTGTTATAATAAGTGTTATGAATAGTCCTGCTGTAATACCTACTCCAGCTAAATTTTTTCTATTAGATAGCCATGTCCATTTGTGTACCGCTTCTAATTTGACTGGAGACAAAGCAAGCAATACCTGTAAAACCTCTGCTGCTGTTTGGTATCGCTCGCTAAAGTTGTAAGCCACCATTTTGCTTAAAATATCGGCTAGTCTATTGCTTACATTAACCTCATTTCGCCAAATGATTTCTCCACTGTTAGGATCTTCTAGAAAATTTCGAGGTAATGTACCTGTCAAAGCTTGAATACCAATAACTCCGACTGCATAGATATCACTACATAATTTTGGCCTAGAATTAGCCTGTTCATTTGGCATATAACCGTTAGAACCAATAATGATAGTGGAAGTCACTTGTCCTTGAGTATCAGTCGTCAAACCTTTAATTTCTTTGACTGACCCAAAATCAATTAGTACAATCTTTCCATCTTCACGGCGACGCATTAAGTTTTGGGGTTTAATATCACGGTGGATGATATTCTGTTGATGAACAACTTTTAAAACTTGTAAAATTTCCTGCAATAGTTTAACAACTTGACTTTCACTCCAAGGACTACCAGGAATTATTTCTGTGGACAAATCATACCCATCTATAAATTCTTGCACTAGATAAAATTCACCATTTTCTTCAAAGTAAGCCAATAATTTAGGGATTTGGTTGCTAAGTTTTCCTAAACGGTATAAGGTTGCTGCTTCGTTCTCAAATAGTCGTCTAGCAACTATCAAAACTTCTGGTTGGGGATTTTTTGGTCTCAGGTGTTTTACCACACATTTGGGATGAGTAGGTAAATCTAAATCTTCACAGATGTAGGTGTCACCAAACGCGCCGCTTCCCAAACTTTTTAAGATTATATAGCGTTGACGGAGAACTGTATTTATAAGTTGATCAGCATCCATTTTATCCTACAATTATGATTGCTCCTCAGGATTTACTAAATCTAGAGTTTTTCCAGAACTGCATTTAAAAACTCTATTTGTTACTTCTTTACTGTCATCGACTTGAACTTCGTAAAATTCGACTATTTCCTTATTATCTTTATTTTTATCGTTATTTTGTCCGTCAGTATAATTAAAGTCACTATCCAAAACTAACCTTTTTCTAAGGTTTGTTATTTGAGGTTTCCATATAACTGTATTACCATTATATTCAGTTTTAGCATATAAATATATGTTTTTATATGTTTTTTCAGCATCAAGAGGTATAGGTTTGAATTCTGGGTTAACAAGAAACCAGCCTTGAGTTTGTGATATGTTATCTAAAGCAGTAAAGCTAAAAGCAACTTTGACAGGATTAGGACAATTCTCATTTTTTAGATTTAATTTTTGGTAAGGGTAATTACCTTTTTCTTGTTTAACTTCTTCAATGGGTTTATCTGTCTGTTTTATAATTTTTTCCTGATGTACTTTTAAGTATTCAGTATCCTGGTTTTCTTTATTGGTTTTTACTGTATGCTGTTGTTTTTTTTTATTAAGTTCTATCTCCTCTTTGTATTTACTAGCATTTTCTACTTGAATTCCTCCACTTTTTTTTTCTATTATATTACCAGATGAATTAATAAATGCAGCAACAAGTGTTGCTATTCCTCCTATAATTGCTGCAATAATTGTAGGTTCTTTCCAAGAAAATCGGAATCTATTTAAATGTGGATCAAGCTTCGTATGACTTGTATTATGAATGGAGCTAACTTGGTTAAAATTTAAACTTTGAGGGGCTGTAATTAAATTAGTATTTGCAGGCAATATTCCTGAATAATCTGTTGATGGCAATTGGTAAATTTGAATATCAATAACTTGTAAACGTTGCTTTCCTAAAAAAATTATACTATTAATAAGCAATTCAAATTCTTTACCATAATCAATATTTTGTCCATTGAGATTAGAAATATTTTGAGGATTTAAACTTTTGATAAAAAACTTTTGTTGTTGTTCATTAAAAGAAATTTTAATATGTTGAGCAGATACACTATTATTATTTATAACCAGATCACATACCTGAGAGTCTCGTCCAATAATTATATCTCCATTATGGTTATTATTTATTACTTGTCCTTTGGAAATTTGCTGATTCTTTAATTTGCCAGATTCTTCCCATTGGAATGTAATTGCCCATTGTAGAATAATTGAGTTCATAATTTTGAATTCGCTTGTAAATTATACTACTTAATTCAATTCCTCTTGTGAGGATTTTATTCACAAAAATAATACGATTTGTCTAATAAATGATTTGTATTTTGTGTTACAGTCGTTAATTTTTCGTTAATTGTTTCTGATTAATTAATATCAATTTAGATAATCGAAAATGTTTAACCAAGAACAAAAAATATCTGACTTTTCCAACATTTTCTAAGTAGGTGGGAAAAACCCACCCTACAAAACATACAGCATTTTCCGGTGTAATGAGGTACAATTTGGGCGGGCAAGATGCCCACCCCACAAGAGTTTCATGATGATGATTTGTACCTCATAAGAACGAAATCTGCTGTAAATTAAGCAGTCCGAAAACGGGCTAATTCTTTTCCTGTTTTAGCATCATGGGCGTGAACAGTACACACCAAACAAGAATCAAAAGAACGCGCAACATGACCCACTTCTACAGGATCATTAGGATCTGCAATAGGTGTACCTACTAACGCTTCTTCAATAGGTCCACGTTTACCAGCGCCGTCACGGGGTCCAATATTCCAAGTTCCTGGGGCGATAACTTGGTATTGTTTAATTTTGCTATCTTCAATTTCTACCCAGTGACACAAAGCGCCTCTTGCTGCTTCCGTTGCACCCCAACCTTTACCATCTTTTTCTTTGGGTTTAATATACCAGGGTTCGTTTAATTTGAACTCCCTTAAACAACGTTCCGCTTGACGATATAATTTAACTAATTCGTGAACTCTTGCTAGTTGTCTGAGGTGAACATTTGCACCGCCCATTTTTTTGAAAACATCTAAAATAAATGGGTCATAATGTTGCCAAGACTCTCCATGTTTTCCACCTGCAACTAATTGACGTGCTAAAGGTCCTGCTTCTAAACGTCCTAAGTCTTGGTGTAAAACTGCACTAGACCAAGAATATGCACCATTAAAATCTTTTTGGTTGTTGATAGTTGGGGAGGTTTTGCGATCGCCTGGATGCCAATCTTGTGTACCTTCATCATACCAAGAATGGCTTAAATTTTCCCGCACAAAACCCTGTTCCATCAATCTATGAGTATCTTTACAACCATCGTAAACACCGCTTTTCATAATTACCGCAGCGTTACGTCCTTCAATGGTGGGTTTATTGTATCTATCCTCATGGGGTAAATATCCCCAAGTGACAAATTTACCCACACCCACACCATATCTATCTAACCCGATATCTAAACCCATGCGCCAGTATAAACCTAAGTCAGATTCCCGGTGTTTGATATCTTCATTTAACCACTTTTGGAAATCCTCATAAGATTGAATTTCTTCATATCTTTCTAAAGAACAACCTAACCAAACTGGTTCTAACCAATTGGTGCGGAAATATTCTAAAATCCCCCAAGCGCGGGTAATATCAGTCAAAGTGGGGGCGCACATCACACCACCAGGAACCATATAACTGCTGTGCGGCCATTGTCCACCTAATAAAGCATAAATTTCTACAGGTTTAGCAGAAATTGTCACCCCAATCTCATAAGATTTACCTGTGAAAGCAGCAAAGCGGCGACACGCTTCATCATAAAAGTGACTGCGGCGATAATTTTTATTAGTTAAATCAATGGCAAACAAGCCATAAAAATAACGAGGAATACTTTGGATTGTTTCGACAATTTGACCTAAATTTCTCGCTAAAATTGCATTTCTGGGAACTTCTGTTCCCCAGGCTGTATCCAAAGCCCAAGATGCAGAACTTAAATGAGAACCTCCACAAATTCCGCAAATTCTAGGGGTGACAATTAAACCAGCTTGGGGATCTTTTCCGCGTAAAATTATTTCAAATCCACGAAAAAGTTCAGCATGAGTCCAAGCATTTGTAACATAACCATCTTCGATTTCCACACGGACATCTAAATCACCCTCGACTCTACCAACGGGTGAAATATCTAATGTTTGAATTGGCATAATTTAGAGGGAATAGGGAATAGGGAACAGGGAACAGGGAACAGGTAAAGAAATTTCTCTTCCAGTCCCCAATTTCTAAACCAAGAAAAAGTCTTCATCTGTCCATTTGGGTGCTGCATCTTTAGCAACAACAGTGAGGACTGCATAATCTTTTTGCTTGACTCCAGGGGGTAGTTCTTTAGGTGCGCCCATGATGGTTTGGGTTTTAAATACTGTTCCCGGTTTGAGGTCATGGAAGGGGAATTCTGGTTCTGTGCAACCGATACAAGGCATTCCGGCGCGGGTTTTGGATGATACCCTGTTCCAGAGGATGCGGTTACAGGAAGAATGGGTCATGGGTCCACGACAACCCAAGTCGTAGAATAGACAACCCTTACGTTGTCCAAATTCGGTAGTTGTGGCTTTGTAAGCAAAGTGAATGTTGCGGGTACAACCAGTTTCGGCGTAGGTGTTAAAGAAGGTTTGGGGACGGTGTAGGTCGTCTAAGGCAATATCACCAATGCGTCCGGTAGCAATGGCGACTAATATCTGTGATATCCAGTCAGGATGGGCGGGACATCCGGGAATATTGATTACAGGTAAGCCGGCTTTACTGAGGAAATCTGCACCTAAAAAGCCGCCTTGATCGCGTTTAAGAAATTGTAAACCATTAGATTCGCTGGGGTTGGGTGACATTGCGGGAATACCGCCCCAGGTCGCGCAGTCACCGATAGCGACGACAAAGTTAGCAACTTTAGATAAGTCGTTTAACCAATCTTTCATGGGGCGGTCTGCAAATCTATCCCATTCCCCTGTACCGTTGGGGGCGTTAACTACGCTACCTTCAAATACTAAAATATCTAAGGGAATTTTACCTAAGACGCATTCCCAAAGTAAGGTTTGTACGTTTGCACCCAGTTCTACACCCAAGGAAGGATGCCAAAGAATTTTAATACCGAAGTCAGCAATTAAATCACAAGCTGTAGGTTCTTCGGCGTTAAGGAAGGACATGGTGTCACCTGAACAAGCACCACCTTGCAGCCAGAGTACATTAGTCATGGGCTAAGATTTTTCTGTTGTAGATGTGGAGAGATAAACGGGATTATTGCGCCCGTGTTGATGAGGAGATACGCAGAAAAATTAGCAACATTATTAATTTTGAATTTCTACTGCTGAGGAATCTTGTAGAGTCTCACTGGTTGATCAATTAATAATCTTATATATTAAATTATTTTTAAATATTATGAGATTATTTTCAACAAAAATTTACTTTTACTATTTTTACTGCGTAGTATATTTGGGAATATTACTATACTGCAAGATAATTTGTCAACTTCTTATACAAAAAATATTATGCAAGTTATAAATTGGTTGTCACTAAAATTAATATTAGTAAATTCACGCTAGATTTTTCTCAATTGAGAGTTATATAGTGGGAAATATTGATGTTGTTATCTTTCCATGCAAACTAAAAAATGGATTAGGTAAAAACTCTCTATTTAGCTTTTAGCTAGGAAATTTATTTCTTGGCTTATTGATGAAGAAACCAGCGTAAAATTTGGCTGCTTTGGTTTGATCATCTGTGATGAAACCATGAGAAATTGGGGAATCTGTATAAACTCAAAAACTGCGTAAATCGGCTTAGTTGATGACTCAATTATCATGGCCAATTTATGACTTCTAGTGTTACAGATTCAGCCGTCAAAGCGGCTATGGAGGCCATTTCTGATGAGTCAGCAACAGCAGAGGAAAAAATCCAAATGCTGATAGAAATGGCGCAAGGTTTTCTCAAAAAGCCGCAAAATTCCCAAGACTTGCGAAATGGATTAGGATTATTTTATCGTGCTTATCAAATGTGTGCTGAAGATTATCCTTTACTGAAAGCACGGGCAAAAGTGGGAATGGCTGGTACTTTACAAATGATACCCGATTCTCACCCCCAATTATTAGTACAAGCTAAAGACAACTACGAGGAAGCTTTAGCAATTTTACAGCAATTTGCTACACCTGAAGAAGTAGCAGAAGCGCAGATGAATTTGGGGTTAGTTTTACAGTCTTTAGTTCCCTACAATTTAGCGCGGATAACTGATAGTATCCAAGCTTATCATGAAGCTTTGCGGGTATTTACATGGGAAGATTATCCACAGGAATATGCGATTTTATATAATAATATAGCGATCGCATACCTTTCGATGCCAATGGCATCAGAACGGGAATATTTGCGTCAAGGGTTAGCAGTACAGTCTTTTGAAGTAGCACTTAAGCATATTAACTTAATTGAACATCCCAGGGAATATGCAATGTTGCAAAACAACTTAGGTAATGCTTTGCAATATTTAACTAGTTCCCATCCAATTGATAATAACTTGAGGGCTGTTGCTGCTTACGACGAAGCTTTAAAAGTGCGTCATCCTCAAAACACACCCTTAGAATATGCTAACACAATTTCTAACAAAGCCAACGTACTTTTTAACTTACCTGACAACCCGGAAAAACCAGAATTAGGGAATCCGCAAAACCTGCTTAAAGCCAAATCCTACTATCAAGAAGCTTGGCAGATATTTACAGAACACCAACAAATTGAACAAGCGGAAGTAGTAGCCCAAGCACTACAAGATGTGGCAGCAGAAATACAAGCATTTGGCTTAAATTAAAACCGAATTAGGAGAATAGTCATGTTTGAAATTTTCCACAACCCAGCATTTACAAATTTCCTGCATAGCTTGAATACAGACCTTAATTTTACCACAGCATTAACTTGGTTAGTCATTGCCGTAATTTTATCAATGATTGGTGGTGCAATTGGCGGGATGATTTTAGGTGGTAAAGATATAGGCTATAAATTTGCAGCAACTCTTGGCAGTTTATTTGCCCCTGTTGGAGTTATTCCCGTAATGATTTTAGGTCTATTAATGCTTAACTTATTCGCTAACTACTAGGAGGATATTTATGATAGAAATTGGCTGGTTTACCGTCAAATTATTTCTCAAAGGAAACCTTTTCCGTGACCCCATATATTTCCTTCGTCAAATTACCATTGCTAGTGGTATAGGTACACTCATATTAGTATTATTAGCACAGGCATCAATTCCCCTTTGTATTCCTATTACTGTAGCTAGTTTAGTTACAGGAGTAATTATGCCTTTTCTGGTTAAAGATTTTAGAATGAAATGAGTCTGGATACATACAATGCTGAAAGTTATCAATCCCTACAGATTTATCTGGGGGATTGAATTATTATAAATCGCAGATAAACGCAGATAAAACGCTGATTTTTATGGATAATTTAAATGAGTTGATTGGAGATATTCAGAGATTTGAAGCTATTATTTCTGATTGGGATGAAAGCCAAAGGTGTGTAGCTATTGGTTTAAAAAGTGCAATTGAAGCTTTACATAAAGCGGCATTAACTAGTTTAATTAAAAGTCTAAAACAAGATAATTTATCAGCTTTGCGTGATGCTATAGATAATGAAATTGTTTATGCTGTTTTGCTATATCATAATTTGGTTAAACCACCATTATCAGAACGGATAAAAGCCAATTAAATTCAATTAATGCTTTTTAAATATACTCATTTGTACCTACTGGATCAAATATGAGATTACCTTGAATACCAGCCTGATCAGAAGCTTTAATATGTAAAGGCATTTGAGAAAGAACTGTATTAATTTCTTCCCATTCTTGATGATAAAGACTATTAATCATAGTCTCAGATCCATTAAAATCGGTGTATTGAATAAGAATAATTATTTCTCCTTTTTAAAGTCTTTGAGTTGTTGAATAAAACCCACGGTATCTATTTTTAAAACTTCCGCAATTTCCCAAAATTCAATCAAATCTAAACGACATTCACCCCGTTCATATTTTGATACATAGGATTGAGGTCGTTGTAACTTAATTGACAACTCGGCTTGAGTGAGATTGGTAGTTTTGCGTGCTGCTATCAGCATTTTGCGAAACTGATTGTATTCCTCTGTATAAACAGATTTAGTCACGTCATTTTATTTTTTGTTGGAAATACCAAATTTAGTGCCTTTCATTTTAAAACCTAATATGGGATAAACCCAAAACAGGTTTTTAACTCAAATAACTACAGCAGAGTCAAATTGCTATTAAAACTACATCTTTCCACCCACAAATATTCTTAAATAGATAAACCCTAAAAAACCTATCCTTCTCTCTGCGTCTCTGCATGAGATAAATAATGACCTTAATACCCAAATTATCAAATCAAATACCCCTATCTCCCAACGGTGCAGAAATAATCTTAGGAAACGCTACCACATCCGAACAAATAGCTATTCCTCTCGCACCAACTCCATCAACAATGTTTGGACCCCGTGCAGCTTGTTTATTATCACCAACAGGACCATTATGGGTAGCAGATACAGGACATCATCGGTTATTAGGATGGCGAAATTTACCCACAAAAGATAATCAACCGGCTGACTGGGTAATAGGACAACCTGACTTTTTTCATGAAGGACAAAACGCCAAAGGTACACCAGGAAAATCTACATTTAGTGTCCCTACAGGTATTTGTAAATGTGGTAATGGTTTAGCCGTTGCTGATGCTTGGAACCATCGCATTTTAATTTGGCATAATGTTCCAGAAGATAAGAATGTTCCCGCAGATTTAGTATTAGGACAAGTTAATTTTATTGATAACGAACATAACCGGGGAAGTCAACAACCTGCGGCTAATACTTTACATTGGCCTTATGGGATTTTATGTTATGAAAATAAATTATTTGTAGCTGATACTGGAAACAGAAGATTATTAATTTGGAATCAAATTCCCATAGAAAATGGACAACCTGCCGATATAGTTTTGGGACAACCAGACATGATATCTCGCAATGAAAATGGAGGTGGTTCTCCCACTGCTTCTAGTATGCGTTGGTGTCATGATATAACGATTTGGGATCATAATTTAGTTGTCACTGATGCGGGTAATAACCGAGTAATGATTTGGGAAGGAATACCAACAGAAAATAATGCCCCTTGTGCGGTGGTTTTAGGGCAAAAAAACTTTAATTGTGTGGAATTAAATCAAGGGGTTTATTTCCCTAGTCGCAGTAGTTTAAGTATGCCTTATGGCGTAGATGCTGCGGGAGATTGGTTAATAGTTGCAGATACAGCTAATTCTCGTTTGCTAGGATGGAAGAAACGGGATTCTATTTTATTATTACAGGGTGCTGATGCTGATGGTGTTGTGGGACAAGAAAGTTTTAAAAGTAAAAGCGAAAATCGGAATTTTGGTTTACCAACTAGGGAAAGTTTAAATTGGTGTTATGGAATTAAAGTTTGTGGTGAAAATATGGTAGTTTCTGATTCTGGAAATAATCGGGTTTTGATTTGGAAGTTTAATTAGAGTAACGAACCGCAGAGACGCAGAGAACGCAGAGGGGGAAGGATGATCAGAGAAGAAATTAGGGTTCGGGGTACTGTGCAAGGTGTGGGTTTTCGTCCTACGGTGTATCGTTTGGCGAAAGTTTGTGGTTTGAAGGGTGATGTTTGTAATGATGGGGATGGGGTTTTAATTCGGGTTGCAGGGAGTGAGGAAAAGTTACAAGAATTTGTAGATAAGTTATATCAAGAATGTCCGCCTTTAGCGAAAATTAATGAGTTGGTGAGAAGTCAATATTTGGGTAAATTTGATTTTGATGATTTTGTAATTTCTCACAGTGTTAATAATACTGTAAAAACAGAAGTTGCTGCTGATGCTGCTACTTGTTCCCAATGTCAAAAGGAAATTTTTGATCCCTTTAGTCGCTATTTTCGTTATCCTTTTACTAATTGTACTCATTGTGGTCCAAGATTAACTATTATTCGCGCTATTCCTTACGATAGACATAATACGAGTATGGTGAAGTTTCCCATGTGTGGAGACTGTGAACAAGAATATCAAGATGTAGAAAATCGCCGTTTTCATGCCCAACCTGTAGCTTGTTTTAAGTGTGGTCCGAGTGCTTGGTTAGAACGTGCTGATGGTAAACCTGTTATTGCTGATATGTTCTCGATGTTGGATGATGTGGATGCGGTTTGTACTTTATTACAAAAGGGTGAAATTCTCGCTATTAAAGGTTTGGGTGGTTTTCATTTAGCTTGTGATGCTACTCAAGAAGCGGCAGTTAAGAAATTAAGAGAACGAAAAAACCGTTATCATAAACCTTTTGCTTTAATGGCAAGAGATATCAATATTATATCTGAATATTGTCATGTTTGTGATTTAGAAAAAACTTTATTAAATAGTCCGACCGCACCTATTGTTTTATTAAAAGTCAAAGAAGATAAGAAAGTTGCTGCGTCAGTTGCACCAGGACAAAATACCTTGGGTTTTATGTTACCTTACACCCCTTTACATCATTTAATTCTCAGAAGGATGAAATCGCCAATAGTCTTAACTAGCGGTAATATTTCCGATGAACCCCAATGTATAGATAATGAAGATGCAAAAGAAAAATTATCTAAAATAGCTGATTATTTTTTGTTACATAATCGCGATATTGTTAACCGTGTAGATGATTCAGTTGTCAGGGTTATTGATGAGAAAATACAAACCCTCAGACGCGCTAGGGGATATGCACCAGCACCAATTATTTTACCATCAGGATTTGAAAAAATACCATCTATTTTAGCAATGGGTAGCGAGTTGAAAAATACCTTTTGTTTATTACGTGAAGGTGAAGCGATCTTATCACAACATTTGGGAGATTTGGAAAACGCCGCAGCTTTTAATGCTTATCAAGAAACATTAAATTTATATCTGAACTTATTTCAACATCAACCAGAAATAATTGCCATTGATAAACATCCAGAATATCTATCATCTAAGCTGGGTAAAGAACTAGCAACAGTTAACCAAATTAAATTAAATGAAATTCAACATCATCACGCCCATATAGCAGCTTGTATGGCAGAAAATCAAATTCCTCTAAATTCAAAACCAGTCTTAGGAATAGCCTTTGATGGTTTAGGATATGGTGCAGATGGTACATTATGGGGTGGAGAATTTTTACTAGCAGATTATTGTGAAAGTAGGCGTTTAGCCACATTTAAATCTATGCCCATGATAGGAGGAGAACAAGCAATTTATCAACCTTGGCGAAACACTTACGCCCAATTAACAAACGTCTTTAAATGGGAAGAATTAAAACAGCAATATCCCGACTTAGAAATTATCAAATTTCTCGAACAAAAACCATTAAAATTACTTAACCAGATGATAAATAAAGGTATTAACTCACCCTTAGCATCATCAGTTGGGAGATTATTTGATGCAGTAGCAGCAGCTATAGGTATTTGTCGAGAAGAATGTAGCTATGAAGGACAAGCAGCCATAGAAATGGAGTCAATTGCTAATGTTAACATATTAAACAATGATGAAGAAAGTATAAATTATCCCTTGAAATTTAAAAACTTAGATAAAATATATAGTATAGACACTGCCCAAATGTGGGGGGAGATATTAAAAGACCTACAGCAGCAAATTTCACCATCAGAAATAGCTGCCAAATTTCACATTAGTTTAGCTGTTTTGATAGCGGAAATAGTGAAACAACTAACCCAAGAACACAAAATTAATCAGGTGGCATTAACAGGAGGAGTATTTCAGAACCGGATACTTTTAGAACAAACAACCAAACAATTAAAAAAACTAGGAATAGAAGTTTTCACCCATAGTATAGTACCTGCAAACGATGGTGGTTTATCATTAGGACAAGCAGTTATTGCAGCTGCTAATTACTTAAAGAATAAATAGGGCGGGCAAGATGCCCACCCCACAAGAAAAAACAGATGTATTTGATGATATTTATCTTAAAAAAGGCAAATAAAAATGTGTTTAGGAATACCCGGACAAATTGTAGAAATAACCAACCCAGAACATAAACTAGCAATGGTTAACGTTGGGGGAGTAAAACGCCAAATAAACATAGCTTGTATCGTCGATGAACAACACCCACCAGAAAAATGTATAGGAGACTGGGTACTCGTTCACGTTGGTTTTGCCATGAATAGAATTAACGAACAAGAAGCAGCAGAAACATTAAAACTTCTCCAAGAAATAGCCCAAGCTTACACTTAAAATCTCTTTTATTCCTTTGCGTCTTTGCACCTTTGCGCCTTTGCGCGAAACAAAAAATTATGAAATACGTAGACGAATTTCGCAACCCAGAAAAAGCCCAAGCCTTACAAAAAGAAATCGAAAAACTCAGCCGACAAATAGACAAACATCTCAAAATAATGGAAGTATGCGGCGGTCATACCCATTCTATCTTTAAATACGGAATCGAAGAAATATTACCTGATAACATCGAATTAATTCATGGACCGGGTTGTCCAGTGTGCGTCATGCCCAAAGGTAGAATAGATGATGCGATCGCACTTTGCCAAGATCCCAACATCATTTTTACCACATTTGGCGACGCAATGCGCGTACCCGGTTCCAAAACTAGCCTCTTGCAAGCCAAAGCCCAAGGTGCCGATATTCGCATGGTTTACTCACCCTTGGATAGCCTAAAAATTGCCAAAGAAAACCCCAACAAAGAAATAGTTTTCTTCGGTTTAGGCTTTGAAACCACCGCCCCCAGCACCGCTTTTACCATCCTGCAAGCAGCCGCAGAAAACATCAATAATTTTAGTTTATTTTCCAATCATGTATTAGTAATTCCCGCATTACAAGCATTATTAGAAAACCCAGATTTACAACTTGATGGTTTTGTCGGTCCAGGTCATGTCAGCATGGTTATAGGAACAGAACCTTATGAATTTATTTCCCAATCATATCATAAACCCATCGTTATTTCTGGCTTTGAACCATTAGATATATTCCAATCAATTTGGATGTTGTTAAAACAAATAGTAGAAAATCGTTGTCAAGTAGAAAATCAATATAATCGTTTAGTTGAACCAGCGGGAAATAAAAACGCCTTAGCAGCCATGAATCAAGTTTTTACAGTGCGTGAAAAATTTGAATGGCGCGGTTTAGGAGAAATACCCAATTCTGGTTTTAAAATACGGGAAGAATACGCCAAATTTGATGCTGAAATTAAATTTACCATCCCTAATTTAAAAGTTCCAGATCATAAAGCCTGTCAATGTGGAGAAATTCTCAAAGGAGTTTTAAAACCTTGGGAATGTAAAGTATTTGGAACAGCTTGCACTCCCGAAAGTCCCATTGGCACTTGCATGGTTTCTTCCGAAGGTGCTTGTGCAGCATATTATAAATATGGGCGACTTTCAACAATGGCAAAACAAGCGGAGAAAAAAGCAAAAGTACCTGTTCCTCTGGGCTAGATAATTGTACATTTTGAGGAAATTCCTATGCCTTTTGTTACTGTTCAAATTGGAAAAGGTCACTCGATAGAAAAGAAGCGGAAATTAGTCCAAGCTGTGACTGATGCTTTGGTTTCTGCTTTGGGAACTAAACCTGAGTGGATAACTGTTCATATTGATGAATTTGAACGGGAAAACTGGGCAGTTGGTGGTATTTTACATTCTGATAAACACGCCGGAAGGCATGAGGAAACTGGGAGGTAATTTGTAGGGTGCGTTATCGTTACGCACCAATTATATTGATTATTAGATAAATTTATAATATTTATTTTTTATTTCGCGCAAAGACGCAAAGGAGCGAAGACGCAAAGAAAAGAAAGAAAAGAAAGAAAAGAATTTTTTTGGTGGCAATTCATAATATGTTTAATATGGAAGTTTACAAAAATCACGAATCTCAAAATCCTCTGTTTCAGAAAATAGAACAAGTGCGCCGTCGCCCCAATAAAATCAAAGATACTCACATTAATTTATCTCATGGTAGCGGTGGTAAAGCTATGCGTGATTTAATTGATGATGTGTTTGTTAAAAGTTTTGATAATCCTATTTTATCACAGTTAGAAGATCAAGCTAGTTTTGATTTATCGCAACTTTCTCAATTAGGAAATAGGTTAGCTTTTACTACTGATTCTTATGTAGTTGATCCTTTGTTTTTTCCCGGTTCTGATATAGGAGAATTGGCGGTTAATGGTACTATTAATGATTTAGCTGTTAGTGGTGCGAAACCTTTATATCTTACCTGTAGTATGATATTGGAAGAAGGTTTGCCATTAGAAACTTTGCGAAAAGTGGTTTCTAGTATGCAAGCCGCAGCCCAAAAAGCAGGAGTACAAATAGTTACAGGTGACACAAAAGTTGTTAATCGTGGTTGTGCTGATAAACTATTTATAAACACCGCTGGAATTGGTATTATACCTACAGGTATTGATATTTCTCCCCGCAATATTCAACCAGGAGACGTAGTAATTATTAACGGAGAAATCGGAAATCATGGAACAGCAATATTAATTGCTAGAGGAGAATTAGAATTAGAAACAGATATAGAAAGTGACTGTCAACCATTACATGAATTAGTCGCTGAAATTATCAAAGTTTGTCCAGAAATTCACGCCATGCGAGACGCAACTAGAGGAGGTTTAGCCACAGTATTAAATGAATTTGCCCAAACTGCAAATGTGGGAATTAGTATTAATGAAAAAGCCATTCCTGTGCGAGAAGAAGTCAATGGAATGTGTGAAATACTCGGTTTAGATCCTTTATATTTAGCCAATGAAGGAAAAATAGTCATAGTTGCACCCAAAGAAAAAGCCAAATTAATATTATCAACAATGAAAAATCATCCCACAGGAAAACAAGCATCTATCATCGGTGAAATTATGCCCACACCACCAGGAATAGTCCTCTTAAAAACCGCCTTTGGTGCAGAAAGAATAGTTGATATGCTAGTAGGTGATCAATTACCAAGAATTTGCTAAATTGTAGGTTGGGTTGACGTAAGAAACCCCAACATCTTCAAAAACACAATTATCATAAATTTGTTGGGTTGCGCTGTCGCTTAACCCAACCTACAATTTCACTTCTTATCTCTGTGTCCTCTGCGCCTGGAGCGGTTCGTTAAAAAAATATTATGCACGAACTAGGAATAACCCAAAACATCATCGCCATCGTCAGCGAAAACGCCCAAAACAAAAAAGTTCAAAGAGTCTTATTAGAAATTGGCAAACTTTCCGCCATTATGCCCGATGCCATTAAATTCTGCTTTGATATTTGCGCCCAAGGTACAATAGTAGAAGGTGCTTTATTAGAAATAATAGAAATACCCGGAATGGCTAGATGTCGTCAATGTGGTGCTACATTTTATGTAGATAAACCCTTTGGTATCTGTGAATGTGGTAGTGTGGAATTAGATTTAATAACTGGTCAAGAATTAAACATTAAAGAAATTGAGGTAGAGGAATTATGTGTGTAACCTGTGGATGTTCTGATGATAACGAAGCAACAATTACCAACATGGAAAATGAACATCATCATACCCATACTTTACCCGATGGGACTGTAATTACCCATTCTCATCACCATGAAAATCATCACTCTCACGAACCAGCAGCAAATATTCACGCCAAAATTCATAATACAACAATATCTTTAGAACAGGAAATATTAGGTAAAAATAATTTATTAGCTGCCCAAAATAGAGGCTGGTTTAAAGGTAGAAATATCCTGGCTTTAAATTTAATGAGTTCTCCTGGTGCGGGAAAAACAACTTTATTAACTCGGACTATTAATGATTTAAAAGACAAATTAACTATTAGCGTTATTGAAGGTGATCAAGAAACTACCAATGATGCAGAAAAAATTAAAGCAACAGGCTGTAAAGTGGTGCAAATTAACACCGGAACAGGCTGTCATTTAGATGCTTCAATGATAGAAAGGGGTTTACAAGAACTCAACCCGCCATTAGATTCTGTGGTGATGATTGAAAATGTCGGAAACTTGGTTTGTCCGGCTTTATTTGACTTAGGAGAACAGGCTAAAGTAGTCATTCTTTCTGTGACGGAAGGTGAGGATAAACCAATTAAATACCCTCATATTTTCCGCGCTAGTGAAATTATGATACTTACGAAAATTGATTTGTTACCCTATCTCCAGTTTGATGTTCAAAAATGTATTGAATATGCAAAACAGGTAAACCCACAAATTCAGATTTTTCAAGTTTCTGCTACTACTGGTGTGGGTTTGGATGAGTGGTATGGGTTTTTGTGTCAAAAATTAAATAATGCAGCCGATTTAATTTCTGTTTAATTTATATAAACAAAATTCTAACCCAATATTTGTCGGTTAAGCTCAAAAAATAGAATTTTGTAGGTTGGTTTGTTCGCATCAGCGTTGCGATAGCTTGCGTGGCGACGCAGGAGCCATAGCAATGGAAGGTATCCCTTCGGGACACTACGTGAACGCAAAGCGTGGCGTATCTCTGCGCTCGCCGAAGGTATCAGCCATAACCCAACATTTATAAGCATTTGTTGGGTTGCGCTTTCTTCAGACCCAACCGACAAAAATCCTTAACCGAACAGTATTGGAGTGGATTTAATTTTCTGGAAAAACCTATTTATCCTTTGTAGACTAGATTACACCAAGATCAAGGCAGATGCAGTAAGAAATTCTATGTCTGTCTTGTTGGCATCAAGCAACTTTTTGGGTATTGTTGAGATATATAACGTTACATCAAATCTAGTCTATATGCCTATAAAAATTCCTTTCAGTACCGTAAAAACCCGCTCACTGAGTATTTTGACGGCAATCTTGATGATTCCTGTGTTACCAACTACAAGCAACGCGCAATTATCCAAAGGATTGCAAGTAAGCCTCACATTCCCACCAGTGAAAGATTTGGGAGCGCCGGCAAGAACTTCAGGAGCGGGTTCCCGTGGACCTGCTTGTGATAATCACAACGCAAATGCTAAATCAGTGGTGAACAGTAGTGATGAGAGCAAAATACCTATAACTGCTTTGACTCCAGAAAATAATGTCTTGACAACAGCAGCACTTGATCCCAAAGTATATGTGTATATTCCTCAAGCAGTTGATAAACAAGCTGAATTTCGTCTGATTGACAAACAAGATGAAACAATTGCTTATCAAACAACCTTTCCACTGGTGAATACTCCGGGGATAGTGAAAATAAGTATACCGAAAACCGTCAACATCAAAGCGAATAATACATATCAGTGGCAAGTTTTGGTGATCTGCAATCCTGAAGAGAGGGAAGCGGATAAAGTAGTAGAGGGTTGGCTTAAACGCACTCCTTTAACTTCTGAACAAAAGGCTAGAATCAGGCAGGTAAAAAAAGATTCTCTGGAACAGGCAAGATTATACTCAGAATTTGGGTTTTGGCATGAAACTGTGAAGATTCTCGATCAGTTGCGCGATGGCGCTTCTGCTACTGCTGGAAGAGGTAACAATCTCCAAGCACAAGCAGAATGGGTAGAACTTTTAACCTCTGTGAAATTAGAAAAGTTGAAGGAAATTTCTGCTTCTGACTGCTGTCAAATTTCTGCTAATAACCCTCAACCCTAGAATGAGTCTGTGATTGATGTAACCGTCAAAACCAATAGCCATATCCCCGACTTCTTTGAGAATTCGGAGATATATGATGTTGAGATGGAAATTACCGCAAAATTAACTATTATCCTGTCAAGGATATTACAATTTAACTGTTTAAATCCAAAATCAATTGATGATCTTAATTGATTTACCTGGGATATGGGAAAGATAAAACAATTTTTGCGGGAATGGAGTACGGTTGGGATTACTGCCCCTAGTATTGGGATCATAGTCATCCTTTTGCGTTTTCTTGGTTTGTTGCAATCTTGGGAAGGGGCAGCTTTTGATCAATATATGCGTTGGCGACCTGCTCAATCCCAAGATGAGCGCATTGTGATTGTCGGGATTGAGGAAGCGGATGTACAATATCTGCAACAAGGTTACATTGCTGATGGTGTCTATGCGCGGTTGCTGGAGAAACTGAAAGCAAGAAAGCCCCGGGCTATTGGTTTGGATATTTACCGAGATTTGCCTTTTGAACCAGGCCATGAAGATTTAGTCAAGGTATTTAAATCTACCGACTATCTAGTGGGGATTGAAAAAGTAGTGGGCGATCGCAATGGTAATACTGTTCCTGCACCACCTGTACTTAAAGCTAAGGGACAAGTAGGGGCAAATGATGTCATTGTTGATGCAGACAACAAAGTGCGACGCGGTTTTATTTATCTGGCAGATACCAATAAAAACAATGTCTTTAGTTTTAGTCTTTATCTAGCTTTACTTTATTTAGAACCAGAAGGTATTGCTGTTGAAAATCTGGAAAATGGTAAACTTTGGAAATTAGGTAAAACCGTATTTTCTCGGTTTCAAGCTGATGATGGTGGTTATATCCGCGCTGATGATCGTGGTTATCAGGTGTTATTAAATTACCGAGGAAAAGCTGGCTATTTTAATACAGTTTCCCTCAGAGATATTCTAGAAGACAAAGTACCAAAAGATTGGGGGCGCGATCGCATTATCTTAATTGGTGCAGTCGGTGAAAGTTTCAAAGATTTATTTTACACTCCCTATAGTGGAGATTTACTGAGTATTCCCGAACCCATGCCAGGGGTAGAAATTCAAGCACATCTCACCAGCCAAATTATTAGCGCGGCTATGGAAGGCCGCCCTTTGATTAAAAGTTGGTCAGAAACCCAAGAATGCCTGTGGATCATCTTCTGGGCTTTTGTTGGTGCTACTTTTACCTGGCAATGGCGATATCTATATTTGGACAAATCCTTAACATCAATCATTGTCCGAGCTACCCTGGTATTAATCGCCGGAGTTTTGTTAGGTAGTACATATATAGCTGTAATTTGGGGTTGGTGGTTGCCAGCAGTTCCCCCATTTTTAGCCTTTACAGGTTCTGTAATTGCGATTACCGCATATATAGCAAACACCGCAGATTCAATTCGCAAAACTTTTGGACGTTATCTCACAGATGAGGTAGTTGCAACTCTGCTGGAAAGCCCGGAAGGATTGAAAATTGGCGGTAAAAGGCAAAGAATCACCGTCGTTACTTCGGATTTAAGAGGATTTACAGCCCTATCAGAAAAGCTTGACCCAGAAGTGGTGGTAACAATTCTCAACATCTATCTGGAATCTATGTTAGATGCGATCGCTCAATACCAGGGAACTATCGACAAATTTATGGGAGATGGTATTGTCATTCTCTTTGGTGCGCCAACAATGAGATTAGATGATCCTCAACGAGCAGTTGCTTGTGCTGTGTCCATGCAGTTAGCAATGACAACTGTTAACAAAAAATTACAGCAATTAAATTTACCAACTTTATCAATGGGTATCGGGATTAATACTGGTGAAGTAGTGGTAGGCAATATTGGCTCAGAAAAGCACACAGAATACACCGTCATTGGCAAAGAAATGAATCTGGCTTTTAGAATTGAAGGCTATAGCACAGGTAAACAAATTCTCATTTCTGAGCCAACTTTAACAGCAATAGGAACATCAACAATCAGAATTCATGGCGAATTTAAAATTAAACCCAAAGGCATCACAGAACTAATTACTGTTTATGATATTGGTGGCATTGGTGAACCATACAATTTATTTTTACCCAAAGAACTTGATATATATTTTCCTCTCATAGAACCAATTTCCATCACCTACCAAATACTTGAAGGAAAACAAGTTTGTGAACCTATATTTAAAGGTAGTTTAATCAAACTTTCTGAAAAAGGAGCAGAAGTACAAATTGAACTAGGAAACGCAGATACTTTACCATCTCCTTTAAGTAATATTAAACTGAATTTATTAATGACTAATAATCAAAACCAATACAGCGAAGATATCTATGCCAAGGTTTTAGATAAACCAGCAACTCCAGGTAACTTTTATTTGCAATTTACCTTTAAACCCCCGGCAGAAGCTGGTATAATTTTTAAAGCCCTTTCTCAATCAATTCGAGGCAATACTTAATACAATTAAGATTTTATAAGCTTAAACTGTAAATCTTCTGTAAAGTCGAGATCAATGGGTTGCTATTTGATTTGAAATCACATAATATTTGTAAAAATCGTATATTTACTGTAGAAGAAACACGCAATCCAAATCGTGTATTTTTCTAGGCGCAAGTTTTTTATATTCTTGAATTTTAAACAACTCAAATTTCATTGATATCGCACACATTTGTCAGCATCAAGGAGCTAAAAATGTCTCAACCAAATATTTTATCTAAACTAGCAAGTGCAGTCGTTGTTCTGGGAATATGTTTTAACCCTGCTACTGCCAACGCACTTTCTCTGACTTTCAACGCAGCTGGAGTTACAGAAACAATTACTGATAGAGCAGGTAGAGGAGGTGATACTAGAGATACAAATGGTTTCATAAATCAAATTCAATTTGATCGCACCTTTACAACCAGTACAGGAACTATCAATGTCAGTGGCTATTTGTATGGTCAGTCTGTTACTTATACTCGTAGTATAGATACAAATAACGTCGCACTGGGTACAGATGGAAATCAAGGAATTATTTTAACCTTGACAGATTTTAAAGTCACTAATAATACTACTGGGCAGATTAACTTAACTAATTTCTTAAATATTGATGCGCTTGTCAGCGATTTCCTATCCACCCCTACTGTTACTACTACCAGAGCAGACTTTTACTTAAGCTACATAGGAGGTTATCAGACAACTGTAGGAACTTCATCGGCACGATCTTCTTATGAAGGTGTTGGTGTTTTCAATAATATAATTACTTTGCAAGGGACACCTTTAGAAGGTACTAACTTTAGTGCTTTTAGATCCAGAACAGCATTAGCTACTGATCCAGAATTTCCCATAAGTATATCTGATCTATCTCTCGACCTTCCCAGTGTTTCTCTAGCATCAGGTGCATCGTTGATATTACCTAATAGTCTAGTTTCAGTGCTGACAATAGATGATAATGGTGATCCTCTAACTCAAGAAAACATTGAACAATTAAGTGATTTGGTACGTCAGCAATTGGAAGCTCAAACTGTTCCTGAACCCTCATCTTTGTTGGCATTATTCGGATTAGGTGGTTTCCTGGGATTATTTTCTCGTCCCGGTAAAAAAATTAACTAAAGTTACCCTAAAGTTCCAGGTCATTGGAAAAGGCTGATGCTTACATACAGAGGCTTTCCAAATCACCTTTCAGCCTATTTTCTGATCAAGATGTTGAATGATTTGTTTAATTTTGTGTAGTTTGTAGAATTTGCTCTCACTTATCTAGGTAGGATTACAGTGAAAGTTGTTTAGCTGTAAGGATTCAGAATACAGAATAGCCTACTCAGGCTACTCCTGACTTCTGACTTCTAAATTCTTACCTTTAGCGATACTGCCTTAACCCATGAGTAAAAATTCCTCTCCTCAACTCCTATTATGGCTGATATTCTTCCTGTCTTCTATTAGCAAAGTACAAGCACAAATAACCCCGGATCATTCTTTAGGTGCAGAAAGTTCTCAAGTGACCAAACTCAATCAACTCAATGATCAAATTGATGGAGGTGCAAGAAGAGGTGCTAATCTCTTTCACAGTTTTCAAAATTTTAATATTGATGAGGGTAGAGGAGTTTATTTTAGTAACCCAGTAGGAATTGAGAATATTTTAACCCGTGTAACAGGAAATAATCAATCTGATATTTTCGGGAAATTAGGAGTTTTAGGATCAGCAAATTTCTTTTTAATTAATCCTCACGGAATTTTATTTGGTCCCAATTCCAGTTTAGATGTTCAAGGGGCTTTTTTTGCATCTACAGGAGATGCAATTCAATTAGGAGAAAACGGTTTATTTAGCGCCTCTAATCCTCAAAGAAGTCAATTACTTACTATACAACCAAGCGCATTATTTACAAATGCCATTCGTAGCTATCAAGGTAATATTAACAATCAGGGAAATTTGAATGTCAATCCCGGACAAAGTTTAATTTTATCAGGTAATACTATTACTAATAGCGGCAATATTACTGCGCCAGGAGGAGCAGTTTTTATTTTAGGAGAGCAAATAAATTTAATTAATCAAGCGCAAATTAATGTTTATTCTCCTAACGGTGGTGGTACAGTTTTAATTGGTGGCAGTTTGCAAGGTGGAAATAATATTCCTACTGCCAAAAATACTTATATCGCTCCTGGAGTCACAATTCAAGCAGATGCTTTAAACAGTGGTGATGGTGGTCAAGTTATTGTTTTTGCAGATAGAAAAACTGATTTTTATGGAACTATTTCTGCTCAAGGGGGATTAAATTCTGGTAATGGTGGTTTAGTAGAAGTATCTGCAAAAGAAAACTTGATCTTCCGAGGCAATGTTAACACCAGTGCAGTTAACGGTTTACCTGGAACTTTATTAATTGATCCTACTAATATTGTAATTGCCAATGGTAGTGGAGCTATCGACGATGCTCAAATTGATGATGGACAAATTTTCCCAGGTGAAGGAAGTGATACCTTTACTATTTCTGAAGAAAAGCTAGAGGCATTATCAGGGGATACAAACGTTATTTTACAAGCCACTAATGATATTATCGTCCAGAACCTGAATGATAACTTCCTTAACTTTAGTGCTGGTAATGGCAAAATAGAATTTACTGCTGATAGCGATAATAATGGCATCGGGGACTTTACCATGCAAGATCCCCAAGATACTATCAGGACAAATGGTAGAGATATTTATATTTCTGGAGCAAATTTGCATCTAGGTTCTATAAGTACCGCCTTGTTAGAAACTACCACAACTATTGCAGTCAATGTTGATGCTGGTGGAGATATTGCTGATGCAACAGGAACACTTGAAAACCCCATATTACATCCTACAGAATTTACTTTTACTGTCTCAAATTTAGAAAACATCGACGATCTCGATTTAATTTTTTCAGCCACTCACACTTTTGTTTCCGATCTTTCAGTTCAACTCACATCTCCACAAGGAACAACCGTAAACTTATTTGCTTCTGTAGGAAATGATGGAGTTAATTTTCAAGATACTCGTTTGAATGATCAAGCTGCACGTAGTATTACTGAAGGTATTGCTCCCTTTGTTGGCGAATTTAGACCAGGAAGAGAACGCAGTTTAGCTCAATTTAATGGTGAAAATCCCAATGGTAGATGGACATTGACTGTCACAGATAATTTTCCAGATTTTATAGGAACTCTCTTTAAACACGGTGATCCTAATATACCTTGGACAAATCCCATAGGAACACAATTAATTTTTACCTCTGGATCTGCTGGTGGTGATAGTGGTTCTATTCAACTAAATGCCACTAATGGTAATATCAATGCTGTTGATTTAGACACTAGTAACACTTTAGGAAAAACAGGCAATATCTTACTCAATGCTACTGGAGGAATTTCAATTCTTGACCAAATTAACACCTTTCATACCAATGGAGATGGAGGAACAGTTAGATTACAAGCAAATGGTAATATCAACCTCAATAACTTATTAAATACCTCTGGTGGGATTGTAAATGGCAGTTTAGCTAATGGTGGTTCTGTACTCATTGAATCTGAAAATGGTAACTTGCACCTCAATGGAATTGACAGCAGGGGTACAAGTGTGGGAGGAAATGTCACCTTACTAGCTAATGAGCAAATCTGGCTGCAAGACTCGATTTTTTCTAATGGAGATAATACTATTGCTGGAGATATTAATATAACTACAAATGGCGATATTATCCTCAATCCTGGCATTGAGATTCTTGCTTCAAGTAATCGTGGTTTAGGAGGTAATATCAACCTCACATCTCAAGGTAATATTACTATGATAGACGGCGCTATCTCTACTGATAGTGGTGAATTAACTAGCACAGAAAAATCAGGTAGTATTAAAATTACAGCCAATACTTTTAGTGCTACAAATACAGCCCAAATCAGCACCTTTTCTGTAGGATCAGCCAATGCAGGGGATATTAAAATCACCGCTGAAGAAATTTTAATTGATAATAGTTTTATTTCTGCTCAAGTAGTGGATGCAACAGGTAATGGCGGCGATATTGATTTGATAGCAAAATCAGTTTCTGTCTCTAATAATGCTAGGATATTTTCTGCATCTGAATCCCTGGGAAATGCTGGTAATATTACTATCAACACCACAGCATTGAATCTCACTAATAATGCACAAGTATCTGCTTTTAGTCAATCGACTTTTAGTGGGAATATCAGTATAGAAAATTTAGAAACTCTACAAATTGATAATAGCCAGATTATTGCTAGTACCGCAAATGGAAATGCTGGTAGTTTGTCTGTGAATCGTGGTCAAAGTCCAGCTACGACAGTACAACTAAATCAAGGCATTATCACTGTCAGAGCCACAGGTACAGGTTCAGCAGGCAACCTTGCGCTCAACACTAATAACTTAATTCTTGATAATAACTCAGTCATTTCAGCTGCTAACGTTGACGGAACAGCAGGTAGCATAAACATCACATCCAATACTTTGAGTGCCACTAATGGAGGGCAAATACTCACTACGACTTCTGGCCTTGCCAAAGCTGGTAATATCACTCTCAATGTACTGGAAAATCTTACCCTGGATGGTGATCACAGTGGAATATTTGCTAACACTACCTCCAACTCTAGCGGTGATGGTGGTAGCATCAACATTGACCCGCAAACATTCATCATTACAAACGGTGCAGGGATAGGAGTAAATAGTCAAGGCAGTGGCAGAGGTGGAGATATTTTACTGCAAGCTGGTACTCTGAGTTTAGATAATCAAGGTTTTGTTAGTGCCGAAACTGCCAGTAATCAAGGTGGAAATATAAATATCAATATTCAAGATTTGTTGTTGTTGCGAAATAACAGCCGCATAACTGCAACTGCCGGTACAAATAGTGCAGGAGGAGATGGTGGAAACATCAATATTAATGCTCCTTTTATTATTGCTTTTCCTAGTGAGAATAGTGATATTACCGCTAACGCTTTTACAGGAGATGGAGGACAAATAAACATTACAACTAACGCCATTTTTGGTTTAAGAAATCAACCAGAATTAACTGACAGAAGTGATATTACCGCATCTTCTCAATTTGGTTTAGCTGGGGATGTGCAAATCAATACTCCCGATGTAGATCCTACCTCTGGTTTAATAGAATTACCTGGTAGTTTAGTCGATGCAGCATCATTAGTAACTAAAGATATTTGTTCAGCAGAACAACGTGCTAAAAGGAGTTCTTTTACAATTATTGGCAAAGGTGGTTTAGCTGCTGAATCTGATGAATTAATTAGTAATTCACCTGGTATAGTCGAATGGGTTACTCGTTCAGGTAAGCAGGAAACAACCCCAGTTGTTATGAAAAAAAGAGCAGTAAATCAGGAGGAAGCAAATATTAAAACTCCGGTAATTCAGGAAGCGCAAGGATGGATAATTACGGCTGATGGTAGGGTAATTTTAACAGCAAATGCACCCAAGGTTACACCGCAAAGTTCAGGTTTAACTCATCCTGGTTGTCATTAAATTAGCTATAATTAATAAATCATGTCTTAGTAAATTGATTAAATATTATCCTGATTATCCTGAAAATCAAAATGGTAAATGTAATGAAGAAGATTTCAATTTTAACTCTTAGTATTTTATCGCTGACTGGCTGTTTGACGACAGAAAAAGTCTTGGCTATTTCTACTAACAATCACATCAATAATTCAACTATTACAAATTCTTTATCAATAGAAGAAAAAGCTCAACAATTATATCAAAATGGACAATTTCCATCAGCAGCTTCGATTTTGCATAATGCAATTAAAAATTATGGTGAGCAAGGTGATATAATCGGTCAAGTGATAGCTTGGAGAAATTTAGCTCTAGTCTACCAAAAAATGGGAGATTCCACACAAGCAAACCAAGCAATTACAACCAGTCTTAACAATCTTAATCAAATCACAAATAGCAAAGAACGCCAAGAAATTCTAGCTCAAACTCTGGAAGTTCAAGGACAATTACAATTGTCTATGGGTAATTCCCAAGCAGCGTTAGAAACTTGGAAACGTGCTACAAATATCTATCAACAAATTGGCGAAAATACCGGATTAATTAGAAGTCAAATTAACCAAGCTCAGGCTTTACAAGCTTTAGGATTATATAATCAAGCTGTGAAAACTTTAGTTGATACTCAGAAAACTCTGAATCAACAACAGGATAACCTGATTAAAGCTAAAGCATTGCTAAGTTTAGGGGATGTTTTACGGGGAATAGGACAATTAGATAAATCTCAACAAGTTGTAGAAGAAAGTTTAGCGATCGCTCAAAAATTATCCTCTCCCATCGCAACTACACAAGCACTTCTTAGCTTAGGTAAAAACAGCGCAGCGCGAGAAAATAACACCCAAAAAGCACTTGCATATTTTCAACAGGTGATCGAAAAATCACCCTCATCTGATTTAAGAATTCAAGGACAGTTAAATACATTAGATATTTTATTAAACACCAAGCAATTATCAGCAGCAAAACGATTAATACCACAAATTCAAACCGGTTTAAGCCAATTACCTGCTAGTCGTACAGCAGTTTATTCCCGCATTAGTTTAGCGCGAATTCTTCTCAAATTACCAAAAGAACATTCTTCTCATTCCTGGTTAGCTAATGAACTCGCAACAGCAATTAAAATAGCTCAGAAATTAGCAGATAAAAGAGGAGAAAGTTATGCAACGGGAACTTTAGGAAACCTCTATGAACAAAATCAACGCTATCAAGAAGCCAGAGAATTAACTGAAAAAGCTTTACTAATTTCTCAAAGTAATAATGCACCAGAACTTAGTTATCAATGGCAATGGCAACTAGGTAGAATTATAATAGCAAAAGCAGGAAATACAAAAGCTGATCGTGCGAGTGCTATAGCAGCATACAGTCAATCCGTTAAAACCCTCAAATCTATCCGCACAGACTTAGTTGCTATTAGTTCAGAAGCACAATTTGATTTTCGAGAACGAGTTGAACCAGTTTATCGAGAACTAGTAGAATTACTATTAGAAGACACTCCCAGTCAAAAAAAACTTAAACAAGCTAGAGAAGTAATTGAATCATTACAACTAGCAGAACTAGATAACTTTTTTCGTAATGCTTGTCTAGATGAAAAACCTGTGCAAATCGATCAAATTGATCGCACATCAGCAATTTTCTATACAATTGTTCTCAAAGATAGTTTAGAAGTAATTGTTGCACTTCCTGATCAAACTTTATATCATCATAGTGAAAAATTATCTCAGTCAGAAATAGAAAACCATATTGAAGAATTACGGTCTAAATTAGCTCGTCGAGGAGAAATAGTTTTTCAGAAACAAATGTTAGGACTTTCCCAAAAAGTCTATAATTGGATAATCAAACCAACCGCAGAAAAATTACAAGCCAATAATGTCAAAAATATTGTATTTATATCTGATGGCATTTTGCGAAATATTCCTATGAGTATTCTTCATGATGGTCAACAATACCTGATTGAAAAATATAGTATTGCCAATGCTCCTAGCTTACAACTAATAGACCCCAAAGCTTTAGTTAGAGAACAAATTCAAGTGCTTGGAGGTGGACTAAGTGAAGCTCGCTTCGGTTTTCCTCCTCTTCCTAATGTCGTTTCAGAATTAGAAAGGATCAAAGCTCAAGTTCCTAATTCCTTATTACTAAAAAATGATGGCTTTACAGATGAACAATTAGAGCAGAAAGTCAACCAAACTCCTTATCAAGTAGTTCACCTAGCTACCCACGGTGAATTTAGTTCTAAAGCTGAAGATACTTTTATTCTCACATGGAATGACAAACTGAATGTAGATCAGCTAAATAATCTTTTGCGTTCTGATCAAAAGCAAATTCGTCCTATTGAATTATTGGTTCTTAGTGCTTGCAAAACTGCGTCCGGAGACAAAAGAGCAACTTTAGGACTAGCAGGAATGGCCGTTAGAGCAGGAGCGCGTAGCACTTTAGCCAGTCTTTGGTATGTCGATGATGAAGCTACTGCTTTATTAATGACCAAATTTTATCAAGAATTATCTAATAACAACCTGACCAAAGCTGAAATTATCCGCAACGCTCAATTAGCAATTTTAAGGGATAAGAATACTAAATTTTCCCATCCCTATTATTGGTCAGCTTTTGTTTTAGTGGGAAATTGGTTATAGAAAAGGAGTCAGGTGACAGGTGACAGTGAATAGATAATTGGTAATTGGTAATTGGTAAAAACTATTACCCAGTCCCCAGTCACCAGTCACCAGTCACCAGTCCCCAGTCCCCAGTCACCAGTCACCAGTCACCAGTCCCCTTTACTGATAAATTTGCGTAGCTTTGAGCATATGATAGGTAATAATTAACTGTGTCAGCGCCAGAGGGTAACTTTGCAGTGTTTCTCCGGTTGTACCAGCAATTTTACCGAGTTCGGGATTAATTTCGCGATCGCAGATATTTTTTAAGTAAGGCATATCATTACACATAATATGCTCGATCTTATTCACCTGTTCCAAGGTAGCGTGTCCATCAACTTCTAACACATCCACCGGTTTACCCATATCTCGGCCAAGTCCCAGACGCACCGCTGATTCAGAATCATCACCTTGGATAATCTCAGTAAAATCAGGGTGGGGGATTGTTGGCCTTAGCACCAAACGCACATTTAAATGTCCATTACTTTCTTCCTCATTTTCATTGGGAGGATAGAAACTAACAACAATATCAGACCATTGACGCTGGGGACGAATAAAGCTTTCTGAGTCTGGTTCCCGTTTTTCTAATTCTGCTAATACCTGTTCTTCACTATAACCGCGTTTTTGTGTATCTCGCTTAACTTTCCACGTAGCGCGGAGTTTTTCAGGAGGTGCAAGATAAACTTTAACATCATAAGCATCACGGGCTGCACGGGTAGAATAACCAAGTAAACCTTCAATAATTACAAATTTATTGGGTTTAATGTAGGTTGGAGCTTCAAATGTACCCGTTTTGTGGCTGTAAACAGGTTTAAGTATTGGTTGTCCTGTCCGTAACAGCGATAAATGCTGCTGCATAATATCTAAATGGTTGCAGTCAGGGTGGAGAGCTGTAATTCCCAGTTCTGCTCTCTGTGTGCGATCATAACGGTGGTAATCATCAGTACAGATGAGTGTAACATTCTCCGGTCCAAGTACCTGAGCAATACCCCTAGTTAGCGTAGTTTTTCCGGCTGCGCTATCACCAACAATACCAAGAATGATTGGACGACTCATCTTACCCCCTTGAATACAAGCTGGTTGCGTAAAAATGTTTCTGGAGAACAGTTTGAACTGATTTCTCAATTTTAGAGGTGAATCAGCTAAAAAATTCAAGCTTTCCCTGTCGTCGCAACATCTCTCAACATAACCCCTCTCATTTCCTCATCCAAAAAATTTAATTGCTTTCCTTCTCCCAAAAATTGCAAATTTTTCAATTTTTAGCGCCAAGTAGAGAATATTAAGGTTGACAATCGATTTGAGATTTGGTATAATAAAATTGATAAGGAAGAACTATCTTGTCTTTATTAAAATTGCATATTTATTAACATCACAGTAATGGCAAAACAAACCATAGGTTTAGAACAAAACTTATATGATTACTTGCTGTCAGTTTCCCTGCGAGAACCAGAAATATTAACCCAACTGCGTCAAGAAACAGCCCAGCTACCAATGGCTATAATGCAAATTTCCCCAGAACAGGGACAGTTTATGGCGTTGTTGGTGAAGTTACTGGGAGCAAAGAAAACTTTAGACATAGGAGTATTTACAGGTTATAGTTCCTTGGTGACAGCGTTGTCCTTACCAGCAGATGGTAAAATCATCGCTTGTGATGTCAGTGAAGAATATACAAACATAGCTAGACGTTATTGGCAACAGGCAGGAGTAGCAGATAAAATTAACCTGCATATTGCGCCAGCTTTAGAAACTTTAGATCGCTTGCTGGCAGATGGAGAAGGCTCAACTTTTGATTTTGCCTTTATTGATGCGGATAAAGGTAACTATGAAAATTATTATGAGCGATCGCTGCAACTAATTCGACGCGGTGGACTAATTGCCGTTGATAATGTACTGTGGTCTGGTAAAGTTGCAGATCCCGAAATTCAAGATAATCAAACTAAAAAAATTCGCGCCTTTAATCAAAAATTACATCAAGACTCAAGAATTACCCTGAGTTTAGTTCCCATAGCTGACGGTTTGACATTAGCAAGGAAAAATTGAAAGACTGGGGACTGGGGACTGGGAACAGTGAATAGGGGAGATGGGGAGAAATAAATATTTACCTCCTGCCTCCTGCCTCCTGCCTCCTGACTCCTGACTCCTGACTCCTGAGAACATTCCTTGTGGTACGCTATCTGCTTTAGATAGTGTCGAGGTACAGAAGATGTCTAAACTGCGAGTGGGGTTGCTGTTTGGTGGACGTTCTGGAGAACATGAAGTTTCAATAATTTCTGCAAGAGCGATCGCAAAAGCTCTGAGTTCAGAAGAAAATAGTCATAAGTACGAAATTCTGCCTTTCTACATTCAAAAAGATGGTGTTTGGCAAGCTGGGGAAACTGCACAACAGGTTTTAGAATCAGGAGTAGCTAGAGAAAATCCCAGCTTAACCCCTAATTTATGGCAATTTCCAGCACAAGCCGCAGAAATTGAACTGTGGTTTCCCATTCTCCACGGACCAAACGGCGAAGATGGGACAATTCAAGGGTTACTAACTTTAATGCAAGTCCCCTTTGTTGGTTCTGGGGTGTTAGGATCAGCCACGGGGATGGATAAAATTGGCATGAAAACCGCTTTTGCTCAGGCAGGACTACCCCAAGTAAAATATAAAGCCCTAACTAGAGCGCAAGTTTGGTCAAATCCTTGTGTATTTCCCAAATTGTGTGATGAAATAGAAGCAGAATTAGGTTATCCTTGTTTTGTGAAACCTGCTAATCTAGGTTCATCGGTAGGAATTGCTAAAGTGCGATCGCGTCAAGAATTAGAAGCAGCTTTAGACAATGCTGCAACCTATGACAGACGCATCATTGTTGAAGCCGGAGTAGTCGCTAGAGAAGTAGAATGTGCCGTTTTAGGTAACGATAACCCCAAAGCCTCCGTTATTGGTGAGATTACCTTTGATAGCGATTTTTACGATTACGAAACTAAATATACTGAGGGTAAAGCCGGTTTAT